>JAKUQS010000060.1 GCA_022451485.1 Gammaproteobacteria bacterium
AGATAGCTTTGGTTATGATGATTGCCCAGGTCACCCTGTATGGCGTGCACCGGATGAATGGCTCGGTGCTGTATCAACGGAGAAATTTCCACTTCATTTGGTATCACCACAACCTAGCGACAAACTTCACAGTCAGCTCGAATGCGCAATCGCAGATCGACCGGGTGCTAGTCCTGCGACAGTAACAATCAGCGCTACGGATGCTCAGCAACGTGGTTTTGTAACTGGTGATGTCATCCGAATTTTTAATGAGCGAGGAGCTTGCTTGGCTCGAGCGAGCGTTAGCACAGAGATTCGTCAGGGTGTGGTTTCCCTCTCGACCGGTGCCTGGCATGATCCCCAGAGTGATGGTACCGATCGCCATGGTAACCCCAATGTACTGACTCGCGATTTAGGTACATCACAATTAGGGCAGGGAAGTACTGCACATACAACACTGGTCGAAGTCAGCCGGGTAGTTGACGACTGACCTGGTCATCAGCCCAGTGTTCTAACGTAACAGTCAGCGGGTGAAGATCAGGAGTTCGATAAAGAGGAAAATGGTTTCATCAAGTTAAACTAGATTCCGCCATTGCGTGTACATGATGTGGGGAACGAGCAAGACCGCTACAGAATTTGCCAACGTGCCGCTCGAGCTGTTCTGCCAGCGCTCTGGTCTCTCGGTTCTCCTCGTCGAGGAAGGCGATGGCTTCCTGGGCATCACTTTTTAGTTTGGCCACATCAATTGACAACAGCTGACCATCACGGACAACTACATCGCCGCCCACTATGACAGTGTGGACAGCGGTTGCGTCTTCGGTATGAATCAACTGGTTAACGGGGTCGTTTATGGGCAGCCAGTTGAGGTGATTGAGATCAAGTAATACCAGGTCCGCTTCGAAGCCTGGGGCCACTTTGCCAATTTTGTCTCCCATGCCGAGAGCACGAGCGCTGCCTGTTGTGGCCAACGCAGCCACTTCCTCGGTACATAGCCAGTTGTCGTAGTCATGACTGCGTAGTCGCGAAGCAAATGAAGTGAGCCGCATCGCTTCGAACATATTCTGGTTGTCTGCGCAGTGTGCACCATCTGTACCGATTCCGACATTAAGACCAGCGTCTAGCATTTCACGGATTGGCGCAATGCCTGAGCCCAGTCGCATGTTGCTGCCCGGGTTGTGTGCAACTGATGCACCGGAATTCGCGAGCCGAGTGATGTCGTCGTGGTCCAGCCAGATTGCATGGGCAGCCGTGAAGTGAGGACCAAGAAATCCCAGTGAGTCCAGATGTGCAGTCAGCGACTTGCCGTAATGACGGACGCCTGAGAGTGCCTGGATCTTTGATTCGGCCAGATGCATATGAAGTCCGACGTCGTACTCAAGGGCTAGATTGTGGGCAGTGGTAAGAAAATCATCGCTGCAGTGCAGCGGGATAGTGGGTCCTAAGGCCGGTGTGATACGACGTCGGTCGAAGGTCCAGTTGTCCAACAAACGTCGACAAATATCGAAAGTCGACGCAGCCGGCGTCATTTTGGTGTTTTGTATACGCTGGCGAAGTGCTTCAGGTAGGGCATCGACAAGATCAGGGATGGCTTGAAAAAATGTCCGATCGGCAATCATCGGCGCTACGACGGCACGTATGCCGGCATCGTGATATGCCTGCCCGACAGCACGCATACCCTCCACAGTGGGCGCAGGTATTTCCACGTATAGGTCATAGACAGCCGTGCATCCTTTAGACAACATTTCGGCTGCCGCCAACGATGCTGCGAGGTACTTGTGATCTAGAGTCCGTTCACCCGTCAGCCAAGGTCCGGCGTTCAGTAGTAACTCAAGAGTCCACCGGTCGCCCCCACCTTTATAAAGGCTGCCATGTCCATGGGTGTGGCTATTAATCAGGCCCGGAATTATCAGCCGATCCGCAGCATCAATAACTCTAGCGTCTTCGGGTACGGTGATCCCTGGTGGCGCGACGGTCTCGATCGTACCTTGGTTTATTAAAATATCAGCTGCGGGCGCAGTCGATGTCTCAATATCCAGAACCCTGCCGTTAGTGATGAGGGTAAACGACATTGTAGATTTCAGATTCGGGTCTGGTTAGAACTAAGCTATGGTTTTTGATTGGGCTGAAGATTGTGAGTTGGTTACAACCTAGCTCGTGCGTCCACAATCAACTGCCACTGTCTGACCGGTGATCGCTGGATTACAGGCAAGGAATAACATGGTCGCTGCAATCTCCTCGGGTTCAACCATTCGGTCGAGCAGACAGTTGTCAATTGTCTGGGCTTTGCGTTCATCGGGCCAGGGGTCAGTCCAGGGTGTGCGTACCAATCCAGGTGCGACGGCATTGACCCGTACTTCGGGTGCCAGCGCATGGGCAAGAGACCGGGTCAGGTTGATCAGACCTGCTTTGCTTGCGCCGTAGGCTATGCTGCTGCCCGGCACACCGAGACCTGCGACAGAAGCCGTGTTGACGATGACTCCTTCTGCTAGCCTGAGAGCTGAAGACGCTGCGCGGGCGCATCGAAATGCGCCGATCAGGTTAGTCTGCATAATTTTTGTCCAGAATGCCTCCGACATTGCATCCAGATCATCGAAAGCGATGGGTGTTCTGGTATTCGAGGTACCGGCATTATTGATCAGAACATCCAGGCTTCCGAGCTTTTTGATCGCCTGTTCTACCATGGGTTCAGTTTGATCAGGATCCGAAACGTCGCCGGGTGCGCTGACAATGAGGTGCCCATCCTGCTCGAGGTCGGCCAGCACCTGATCGGTCGCTGGGTCATTCGGTAGGTGGTTAACAGCCACCCGTGCACCACAGGCTGCAAAGGTCTTTACCGTAGCAAGGCCAATACCGGATAGACCACCAGTTACTAGAACACACTTGCCGTTAAGATTAGCCGAGATCATGAGAGTGCTACCCACAGTTTGTTTGCTGATAAATAGTATAGCGCTACGTAGAAGACGCGCTTGGTTAGTCTGATTGCCAGTGCGGTGCAACCAGGCGGCGGCGGTTATCTCGCGAACGTGTAATGCCTGGCTCGTCAAGTTCAGATCGGTCCCACAGTTGGCAGGTCACTTGTTTATGCTTTCGATCTAGGCCTTCACAGTAGTTGGTGTATTCACAGACTCTAATATCATCGCCGCACCCCGTCCGGAGTTTGAGGAACCAATCAGGATCCGCCAGTGACTGTCGGGCCAGTCCGATTACGTCTGCAGTGCCGGATTCGAGCAGGCTTTGTGCCTGCTGAAAATCGTGAATTCCGCCGGTAACGACAACCGGAGTATTGAACCCTTTGCTTCGAACGGCAGCCCTGACTTCGGCAGTCGCGGCAAAATTGCGGCCGAAAGGTCCGAAGGCATCCGAGAGGTAGCCTGGTATGCATTCGTAACCACTTGGGCCTGTATACGGATATGCTGCATCGCCGATGATCGGTTGTTTGGCATCATCGAACTTGCCACCACGAGAGGTTGAGACAAAATCCATCCCAGCGGCTGCAAACTGCTGCGCAAAATAACTGCTGTCGTTTGTAGTCGATCCGTTTTCAATACAGTCCTCCGTCAGAAATCGACAACCGACGACGAAATTTTTACCAACGGCCTCCCGAACAGTAGTGTAGACCTCTAACGGCAGCCGAATGCGGTTCTCTGTAGATCCGCCATAACCATCCTCGCGATTGTTGGTTGCCGACAAAAATGATGCCATGGTGTAGGCATGCGCGTAGTGGAGTTCCACACCATCAAACCCGGCGATTTGTGCGCGTCGTGCAGCGTCGGCAAAGAGAGTGGGTAGAGATTCTGTAAGTTCGGCTATGTGCGGGATATGTGTATCGGTAACCTTCTCTCTATATCCATAACACAACGATTCGAATTCTCTTGGGCTGAGGATTCTCTTGAGTTCTTCCGGTCCAAGATCAGTTAGAGCTTTGCGAACTTGCTCATCTGACTGGTCAGTTGCCTGTAATGCATCGCGATGCTGGTCTGTGATTTTCAGGTGACGTGCAAAAAACTTACCAGGTTCCGGCCGTCGCCTAACAGTAAGAAAATCGATTAGTTGGATCAGCAGCCGGGTTTGTCCGTTGCTGGCCGCACGGACTCTCTCTACCAGTGTCTGCAACCCCGGAATAAAGCGATCATCACTAATGCGTAGCAGCGGACCGGATGCAATGTCGCGGATACCTGTGGCTTCGACAACCAGGGCACCAGGTTGTCCGTATGCGAATCGCTCATACCAATCTAGATTGTCGGGAGTAACAAATCCAGTTTCAGTTGCGCGCCAGGGGACCATCGCCGGGACCCAGGTCCGTGCCGATAGTGAGAGTGCCTGATAGTCCAACGGCATAAAAAGCTTTGATGCACCTGCAACGGCTGCAGATGGCCATTTACCGGGCTGGGTACGGTAACGAATTCGTTCTGGCGGCTTCCACATTGGGTTGAGTAACGTTAATCGGTTCCGCGGTCTATTTACTATATACCCATAATGTTTATAATTAAAGTATATTGCCTAACTTGAGTCACGACCTTACACCTACTGTGGCAACATCATTCCAACGACCATTGAAAATTTCCTGTGTCGGTGGTGGTCCAGCCGGGCTTTATTTTGCGTTACTGATGAAGAAGCAGCAGCCTCGTCATGAGGTCACTGTCTACGAACGCAACGCTGCAGACGATACTTTTGGATGGGGTGTCGTTTTTTCTGATCAGACGCTCAGCCATTTTAGTGAGGTAGATCCCGAATCTCAGGCAAGTATCTTGCAGTCATTTGCTCATTGGGATGACATAGAGATTCAGTTTGGGGATCGGATTATCCGTTCGAGTGGTCATGGATTTTGCGGCATATCGCGCCTTAAATTACTACAAATACTCCAGAACCGGTGTACGGACCTGGGTGTCGTTCTCGAGACGGGACGCGAAATCAAGGGTGCAAGCGAACTAGACGAAGCAGATCTAATCGTCGCAACGGATGGAGTCAACAGTATCATCCGCCAGGAATTCGCAAATCATTTCAAGCCACAGATCGATGAACGAAAGAATCGATTTATCTGGTTAGGCACGCATAAGGTATTCGATGCGTTCTCGTTTCTGTTCGTTGAGTCCAAATGGGGATGGTTTCAGGCGCATGCGTACCGTTTTGATGCCAATACTTCGACGTTCATTGTTGAAACTTCACAAGATTGTTGGCGCCGGGCTGGACTCGATTGCATGACAGAAGGCGAAAGCATTTCATTTGTTGAAACATTGTTCGACGAGTTTCTTGATGGCCAGTCGTTGATGTCCCGCTCGGCACATCTCCAGGGTTCTGCGGCTTGGCTTTGTTTCAAGCGAGTCTCAAATAGGAACTGGGTCAAAGACAATATTGTTCTGATGGGCGACGCGGCACACACAGCACATTTTTCCATTGGGTCGGGCACTAAGCTAGCGATGGAAGATGCGATCGCATTGGCCCATCTTTTGAATGAGTCGGATGATCGCCCAATCCCCAAGGTACTCGAGCAATATGAGTCAGAACGTAAAATAGAAGTACTCAAAATACAGTCTGCAGCCCGTAACTCTACGGAATGGTTCGAAAATGTAGATCGCTATGCTGCATTACCACCAGAGCAATTCGCCTATTCCTTGCTGACACGAAGTCAGCGTGTGAGTCATGAAGGCCTTCGTCAACGGGATCGTGTCTATCTAGATCATATCGAGAGTTGGTTTTCACAACAGGCGGGTCGAGTCGGTTCGGCGGTCGTATTACCACCGATGTTTACACCTTTTAGTTTGCGGGATATGCATCTGGCGAATCGGGTGGTGGTATCACCCATGGCTATGTATTCGGCGGTGGAAGGAGTACCCAGTGACTTTCATTTGGTTCACCTGGGTACGCGCGCATTGGGTGGTGCTGGACTGATTTTTTCGGAAATGACTGTGGTGTCTCCAGCAGGCCGGATAACCCCGGGATGTGCTGGTATATGGAACGACGAACAGTGCGCGAGCTGGCAACGAATTGTTTCTTTTGTGCACGAACATTCTCAGGCTAAGGTGTGCCTGCAGTTGGGACACGCAGGGCCCAAGGGTTCGACAAGATTGGGTTGGGAAGGGATGGACGTACCACTTGAGACAGATAACTGGGGCTTGTTGGCCGCCTCGGATATAGCCTGGTCTGCTGACAATCAGGTACCCCGATCTGCAAGTCGGGCTGATATGGACCAGGTCGTGAGCGAATTCTCGGCTGCGGCAAAGCGCGGTGCTGACGCTGGATTTGACATGATTGAGCTTCACGCTGCTCACGGCTACTTGCTGTCCAGTTTCATCTCACCTTTGACGAATCAACGTACGGACGAATACGGTGGATCTTTACATAATCGTATACGCTTTCCTTTAGAAGTGTTTCGTGAGGTCCGGCGTGTGTGGCCGCAGGCACGACCTATGTCCGTGCGGCTTTCGGTGACGGATTGGCATGAGGACGGGCTGACTGATGCGGAAGGCGTCGCCGTTGCGCAGGCATTTAAGAACGAAGGTGTTGATCTGGTTGACGTGTCGACCGGCCAGACCAGCACGCACGCCGATCCGGTCTATGGGCGGATGTATCAAGTACCTTTTGCCGACAGAATTCGCAATGAAATTGGTGTAGCAACCTTGGCGGTTGGAAATATATTTGAAGCCGACCACGTCAATTCAATTCTGGCATCAGGTCGAGCTGATCTGGTGGCGCTTGCTCGACCCCATTTGTCTGATCCGTTCTGGACGCTACGTGCCGCAGCTGAGCTGAACTATGATTCACAAGCTTGGCCCCCACAATACTTAGCTGGGCGGGATCAGCAACATCGGAATCTGGATCGAACAGGGCAGTTACTGCGACAGATTTAATGACCAGTAACGAATATATGGTTGACCTAAGCAATGCTCATGCACTGGTTACTGGTGCGGGCAGCGGAATCGGCGAACAGGTCGCCCGTGCGTTGTCCAGTGCCGGTGCCTGTGTGTCATTAATGGGCAGAACGCACACAACACTGGCATCTGTCGCCCAGTCACTTGACCATAAATCACAGATCGCTGTCGCCGATGTTACAGACCGACCTGGTGTCGCCGTCGCGATTGAGCAGCTTGTTAATCAGGGTGGGCCGATTGATATTTTGGTTAACAATGCTGGCAATGCTGTTAGTGAATCATTCGCTGGCGGCGAGCCTGATCGCTGGGACGAGATGATTGATGTCAATCTGAACGGCATTTTCAACACTACAAGATGTGTCCTACCACAGATGAAGAAATTGGCCAGCGGTAGGATTGTCACTATCGCCAGCACGGCAGGCTTGAAGGGCTATCCCTATGTCGTCGGCTATTGTGCAGCCAAACACGGGGCGATCGGATTTACTCGTGCCCTGGCTGTTGAACTGGCAGGGAGTGGTATCACAGTTAATGCGGTATGTCCTGGGTTTACTGAAACACCCATGTTGTCGAGGTCGATTGACACCATTGTGAGGAAGACAGGCCGCAACCGAGATGAAACTCGTGCGGATCTAACCAGGATGAATCCTCAAGGTCGTTTGATCCAGCCGTCAGAAGTGGCGGACTGCGTGATGTGGCTGTGCTCCTCAGCAGCCAGTTCAGTCAACGGTCAGGCACTTCCTGTTGATGGTGGTGAGACGGCTTTATGAAAGCTCAATCCCAAACTTCGGATGTTTCCGCCACTATCAGCCATAGCGAAACCGGCCGGAAATCGGCTCTTAGGGCTTGGTTGCGTCTTTGGGCATGTGTAGGTTCGGTCGAGAGAGTCGTTCGTACACGTCTGTACGGCGATCATGGTATGACACTGCCGAGATTTGACTATCTTTCACAACTCTATCGGGAACCAGATCGTCGGATGAATATGACTGAACTCAGTCGTCGACTAATGGTGTCCGGTGGCAACGTCACTGGTCTGACGGATAGGTTGGTTGCAGATGGTCTAGTAAAAAGAGAACAGGATTCGTCCGATCGGCGCGTGCAGATTATTGTTCTGACTGATGATGGGTATGAACGTTTTATTCAAGTCGCGCTCGAACACGAAAAATGGATAGGTGAGCTATTTGAAGACTTGGGCCCGGACCAGATGCGGGATCTCAATCAGACGCTTGGGCAGTTGAAGCAGTCTCTTGAAAAAAAATTGAATGAGCAGCAGGAGGATTGAAAATGACTAACATGACTGATTATAAGTCCCAGCATTTCGATTGGCAGGTCACTAACCAGGTCGCGACAATTACGTTAAATCGTCCAGAGCGAAAAAATCCACTGACATTTGAATCCTACGCCGAACTTCGCGATGTCTTTGAAGAGCTAAATGATTGTGATCAGATCAGGTCCGTTGTGATTACCGGTGCTGGAGGAAATTTCTGTTCAGGCGGTGACGTCTTTGAAATCATTGAACCACTGACTAAACGTGATGAGGCCGGTCTCGAACAATTTACGCAGATGACGGGTGACGTGGTTAAGGCGATGCGTCACTGTCCACAGCCAATTGTGGCTGCGGTGGATGGCATTTGTGCTGGTGCAGGCGCAATACTGGCGATGGCTTCTGACATCCGACTCGGAACTGCCAGGACGCGCACTGCATTCTTGTTTGTCCGGGTCGGACTGGCAGGTTGTGACATGGGTGCGTGCGCAATCCTTCCCCGTATTATCGGACATGGTCGAGCCTCAGAATTGCTCTACACAGGTCGTTTTATGGATGCCGATGAAGGTGAGCGATGGGGGTTTTTTAATCGAATCGAAACACCGGAGTCAGTTCTGGATGCCTCTCAGGCGTTGGCACTTTCGTTGGCACAAGGACCTAGCTATGCGCACGCCGTAACCAAAAGACAATTGCACGCAGAATGGAGTATGTCCGTCGATGAGGCTATCGATTCGGAGGCACGTGCCCAGGCTGAATGTATGACCACTAAAGACTTTAACCGCGCCTTCGAAGCCTTTGCTGCCAAACGCACACCGGTCTTTGAAGGTAACTGAGATGCCAGATACAAGTTATCTCGACTGGCCTTTTTTTGACGATAAGCATCGGGTGCTGGCAGAAAGTGTGGAGCTATGGGCGGCAGCGCACGTCGACCAGATAATTGAAACGAGTGACGGGTTGGATGACACCTGTGTCAATCTGGTTCGTAAATTGGGTGATGCAGGAATTTGTCGTCAGGCGGTGGCCGAAGATGATTCGCCGTTCGATGTACGATCGCTGTGTGTGATCCGTGAAACGTTGGCACGGTTCTCCGGATTGGCTGATTTTGCATTTGCCATGCAAGGCTTGGGTTCCGGTCCGATATCATTGTTCGGAACGACTGCTCAGAAAAAACAGTTTCTTCCAGGTGCCGCGAGTGGGCAGACGCTTCCTGCGTTTGCTCTGTCCGAACCCGAAGCCGGCTCTGACGTCGCATCAATTACGACCACGGCAAAGACAGATGGTAACGATTACCTGATTGATGGCTGCAAGACCTGGATATCCAACGGCGGTATTGCGGATCACTATGTCGTATTCGCGCGTACCGATGAGGAATCCGGAACTAGAGGACTATCCGCTTTTATCGTGCCGTCGGATAGTCCCGGGTTATCCATCACCGAAAGGATTGAGACTATTGCACCCCATCCACTGGCGACCTTGGAATTTAATTCGGTCCGGGTACCGGCCGAACTGAGAGTTGGTGCGCCCGGCGAGGGGTTTAAGGTGGCTATGGCGACATTGGATATTTTTCGTTCTACTGTCGGTGCGGCGGCGCTGGGACTGGCCCGACGTGCCTTGAGTGAAACAGTCAGGTTTGTTGGTGAACGAAAAATCGGTGACACGGTACTTGCCAGCTATCAGATGACACAGGCCCGAATTGCAGATATGGCAACGGGTGTCGATGCGGCTGCTTTACTGGTTTATCGAGCCGCATGGACCAAAGACAGCGGAGCCTCACGAATATCCAGGGAAGCATCCATGGCAAAGTTGTACGCCACCGAAGAAGCGCAGCGTATTATTGATTCTGCGGTGCAGCTACACGGCGGACAGGGTGTTCGGACAGGTCGCAAGGTCGAAGAGTTATATCGGGATATACGGGCCATGCGCGTTTATGAAGGTGCAAGCGAAATACAGAAGTTGATTATTGCCCGTCAGACCTTGGGAGCGCCTTGATTTGACCCATTACCGCTATTGCCTATCGTACGTTGATCAACAGAGATCATAAAGCGAATGGGGGAAACTATCGATACATTTGCTCGAGAAAATCTACCGGCAATCGAGTTGTGGCCAGAGATCGACCTGACGCACAGCGCGTACCACTATCCTGATCGATTCAATTGCGTCACGCGGTTTCTCGATCAATGGATCGAGAAAGGTGAGGGTGATCGAACAGCACTGATAACGCCGAATGATCGCTGGAGTTACGAACAGCTCTATCAGCAGGTCAACCGAATCGCACATGTTTTGGTTGAAGACTACGCCTTGGTCCCGGGAAATCGAGTGTTGCTGCGCTCTGCAAATAACCCGATGATGCTGGCGGCCTACCTAGCGGTGATGCGGGTGGGTGGGATCGCGGTAGGCACTATGCCGCTGCTGCGGTCTACAGAGCTAAGTGACATACTGAATAAGGCTCGCATTACCCATGCATTGTGTGATTGGCAACTGCGCGACGAGCTCGAAGTCTGTCGGGTCCGTGCGCCAGACCTGACTACGATTGGTTACTTTAATTCGACAGTAGCCGACGGGCTTGAGTCATTGATGGATGGGAAACCGACTGATTACACACCTTTTGACAGCGCGATAGATGATGTTTGCCTGATTGCCTTTACCTCTGGCACAACCGGTCAGCCAAAAGGGACGATGCATTTTCACCGGGACCTGCTGGCCGTTTGCGATGGATTCAATCGCATGGTCTTAAGGCCTGAGCCCGATGATATTTTTTGCGGCAGCCCGCCGCTGGCGTTTACGTTTGGATTGGGAGGTATGGCGCTTTTCCCGCTCGATGTGGGCGCCGCGGTGCTTCTACTGGAAAAGGTATCGCCCCCTGTATTGCTTGAGGCTATAGAACATTACCGTGCGACGATCTGTTTCACAGCGCCCACCGCTTACCGCGCGATGTTGTCAGAACTGTCCACGCATGATATTTCGTCTTTGCGCAAGGCGGTATCGGCTGGAGAACATCTGCCAGCCGCTACCTTTGATGCTTTTTTTCAGGCCACCGGCGTTAAGCTGATCGATGGGCTCGGCTCTACCGAAATGTTGCACGTCTTCGTGACCGCGCGCGAGGAAGATATGAAACCCGGTGCGACCGGCATAGCGGTGCCCGGATACCGTGTTGCGATTCTCGATGATAATGGTGCCGAGTTACCAACTGGACAGGTGGGTAGACTGGCAGTAAAGGGGCCTACGGGCTGCCGCTATCTAGCTGATGAGCGCCAGAAGAGTTATGTCTGTGATGGATGGAATCTGCCGGGTGATGCCGCCTATCTGGATGAAGACGGCTATATTTGGTATGAAGCGAGGACCGATGACATGATTGTTTCATCGGGTTACAACATAGGTGCACCAGAAGTGGAAAATGCATTGCTTAAACATCCGGCGGTTTCCGAGTGTGCGGTAATCGGCAAGCAACATGAACAACGCGGTACTATTATCAAAGCGTTCGTTGTGTGTGCTGACAATGTTAATGTGGAAACAGAATTGGCTGTTGAACTCCAGAATCATGTAAAGAACACGATCGCGCCATACAAATACCCGCGTGAGGTGGAATTCGTGAATGAACTACCCAAAACAGGGACCGGTAAGATTCAGCGTTTCCGTCTCCGTGAAATGGCACAGAAAGAAGGAGCGCATAATGGGTAACCGAACAGTACTCCCTGAGGGTTGGCATCGCCCCAAGGGTTATTCGAACGCTGTTATCGCCCAGGGGCGTCAGATCTATGTCGCCGGACAAGTGGGTTGGGATAGTGAGGAGCGGTTTAATTCTGATGACATAGCGGAGCAGGCCGCACAGGCACTCCGAAATATTGTCGCGGTTCTGGAAGCCGCTGGGGCCGGGCCCGAGGATATCGTTCGCATGACGTGGTATGTCACCGACAAGGCCGCTTACATCGCGGGACTCAAGGAGATTGGCCAGGCTTACCGAGAGATTATCGGGCGGAATTTTCCCGCTATGACCGCGGTCGAAGTCACAGCCCTGGTCGAGGATCGAGCCAAGGTTGAAGTGGAATGTACAGCTGTCGTGGATGAAGATTCAGGTTAGCAGAAACCTGATAGGGCAAGGAGAAGCGCATGTTTACTGACCGTATTGAAGGCAAATGGGTTGATGCATTCCGTGACGTATTCGAGCTGTGCAAAGTGATCCCAGCTGAGGAGGTGGCAATCCTGTCTGAGACCCAGTCGCGTGCTGTGAATGTTCAGCTTGCCGAACTCGCCCTGTTGGAGCTTAAGGCCCGCCCATTTCATGTGGTAATGCCGACACCGGTTCAGACCGCACCAGTTTCTGTTCGATCAACTGGTGCATCCGAAGCGTTGCAGCAGAACACAGCAGCA
>JAKUQS010000061.1 GCA_022451485.1 Gammaproteobacteria bacterium
GACTTTTGCTTGTTGAATACAGATATGAATAACGATGTTTTCCTGAGAGCGGACGTCTGAAACAATGACCCGCATGATCTCCGACAGGTAATCGATTTGTTTTGGTACAAGACGAAGTCGCATTAATTCTGCGGCGAGCTTATTTTGATTGCGCTGCATCTGAGGGCTGCCCATGCCGTATTTTTTCTGAGCATTGACGAGACTTTTGTATCCGCGCCTTATTCGGATGAAGTGTTCCGTAAATTCCTTCAGACTCGGTCCCTTGGGCGTTGTATCGGTCGCTTCGGCGTTTCCGTTGGTAGCGCTTTGCTGTTGTGGCGTAGGGATCTCTTCCTCTACTGCGTTGGGGTCGATGAAACCAATCAACAGATCAGTTAATTTCATCGAGCCAGCGTCGACTTTATCCGCAAGTTCGAGGAGTTGGGCGATGACGATTGGGCTTGACGCGATGGCCGCAACACTTTGCCGAATGCCGTCTTCGATCCGCTTCGCGATGTCGATTTCGTCTTGGCGACTCAGCAGGTCAACTGTGCCCATTTCCCGCATGTACATTCGAACTGGATCAGTCGTTCGTCCAAACTCGCTTTCCACAGCGGTCGTTAGTACCGCCTCGGCTTCTTCAACGACTTCTTCGTCATCTGGGTTTGCAGTCTTAAGGAGCAGACTGTCAGGGTCGGGCGCTTTATCGAAGACCTCGATGCCCATGTCGTTGATCATGTTGACTACTGTTTCAATTTGATCGGTGTCATTCATGTCGCCGGGCAGGTGATCGTTGATTTCCCGAAAGGTAAGGAATCCTTGTTCCTTACCTTTGATAATGAGACGCTTTAGTTCGAGTTGTTGCGCTTGGGTATCCATAAATTCGACTTCACCACAGATGTTGAGCAGTAGGCGGGGGAACAGCTAAGTTTAACATGAAACAGCGCTAACCACCTAGAAGATTAACGTTTTTCGCGGACGTGGCGCAGAGATTGTTGTCGTTTAAATAAGCTTGCCAGACGCTCTCGGTAAGTTGCGCTCTCCTCTTGGGAGTCCGATCTGGCGAGCAAAGCAGTGATGTGGGCGCTGACCTGTTGTTCTTCTAGAGTCGCCAGAGTTTGTCGATAAAACTCTACCAGCTGATTGTCGTCCAGATGATGGTTATGCACGGCGAGTTTTTCGAGTGTTAAGAAATCTTTGTCATCACGAAATCGTTCCACCACCCCTGCGGTGCTTAGATTGGTTTCTGATCGAGCCAGCTGGTCGATGGTCATGAGCAAATCCAGTCCACGGGCGTCGTCACCTTCCTTGTCGAGCGGGGGCAACGACCCCTCGTTGGCAAGGTGTGGGTGTTGGATTAATAGGCTGATGGCTGTTGCAAGGGGTGTGAGTCGTTTGTCTGGCTGTGTGCGGGTTGTTTTGTGCTGTGCTGATTTATTGGTGAGGCGGGTTGGGTCGGTTCGCACACCGCTTAACTCCGTCAGGCGCTGTTGCATCAAGTCCAGGAGGGGGCCTTGGGGAATTTTTTCCAGGAGTGGTGTTGCCAAAGCGGCCAGGCGGGCACGACCGTCCATTCGGGAGAGATCGGTTTCCCCAGCCAGACTATCGAACAGAAAGTCGGGTAAGGGGGTGGCTTTGTCTACCAATAGACGGAAGGTGTCCGGACCTTGTGCGCGGATCAGGGAATCAGGGTCCTCTCCCTCTGGCAGGAAGAGAAAACTTGCCTGACGACCGTCGCGTAACTCCGACAGGGCGACCTGCAGCGCACGCCAAGCGGCCGTGCGACCGGCACGGTCACCGTCAAAACAAAACACCACAGAGCTTGTTAATCGAAACAACTGCTGCAAGTGCAGTGGCGTTGTTGCGGTACCGAGCGTAGCGACGGTGTTGCCAACACCATGCTGGACTAGGGCGATTACGTCCAAGTAGCCCTCCACCACCAGTACTTCGTCCTGTTTTGCTATGGCAGCGCGGGCTTGGTGCAGATGATACAGCTCCGCACTTTTATTAAAGACCGGGCTTTCCGCGGAATTCAGGTATTTGGGTTCACCCTGTCCAATGATACGGCCGCCGAAGGCTACTGTTCGTCCACGCCGATCATTGATCGGGAAAACGATGCGACTGCGGAACCGGTCATAGTGGCCTCCGGTTTCCCGTTGACTGATAAGTCCAGCGCGAGTCATCTCAGTGAGTTTTTGAGAATCGCCAGCCGCGGTACCAGCGAGGCTTTGCCAGTCGTCTGGGGCATAACCGATCTCGAACTCGGCCGCGACCTCGCCGCTGATTCCTCGTTTTTTAAGATAGGCGATTGCCGCTTCAGCACCTGGAGCGCTTCGAAGTTGTCGCTTATAAAACTGCTTGGCTTCCTCGAGATGTTCAAGCAAGCGCGGCGTGTCATTATCCTGGTGTTCGAGGCCGGTGTCGGGTATGGACAGTCCCACAGCGTTGGCGAGATCTTCGACGGCTTCCCGGAATCCGAGATGGTTGAATTCCATCACGAATGTAATGGCGGTCCCACTCGCTCCACAGCCAAAGCAATGATAGAACTGTTTTGACGGGCTGACAGTGAATGACGGGGTTTTCTCGTCGTGAAACGGGCAGCAGGCTTTGAAGTCTTTCCCTGCTTTTTTCAGTGGCACACAGCGATCGACGATCTCAACCACATCAATACGACTTAGCAATTGATCGATGAATTCTCTCGGTAATCTGCCACTCATCGTCTGTTCCTCACCAGAAACGTCAGTGTAGCACCGACCTTTCTTTTGGGCGCCTACCACTTTTGGTCTTGCTGATAGACCGTTAAACTAAACAGCCACCGAGCCGTTCATGTTAACCATGATGTTCTTCAATCGAGTGATGTCAGTAGATCGTGATGGAAACAGGCGATCAAGTGACCCCGTGAGAGCCCGCCGCCTCGTCTTAACCTGGCTGGTCTCTTGTTGTGTCTTGATTTTCCTGATGGTCGTGCTCGGTGGTGTCACTCGTTTGACAGGGTCTGGTCTTTCCATGGTCAATTGGAAGCCATTGTCGGGCGTTATACCCCCGCTGTCTGCGTTGGCCTGGCAACAGGAATTCGAGAATTATCAGGGTTCCCCGCAGTTTCAGCAGGTCAATACCAACATGACCTTGGCGCGGTTCCAGGTCATTTTTTACTTCGAATACGCCCATCGCCTGTTAGGGCGAATCATTGGTCTCGCGTTTATCGTGCCATTTCTATTCCTGTGGTGGCGTCGACTGATTCGTCCTTCGCTAGTGCCACGATTGCTGGTGGTATTTGTTCTAGGGGGGATGCAGGGCCTATTGGGTTGGTACATGGTTCGAAGCGGTCTTGTTGATGTGCCGTGGGTCAGCCCTTATCGGTTGACGGCCCATCTTGGCCTTGCTGTTGTTCTTTATAGTTATCTTTGGTGGTTGGTCCTCGATCATTGGCCCCTGGGCGCAATGCGAGGGGTGGCAACCTGGCATCGACAGACAGGGTTTTTGCTGTGCGCTGTGGTCCTAATTACCGTGTTGTCGGGTGGTTTTGTAGCAGGACTAAAGGCAGGATACGTATTTAATACCTTTCCTTTAATGGCGGGCGAGTGGTTACCTCCGGGCTATTGGGTGATGGAACCAGGCTGGAGAAATTTCTTTGAGAACATTCCGACGGTGCAATTCAATCACCGAGTATTGGGTATCGCGAGCTTCTTTGGATTGATGGTCTTCGTCGGGGTTGCCTGGAGGCGCAGTGCGCGTGGTTATTACCGATGGTTACTTAGCGTCCTGGCTTGCGCCGCGATAGTGCAGATCGGTTTAGGGATTGCTACGCTGTTGCTTCACGTTCCGATCAGCCTCGCTGCCTTGCACCAGGCAAATGCGCTGCTCCTGCTAACAGTTAGCCTGTGTGTTGCGTTCGTCGGTAGACGATGAGGAGATGATGGCGAGGGGACGTTTTTCTAATGAGCTGAGGTATTAACCCGTGAGTTTTTCCTTCACCAATGTACTTACTTGGCCCATGTCTGCCCGCCCTTGAAGCTGCGCCTTGAGTTGCCCCATGACTTTCCCCATATCCCGCAACCCGCCGGCGCCAAGATCTGAAATAGTAGCGGCAACGGCTTCGATAATTGCCGCCTCATTGAGTTGCTGGGGGAGGTATTGTTGGAGCACTGAGATCAATGACAGCTCTTTTTCTACCAGGTCATGTCGCTGTCCATTCTCAAATTGAGTTATGGCATCTCGACTTTGCTTTATCATTTTCTGGATGATGCCAAGTACACCTTCGTCATCGAGTGTTTCGCGTTCGTCAACTTCCCGGCGCTGCAGAGCGGCCCGCAACAATCGGATCGCATTCAGGCGAGTGCTGTCTTTTTGCCGCATGGCCGATTGCATGTCGGCCATGATCAACTCTTTTAATGCCACAGGAGGTGTGGTCAAGAGTACCGCTTCTAGACTTGGCGCGTTAGTAGGCGCGAACCCGTCGCGGGTCCTGCTTAGCAGCGCGTTTCTTTTCTCTTTTCACGGCCGCCGCACCATCGCGTTTGCGGATGGTGGTGGGCTTCTCGTAATACTCACGCCGGCGGGATTCGGTGAAAACGCCGGCTTTTTCACAGGCACGACGGAATCGACGCAAATTAACGTCGAATGGTTCGTCTCGCCTTACTTTTACATTGGGCATAGAATTTTGCCACCCGCTTTCGACGGTTTATAACACTAGGGCCGGCGATTCTACCTGTTTTTGGCCAAAGAGCACACCCTAGAAACCACTGAATGGATAAGGGAGGCTATCATGCAATACCAACGTTTAGTCGATTCTGGTGATTCGGATAACGCGCATTGATCATTCTTGGCATTGAAACGTCCTGTGATGACACGGGGGTCGCGGTCTATGACACTGACGCGGGTCTTCGGGCGCATGCGCTGGCATCCCAAGTTGAATTGCATCAGCCCTACGGCGGAATCGTACCGGAATTGGCTGCGCGTGATCACATACAAACCCTCCGTCCGTTGATTATGGAGGTGCTGATACGCGCGAAAGTAAAGCCAGCACAGATCAACGGGGTGGCCTACACAGCCGGGCCCGGCCTCGCAGGAGCGCTGCTGGTTGGAGCATCACTGGGGCGGAGCTTGGCCTGGGCATGGAATGTGCCAGCTATTGATATTCATCATATGGAGGGGCACTTGCTTTCTCCTATGTTGGAACCGAATCGACCCGAGTTCCCATTTCTTGCTTTGCTGGTTTCGGGTGGGCACACCATGCTGGTCGACGTGTCGGGTGTTGGTCGTTACGACATCCTGGGAAGTACCCTAGACGATGCGATTGGTGAAGCCTTTGATAAGACCGCAAAACTTCTTGGTCTGGAATACCCTGGAGGTCCATCGATCGCAAAGGCGGCGGAACATGGCAATCTAGGACAATTTCGGTTTCCACGACCGATGACGGATCGACCCGGCCTCGATTTTAGTTTCAGTGGGTTGAAGACCTATGCCCGCAATACCGTGGCGGAAGGTGATCTGGATGATCAATTGGTTGCGGATGTGGCTTGGGCCTTCCAGGACGCTGCTGTTGATACTCTAGTGATTAAGTGTCGTCGTGCGTTGGAGGTTACCGGGCACGATCAAATGGTGATCGCAGGTGGGGTGGGCGCTAACAGTGAACTTCGTCGACGGATGGCGGATGTTGCGACGACGCGCCCAATCTCGGTTTTTTATCCGCGACCGGAACTGTGCACCGACAACGGTGCCATGATTGCTTATGCTGGTGGGCTGCGTCTGAAAAGTATGGCGAAAGACAGCCTCGATTTTACCGTTCGTCCGCGATGGTCATTGAGCAGTTTGGGTGCAGTCTGACTGTTGCGTTAGATCGATGGTCTCTCCAAATATCACGCAGTGGGATCCGTGATCATGATTTGAGTTCAATTCTTGATTCTGTTCCGCGGCACAATCGTACAATGTTTGCGCGATGTCGAAAGACGAGGAGAGCCGCGAGGATCATGCCAAACCCGGTTAAAACAGGATCACTCATCCGCCAGGATAGTAGGACGGGTGTGGCGAAAGCGGCTGCCAAAGCGGCCAGCGAGGAGTATCGAAAAATAAGTGCCATCACCGCCCATAGTGCAACTTGCAGGCCGGCAATCAGGGGGTTCAAGGCGAGAAAAATGCCGAGAGACGTGGCAACACCTTTGCCACCTGCGAACCCAAAGAAGACCGGAAAAAGGTGGCCGAGGAATGCGCCCAATCCGGCGAGTGCCATGCCAGTTGTCTCAGCGTCTAGGTATTTTGCGATCAGTACGGGGAGAACACCTTTAAGGACATCCCCCAATAAAGTCAGCGCAGCAGCCAATTTGTTGCCCAGGCGAAGGACATTGGTCGCTCCCGGATTGCCTGATCCGGACTGGCGTGGGTCAGGAAGACCCAACAGCTTCGATACGAGAACAGCACTGGACACAGAACCCAGCAAATAACCTCCCAATGGCAGCAGTATAAGAAGCATCGAGAATGACTCACGCCAGGTAAATGGAGAAGTAGAGTATAAACTTAGATAGTATTTTTACCGGCAGGGTGCTTGTGGACACTATCTTTCTCCATGGTCTTAAGGTCGATTGTGTAATCGGTGTTTGGGAATGGGAACGACGAATTATCCAGACCATTATCATCGATCTGGATATGGCCTTCGATGTGCAGCGCGCGGCCAAGAGCGATGACATTTCAGATACCCTGAGCTATCGTGACGTCGCTAAACGCGTCACGGCCCATGTGCAGGCGGCGAAAGCAAATCTCATCGAAAGACTGGCTGAGGAGGTCGCAGACATCATCCTGGAGGAGTTCAGTGCAAAGTGGTGTCGAGTACGGGTGAACAAGCGCGGTGCGGTAACTCATGCCGGTGATGTGGGGGTATTGATCGAACGCGGAAGTGCCGACTGAATGCCACTCGTTGCCATTAGTGTCGGGAGTAATCTTGATAGAGAACATAATATTGAGCGAGCGCTGGACTCGTTGCGCTTGTCTTTCGGTCAGTTGCGAATTTCCTCGGTGTACGAAACGGCTGCAGTCGGGTTCAATGGGCCGGATTTCTATAATTTGGTCGTGGCGTTTGAAACCGACTTGGATGTGCGGTTGCTGATTGATCGTCTGCATGACATTGAAGTGGAGCAGGGGCGTATCCGCACGACCCAGGAGATAACTTCGCGATTAATCGATCTAGACCTGTTGCTTTATGGTGATGGAATTCTCTATAGCGAGGGCCTCGACATTCCACGTCGTGAGATTCTGGAGTACGACTTTGTATTACAGCCGCTGGCCGAGCTGTTACCAGACACGGTCTATCCGGTCAGCGGCGATCGGTTGGGGCAACTGTTGGATCAAGCAGCATGGTCGTTGGGCCCCGCCCAATGGCAGCCCCGAAGTGCATCATGAAGCGACGGAGCGGCCACCGTCTACGTTCAGAATCTGGCCGTTAACAAAAGGCGCATCGCGCACGAGATAAAGCAGCGCGCTGGAGATGTCGTCCGGTCGCCCGACTCGCTTTAGCGGGGTGCTTGAGATCAGGCGTTGTTGGGCAATCTGGTTAGTGTCGCTCTCAGGCCACAAAACGGCACCTGGCGCGATGCCGTTAACCCGAACATGGGGGCCCAGTTCTATTGCCAGCGATCGAGTGAGGGCAGCAAGGCCGGCTTTCGCTAGGCTATAGACCGAATGTCCTCGAAGTGGGCGTTCGGCATAGATATCGATCAAATTGATAACGCAACCTTGGCTTTCGCCAAGCGCTCCTGCAGCGGCTTGAGCCAAGAAGAAAGGCGCTTTGAGATTGGTTCCGATGAGATCAGTCCACTGCTCTTCGGTTGTTTCACCAATAGGCGTCGCATAAAATGAAGAGGCGTTGTTCACGAGAACATCCAGTCGACCGAAGGATTCGGTAGCCTGATCAACGAGCCGGTCAAGTTTGGCGAGGTTGAGCAGGTCGCTTCCTACCAGCAATACCGATTCAGCTCTCTTGGCATTGAGTTCTTCTTGTAACCCACGCGCTTCGGTGACTGATGTGCGGTAATGCAGGAGCAGGTTCATCCCTTCGTTGTGCAGTACCCGCGCAATGTTGGCGCCGAGTCGGCGGGCGCCGCCGGTGATCAGTGCGACCTTGTCGGTGAGTGGTGCGCCGGTGGTGTTCATCGAACTATCCATGGTGAGGCCAGATACAATCCTTGCATAGTACCAACACACGACTAAACGGGGAGTCTGCCCAGTGTCTATTGGAGGGAGCCTCCATGTGGGGGGGGATATTCCAGCCCCATCGGCCGACGCACTAGCCCATTCGGAGCGCCTGGTCGCGATGATTGAGGCCAGCATTAGAGCGGAACACGGTGGGCTTGCTTTTGATCGCTTTATGGAGGCGGCGCTCTACGCGCCCGGTTTGGGTTACTACGCGGCCGGTGCCCGGAAATTTGGGCCTGAGGGTGATTTCGTTACCGCACCGGAGATCGGTTCTTTATTTGGTCAGTGCGTGGGGCAGCAGATCGCCGCAATTTTCGAAGAATTGGGCCACGGCGTATTGTTAGAAGCGGGGCCGGGGACGGGGCGTCTGATGGTTGATGTCCTTGAGGCGCTAGCTATTCTTGGTGCTCTGCCGGATGCGGTACTTCTGCTGGAAACGAGTCCAGAGCTTCGTGAACGTCAGCACGCGCTGTTGCGTCGGCGGTTGCCAGATTATGTGGCACGAGTGACATGGTTGAGCGAGTGGCCATGTGGCGGATTTGAAGGTGTTGTTCTTGCAAACGAAGTGTTGGATGCAATGCCGGTAACGCGTTTTCGAGTAGCCGCGGGACGACCTTTGGTTGCTCATGTGATCCACGGGGTATCGGGATTTGGTTGGGATTGGCGGGATATGGATACCGGGCCAGCTACTCGGCTGATTGAGCGGTATGCCCTGCCTGACGATTACACCACTGAAGTGAACGAGCGTGCCCCAGCGTGGATACGTGATCTCGGTCGGCGAATGCACCGGGGTGTGTTGTTGCTCATCGACTACGGTTTTCCGGGTCACGAGTACTATCATCCTGATCGACGGGATGGAACCTTGATGTGTCACTATCGGCATTATGCGCACGGTGATCCCTTCAGTTACCCAGGGTTGCAAGACATTACTGCACATGTTGATTTTTCAGCCCTCGCAGAAGCGGGAGCAGAAAGTGGATTCCAAGTGGCCGGTTTCAGTAGCCAGGCGGGTTTCTTGCTCTCGCTCGGGTTACTGGAGCGGGCGGAGGCGATGTCTGATGCAATGGCGGCAGCGCGGCAGGTTAAATACTTGACCCTGCCCTCTGAGATGGGTGAGTTTTTCAAAGTGATGGCTTTGTCGCGAGGGATTAAACAGCCCCTCGAGGGTTTTTCCTTGAGCGACCGAACGAGCGCGTTGTGATCGACCCATTACAGGCTATCGGTCTCGCCTTTATACAGGGAATTACCGAGTTCTTGCCGGTATCGAGTTCCGCCCACCTGGTACTCGTTCCGTCACTGCTGGGTTGGCCTGATCAGGGCCTTGCGTTTGATGTGGCGGTTCACTTGGGCACACTGGTGGCGGTTGTGGGGTACTTCCGAAGCGACTTGTGGGCCATTGTCAGGGCATGTTTACCCATCGATTCAGTTAAAGGGTCGGCCGAAGGCTTAGCGTTGGCAAAGTTGTTACTGGTGGCCAGTTTGCCAGTGTTCGCCGCTGGGGCTGTGTTTGAAGAGGTGGTTGAGACAGCGCTGCGTAACCCGCATGTCATTGCCACCACGACAGCAGTTTTCGGGATTTTACTGTGGGCAGCGGATCGCCTGGGGGGGCGCCGGCGCACACTTGAGACTCTGCGGTGGTCTGATGCCTTGCTCATTGGCTTAGCCCAAGCCATGGCTTTGGTGCCTGGTGTCTCGCGTGCGGGCGTGACGATGACAGCCGCGAGGGCTTTGGGACTGGATCGCCGAAGTGCGGTGCGGTTTTCGTTTTTGCTTGCCATTCCAGTCATTCTGGGCGCGAGCGTATTCAAGGCAATTGATTTAGTCGGTTCACCGCAAGCGATGCTTTGGTATGTTTTCGGTCTGGGGGTCGTTGTCTCCGCGTGTAGCGCCTGGTGTGTACTGGTTGTTTTTCTTCGTGTAATCGAAAAGAGCGGCATGTTAGTGTTCGTGTTATATCGTTTGTTGTTGGCCGCGTTCTTGTTTTACTGGTTCCAGTAATCGACAGAGATAAACAGTCAGAGGTATAAAGAAATGACGCAGACCGCTATCGTGGGGTGGGGACACTTACCATTTGGGCGTATTCAAGAAGATGTTGAGCAGATGATCGTGGGAGCGGCAGGTGCGGCACTCGATGATGCGGGGCTAGGGCCGGAAGACGTCGATGCGATTTTTCTCGGTTGGTTTAATGCGGGCATGGCAGAACAGGATTTTGGCGCGTCGCTGGTAATGAACGGATTCGACGCGTTGCGATATAAGCCGGCGACGCGGGTTGAGAATGCGTGCGCTACCGGGTCGGCTGCGATTTATCAGGGCATGGATTTTATCGGTGCCGGACGCGGGCGGGTTGTACTGGTGATTGGTGTTGAGAAGATGAGCGATGTGGACAGTGCGACCCTTAATCGGATGCTGTTAAAAGGGGCTTACCTCAAGGAGGAAAGCAACGTGCCCAACGGCTTCGCAGGGGTTTTCGCGGGGATCGCTGAGCAGTATTTTGCACGTCACGGTGATCAGACGGATGCGATGGCTGCCATCGCCGCGAAAAATCACCACAATGGTTGCGCCAATCCCTGGGCCCAATTGCGAAAGGATCTTGGGTACGAATTTTGCCGCACGCCATCAGACAAGAATCCGATAGTGGCGCCGCCTTTGCGGCGCACCGATTGCAGTCTGGTGTCAGATGGCGCAGCGGCGATCGTGCTGACTGACGTGGATGTGGCGTCAAGTCTTAATAAGGCCGTGTATTTCAGGGCGGCAACTCAGGTGAATGATTTTCTGCCGATGAGTCGCCGTGACATGACTGCTCTTGAAGGGTGCGCACGTGCCTGGCGTGGGTCTTTTGAAGCGGCCGGCATGGCTTTAGAGGACCTGGATCTGGTGGAGACACACGATTGTTTCACGATCGCTGAACTGATGCAGTACGAGGCCATGGGTTTGACCGCGCCAGGGCGTGGTGCTGAAGCCGCACTTGAGGGTTGGACGCGTAAAAATGGACGATTACCTGTCAATGCGTCGGGCGGACTCAAGGCCAAGGGTCACCCCATTGGTGCGACTGGAGTATCGATGCACGCGTTAGTTGCGATGCAGTTATGCGGTGAAGCGGGCGAGATGCAGGTGCCAGGCGCCAGCGTTGGTGGAGTCTTCAATATGGGAGGTGCTGGAGTCGCGAACTACTGCAGTGTGCTGGAGGCTCATCACTGACACACGTTGGACTACTCAGTGTTTAGCCTACGCATCAAGGGTGATCGCGCAGGGCAAAAGGGAGGGCATCGAGCCGGCGCTCGACCACCATAGGGCGGGTCTCCTCACCGGAGCAATTGTTGGTGGAGAGATCGCTAACTTCAATGTTGCGCGCGGCTTCGAAACACCGTTGAAGAAGTTCACAGGTGCTGGCGACCTCTTCGTCAGAATGGTCATGAGCCAACAACGCGGCCCGGCAGGCATAGACAAAATCTGATACCTGGTTGGGCTTGCGAAACGCATCCATGCTTTGAAGAAGGGACAGAATGTGATGGGGTGCCAGCTCTTTCAGTTGGCTCATGGGACCGACGCCATTGGCCACGATGGTGGCAAGTTGTCGATATTGTTTGGGTACTCGCAGGCGGTCGCACAGTTTCTGAAGTAGAAATCCAGCTCGGGGAGTCGGGTGATCGGTTGACGTGCTCAGCAGGGTGGGGTCCGTG
>JAKUQS010000062.1 GCA_022451485.1 Gammaproteobacteria bacterium
AGTCACGCCCAACTAAATCCAGCGTTTCTGTCGGTAAGTTTGACGGTAACGTTACTAGTGCGTAACTGCCCATGCTAGAAGCCATGCGACTTCCAGCGTTTTATTCTAACTTGAATCCTCCAATTGAATCGCAATTCTCCAATTGAATTGCCGATTCTGTTCAAACTTTAAGCATTCCAATGCGGGGAATCAGTGCTTAGAAACCACTAATAGGCGGCACGATATGTGATGCTGATCGTTGCAACTAGTTTGGTAATTAGTGCCTCGTGTGCAAGCATCAATACATCAGCTTCCTACATTGTGCTAAACAGGCCTTCATCTTTATGAATCTTATGTCGCGTCTGATTGGAGCAACACATTGTCTGGGTCATAGGCAGGCTGACTAAGAACGTGGGCGCTTCTAAGCGATCCTGTGATCATTATCTGGAGCATCGTGCCTGGTCGCGCTGCATACGGTTTGATATAGGCAAAGGCGAGAACGGATCCGACTCGATGACCATAGGCTACTGAAGTGATGGACCCCACCACGTTACCCTCGAATAACACTGCCTCGCCTCCGTGGCCGTCAACCACGCCGTCAGACTCGATGCGAAGATAGGCGCAGACCCACGGTAGCTCACGTTCAAGACTATTTTCAGTTTCGGCTTTGCCAATAAAATCGTCTTTATCCATTTTGACGAAGCGCATGACGTCAGCCTCTGGGAGAGTGACTTCGTTAGTTAGTTCTCCTATTCCCTTGAACATCTTTTCCATACGCATGGTATTCATGGCAAAAGATCCGTAGTCGGCAACATCATAAGCCTGAGCGGATGTCCACAGCGCATCGTAAACGGATAGCATGTTTTGTCGTGGTCCATGCAGTTCCCAGCCGAGTTCACCGATGTAAGACATGCGAAGCGCCCACACTGGGTAACCGGCGACAGTGATTGATCGGGCTGTTAGCCAACGGAACCCACTATTATTAAGTTGGGCGTCGGTATTAGCAGCCAGCACAACTCTCGACTTTGGTCCCTGCACAGCAATGGCCGACCATTTATTTGATTGCACAACGATCTCAAGATCATTTTCCACCAAGTAATGATTCAGGTGATCGATTAGACGTTGCTCGAAAACCGCGGCACAAATCAGGTAGAAACTATTCTCAGTCAGACGCACAACCGTGAGTTCGATTTCGATCCGGCCACGCCGATTGAGAAGATGTGTGAGTACAATAGAACCGATTTTGCTAGGTAGACGATTCGCGATGAGTCGGTCAAGAAAAGGGGCCGCAGTCGGGCCTGTGACTTCGACTTTGGTGAAGGCTGAAATGTCCATGATTCCGACACCATTTCGAACCGCTGCCACCTCTTGCCTAACGATGTCGTGCACGACATTGCGCCTGAAAGAGTAATGATCCTTCTGGTCGACGCCACCTTTTGCAAACCAGCGTGGCCGCTCGTGTCCGTACACTTCCTCGAAGACCGCTCCTTTTTCCTTGAGACGTTCATAAAGAGGGCTTGGTTTTACCGGTCGCCCGGATAGGCGGTTGAAATGAGGGTAGGGAATTTCGTGACGCAGGCAGTAATCCTCCTTGGCCTTAATAATCTGCCATGCTTTGTTGGCGTAAGAGCCGAACCGCCGTGGATCAAAGTCGCGCATATTGACATCAGCCGCCCCATGTACCATCCAGCGCGCAAGTTCGCGCGTGAGCCCTGGTCCCCAGCCGATACCAATCTGGGTCCCGCAGCAGCACCAGTAGTTCCGGTGGCCTGGAGCGGGACCGATCAGTGGATTACCATCGGGTGGGTGACTGATTGCACCGTGGACCTCACGGCTGATCCCAAGATCTGCGAGAATGGTCATCCGCCCAAGCGCGTTCTCCAGCCAGGGCATGATCCGCTCGTAGTCTGGCGTAAAAAGTTCATTTTCTGCTTCCCATGGGCAGTGGTCTTCCCAGACGGTATTAGGATTAGTCTTCTCATAGATGCCGATCAGACATTTTTTCTGTTCCATGCGGATGTAGCCAGAAACCTGCTGATCATCCCGGATCACGGGTAATTCGTCCTCCAGGGCCTCAAATTGCGGTACTGTCTCGGTGACAAAGTAGTGATGAGTCATAGAGGTCATCGGCAACAAATGACCGGTCCACTCACCCATCTGCCGGGCGTAGGTCCCGCCGGCATTGACGATATGCTCACAGGTAATGTCACCCTGTTCGGTACCCACTGTCCAGCTGGCGTCTGCCGCAGGTCGGATGCTAGTTGCGCGGCAACGTCGCACTATGGTGACACCTAACTGACGCGCACCAGCCGCTAGCGCCATGGCAACATTGGAGGGGTCGACATGGCCATCATCAGGGGTGTGTAAAGCGCCTAGAACCCCATCTAAGTTATAAAACGGGTGCAGTCTAGAAATCTGATCTGTTCCTATCAATTCAATGTTGGACCCGAGCGCACGTCCGACGGACAGTGTCTGGCGAAGCCAGTCCATTTCATCTTCACTATAGGCCAGCCGCAAAGAACCACAGCCATGCCAAGAGATAGCTTGGCCAGTCTCTTTCTCGAGTTCATGTGAATACAGGCCGATGTTGTAGTCCACTATCTTCCCGAGAGCAAAGGAAGAAGTCGATTGAGTAATCTGGCCAGCTGCATGCCAGGTGGAGCCTGATGTCAGTTCGGCTTTTTCAAGTAAGACAACATCTGTCCAGCCTTCGTGGGCCAGATGATAGGCTAGGCCGCAGCCCATGATGCCACCGCCGATGATCACAACTCTCGCTTGAGTAGGAAGCACAGTGTCTCGACATTGCCTGTTTTACATCCTAGCGATGATAATGCAATTTCATCAGTGATGGATAAAGCAAGCAGGAAGGAATGAAAATGATCGAAGAGAGGAGAAAAACGGTTGATGTTTTAGTCGTGCAGTGTGGGCCGGCGCAGGAATCACCAAAGTTAAATGCTGAAGCTAATCTAGAGTTGATCATGGAGGCGACTAAAGATCGAAAGCCCAACATTATCGTTTTCAGTGAGCTTTCGACGACCCAGTATTTTTGTGGCTTTAACGATCCACGCTGGTTCGATCTAGCTGAACCATTGGATGGACCGAATATTCAGGTTTTCCGCGAGATTGCCAGCGAATTGGGCAGTCACATCTTAGTGACCTTTTATGAACGAGGTGCAGTTAAGGGGGAATTTTTCAATAGCGTCGCTGTTATCGATGGTGTTGGTAATCTCGTTCCGGGTGTTTTACCAGACGGTCGCCAAGTACGTTGTTATCGCAAGAATCATATCCCAGACCAATACAGTTATACGCCCGGATTGAACGAGCGCTATTACTTCAAGGGTGGCCCGGGTCTTCCTGTGTTTGAGACACCCTATGGACGTATCGGCTGCTTAATTTGTTACGAGCGCTCATTTCCAGAAGCCTGGAGGGTATTGGCATTGCATGGCGCAGAGATTATTTTCTTGCCCACGGCAGCTTGGGGACCGTACCGGGCTGACAGTTGGGATTTCGAACTTCGAGCTGCAGCAATGCAAAATGGTGTGTTCGTCGTGGCCCCTAATAAGGGTGGAATCGAGCAGACTGAAGGTGATCGGCCGTTTTTCGGAAATAGTGTTGTGTTTAATCCGATGGGCGAATTGATGGAAAAAGGTCCGTCCAGAGAGGGCCCGGCAACTTTTTTTGTTACTCTTGATCTCAATGAGGTTTATCAGCACGGCAAGCGCTACACCTTCTTTCGCGACCGGCGTCCAGAGTTATACGGTTCACTCGGGGACGTTTACAAACATCTGTACTAGATTCTTTCCTGGAGCATGGTGATGAAAGTTGGGTTTGTTCCTAGCACATAACATCCAGCCGACGCTGATATGCGTGAAAAGCAATACGACATGGCCTGTCTCTAATCGCATGTGTATAAAAAGTTAGAGCGGAGGACTCCTGATATCGAGAACCTATCTAGACGAACTTCAACGACTATCCTCCAATTGAAACTAGGTGTACTACGCCGTCACTAGGATGCAAATGGAAATAGTCTTTTAGTTAACCTCCTCCGCAATACGTTGGGCAAGCGCCTCTGCTGTGTCTTCATCCAAATGCAATGGATGAATCATCAATGAACCACGCGCCAGTCGTGCGTGGCCAGGATAAATTGCCGGTTTACCTTCGCGCAATGCTCGACACACTTGAAATGCAGTGCGACCCAACACCCTTTCGTCTAAAGCAATTTCAAGTAACGGGGAAGACTCGCCATCTAATGACTCCTCAACTTGACACGACAGAGGTAACCCTTGAAGGCCTTCGACAATTTTGTCGAGTATCATTCTCTGTCGCCCAACCTCAACGTCGTACTGACCTGACTCAAATAATTCAAGCGCCGTCAGAAGACCGATGATGGTTTCCTTAGCGACTTTCAGTCCTCGCCCCAATCCATGACGGGGTGGCCCGCCCAACAACGCTGTTTGATCAACCAATCCCGGCGGGGGCGACCACAGTTGCGGATGTTCGTCGAGATCCATCATCTGTACAAAGGCAGAGCCGATCAAATCACGACGCCCCGCAAGAATGCCCGATGACTGGGGGCCACGGATTGATTTTCCCCCGCTAAACACGACAAGATCTGCGCCGGTTGACGTGATCTCCGTAAGATTTGAGCGGGGGGGTAACTCGGCTGCTGCATCCACTAAAACAGGCACTCCATGGGCGTGGGCTAGCGCCACTACCTCAGCCAACGGCGGCACTGACTCTGGTGACAGCACATACAATACGCCAGCCGTAGCGGCGCTGAAAGCCACTTCGTATTCCCACACTTCCGTGCGCCGAACTCCGGCACCGGAAACAATATCGTTAAATCCCACTTCAACGAGCTTAGCTCCTGCCGCTCGCACCGCGTGGTCATAACCTGAGCGCTGCTCGCGTGCCACAATAAACTCGTTAGCAAATCCGTCAGTATCAGGCAATGATTCCATCCGCGCACGGTCCCAACCGGCCAAAATAGCCGCAGCGCCCAATGTCAGGCCCGCAGCAGCACCCGCGCTGACAAGGCCGGCCTCGGTTCGAGTGGCCACCGCGATTTGTCGACACGCGACGCCCTGCAACTCGTCCAGCGGCACGGTATATGCCGCCATTTCTGACATCGCCGCTACCACAGCCTGAGGCATCGGCGCACCCCCCAATCGGGTCACCGACCCGGAGGCATTAATCACGGGGGTCAGCCCAAATTTAGCCAGTAAGGAAGACACTTTAATAGGATCCAGATCTAAGGACAGATTTGACAGAGGAGTTCGACATTTCGACGACCCTCTTCTCCTGACACCTCCGGCGCCCGCCCGTTTTGTATCGCGGCAACGAAATCTGCAATTTCTCCGGCATAAGGATTAACCACCTCGAACTCTAATGTGCCCGTGTTCGTATCTATGCGCCCATCACCTCCACGTCCGATGGTGGCTTCACAATAAGCATAGCCATTGCTTCCCAGAATTTCGCCGCGGTTGGGTGCCGCAAACAGCACAGAGGAAACAAACTGGGCGCTCGCACCCGATTCAAAAGTGAGACTAACCGCTGCAAGCTCATCGTGCGCACTGCCTAACTTATCTCGAGTAATCGTGCTGTTAACCTCCGTTACCTCACCGCATACAGGCACTAACATCCAGCGCAGCCAGTCCAGACTATGCGTACCCACACCTGCCAGACTCCACCAACGGCCAACCTCATCACTGGCTCGCCAATTGGTTGTATCTAACGCCTTAGAAGTCCAGCGCGCATTGGCATGCCAAATGTCACCAAACACCCCTTCGTGGATCTGCCTGGCCAACGCCCGGTGGCCCAAGTGCCAACGCATGTGATACGCCACTCCCAACTGCACTCCGGCAGCGCGACACGCCGCCACCATCGCATCAGCTTCATCAACCGAAGTGGCCATCGGTTTTTCAACCAGAACATGCTTTCCGGCCCCGGCCGCGGCAATCGCTTGTTCTGCGTGCAATCGATCCGGCGTAGCTATGATGACTGCGTCGAGCTCTGGATCGGCCAGAAAACTTTGCAAATCATCATATCCAGCCGTGGCAGCTGCCGCGCCATTAACCGCAGCAAACGCATCGGCACGGTCCCGTTCTCGACTAAAAACGCTCCACAGGACAGCATCATCCACCTCAGCGATCGCGGGCGTCAAAGCATCGCGACTGATATTGCCGGTTCCCATCATTCCCAATCGAATCATCGGGTTACTCCTCCGCCCAGCTAAACGATTCTGACAAGCCAGAAAACTGCCGGCGCTGTTGTGCACTGTGTCTAAAATGGGGTGACCGATGGGGTTCGAACCCACGACCACCGGAATCACAATCCGGGGCTCTACCAGCTGAGCTACGGTCACCATTAACCTTTCATTAAAGTCGGATTATCCAATGAACCGACCCTTTTGCCTACTACTTCTCATCCCACCTTTCATCTACCGAACCGATCCAGTTGGCGCGCCCGACAGGACTCGAACCTGCAACCTACGGCTTAGATGGTCTAGAGTTAAATTCCCCTAAGTGATGGTACCGCCGCAGTATTCTTCAATCACTATGTCTATTCTGTGGTTCACAAAACTGCTTTCGGTATCAGTTGTTCTCGCTTATCTCTACTATTGAGCTTGGTTTGACGAAGGCTGCGTGGGATACCAGTAGTCTGGCGCAGGACGAACAAAATTGGGAGGACGATAAACAACCTCCATCACCGTCTTGAGCGGACCCTCAGTAGCGAGATAGGCAAACCGAACCTCACCCATACGACCTTCCATCAACACTGGACATCCGCGCTCAGTAAACTTTTGAATCGCTTGTTCGAAATCCAAGGTGTCGTGCTCTACTAGGACATGGTGGAGCCCTTCCCCATGTTCATCCAGAAACTCCTTGTAAATCGACGGCCCATCTACTGGCTCAATCAATTCCCACAAAGTATTTCCCGTCTTTGCCATCGCCGCCTTAAAACTGTACGGAATCGACTCACCCCGAATTCGCATATCAGTCAGACGAGGGGGCCCATAAAAGCAAACCCACCAGGGACCTATCCCGAGCCGATTTGAATACTCATCAAGTGCACTATCGATGTCCTTCACGACGATAGCGACTTGTTGGACCTCAGTAATAAAGGAGTTTTCCAGAACCATGACACCTCCATCTTTGTATACTCCGAAATATACTCACTAACAGCCTATTCAAACAATCAATAGGTAAATCTATGAAAAACACTCACTCCCTAAAACTTCGTATGAGTAAGCATCGGCGGTTAGCTTTCAAACCATCCGAATATCAGCATCGTTACGAACTGGTTCTGGACAATATGAACAATGCTGGACTCGATGCACTTCTTGTCCATTGCCCGGAAAATATCACCTATCTAACCGGCTACGAAACACCAGGCTACTACGGCTACCACTGTCTGGTTATTGTCCGAGGCCAACAACCGGTCCTCGTGGGACGACGCATAGAAATGCGCACGAATGTCCCCGAATTTTCATGGCTGACACAAACTGAGAGCGTGGAAGATCACCAAATACCTATTGAAAGCACCTCTAAAATCATTGAAAAACTCGGCATGGCGAGGCGAAAAATCGGCATAGAGAAGTCAAGTTGGTTTTTCCCTGTTAACGAATATGAAGCATTGCGGGCTCGACTTCCGCGGGCGGACCTGAGAGATGGCTCAGGTCTCATTGAAGCCGCTCGACTGATTAAGTCGGAAGCCGAGGTGCGCATGATTCGACGAGCTGTAGCAATTGCTGACAAGGCGACTTTAGCCGGAATCCGTGTAACTAAAGCCGGAACCACCGAGGATCGAATTGCAGCAGCGGTCTACAAGAAATGGTGCGAGGAAGGATCAGAATACACAGGCCTACCTAACTTTATAGCCTCCGGGAAACGTTCAGGCTTGTGTCACTCAACATGGCGAGGCCGCAAACTGAATACCAATGACCATTGTATCTTTGAAATCGCGGCTTCTAAGAACCGATATGCTGGGGCCGTATTTCGTGTCGCTACTGTCGGTCGGGTAAAACCCATAATTCGACGCCTATCTGATACTAGTATCGAGGCATTGCTGGCAGTCATCGACGCCATTCGTCCTGGCATTATCAGCGAGGAAGTGGATAAGGTCGGCCGGGACATAATCAAACGTGCAGGTTTTGGAAAACACCATCACCATCGCCTCGGCTATTCAATCGGACTTAATCAACCACCTGATTGGGGAGAAGGCCAAATCATGAGCATTCGTCGGGGAGAGAAGCGGATGCTGCAAACTAATATGACCTTTCACCTAGTGCCCGGTTGCCTGATCGCGGGAGAGCTTGGCATAGTGAATAGCGCTACTGTCAGAGTCACCAAAACCGGTTGCGAAGTCCTGAATTCGATTCCCCTCAAGCTTTTTGAAAAATAAACACAGTTCGATTATTGGTGCCGGCAATCGAAGATTTAGACGACTTGCATTATGTATAAATATAATCAAATCAATCAGACATAGTTTTCCAAAAACTTCATGAAAGATTCCGCCAGTCGGCTGCAAGTCCTGCAGGCATAGCACTTTGTTTTAATTCTTTCCTATCACCCTACACTTACGTGCAGACTATTTGAGGTATTTATGCGAACGCCCCGAGAACTCTATTTCTCATTAGATGAATATCAAGCCCGCCTTGATGCACTTCGTTCTCGAATGGAAGCTAACGGACTCGATGTCTTATTGATTCATACACCAGAGAATCTCTACTACATTAGTGGTTATCAGACACCAGGATACTATTGGTACCAAACACTAATTGTCCCTGTTGATGCGGAACCGATATTTATTACTCGAAGTGTTGAGGAGACTAACGTAGAGGGATTAACCTGGGTGGAAGACAGCCGCCCCTATACTGACAACGACGACTTCATCGCTCGTACTGCTGAGGCACTGAGGACTCTGAAGGTCGCGGACAAACGGATTGGCCTTGAACACGACAGCTGGTTCTTTACGCCGAGGGATTTTCTGCGTTTAACCACAATGCTCCCCAACGCCACCATCAAAGACTGCTCCGGCCTGGTTGAGCAAGGTCGAATGATCAAATCACCTCAGGAATTGGAATACATACGAATGGCAGCGAAAACAGCCGACGCTGCAATGGCGGCGGGCATCAATGCAACCAAGGCCGGCGCCAATGAGAACGAAATTGCAGCGGCAGTACATACAGCACAGATTCTGGCGGGTAGTGAATACACTGGCCTACCGCTGTTCATTACCGCAGGCAAACGCGCCGACCTAGCTCACGCAACCTGGTACCGGAAGACCGTTGAAAACAATGCCGTTATGTTCTTTGAACTGGTCGGTTGTATACATCGCTATCATGCTTCTTTGTTTAGAGCCGTCTACGTCGGCGAACCACCTGACGAAGTGATCAAGGCGGCAGAAGTCGGGATAGAGACATTAGAAATGGCAAAAGATTTCATTAAGCCTGGAATTCGATGCGGTGATGTGCACGCACTCATCCAGGGTAACATCTCAGCCAAACTTGGTATTGGTAAAAGCCCCGTTCGAGCCGGCTACTCAATCGGCATCGCATTCGCGCCCGATTGGGGCGAGGGTCAGATCATCAGTTTCTATATGGATGATCCACGAACTCTTGAACCTGGGATGACATTTCACCTAATACCGGCAGTCAAAATTCCAAACCACGGAGTATTCACCACAAGCGACACCATCGCAGTCAACGCCAACGGTTGTGAAACACTAACCACCTTTCCCAGAAAACTCTACATCCAGTAGGGTGACTGTCTAAATGCATTTATGTAAGGGCAATATACACAAGCATCATCAGCATACTATGCGGCCACCGCATAGTCCGCAGACCACAGCCGACCGATGCCAAAATCTGCTTGCCAGCTGACACCTGCCAACAAACACGAATGCCATACCGTGGCCTGATTCGCACTAACCACCGGTTTACCAAGACGCTCCTCGAGGACTGAAATCGCATCGAGCGTAACAAGATTTGTGCACGAAATTACCAGACCCTCTGCGTCAAGTGTGTCTGTCTTCAGACCAAGTTGCACCACTTCGTCGACCGAAACCTCCGCGATGCCCGAATCAAGACCCATGGGCTCCACCCGTGTAACATCAATTCCACCTTCCCTCAAAAACTCTCCCAACTTGACACTGACTTCTTCTATATAGGGCGCAGCGACGGCTACCTTACCGAGTCCGAGGGCACGGCACCCTGCAAGAATTCCACCAGAAGTCGTCGTCGCGAGAGAACCAGACGCTGATTGAATCCGCTCGCGGATTATTTTTTCTCCCTCGAGGCCACGAATGAAGCTTGCCGAAGTGCAGGCGAATGCAACCACACCAGGTCGAATAATCTTTAAGCTATCGGCACATGACTCAAGAGAACCATCATCAATAAGCTCCGCCATTTTTTGCAGACCAACAGGGTCATCATGCTGCGGCTGCCTAGTAAAGTGAAGAGAGACCCCTTCGGGGGCAAAGTCCCAGAACTCCCGATCCAGCGCGCCGTCGCCTGGATAGATGATTCCAATTCGAGTATCAATCACGATGATTCCTTCCGTTGATGTATCGTCACGCCTTCGCCAGTCGAATGAGGAACCATCGTACATCCAGGATGCATGAATTCCACCATCGCATCGGTATCTTTGTTGTCTATGACGGCTTCTCTCTTGTCGCAGAAACTCATCTTTCTAAGCCCTAATTTTCGTCTGTAGCCATTATTGCAACAAATGATGCATAAGAGAAAG
>JAKUQS010000063.1 GCA_022451485.1 Gammaproteobacteria bacterium
ATTTCGAGGCGAGTTTTAATGGAGCGTTTTTCTTTGCAATGGGGGCAGTGGGTCACGCAGCATCGTGGGCTGACCATCATGCTTGCCATGCTGGTTGCGTTGGCTACCGCATTCGGGGGGCAGTTTCTCAGCTTTACCAATGACTACCGAGTGTTTTTCGGCAGCGAGAACACGCACCTGCAAGCCTTTGAAGAACTCCAGAACACCTTCAGTAAGAATGACAATATCCTGTTGGTACTGGCCCCACGCAATGGCAAGGTGTTCAGTCCTGACATCCTCGCGGCGGTTGCCGATGTCACTGAACGGGCATGGCAAACACCCTTCTCGATCAGGGTGGATTCGATCAGCAACTACCAGCACACCACCGCGATAGGGGATGATCTGGAAGTTGCGAACCTATATGAAGACGCTGAGGCACTCAGCAGCCAAGACCTTGATCGGCTGCGAGAGATCGCTTTGGCAGAGCCTGCGTTGGTTAACCGGTTGATATCCGACGACGCTAAGGTGACGGCCATCAACATCACAGTTGAACTGCCCGGCGTGGATGAGGCAACTGAGAACCCACGTGCCGCAGCACATATACGTGAACTGCGCGATTACATAGAGCAAACCTACCCGACTATTGCCGTCTACCTGACCGGTATTGTCATGATGAACCAGGCCTTCCAAGAGGCCGCCATAAGCGATACTACCCAACTCATTCCTGCTGCCCTCGTGGTGATATTGCTGATGGTATTCCTTCAGCTTCGCGGCCTGACGGGCACTCTGGGAACGCTCATTGTCATTGTGTTGTCTATCATCGCTGCCATGGGGACTGCTGGCTGGATTGGCATCCGCTTAAGCCCGCCATCCATGTCTGCGCCCACCATTATCCTAACCTTGGCTGTCGCCGACTGCGTACATATTCTGTCCAATTGGTTGCAGAAGGTACGCAGCGGTCTAGGAAAGCAGGAGGCCATGGCTGAGAGCATCCGTATTAACTTCAGTCCGGTGCTGCTGACTTCGGTGACCACAGCGATTGGCTTCCTGTCTTTGAATTTCAGTGACTCACCGCCCTTTCGGGATCTCGGCAATATCTCAGCGATGGGTGTGATGTTCGCCTGGTTATTCTCGACCACACTCCTGCCGGCAATGGTCACACTGCTACCCGCCAAACCGCAGCAGCGTCGGGCCTATGTGAGCGAATTGATGACCCATTTCGCCGATTGGGTCATTAACCACCGCAAGATACTGATGCCAACTGTCGGCTTGGTGATCGTGGGCCTCGCTCTGGTAATTCCCCGCAATGAACTGAACGATGTGTTCGTTCGTTATTTTGACGAGAGCATCGAGTTTCGACCACATACGGACTTCGTCGTAGATAACCTGACCGGCATGTACTTTATCGATTACTCTCTGGATTCAGGAGAATCCGGGGGTATTTCTGATCCAACCTACCTTGCCAAGATCGAGCGCTTTGGCAATTGGCTTTCAGAACAACCCGAGGTCGTGCATGTCAGTACGCTCACTGACGTGTTTAAACGGGTTAACCGTAGCATGCACGGTGACGACGCCCGCTGGCACCGGCTGCCAGAGCAACGCGATATGGCGGCGCAGTATCTGCTTCTCTATGAGATGTCATTACCCTATGGTCTGGACCTCAACAATCAGATTGATGTCGACAAGCGGCGTACTCGACTCAGTGCCACGCTCGAGACCCTGTCGACTTCCCAGACCTTGGCCTTTGAACAACGCACCTACGACTGGATGCGCAACAATACTCCGGCGCTGCTGACCACAGCCGCCAGCCCCCCCATCATGTTCTCACACATCGGTATGCGCAATATTGTCAGCATGCTTGGCGGCACCGCATTCGCCCTGATTGCTATTTCATTATTGATGATTATCGCGCTGGGCAGTTGGCGATATGGCCTACTTACCCTGATCCCCAACATTGCACCCGCAGCAATGGCTTTTGGCCTGTGGGCACTGATCGATGGAGAGGTAGGCCTCGGACTCTCGGTTGTGGCCGCTATGACACTGGGTATTGTGGTCGATGACACCATCCACTTCATGAGTAAGTACCTGCGGGCCCGACGTCAACAAGGCCTTGATGCCATCGCTGCCGTACGTTACTCCTTTGCCACCGTGGGGGTCGCGCTATGGACCACCACCATGGCACTGGCCGCTGGCTTTCTGGTGATCTCCACTTCCGCTTTTGCAGTTAACGCCGAGATGGGCTTATTAGTGGCCATCGTCGTCGTGTTAGCCCTGGTCGTGGATTTCCTGCTACTGCCAGGTCTCCTGATCCGTTTTGACAAATCGCTGATCGGCCCCAGTCCAAACAAAACCACCGTGGAAGCAGCACGCCAAGCGACCTGAACCTCTAATGTATCCAAGCAAACCAATCTAATCTGAATGGAGCCATAACGATGAAGTACGTGTGCATTCTGCTGACTGTGCTGACGACTGTCTTAGCGCCGCTCGCGTCGACCCAGGCACAAGACGCCGAAGAAAGAGGTCTGGAGATTGCCACGGCGGCAGATCGACGGGACAGCGGCTGGCGTTTCCAAAGTTCTGACATGGAAATGATTCTCCGGAACCGGGCCGGCAAGGAGAGTCGTCGCAAAATCAGCACACGTCAACTGGAGATGACCGGGGATGGTGACAAAACGCTGTCACTGTTCCACGAGCCCCGCGACGTCGGGGGCACGGCCATGCTGACTTTTTCGCATGGCCTGAAACCCGATGACCAGTGGCTTTATCTACCCGCACTGAAGCGTATCAAACGCATTTCCTCGCGTAATCGCTCCGGGCCTTTCATGGGCAGCGAATTCGCCTTTGAAGATCTAAGCTCTCAGGAACTCGACAAGTATCGCTACCGTTTCTTGCGCAAGGAAGCCTGCGGTAGTTTGCAGTGTTACGTTATTCAGCGCGTACCGCAGTATAAAAACTCGGGCTACACCCGTCAGATCGTATGGCTGGATCAGAAGGAGTACCGCACGATGCGTATCGAATACTACGACCGTAAAGATGTTCTGCTCAAAACTCTGACCTTTGTCGACTATGCAGAATATCAGGGTAATTTCTGGCGAGCTGACCGTATGGAAATGATCAATCATCAAACGGGCAAGAGCACTATCCTGTTGTGGCATAACTACGACTTTGAGACTCCGCTGAACAGCGGTGATTTCAACAAATCTGCATTAAAACGAAAGCAGTGACCAACTCGCACAGCGGCAAAAGACACGAACGTGCGCTAGCCGCGCTGCTGCTTTGCAGTCTCGGCCTGCCCATGACGCTTTCTGCAAGTAATACCCACTTTGAAGCGACGCTGAAAACGCAGGCGCTTTTGACGCAGTCGACAGACTCGACACACTCGAGCAAGCAATTTGGCGTAGGCCTGGAGGCCGAGTTCAGCAATAATTTTGATTCCGATAATCTGATCGGAATCTTTACCCCTTATGCCCGCTGGGCAAACGAAAACCAGGAAGTCAATCATGCCGATGTCCGCGAACTGCATCTGCTACACACCGCCGAGCATTGGGAAGGCCTGGTCGGCATCAGCCGCGTGTTCTGGGGTGTTACGGAGTCGGGACATCTGGTAGATATCATCAACCAAACCGATCAGCGCGAAGGCTTCGACGGTGAAGACAAGCTCGGCCAGCCTATGATCAGACTGAGTCGGATATTAGGTCAAGATACGCTCGACCTATTTTTGCTGAGCGGCTTTCGCGAACGGAAGTTCCTGCCCGCCAGCAGCCCGCTGGCACTGCCCTTTCCCATCAGCAACAACAATGCTGTGTACGGTGCGAGCAATGGCCGTCAACACCTCGATATAGCTGTGCGCTTTTCTGGCTATCGCAACGCTATCGACTATGGGATCTCCTGGTTTAGCGGCACTTCGCGTGATCCTGATTTCATTTCTGAGGCTACGGGTGTCTACCTTCAGCGTTATCCGCTAATCGATCAACTCGGGCTGGATCTGCAAGTTACTCTGGAAAGCTGGCTATGGAAATTGGAAGCGATCCACCGAACGTTTGATTCTGAATCAAGCACTGACACCTACACAGCTGCGATAACTGGCGCTGAATACAGCCTCTTTGGGTTAGCAAACGGGCTTTTCGATCTGGGACTGCTTGCCGAATGGCATACCGACAGCCGCGACAATCTGGCGACGGTGCCACTTCAGAATGATCTATTTACGGGCCTGCGACTGGCTTTTAACGACACTCAGAGCTCAGAGGTGCTTGCCGGCGCTTTTCTCGATCTTGACGACGACAGCACCAGCCTTCGGGTGGAGGCCAGCCGGCGGGTGTTCGGTGATGCCCGCATTAGCCTCGAGGCGCAGTCCTTTACCAATATCGACTCGAAAAACGCAGCTTACTATCTTCGTGACAGTGACTTTCTGTTGCTGTCACTGCATGTGTTTTTCTGAATGTAGTAATTTTCCATGCAGTGAGGATCAGTCGTTTCATGATGTGATTTAACCCAGAACACGTTTCATTGCATCACTATAGACTGCTACCGTTATTCAAGCATATAGAGTCAGGGTGAGAGCGTCCTCATTCCCAGCCCCTAACAAGCACCACACAAAATAATTTCTCAATAAAAATATGGCTAATAGATAAATTCCATTTCTCTTATTTCTTAGATAATTATCTGAACCACTAAGAAAGCATTAGAGTTAGAAAGCAAACTCACTATACCCCCCGGAGGAACAAGCTAATGAAGGGGAAAGTCGTTCTTGTGACCGGCGCCGCGTCAGGTATCGGAGCGGCCTGCGCGCGACGATTCGCAGAGGAAGGCGCCACGGTGGTGCTTGCAGACCGAGATAACAGCGATGTTCTGGCACGAGAGCTAGATGCACTGGCGATCACAGTCGATGTCCGGGACGAAGCCTCGGTAGCGCGTTTGTACTCGACAATTAACGAGCGCCATAACCGACTGGACGTACTAGCCCACCTTGCCGGTGTGGCGCAGCGGGGTCTGATCACCGCGTTTTCGGTAGCCGACTGGGACACGGTGGTCGACATCAACCTCAAGGGAACATTCCTCTGCTGCCGTGGGGCTATACCACTTCTGCGCAAATCGGGCGGCGGTGCGATCGTCACTATCGGCTCGGAGCTTGCGTATGTCGCGGAAAAAAACATCAGCGTCTACTCCGCCACCAAGGCCGCAGTAGTGCATTTCACCCGCTGTCTCGCCAACGATCACGGCGCGGATGGTATTCGGGTCAACTGCGTGTGTCCGGGGCCCGTTCAGACGCCAATGTTGGAGCGGGGTATTAAAGACTCACCAGACCCAGCATTGACACGACGCCGTACCGAGCAGACCACTATCCTCGGGCGACTGGGTCAACCCGTAGAAATTGCGAACGTCGTCTATTTTTTAGCCTCGGACGAAGCTTCCTTCATCACCGGATCTGCAATACTGGCCGACGGCGGTGTGACATCAAAGGCGACTTAGCACGATTTACCACCAAACTCGCTATATCAAAACATTAAACTCGTCACTTCTTACTTGTCGGACAACGCCACAGCTCTTTTTACAAAACAGCAATCATTATCCAACTCACATTCAGTCACCCGTTGTTAATTTCTTACCCAGAAAACAGGAAAAGCCATGACCATCGATGACAAACTCCGCGCCGCGTTGGACACCATTTTCTCCGCTGACGCAAACCTTTACCGAGAGCGCGGCTGGAATCAACGAAGTGGATTCGGGACTCAGCCGGCCATCCTCAATATTGATCTTGCTAATGCTTGGACACGCGATGGCTTTCGATTCACATGCGAACACATGAATGACCGAATTATTCCAGGTGTTCAACGCCTATTGCGAAGCGCTCGGGTTAAACAATTGCCTATCATCTACACTACAACCGCTTTCTGTAGCACGTTCGACATGGGTGCTTTTCCATTGAAAACACCGTTCGAAGACTTAATGATCGGGACGACTGCTACCGAAATTGATGAACGTATTGCCCCCATACCCGGAATCGACACACTTATTGTCAAGAAACGACCCAGTGCGTTCGCGGGAACACACCTCGCGGGAATACTCCGCGCGGCCGGCATTGACACTATCATTTGCACAGGGGTAACCATGGCAGGCTGTGTCCGACACACGGTGGAAGACGCACTGGGAGAAGGGTTTCGAACAGTGGTCGTTCGTGAATGTGTGGGAGATCGTGTGCCGGCCGCAGTGGAATGGAATCTTTTTGATATCGACATGAAATATTGTGATGTTGAATCCCTTGAAACGGTTCTAGAACACATAGACAGTCTTGCCCCAAGAATCACTTCGTGATTTTGCTTGGCATTCGAAAAAGCGATGTAACCCGCTTGTATTAGTGCCAGAAAAGAAATCAGCCATTGGAAAGCATCAGGCCATGAAACGACCGCCACGTTATTCTCTAGACACGGAGCTCATTGCATCAGGAATATCGCGATGGGTCGAAATCGAAAGCCCGAGTTACGATCCCGTGGCTGTCAATCTCATGATGGATGCCGCCTCGTCCTTTATGGATGAGATGGGGGCACGCATTGAAAGAATCCCCGGCAGCGGCAATTTAGGTGATGTTGTGACAGCGCGATTTGGTCCTATTTCAACCCCCGGAATACTGGTACTGGGGCATCTGGACACTGTTCATCTAGTTGGGACATTGCAGGAGACTCTTCCAATCAGGATGGAAGGAGATCGATTATATGGACCCGGGATGATGGACATGAAAGGCGGAATGTATATTGCAGCTCACGCGCTTGGACACGTACTGGAAGAATATGGTCCCTTGTCTGCACCCATCACGTTTATGTTTATTCCTGATGAGGAAATCGGCAGCCCAACCACCCGTCAATTAATAGAGAATGAAGCGAAACGAAGTCGCTGGGTGCTGGTTCCTGAACCCGCACACGATGGGAAAGTAGTCACCGGTCGGCATGCCTTTCTACGTTACACCATTACCGTCCATGGAAAAGCACAACACGCCGGAGTTGCCCACGGGCTTGGCAAAAGCGCAATCAGCGGAATGGCACGACTGATTAGTGAAATCGAGGACTTCTCTGATATTGAGCGCGAAGTGACTTATCGAGTCGGAGTTGTCAATGGAGGACATTTTGTCAACGTAGTGCCAACTGAATGCACCGCACAGGTTCTTTGCGTCGCACCGTCAAGCGCGGCCTTTGATGAAATTTCGATGCGCATGCAATCATTATCCTGCAATGATTCGGACATTACGGTCGAGGTTCACCCCGGTCCCGTACGACCGCTATTTAAACCGACTGCTGGAACACTCGCCTTATTACGCATTGCGGAAAAAGTGGCGTCCGGCATTGGCCTGGAGCTGAAACACGGACAATTTGGAGGAGGAAGTGACGGCAATTTTACCGGTTCAATAGGAGTGGCGACTCTAGATGGGTTGGGTGTTCATGGCGATGGCTTGCACACCAAGTCGGAGCACTTGTACATGTCTTCCCTGGTGCCGCGAACAAAATTACTGGCTGGACTGTATCGAGCATTATCTGATATCTCGACAAGTTAGACTTCCGCCTATGATTTTATCTCCCAATAACTACCGCTCATCACAGATGCTTTGGGCACCTCGAATATGCGGATCAGTTTCTTGAAACACAACGCTTCAATACCCATGACACAGCACAAAATTTAGCAACCCATTTTTCAGCGGACAAAACTTACCGATTTATGCAACTTTGGCCTAATGGGCATTACCCTACGATCACTTCTAGTGAATCAGCGCTTTGCCCTTGTTGATGCACCAGAACACTTTGCGTATAACTGATAGCAGGGATTGTGGAGAGACCGTTAGATTTCGAATTGAACGACAAACAGTCCTGTTTCGGTGTGGCTTTCTTGTCTATGCATTAGAATGAAAAACATGGAGCATGCACGCGTTTCGTCGATCTGGCCCTTAAACTAGCCCCATCATGAATAATAATGCGCACGTCGAAGTTGTAACGGGGTTCTACGATACCCATCCGATCAATGAAAAGCAGGTTCTGGACAAACTACTGGAAGACGGATTCGATCTGTCCTCCCTTGATCAAGGCATCCTGCAAGACTACGACCAAGATCATTTTGGTGGCCTGGCGGCAACTGAAACACTCGCACAGTTAGTCAATATAAGCAGATCAACTCGTATTCTAGACGTGTGCTGTGGACTCGGGGGCCCAGCCCGTTACCTTGCTCATCATTACGGCAGTTGCGTCACTGGCATCGACCTGAACCAAAGTCGTGTGGACAGCGCTGGCCGTTTAACCGCAATGGTCGGGCTAGAAGAGAAAGTTTCTTTTTATTGTGCCAACGCACTATCCAGCGACTTACCGAGTGATGCATTTGATGCACTTATCGCCCAGGAAGCGTTTTGTCATATTCCCAACAAACC
>JAKUQS010000064.1 GCA_022451485.1 Gammaproteobacteria bacterium
ATGATTATGTGACCCAGCTCGAAGGCGACCGACAAGATGCGCAGTTGATTCGTGAGTATTACGCAGCCTGGGATTCTCATGACGCTAATGGGGTCTCCCATGTGGGCTGGGGGCACAATCCCCCTGCGCGCCATGAAGCGTTGACCATGTATGACAAACATGACATCAACGGCACTGAACTACGGGCGCTTGCAGGGAATTTTCTGTTTTCAACGGGCGCTAACGAATTTGCTAAACGATTTACGTTGGGTCACTTCGATTTACCCATGATCGGGTGCACAGTCGCCTTAGACGGGGTTCCGGTCGTTGAAAGCGGTCAGCTGGTTGGAGCGGAATCGGGTGAGTAAGGTCGACTATATCGAAACAGGATCAGGTCCTACGGTGATGTTTTTGCACGGCATCGGTGGTGGGGCCCTGGGGTTCAAGTACCAGCTGGAAGTTTTTGCGCAGGCTGGCTTTCGTGCTGTTGCCTGGGACATGCCAGGCTATGGACAGTCGGATTCGTTGCAACACATGAATTTTCCAGAACTAGCTGATGCTATGCTCTGGCTGGTGGATCACCTCGATGTCGACACAGTGCATGCTGTTGGCCATTCTATAGGCGGTATGGTGCTGCAGGAATTCGCCCGCGATCACCAGAACCGGCTAGCGACCCTGGTGCTGGCCCAGACCTCACCGGCCTTCGGTAATCCATCGGGTGATTTTCAGAAAAAGTTTGTTGCCGATCGTCTCAAACCGTTGCAGGAGGGGAAGACGATGGACGATATCGCCGAAGATGTTATACCGGAACTCATTGCAGCTGGCGCATCCGAAGATGCTTTGCGATTGGCTAAGGCCTGCATGAATCAGATCACGCCCGATACCTACAGTGCTGCAATGCAATGCATTGTGACTTTTGAGGGTCGGGACAACCTGCCCAGAATCACGCGGCCCACACTGGTGCTGGCGGGTGATCAGGATCGAAACGCACCTGCACCCATGATGGAGAAGATGGCCTCGAAGATACCAGGTGCGCAGTATGTTTTACTCAACGATACAGGACACTTGGCACCCATAGAGAATGCACAAGGGTTTAACAGCACTGTGCTCGAGTTTATTCAACGACATCAGCAAGGCTTGGAGTCATAGATATGGAGACTCGCCCGGTAGATGACCGGCCTGATGCACCGATGTTCGAAGCAGATGCCTGGGGACTGACCTCTCAAGAGCGCGAGCTGTCGACTGTGGCCAGAGAACTGGGTCAATCTCGGTTTGCCGAACGCGCGGCCGGCTACGACCGGGAGGCATCGTTTCCAACAGAGAACTATCGCGATATGCACGAGGCGGGACTGCTCGGGATCTGTATACCCCAAAGCGATGGTGGGCACGGGGCACCGCTGCGGTGTTATGCCCTGGCAGCAGCAGAGATTGGGCGCTACTGTGGTGCCACCGCACTAACCTGGAACATGCATGTAAGTTCCTGTTTGTGGTCAGGTGCACTGACAGATGACCTTGATATGGACGATGCGGTTCGGGCGCAGCATCACCAGAATCGCTCGATACACTATCGACGAATCCTGGATGACGGTGCAATCTATGCACAGCCATTTTCTGAAGGGGGTGCAGCCGCATCGGGCGCTGTTGCTTTTGGCACCACGGCGCATCGGGTTGAGGGGGGCTGGCAGGTCAACGGCAAAAAAATCTTCGCTTCGCTGGCAGGCAGTGCGGATTACTACGGTGCACTCTGTACCGAACTGCTTAACGACGATGATCGCCCGAGCCGGCGAAACACGCTTTACCTGGCCATTCCTGCGGCGGCCGACGGAGTTCGAGTTACCGGTGACTGGGACCCGATGGGTATGAGAGGGACGGTGAGCCGTACTCTGCTATTTGAGGATGTTTTTGTGCCCGACGGATCCGAACTGATGCCACGCGGGATTTACTATCAGGCAGCCAGTCAGTGGCCACACATGTTTCTGACTTTGTCGCCTGCTTACCTTGGCTTGGCTCAAGGGGCTTATGACTTTACGGTTCGGTACTTGCGCGGTGAACTGCCGGACATGCCACCGACAAAACGAAGGATGTATCCGACTAAACAACTGGCGGTTGCACAGATGCGGGTCATGCTGGAGCAGACCAAGTCGGTCTGGTTTCAGGTGATGAGTGAGGCACGCCGAAGCCCGACTAAGGACCAGGTGATGCGGGCTTACGTTGCCCAATATACTGTTATGGAAAACGCCAATGAACTGGCTCAGCTTGCAATCCGGACCTGCGGCGGCCAATCCATGCTCAAGGCTTTGCCGCTGGAACGGATCTACCGGGATTCCCGCTGTGGTTCTTTGATGCTGCCCTGGACAGCTGAACTGTGCCTCGACAAACTGGGTCGGGACACGCTTTACGAAGCTGGTGAAACGGATGAATCATGAGCAACGACATCTGTCAGTGGATCGAGACACACGCGGATTTTGTTCCTGAAAAACTGGCCGTTCGATTTGAAGGGAGAGAGATCACCTACCGTCAGTTGTTGTCACAGATCGAGACGACGGCGGCTATCCTAAAAGCGAGTCGTGACATCGGTCGGGGTGACCGTATTGCCTACTTGGGCTTTAATTCTCCCGAGATGTTGGTTCTTTTCTTCGCCTGCGCGCGGTTGGGTGCTTTGCTATTACCGCTAAATTGGCGACTGACGCTTTCGGAGCAGACTTATATCCTAGAAAATGCCGGGGTCAGGATACTCGTCTGCGATGATAATCACGTGACGGTTGGTTATCAGTTGTCTGGAAGCGTTCCCGGCTGTGAGATCTGTACTCATGCTGATATCGCTGCGGCCGCCGATGGTGCGGAGGAACATGCAACCCGCAATCCTCACGTTGATCTCACAACACCCTTGCTGTTGGTCTATACCTCCGGTACGACAGGCCAGCCGAAGGGAGCTGTGCTGACTCAGGAAGCCGTTTTGTTCAATGCTTTGAACAGTATCCATATGCATGAACTGGATAGCTCGGATCATATTCTCACTGTATTGCCGATGTTTCATGTGGGTGGGCTGAATATTCAGACCACACCTGCTCTTTATGTCGGTGCAACTGTTACGTTACAGAGGCGCTTTGAGCCAGCCATGGTGCTGTCAGCGATTCGCGACTGTCGTCCAACCCGGCTTGTGCTGGTTCCGGCTACCATCATGGCACTGGCTGAGCATCCGAGCTTCAAATCCACAGACTTTAGTTCAATTCGGTCAGTGACCACAGGATCGACCATTGTTCAAAAGTCGGTGATTGATATTTTTCACGATCGCAACGTTCCGGTTGTCCAAAACTACGGTTTGACAGAGACTGGACCCGTTGCACTTTATCTTCGTGTTGAGGATGCGTTCAGTCGCGTTGGTTCAACTGGCCGTGGGGCGCTGCATACGCGCTTTCGAATCGTCGATGACGAAGATCGGGATGTACCTGCAGGGCAGTCAGGCGAACTACTGCTGCAAGGGCCGAACGTGCTCTCGGAGTATTGGGGTGATCCGGCAGCAACCCGTGAAGCACTTCAGAACGGATGGTTCAGAACAGGTGATATTGGTTACTGTGATAGTGATGGTTATGTGTATATCAATGATCGGAAGAAAGATGTTGTAATCTCCGGCGGTGAAAATATATACCCTGCCGAACTCGAGTACGTACTGGATCAAGTTGATGGATTAGTCGAGGCAGCAGTAGTCGGAATGCCTGATAGTAAGTGGGGTGAAGTACCTGTTGCGGTGATCGTGCTGGAAGCAGGCAGTGATATCGACAATACCACGCTGTTGTCGTACTTTAATGGAGTGCTGGCTCGGTTTAAGCATCCCAAGGCAGTAGTCCGCGTCGATGCACTGCCGCGAAATGTCATGGGTAAGGTACTCAAACATGCATTAAGAGAGCAGCTTGCCGATGGAACATTGGAACCCGATTAAGTTGAGTTTAGAACTATAGAGTCAGTGTTAAATTTGCAAACGAGACTGGAAACGCATGAACACTATGTTAGGAATTACTCTGCTAGGTACCGGATGTCCCGCTGTGAGCACAAAACGATACGGGCCTGCCAATTTTGTTCAGTGTGGTGGTCTGAATTTAGTCGTTGATATAGGGTCCGGCGCTACTCAACGACTGGTAGGCTGTGGTGCCAGTGGCGCAATTATTGATGCGTTGCTGATTACGCATATTCATACGGATCACCTAGTTGACTTGTATCAGTTGATCATTTCTTCATGGCATCAGAACCGCGACCGTAAGCAAGTGATATACGGGCCACCGGGTATCCGACAACTGGTTAATTCGACAATGGAAGTCTGGAAGACGGAACGAGACTTGAGGATTGCATGGGAAAAGCGCTCCTCAATAGCTGCGTTCGAGATCGAGGTCCATGAGCTGGACACCGAAGGAGTGATTCTTGAACAAGAGGGCGGTCGGGTAACTATGGTTGAGGTTGAACACCATCCGGTTGAACCAGCATTTGGATTCATTTTCGAGGCAGCTGGACATAAGCTGGCTGTGAGTGGTGATACGAGATATTCCGATAATCTAGTCGAAGCGTCCCGGGATGCCGATGTGCTCGTTCACGAAGTGTTTGAGCATGGTTCAATGCCGATCACGGGCACCCGCACGGCAGAGGGATTGGCAAATGTTGCTGATTACCATACAGCCAGTACCGACGTGGGCAGGGTGGCCCGAGAGGCCGGGGTAGGTTGCTTGGTGCTGACCCATATCGTACCGCCTGATGCCAATCGTTCGAATTTGTTAGCACAAGCTCGGGAAGAGTATGCTGGTCCAGTTATTGTGGGTGAGGACCTTATGGCGATCGATGTCATCACAGGAACAGTGCAATGGGGTGACATGAGTTTCTGTCTACCCACCAGGTGACGACCGACAGGACTTGGGACAGTACTGACTGAGTATCCAGAATGAATACCCCATCAGTGCTTGCGAGCGATGTTGTGTGTATTTGGTCAGGTGCGGCTGTTTGTGGAGAGGGACCACTGTGGGTGCCCGAACAGTCGGTACTTTACTGGGTGGATATTGATGGTTGCCAGGCGCATGGGTACCACACAACAAACCAGCGGGTTAAGACCTGGCCACTTGCAGAAAAAACGGGTTGGTTGCTCCCATGTGCGGGGCGGCGAGAACTGATCGGTGGTTGTAAATCCGGGGTATATTTTATTGACCTAGAGTCAGGCCAGCGGGCTCTGCTGTTCGATCCAGAACCTGATCAGCCCGGTAATCGTTTCAACGATGCCAAAACAGATCCAGAAGGGCGGATCTGGGCCGGTACCATGAATGATGAGGGTTCAGAAAAAACAGGCTGGCTCTACCGGATCGAAGCTGACTTGAGTTTCCAGCGTTGTGATGGCCCTTATGCGGTGACCAATGGGCCCGCAATTTCACCCGATGGTCAGGTGTTGTATCACGTTGATACGCATGGCGGTGTGGTCTACGCTTTTGACCTAAATTCTGACGGAGAATTAAAAAATCGTAGAGTGTTTGTTACGGTCGATCCGTCGGATGGTCATCCAGATGGCCTGACGATCGACAATGAGGGATTTATTTGGCTTGCACATTGGGGTGGTTACCGTATAACGCGATTTACACCAAAGGGCGAGGTCGAGGGTGTTGTTCCACTCCCTGCGCCACAGGTCACTAGTTGCGCCTTTGGTGGGGAGAATATGAGCACACTATTTATTACCACCGCAGCCCGTAATGTTGATCTCAAGCGTTATCCTCACGCTGGAGGATTGTTCTGTGTGGATACTAACGTCACGGGTAAAGCAGCCGAGCCGTTCAGAATTTCAGAATCTGTGTCTGTGCTCGAGGCTGGCAAACATCAGGTCGGCCGGTAGGCGCATTTCACAGAAGAAGCGGTCCGTCCCGTTATACTAAGTTCTATGTCCGACGTTCGAAACATTCTATTCATTATGGCTGACCAGCTCAGGGCAGACTATCTAGGTTGTTACGGGCATCCGACGTTGGAAACACCTAACATTGATGCTTTGGCGACTCGAGGTATGAAATTTGACCGTGCGTATTGCAACGCGGCGATCTGCGGTCCATCACGGATGTCATTTTATACCGGTCGCACAATGGCGAGTCATGGCTGTGCCTACAATCGGGTACCCATTCGTACCGATGAGTGGACGCTTAGCGATTACATGCGGGCTGAGGGACTGCGATCGGCTCTAGTTGGGAAAACCCACTTTGGGGGTAATCAAACTGATGTGGAACGCCTAAGTCTGCCAGCGGAACATATTGGTGGGCGCTACGTGTTGGAGTGTGGGTTTGAGCCCTACGAAAGGGATGATGGATTACATCCGATGGGGATGTTTGATCCCAATCTCAGATACAACAAGTATCTAAGAGATCAAGGTTACGAATCAGAGAATCCATGGAATGATTTTGCAGCGTCTGCACTGAATGACGCAGGTGAAATTGTTAGTGGGTGGTATATGCGAAATGCCCATCTTCCAGCGCGAGTGTCGGCTGAGCATTCTGAAACGGCCTACATGACTCGCAGAGCTATAGATTTTATTCGGGAAGCTGGTGACGAACCTTGGAGTCTCCATCTGAGTTATATCAAGCCGCACTGGCCTTACATAGTGCCGTCACCCTATCACCAGATGTACGGTGTCGAAGATGTTTTGCCTGCAATTCGCAGTGAGGATGAAAGGGCAAATGCTCATCCCGTGGTTAAAGCATTTATGAGCCATGGGGAGGGTGTTGTCCTATCGGATGACGCCGCGCGTCACAATGTAATCCCGACCTACATGGGGCTTGTGAAAGAGCTCGACGACCATTTAGGTAGCCTGATGGCAGCGCTATCTGAGATGGGTCGAGCAGACGATACATTCATTGTTTTTACAAGTGATCACGGTGATTATTTGGGCGATCATTGGTTGGGGGAAAAGGAACTGTTTCACGAACCCTCCGTCCGTATTCCGCTTATTGTTGTTGATCCGTCTGAGTCTGCTGCCACGAGTAGAGGATCGACGTCTGATGCGTTTGTCGAGGGTATTGACCTGATACCGACCTTTATAGACAGGTTGGGTGGTGATGCTCGTCAACCTTGGTTAGAAGGTAGGTCATTCTTAGGTGCAATCGAAGGAACGAACTTCGAACCAAGAGAATTTGTTGTGGCTGAGCTCGATTATTTCGCGCGGAAAGCTAGACTGGAACTTAAAGTAGCAGCTGACCAAGCAAAAGGTTGGATGGTACGGTCAGGTCGATGGAAGTATGTGTTTTACGAGGGATTTAAACCTCAGTTGTTTGACCTTGAATCCGACCCAAACGAATTGATCGACCGTGCCGCAGACCCGGCGTGTCAGAGAATCCTCGACGAGCATAAGGATCGACTATTTCATTGGTTCAGGTGCCGTAAATCCACGGTCACTGTTGATTATGACTATCTTGATAAGCGTCACGAATTTGCGACGAGAGGCGGGTTTATATTCGGAGAGTGGTAAGGTGAAACCCCTGAGTAAAACCGTGAGAATTCATCTAATCGTATTAAAGGCGTTGGAGAGAAGGCAATGATTTACACCAGCGAACGTGCAGACTCCAAACTGGAAATTCCGGATGTTTCAATAACGGAGTACGCGCTAAGACACGCCGATCGGCTTGCCGATAAACCAGCACTGATTGATGGCCCGTCCGGTCGTACAGTGACCTTTGGTCAGCTTGAAGATGTTATTAAAGCGGTTGCTTGTGGGTTACATGCGCGAGGATTCATAAATGGGGTT
>JAKUQS010000065.1 GCA_022451485.1 Gammaproteobacteria bacterium
AGATAGATCAGCACCAGAGCCAGCATTGCGCCGCGCTTCATGTCACCCAACGTTTCACGCTCGTCCGCTAGCCGACCTTCAAACGCAAATCTGACGCCTTGGCGTTGATCAAGTTCGGGCAGAGTGTTCTGCTTTAGGTTGGCGATGATACGGTTATCATTGTTGACTGCCTCATCGACGTCACCGGTCACGGTTATGGCCAGGTTGCCTTCGACATGTCGGATAGAATCAAAGCCCCGCCTAGTCTGAAGCGTAACAACATTCGCAAAAGGGACCGTTCCGCCACCGGGCAGCATGACCTCAAATTCGTCGAGGCTGTCCAGTCGATTTCTTTCATTGTCAGGCAAGACCACACGAACCTCGACCTCATCGTTGTTATCGGCCATGACCTGTACCAGGTAGCCTTCGTAACCAGCCCGAAGCTGCCTACCTAAATATTCGACCGACAGGCCCAGAGCTTCGCCAGTTGGGGTCAGGCGGAGTATGAGCTGTTCGCGGCCATACGGCATATCGTCTTCAACACCTGACACACCCGGTATGTCGATTAATATATTTTTGAGTGTTAACGCTGCTGATTTGACAGCGACAAGGCTTGAGCCCGTGATCTGAACCTCTATGTCCTGTCCCGGTGGGCCGGCGGTCGGTTCCTTGATCGACAAATTTTCAAGTCCGGGAGCGTCCGGGATCCGGGCTCGCCATTCTTCGATGAAAGTTCTATTCCGGACTGTGCGGGCGTCCGGTTTAACCAGTTCAACCAGTACAGAACCGATATTTTCACTTCGGCGGCGTTCCCAATCCCCGCTTTCTCCCAGACCCAGCCTGGAAATTGCTGTTACCACCAGACCACCTCCGAAATGATCATTCGTGTCCCACAAGGCTTGTTCTACTTTGGCAAGATGGTCAGCAACATGTTTCCGAGGCGTTCCTGCGACAAAATCAACGTTGGCAAAAACGATAGGCCCCTCGGCAACTGGGAAAAAATTGAATGCAATACGGCCACCGGCAATCCAGCCGATACTGACGATGAAAATCGCAACTGCCAGTGCTACTGTCATCCAGCGATAGTGAACGCTAGCGACAATTATCGGGCGAAAACGTAATTCCCTGAAACGGACAAATCCGTCGTCAAGAATCTTTCTCAGTCGCCTCGGACGATAACTCCCAACGCGAGTGAACGTACCTCGAAGATGACCGGGTAAAACAAGAAACGCTTCAATTAATGAGGCCACGATAACGCAGATCACCACCATGGGCAGCGTTCTTAGGATGATGCCGATAATGCCGCCTACCAACAGTAGTGGCATAAATGCGGCAATCGTTGTCAGTGACGATGCGAGTACCGGCGCCAGCATTCTTTGAGCGCCTTTTTGTACCGCTGTTAGAGGACTATCGCCGCGTTCAAAATGCGTCACAGCATCTTCACCGACAACAATAGCATCATCTACAATGATGCCGAGCGTCATGATCAGGCCAAACAGGCTGATCATGTTGATTGACCCACCGTAAACATAAAGCGCACCCAGTGCCGCCATGAAAGAAGTTGGTATACCGACTGTGACCCAACTGGCTGCTGGTACGTTCAGAAATAAATAAAGTATCAGTATGACTAGGATTAGGCCGGTGGCGCCGTTTTTGAGGAGTAAATTGATCCGGTCTTTAATGTAGCCCCAGCGTTCATCGTAAACAAAGAGTTCAAATCCGGTCGGCAGCAAAGGCCGGGTTTCCTCGACCCACTCGCGCATGATCCTGGCTGATTTCAAACTGTCGGCATCCTTGGAACGCGATAACCGCATTTCTACGGCTGGCCGACCGCGATACGTCACTGTTGTCTGTGCATTCTGCGGTCGCCGCTGGATATCAGCGATGTCTCCAAGTGTCAGTAGACGACCGTCGTCAGCTGCGATAACAGGCAGGTCTGCGAAGGCAAGCTCACCCCGACGTTGATCCTTGAATCGAAGCTGCCGGGCTGACTCACCGCGACCGATCACGCCTACTGGTAAATCACGTGATGCTGCACCGACCCGCCTGCCAATATCCTCCAACGATATACCCAGCTCGCGCAGCGTTTCTGAGGGTATCTGAATCGCGATTTCCTCTTCCGGTAGTCCGAAAATTCGAATATTCGAGATTCCTCGTTCAAGCAGTTCACTTTCAAAACGTCGTACGATGTTACGTAAACCACGGGGATCGTTGGGTCCCGCGATGAGTACGCTCGCAATGGGTTCGTAATTGATAATGCGACCGATTTCTGGCGGTTCAGCAGTCGCAGGCAGATTGCGTACCAGGTCAACCTGCTCTTTGACCTGGTCGATGGCAAGACCCATGTCGGTGCCTTCTTTGAATTCAAGGGTCACCAGCGATAATCCATCGACGGACCGAGACCGCAGTTCCTTGGAGCGATCAATTCCTCGCAGCTGCTGTTCAAGTGGTTCGGTAACGAGTTTCTCGACGTCTTCGGCACTTGCACCGACCCAGACGACTTTGACCGAAACAAAGTCGATATCAAAATTGGGAAAGAACTGGGCGTTTAGTTTTGAAAGCCCCCAAATACCGGCAATGATCATCATCGCCATCATCAGGTTAGCAGCAACCGGATGACGGGCCAGCAGGCCGAGCAGGTTATTTCTCGGTGCCGACGACATGTCAGTCAGTCTGAGTCAGGATGTCTACTTTCAGACCCTCTACAGCATTTGGTAACTGATTGGCCAATATCATGTCGCCCTCGGTGATGCTTTCTCCACGGAAAAGGATCCAGCTGCCCCACTGTCCATTACGATAGTCACCAACTCGTTCAACTTGAACCATCGACAACCGGTTGTTGTGAATGCGGTAAACGTTGTTGGCACCATAGACGGCTGTCGCCGGTAGAGCAAAGACGTTGGCTTCTTCTGGAAGATCTACGAATACCGATACTGTGCGACCAAGTTCAATCAGGTGTTTTTCACCGATGATATTGAAAAAAGCATCTACTCCCCCCTGACCTCTCTCGATTTTACTGGCCAACCGGTCAAGTTCCAGTGCGATCGCGTTGCCGTTTAGTTCGATTGCCGCGGTGACGGAACTGCCTTGGCTTAGAGACTGTCGGATGGTAGGCAGGTACCGATTAGGAACCTGAGCGCGCAGCTCAACGAAATCTGTGTCAAATAAATCGATTAGGTGATCACCAGGACGCACTCGGTCGCCGGGGGAGACATGTACCGCAGTAATGAGCCCATCAAACGGCGCGTTCAGCTCGGAACGCTGCAAGTCTCGACGAACCTGGTCGCGAACGGCTTTGCTTCTGTTCAGCCGAGCATCGAGTTGAGCCAGTCGGGGCGTATGGTCGCTGACGGCTCGCTGACGATTGGTCAGGGTGAGAGCCTGGAGGTGCAACGCACGCTGTGCCTCATCAACCCTAGCTTGAGTGCCAACCTGGGTCTTGGCAAGGCGTTCGGCTCTTTTGAGGGCTCGCTCCGCCAGTTCATAAAGCGCCCTCTCATGTTTCAGTGCTATGGTGTCTGATCTATGCCGCTTTTTTTCGCTTTCGATCTGCGCCTTGATGTCTGCAACTTCGGCATTTCGTTGGCGTAGTATTAGTTTAAGGTCATGGTCGTCGAGCCGCAGTAATAGCTCGCCTTTGCTTACCACGCTTCCCGAAAGGACAGTCAGTTCCTTAACGTCGGCGGACACTGCCGAGCGCAGTCGAGTTTCCCGGGGGGATTCCACTCGACCGTAGAGACGAAGCGTAGGCGACAAGTGTTTGTATTCGACGGGGACGGCAGCGACTGACCAAACCCGCGCACTGGGTTCGAGCGGGTGATCGACCGGTGCGCTCGATTTCAGCAGTGCAAAGCCCGCGACACCCAATGCCACGACAACAACTGGCAGGAGAATTCTAAGGACTGTTTTCATCGAGAAGACTACTGAAGACTGCGGTAAAACATTATCGAGCCAGCATTGTAAGGGTGAGGTGATTCAAAAGCGACCGGTGCTGCGGGTTGGTTACTCAGGACGATCCAAGTGATATCAATTCTTGATTGCGACTGAAAAACTGGTTTGGCCCACGGTTGGTCGGTCGACATCGTATCGCTGCATGAAAGACTGCAGCTTATTTCTTGCAGAAAGTTCAGCAATTCGCGTCAGGGCGGTTTGGAGTTCATGATCGCTGGCCAAGGTCCAAATCGAATCGCCTTTGCGCCATGCGTAATCCAGTACAGCTTCAGCATCGAAGTAACTTTCACCTTGCAATACGCCGTCGAAATCGACCATGCGCCCGTTCAGAGTCAACCCTACACTGCACAGTAGGGTATCCAATTCTTTCTCAGGGATTATTTTGCGCATCACAGCTGTTCGCGCGTTAGGAATCAGTTCGTAGAACCAGAAGCCTTTTTCCAGCTGCTCATGTGTACAGCTGTTGATGATGAGTACGCCGCCGGGTCGTAGAACGCGCGCACATTCTTTGAGTGCTTGATGATGTAACGGCCAGCCGTCTCCTGCTTGATCAGGTAGATGGTGAAGGACCTGGTTCATCATCACACTATCGACGCTCCGGGTTTTAAATGGTAGCTGAGTAATAGACCCTTGCGTGAACCCTATACGGCCGTTTTCTGCGGTCGAATCCATTTTAGACCGGGCCACTGACAGCATTGAGCGGTTTAGGTCGACGGCCTCTACGCGGTGAACCTGGTCTATCAATGCAAACGTATAAATTCCGGTGCCGCAACCGGCATCCAGTAGAATCTGCCGATCCGGTTTTGTGGAGCCGGCAGATAGAGCGGCTGAGATTATCTCCAGACCTACCGGCACCCGGGTATGGTCGTAGACAGCACTGGTCTGGGTATAATTTTCGTAACTGCTCATGATATCTGCAAAGTACCAACTGCGTCGCGGTGCAGCCGAAGAGTTTATCGTGGTTTAGCTGTCAATAACTTTGAGTGAGGTGAATATGTGCGGACGGTTCGAGCGCCCTAGTACTCTGTCCGAATTTTCAAAGGTCGTGGAGGGTTTGGTTGCTGAGGGTACTGACCCTTTGCCACCAAGTTACAACATTGCTCCCTCGCAGGCTGCACTGATAGTGCGGCACGAGACAGGTGCGCACAGAGTAGACCCACTCACCTGGGGGTTGGTGCCTGGCTGGATGAAAGAAACTGGGAAAATACGCCCAATTAATGCGCGCGCTGAGACTATCCACCAGAAACCGATGTTTCGCGATGCATTTAGATACCAACGATGTCTGGTTCTTTGTGATGGTTACTACGAATGGAAAAAGCTCAGCAAGGGACAGAAACAGCCGTACCATCTGGGCCGGCCAGACAAATCACCTTTTGTTATGGCCGGGTTGTGGTCACACAATGCGCATTTAGCAACCGGGGGTTTGGAGACATTCTGCGTAATCACAACGCCGGCCAGTGGTGAAGCAGCCACCATTCATCACCGGATGCCGGTAATACTTCCCCGCGCGGTCCAGACACAATGGCTGGACCCGTCAGTCTCAAAGACCAAACAGATCCAAGAGTTGCTGATGACCAGCGACACTGACCTATCGGTCTATCCGGTCAGTACTTTCGTTAACAGTCCGGCAAACAATTCGGTTAGTTGTACTGTGCCGTACGCAGACCGGTCGGTTGTCTCCTAGGGTATCTGTCTTTGGGGGCTTAACAATGTTTGTAAAATCCTCTCGGGTAGCTGGGTATCGACCCAGTCAAACTAGAGGCAGTTATAACTTCGCTTTCGCGTGACGTGGATTACCGAGCTTCAGTTTTGAGCACCGGCGATACAGGCAGCAACTCAAAGTCGAGGCTGCCCAAATACCGTAATCTGAACTGACTGACATGGGCCGCATATATATCAACGAGAAAGAGCCGAATTTACATCACGTAATGCTTTTGGTATGTATAATCAATGCTTATATGTTTAACGCTACCCTCAGTGGTGACTTGAGCTGTTAATTACGCTTATTTCGAAAGATTTCTGCTCGACCGGTAGCGGTGTGCTCGATGCGCTGAACGCAAATCACGAGCCGTCTGTAGGGCGTAGTTTGCTGGTCTGCTGATTACCCGACATAGATTATCTTTAAAGGGAACATTTTGAAGCCGACAGATACGTCTGACCCTCGGTACTACCACAAAGTGGTCGACTGCCAGTGGGGTTGTCCCGCCCATACGGATGTCCCCGAATACATCCGAATGATTGCGCAGGGGCGCTATACAGATGCCTATCTGCTCAATCGACGTTCAAATGTTTTTCCGGCGATACTAGGCCGAGTATGCGATCGGCCCTGCGAACCGGTATGTCGCCGTGTTCGAGTTGAAGAAGAGCCTGTTGCCATCTGCAGGTTGAAACGGGTCGCCGCAGATCTGGCCGACGATATAAGACCGCACTTACCGGCTATACCCACAAAGAAGAACGGAAAGCGCATTGCCTGTATTGGCGCTGGCTGTGCGTCGTTGACGGTAGCAAACGATTTATTGCCGTTGGGCTATGAGATCGTGATGTTTGAACAGTTCGATCAGGCGGGCGGGTTGATGCGAACTAATATCCCAGCTTTCCGGTTACCGGCACAAGTGCTGGACGATGAAATTGCTATGATTGTTGAACTGGGTGTGGATCTACGACTGGGTCATCGGATTGACAGCATGGCCGCTCTTCTGGAAGAAGACTTTGATGCCGTTTTTGTAGGTACCGGTGCGCCGCGTGGGAAAGAACTCGATCTGCCGGGTCGGCATGAAACCGACCGGATCCACATCGGTATTGACTGGCTTGAGTCGGTTGCCTTCGAGCACACTGACCATGTCGGTGAACGGGTGCTCATAATCGGAGTAGGAAACACTGCGATGGATTGTTGCCGCACTGCTCTAAGACTGGGGGGCGAGTCGGTCAAGGTGATGGCACGGAAACCGCGCGGTTATTTCAAGGCTTCGCCGTGGGAGCTGGAGGATGCCGAAGAGGAAAAGGTTGAAATCATTGTCAACCATTCACCTAAAGCGTTTGTAGTCGATGACGGCCAATTGAAAGGGATGACATTTGACCACCTCGAATATCACGTCGATGCGGATGGCAATCTTCAGTCAACCGTCATCGAAGAGGTATTTCTTGCCTGTGATGATGTGATCCTTGCCATTGGTCAGGAAAATGCTTTTCCATGGGTTGAACGTGACCTCGGCATTGAGTTTGATGAGTGGGATGTGCCCAAAGTCAACAAAGTGACATTTGAATCAACCCGTCAAGGCGTATATTTTGGGGGTGATTCCGCGTTCGGACCCGAAAACATCATCTGGGCTGTTGAACACGGGCA
>JAKUQS010000066.1 GCA_022451485.1 Gammaproteobacteria bacterium
CAGATGACGTTGCAGTACCACATCCAATTAAATGAAGGCGATGTCGGTCGCTATGTCCTGTTACCGGGCGACCCGCCGCGTTGTGCTCGAATCGCTGAGTATTTCGACGAGCCGCAGTTCATCGCCCAGAATAGAGAATACACCACCTTTTCAGGCTATCTGAACGGCGAAAAAGTCTCGGTCACCTCTACCGGAATTGGCTGTCCCTCGACGGCGATCGCGGTTGAGGAACTAGTTAAGATCGGTGCTGATACGTTTATTCGGGTCGGCACCTCCGGCGGCATACAGCCGGACACGCAAACCTGCGATATCGCCATTGTCACGGGTGCAATTCGCGATGAAGGTACCACGCGCCAATATCTGCCGATCGAGTTTCCCGCGCTGGCTGACCCAGAGGTCGTTCTCGCCCTGCATGAAAGTGCATTGGAATTGGGGTTTCCTTTTCGTGTCGGCGTTAGCCATTCCAAAGACTCGTTTTACGGCGAAACAGAACCCGACCGACAACCACTGTCGTCACATTTGACTCAACGCTGGCAGGCATGGCGAGCCGCCGGTGCGATCTGTTCGGAGATGGAAGCATCCGCCCTATTTATTCTGGCAAGCCTCCACCGCAAACGAGCTGGTGGCGTGATGACCATGGTGGCCGAAAACGAAAGTCTGCCTACTGATCAAGAAGGGGAAAAACTATTCCACGGAGATCGAGCGATACGCACGGCAATCGATGGCGTTAAACGATTGATTGAAAAAGACCAGCGCACTACAGCAGGTTAAGGCACTACGAAACAGTTAGAGAATATCCGGTAGGTAAGAACGGCGCTCAGAGAAAAGATTCAGGAGCTATGCAGCTGAGCCAGACTCAGTTCAGCAGGTGACCCTTAGGAACTGAATTGATCTCCTGACCAGCCATCCAGCGACCCTGGAACTGGAAGTCTTCAGCTTCCATCTTAGCAAAGAAAGTTTTCGGGTCATCACCGTCTATATGCGCTTTGTGCGCATCGGCATCCTTGAAGACCTGGGTATAAAGAAACACATTAGGCTGATCCAGCGGTCGACACACATAAAAACTTTCCATGCCTGGCTGGTTCTGAAGGCAGTTGTAGCGGTACTCATTGATGAGTGCCTCAATCTGGTCGAGATTGCCCTCGACAACCGCTGTAACGTGAACGATGTAACTCATATTAAGGCGTAATGTAACAAATTTTTTGCAACAATCGATAGTCACTCAATGTCCCATGGAACAGAATCAGACAAATTATAAAAATCCCGCGGATTGTTTATAAAATATTTAAATCAAGCGCAGCATAGGCCAGGTTAAACGTCTGAACAGTGCGAGGAAATCCATAGCTATGAACAAAATTAGAGCAAGAATGCTGGGTCTCGATTTTCCCGGCAACCCCGGTCCCAACAATGCCATCACCGATGTCAGAGGCGTTGCAGTCGGGTACAGCACTGTGATCGAGGGCGAAGGAACCCTGCAACCTGGCAAAGGCCCGGTACGAACCGGGGTCACTGCGATTCTGCCCAAAGGTCATGATCCCGAGCCACAACCAGTCTGGGCTGGTGCTTACGCATTGAATGGCAACGGAGAGATGACCGGTACCCACTGGATCCACGACGGAGGCTATCTAATTGGACCAGTGTGTATTACCAACACGCACAGTGTCGGCATTGTCCACCATGCGGCGGTACGTTGGATAATCGAAACTTACAGAGAGACCTGGGGTGAGGAACATCTGTGGGCCATGCCAGTGGTGGCCGAGACATACGATGGTGTTTTGAATGACATCAACGGACAGCACCTCACAGAAAGCCACGCGTTGGATGCAATGCGCAGTGCTAAACCGGGGCCTGTGGCCGAAGGCAACGTCGGCGGCGGTACGGGTATGATCTGTTATGAATTCAAGGGCGGTACCGGCACCTCGTCACGCCGAACCAACATCGATGGGCAGGACTTCACGGTCGCAGCCCTGGTACAGGCGAACCATGGGATCCGTCCCTGGCTTACGATCCTCGGCGTACCGGTCGGGCGTCACCTGACTGACGATCGACTGCTACCTCGCCATGAACAAGGTTCCATTATTGTGACCCTGGCCACCGACATACCCATGATGCCGCACCAACTTAACAGACTTGCTCGACGGGCAGCGATCGGTATTGGCCGAGGTGGCACACCAGGCGGCAATGGTTCTGGCGATATTTTTCTCGCCTTTAGTGTGGCCAACCCTATGCCGCTGTCCCAAATCGATCAAGCGTTCCTTTCCTTCGACTGGGTCAACGATGAGCAATGCGATTCCATCTATCTTGCCGCCGTCGAATCCGTCGAGGAAGCAGTCGTCAACGCGTTACTGGCAGCCGAAGACATGACTACTCTACGACCGGCTGGGGACATCTGCCGCGCCCTAGATCATGATCAGTTACTAGCCATCATGAAGCAATACGGCCACGACTAGGTGGCTGGCAGAATTTGAGGATTAACAATGGTCGTGGGGCACGCTGTGTACGGGACAGCAGGTAATCAGCGATGGTATTCACCTACGCCGAAGCGGCTGTCTTGTCCACGCTCAAATAGTCCACGATACTGTTTGCCATACTGTACGGTTACGGCCTGTGGGGTGATCTACCGGATCTATTGGCGCTGGTGAGTGCGGTCTGTATTATTCTGAGCAGTATGGCGATCATCCAGTTTCGGGGCCCACTGAGCTGAACGAGGACCAGTAACAAAAACATGCACGAGCACCTACTCCAACCAATTGAGATTGGACCGCGTACACTGCGCAACCGGATTTTCATATCAGCCCATGTACCCGGTTTCGCCGATCAGGGTGCACCTGGCAAACGCTATATCAGTTATCACCGACAGCGGGCTGCTGCCGGCGTTGCTATGCAGATTACGGGTGGCACTGCCGTGCACCGTTCCGGATTGCTTACAACCGCGCCCAGTGCACTCGTTAATCTAGATGACACGATCATTCCTGGTTACCAGTCGTTGTCTGATGCGGTCCATAATGAAGGTGGCACCATGCTGGCTCAGTTGGCCCATTCGGCCGGTACCCTGTCTGCTGAACTACTGGGGCAACCGTCCTGGGCGCCCTCACCGGTACGCAGTGCGCTCACTGGCAACGTCCCTCACGAGATGAGCTCGGCAGAAATCTCAGAGATTATCGATGCTTTTGTCGCAGCCAGCAGCCGGGTGCGGGCTGGTGGCCTGGACGGGATCGAACTCCTATCGGCCTTTGGGTTTCTGCCCCATGCGTTCCTCTCGCCCCTGAATAACCGGCGCACTGACGGCTACGGTGGTTCACTGAGAAACCGCATGCGGTTTCTGTTAGAACTGATCGAAGCCTGCCGTCACGCCATCGGCGACAACCAAATCCTCGGTATCCGCATTCCAGGATCGGATATGGTACCCGGCGGCCTTGAGGTTGCCGACATGCAGACTGTTGCACAGGCGCTGGAAAGCACAGGTCAGGTGGACTACCTCAACGTAATTGCCTACAACAACTCCCTTCGGTTTGGCCGGGCACTACATTGGCCTGCCACACCGGCACGCCATGAGCTGTTCACCGAACTCTCCGGTCAGATCAAAGCCGTCGTCAATATGCCGGTGCTGGTTGCCGGCCGCATTACGCATCCCGATCAGGCCGAGGCCGTGATCGCCAATGGCCAAGCGGATATGGTGGCAATGACGCGCGCCCACATCACGGACCCGGAAATAGTTCGCAAAATCGCCGAAGACCGAGCCGACGATATACGCCCCTGCGTGGGGGCCAACACCTGTATTCGTGCCCGATTCCAGGGACGCCCGGTTCGCTGCATGCACAATCCCTACGTTATCAACCGTTATACCGACCAAACACCGTCTTCCTCCAACAGCTTACCGCTAGTCACCGTGGTTGGGGCAGGGCCAGCCGGCCTTGAGGCCAGCCTGACTGCCGCACAGCGCGGCTATCCCGTACGGCTGCTGGAACGCAGCCACGAATGCGGTGGGCAACTCAGGTTATGGAGCCGGGTAGAATCGCAGAAAGAACTCGCAGCAATTATCGACTGGCGGATCAGGCAACTGGACAAACTCGGCATTCAGCCTGAGTTCAATCAAACCGTAACCGCCGATCAACTCTTGAGCATCGATGACGGCATCATTGTGATGGCCACCGGTGCTGAAGCTGTTCCGGACACAATTCCAGGTGACGGCAGTGTTGCCCAAACAACACCGGCAGAACTCCTGAACGACCCCAGCATGTTTACGGGTCGCGTATTGATCCGTGACCAGGGACGCGGTCTCAGTGCACTGTGCGCTGCCGAAGCACTGGCCGCACAGGGTAACCACGTCATTGTAGTCACCGATGAACCCGCCGTCGGCCTGGATCTAGACCTTACGGTCCGAGTCCCGGCCTATGACCGCCTGCTAAACAACGGTGTTGAGTTCCTGCCAAATCACACGGTCGCTGCATTCGAACAAGGCGCCGTAAAACTCCAGCATGTCTTTACCGAACAGGAAACCATGTTGGCGTCGATTAATGTGCTGGTCGACGATCACATCATTCACCCACGCGACGAACTGATTAAAGCACTGGCTGATTCAGACCGGGTTGTGCGATCAGTCGGTGATTGCATCGCACCTCGCACTGTCGAAGCCGCCATACACGAAGCCGCCCAGGCTATTGTGCAACTGGCGCAGGCTTAAGCCCCCATTCTCCAGATTATGAGGACAGACTGATGCCACAGGTAATCAATATTCAGAAGGAAATGGACACCCGTACATTTCTAGAAGGCCGGCATGTCAACACGCCGCCCGAAGAACTAGAAGCGGCTTTTGCGGCGCTGGCAAACTACCGAGACGGTGGCATATTCGCTGGTGGATTCTCCGGGATCAGTCGCTGGGAACGACACCGTAACGGTGATGAAATCGTCCACGTCCTGAGCGGTGCAACCCGGTTGACCATCAAGAGCCAGAGTGGGGCAGAAACATTCGAACTCACAGCAGGCATGATGATCATCGTGCCTCAGGGGTGCTGGCACCGGTTCGAATCAGAGACAGGGGTCCGGGTAATGACGGTCACGCCCCAGCCCACTGATCACACGGCGGCAGACGACCCAAACGAAACGGCCGGCCACCCATCACAAGGAACCTGACGCTCATGGCCACCCAAGTATTCGACTGGATCAGACATCACGCCAATCGAGCACCTGACACCACCGCCCTCGCTGATATTCGCAGCGATAGAAACTGGAGCTATTCAGAGCTCAACCATCGTATTGACCAACTGACAGCGTCACTGCAACAGTCGTTGGGTATCGAACGCGGTGACCGAATCGGAGTGCTGGCGGAAAACAGCAGCGACATCTTCGAGATTCAGTTCGCCTGTGCCCGACTGGGAGCCGTCTTTCTACCGCTTAACTGGCGCCTGACCGTGCCGGAACTCGAGTTCATCGTCAACGATGCAAGCCCGAAACTGCTTTTTTACAGCCGCCAATTCGAAGCAAATGCAACAGCAATCAAACATCTATGCGGCATCCAGGAACTGCTACTACTCGACAATGGGGTCGCAGACAGCCCCTATGAAAACACCCTGACCCAGGCACCAACCGGCTATACCGAGGCCACACTTAATCAGGATGACCTGTATGCCATTTTGTATACCTCTGGCACAACCGGCCTGCCAAAAGGGGCGATGATCACCCACGGCATGGTGTTCTATAACGCAGTCAACATAGGCGGCCCGGCCCTGATCACTCCTGAATCCAAGCACTTGTCGGTACTGCCCCTGTTTCATATTGCGGGTCTGAATATCTTTTCAAATCCGGTTTTCCACGCCGGCGGTACAGTTGTCGTAACACAAACCTTTGATCCCGCTGAATGCCTGAATCTTCTCAGTGATCCAGATCATGCGTTTACCCATTTTTTCGGGGTACCCGCCAACTATTTGTTTATCAGCCAGCAACCTGCGTTTGCTGATGCGGACTTGTCGCACCTCACGGTCTGTGGTGTAGGCGGAGCACCCTGCGCACTGTCGATCCTCGAGGCGTTCCGCCCCAAAGGGGTCGACGTGCAGCAAGGCTACGGTATGACTGAGACCAGTCCGGCGGTGTTGTGGCTCGAAGGCAAGGCCACAGTCGAAAAACTCGGCAGTGCCGGCCTACCGGTACTGCATAACGAAGTCAAACTGATCAATGACAACGGTGGTGAGATCCTAGATGCGGAGCAAATTGGCGAACTCTGGGTCAGGGGCCCCAATGTCACTCCTGGCTACTGGAACCAACCCGAAGCAACGGCGCAAAGTATCACCGATGGCTGGTTGCACACTGGCGATGCGGCAAAACGTGACAGCGATGGTTACTACTTTATTGTCGACCGCTGGAAAGATATGTACATCTCTGGCGGGGAAAACGTCTATCCAGCAGAAGTCGAGAACGTCATCTATCAGATGCCGGAAGTGGCTGAGGTCGCCGTGATCGGCATTCCGGACGAGCGCTGGGGTGAAGTGGGTGAAGCGATCATCGCACTCAAACCGGACGCCACCTTAACCGCCGATGAGGTCACCACTTACTGCGACACCCGCCTGGCCCGCTACAAACAACCCAAACAAGTGCGCTTCGTCGAGGTGCTACCGCGTAACGCCACTGGAAAAGTACTCAAATTCGAGCTGATGCCAAACAACAACAATTAATTGTGTTCTGTCACCTAGGTCCTGAGACTATCCAATAAAGATTCGGCCTGTCGAATCACCGCATCCTGGTGGGGCTGCAGATCCTGTCCTCCAATTTGCTCAAAGACTTCAAGTAATGGGTCGTCGATATCGGTCTTGATACCGGACAGCTCTTCCAGAACTGCCAATCCCATGTAGGGCACAGTAGAGGCGTCATAGCCACCCTCGTGACACATCATCAGACGGCCGTTACACACTTGATCCGCCGTACGCATCAGTTTGGCAGTGAGTTCCCGATAGCCCCGCGAGTGCATCAATTGCCGACCAAGACAGTCATGGATTCCGGCATCGAACCCTGACGGGACGATGATCAATTCCGGGCCAAATGCCTCGAGTGCAGGAACCACGACCCGGTCGAACACGGCCTCATAAGCCCCGTAACCGGATCCAGGCGGCAGGGGAATATTGAGGTTGAAGCCCTCACCGGCCCCAGCTCCGCGCTGGTCCATGCCACCGCTATGCAACGGAAACAAATTCTGCTGGTGAATAGAAATAGTCAACGCCCGAGGGTCTTCCCAGAACGCGGCCTCCGTACCGTTGCCATGGTGCACGTCCCAGTCCACATAGGCGATGCGTTCGAGACCACGATGGTTCATCGCGTGTAGACCGGCGATCGCACCGTTGCAGAAGATACAGAAACCCATCCCCATGGTTGCTTTTGCGTGATGTCCGGGTGGCCGCACGAGGGCATAGCCGTTGTCAATTCGCTGATCCAGTAACGCATCGGCCATTTCGATCACGCCGCCAACTGCCAGCAACGCGATGTCATAAGAGCCCACACC
>JAKUQS010000067.1 GCA_022451485.1 Gammaproteobacteria bacterium
TTCTGTCATGAACTCACTGTGTCATTTATCGGTTCATCGAGACCATTCCCGACCGTACATTGGCAACAACGAAGCGTGGCACCACGCCTAACGGCTCTATCAGCGCCCTACCGCGGCATCAGGCATCCTGTAGCCGGCAAAGCCGAGCCGTAAGCACATTAGAGGGCCATCTCTTTGTTAGGAAAAACAACGAGCGGTGACAAATAAAGCGGCACGACGTCGCGGACCAGCAGTTTAATCACGTGGGGCACCTAAAGAAAGATTGATGACCCAACGGTGGGGAGTCAACAATGCCGACGAGGACCGGTCACTCTAGCTCACGCCAATGCGAAGCAACTCATGAACGACAAAGCCATGACCTTCTCTTAATCGCGGAAGTTAATGTACTGGAGGGGCAATCCCACCTCCTCATTTTTCAGAAAGGCAATCGCCGACTGCAACTCATCGCGTTTCTTGCCTGAAATACGCAGTTGGTCACCTTGAATAGCCGTCTGTACTTTCAACTTTTCTGCCTTGATTTTCTTAACCAGACTCTTGCTCAATGTCGTGTCTAGCCCATGTCGCAGCTTGATTTCTAGTTGAGCCTGCCCAGCCCCCCGTTCACGAACCTCTCCGATTTCCATACACGCAATGTCGATACCTCGCTTGACCAGTTTGGTGTCCAAAATGTCACGGACCTGCCCAATCTTGAATTCATCTTCAGCATAGAGCGTCAGGGTCGCGTCACTGCGCTCAATGCGTGCGTCACTCCCCTTGAAATCAAAACGATTGGCGATTTCACGATTGGCCTGATCCATCCCATTAGTGACCTCATGCCAATCGAGTTCGCTAACTACATCAAATGACGGCACTTGCCTACCTCCACAAAGTCATTACAACACCCGTTTAACTGCCAGTTGCGCCATTTTAAAAAACGACACAGCCACCAATCGTCGCTGGTGCTAAGAAACCGCGATCCTACACACAGGCAAACAGCATGTCACCCACTCTATACAGCCTGCTAATGCATAGAGCCATCCCGGGGTCACCCCCAGTACCACGCGCTAACAACCTATGTTGTCGCCCGATCATTTACGTCTCATCATTCCAAGGACTCACTAAAATCACTCGTGCCACCGTATTCTTTCGTCACTCACCACACTTCCCAGAAAACAAGAGACAGATGAATGCAACTTGCTTCCATCACTGCCAGCATCTTTTGTACCATCGCTTTCATTCATGCGTTTGCGATCATTGAAATGCACGTATTACTGCAGTCAAACTGAAACAGCACACAAGAGCTATTTAAATGCCTGAAGGGCCGGAAATTCGACGCGCTGCGGATAAACTCGCAGCGGTATTGGAGAATGAAGTCATTGAAGAGTTGTTTTTGGGACTCGAACGCCTCAAGAAGTTCCGGCGAATCCTAATGGGCACTCGAGTGTGCTCGATTGAAACACGTGGCAAAGCACTGCTGACCCACTTCAACACTGACTGGACGCTCTATTCCCATAACCAGCTATACGGCGTATGGCGTGTGGTTGATCGGGGACAGTACCCAACGACCAAGCGAACGCTGCGAGTTGCATTACACACTGCTCGACACAGCGCACTGCTCTACAGCGCGTCAGATATCTCGGTTCTAACAAGAAAACAACTTACTACCCACCCCTTCCTGAGTCGTATCGGGCCTGACCTACTTGACACTTCGCTAACATGGCGTGCGCTTCTTTCACGCCTTATGGAACCTCGCTTCAAAAGCCGCAGGCTGTCGGCACTCTACCTTGATCAACACTTCCTGGCAGGCAGCGGAAATTATCTGCGCTCGGAAATCATTCATGATGCCGGTCTTGACCCAACCCTGCGTCCCATTGACCTGAGTCGCGGTCAATTGGGTCGACTGGCACGCAGCACGCTGACCATTTCGAAACGGTCGTATACAACTGGCGGCATCACCAATAAGGTTGGGATTGCAAAAAAACTTAAATCGCAGGGGAAATCACGTGCCGCTTACCGATTTGCCATCTTTGATCGAGAAGGGGAATGCTGTTACCGGTGCGGTGGATCAATCATTCGATCAACACTAAACTCGCGACGGTTGTATTCATGCGCTAAGTGCCAGACGGCCCCGCTCAAAACCCAATCAGGCTGATTCAAACCAACTTGTGCATCTTCTCGAGCGCGGTTGAACCCAACTCTTTCAGGACGTGGCTTCGCAACCGCCGCATTCCTCCAAGCCAACGATCATAATCAGCCCCTTTGCGTTGTCGGTACTTCTCGACCTCGGGATGGGGGAGGATCAGGAAGCGCTCTTCTTCCAGTCCCTTGATCACTGCTTCGGCGACCTGATGTGGACTAATCAGACCCGTCTGGCCGCTGATGTCATCGCCTTCGTCATATCCCAACATCGGCGTTGCAACATACTGCGGACAAATCGCCGACACCTTGATACCGTCTCCACCATGGGTAATCGCCAGTGATTCAGCAAATCCCAAGGCGGCATGCTTGGTCGTGGAATAAGCCGCATCACCAATCTGGTTGAGTATCCCAGCGGCGGACACCATCTGCAGAAAATAGCCGCGACCCCGGGCAATCATTCCCGGCAGGGCAGCTCTTGCCGCGTAGACATGCGCCATGACATGAATATTCCAACAGGTTTGCCATTGATCGTTGGTCGCCGAAGTCACCCCGCCTGCCTCACCGAAAGACACTCCCGCGTTAGAACAAAAAAGATCAATGGCGCCAAACTTCGCTTCCGCCTCGCTGACCAGTTGCTGAATATCCTGCTCTTTTTCGACATCGCAAACCACCGCCAGACCATCCACTTGGGTTGCCGTTTCGTTGACTTCGTTTTGCAACCGATCGGCAACCACTACCCTGGCGCCTTCTTCTGCAAAACGTAGGGCCATGGCCTTACCGATACCGCGCGCACCACCTGTAACAACCACCGTCTTTTGATTAACGTTCATAGCCTTATATTTGAGCGTATTCCCATCACTCTGGCAAATCATCCTCACTGATCACACCAGGCACTAGGTAGTTAGTTGAATCACTATTCGATGGGCTACCTACCGTGCATACAGGGCAGCATGATGGAAAAACCGCCATCGGCCCTGCGCTCGGATAAACTAGCCCGCGTTATCACTATCGAGACTCGGGTCTTAGACCATCAGGCCAACCCGAGTTGACCACGAGGAGAGAGGGTCGAATGTCAGAATCAACCATTGCTAACCAGGAACAGCGTGAATTTTGGAGCGACATTAAAGGCGATCTGTGGGTTACGCTTCAGCCACGGATTGACATGATGCTGGCTGCCTTTGGGAACAAGGCGCTCGACACGCTTGACCCCCAATCTGGAGAGCGGATTCTAGAGATCGGCTGCGGCACGGGAACAACAACGCTTGCGCTCGGCGAGCGAGTTGGCGTCTCGGGGGAAATACTCGCCGCCGATCTGTCACAGCCAATGATTAATAAAGCCATCGAACGGGCCGACTTGGGTGCGCAGCATCCGATCACTTTTGTCGAGGTCGACGCCCAGGTGCACAACTTCCCGACAGCCATGTTTGACGCGGTCTATAGCCGTTTCGGAGTGATGTTCTTTGATGACCCCGTCGCTGCGTTTAGCAATATTAGGCAAGCCGTGCGTCCCGGGGGGCGGATGACCTATGTGTGCTGGGCGGATCGCAAGGCCAATCCATGGATCCGCATTCCGGCCGGCGCTGCCAAAGCGTTCCTCGATTTACCAGCCCCCCCGCCAGATGACGCACCCGGACAATTTTCCATGGAAAACGAAGGCCGCGTTCAACAAATCCTGCACGATGCCGGATGGACTGACATTGGCCTGGAGCGCTTTACTATTGATGGCTCTATCGGATCAGACGCCGCCGACGCGGCAAGCTTTATTACCAAAATGGGGCCCATGTCAGAACCTTTTGCACTGGCAGATCTCGACACGCAAAACAAAACCCTGCAAGTCATCGAAGAGGCGCTGACGCCTTATGCAAATGACAGCGGCGTTGTCCTCGGATTTAGCACCTGGATCGTGAGTGCAATGCAGACTTGATTAGATCTCAGGCAGCATCCCACCAATCATCCTGACTAACTGCCCCAGATGTCACCTAGGGTAAATCCATTGGGAAACGGATCATCTGGATCCACGACGTACTGAGCCATGCCCGTGACCCAAGCCTGGCCGGTGATGGTGGGAACTACAGCAGGGTAATCGCCAACCGTGGTCTCTTTAATCAGTCGGCCGGTAAAGATCGTGCCGAGAATGCCTTCATGGTGAAAATCCTGATCCAAACCCAACAGACCTTTGGCATGCAATGTCGCCATCTTAGCGCTGGTACCTGTCCCACAGGGAGAGCGGTCTAGCGCCCCCTTCCAGGTCTCTGGGCGATTCCAGTCCAGAGAGCCAGTCGACACCACCGCCGCGTTCTTGCGTGTTGCCTTTGGGTTTGTGGCCGGCCCAGAAAGCACCCCAATGGTGATATCTGAGACAGCCGGATTCTCCGGGTGCTGGCAGGACAACTGTTCACGTGCCGCGGCTTTGATCATCTCGCCCACCCGGGCTAACTCTCCTGCTCTATCTGGAGTCAACATCAGTCCTAACGGCTCGGTTTCTGTAATGACATAGAACATCCCGCCCCAGGCCACGTCGACAACCACTGAACCGAATTCCGGCACTTCGATCGTGGCATCCAAATGCACGGCAAATGCCGGGACGTTTTCGAAAGTGATGGCGTGTGCTTTCCCATCACGCACTTCTGCCGTTACTTTAATGAGCCCAGCGGGGCTTTCCAAATTTAATGTCGTGACGGGCTCGGTCACTTCGACCATGCCGCTCTCAATCAATGCCGTCGCAACACACATCGTGTTGGTACCAGACATTGGAGGGTATTCGACCTGTTCCATGATAATGAATCCTGCGTCCGCGTCAGGATGGGTAGGGGGCAACACAAGATTGCAGTTTGACGCAGGATAGCCACGCGGTTCGCGCAACATGCGAAGGCGGAGATCATCCGCCTTGGTTTCAAAATAACGCATCTTCTCAAACATACTGGCACCAGGCACATCCAACACGCCACCCACGATCACACGACCAGGTTCACCACCAGCATGGAGATCGATTGCGTGAATCACCTTATCGAATCTCATCGTCAATCCTCCTTCCAAACCGCCCAACATCGCCGCACACAACCTGGCTCACGACTTCGAGTCTTCGCTCTCCCCAAACAACTGGTTCGACGTCCAGTCAAAGGTCCCTTCGTCGCGTTCGCGAACGGCCTGCTTCCAACCCATGGCTTCCGCCCGTTGCTTGAAATTCACCCCTTCCGGTGAATGACGCGTGATGCCATCAAAAAAATTGGCCAGTGTCTGCGTCGAGGAAAGACCCATATTTTCTAATGCCTGATTGACCATCATTTTTTGCATGATCAACTGGTTGCGCGGAACCGTAGCTATGCGCTGCGCGATGCGCTCTACTTCATCGTCAAGATCTGCCGCCGGCACAGCCTGCCCAAGACCCCAGGCTTCCGCCTGGCGTCCATCGATCAAGTCGCCACTGAATAGCAATCGTTTCGCTCGCTCTGCACCTAGACGATAGACCCACATTGCTGTTGGTGGACACCCCCATACCCTGGCTGGTGGATAGCCAAGCTGTGCATTGTCGGCAACCACAAGAAGATCAGCACACAGCGCAATATCGCTTCCACCAGCAATCGCATAGCCATGTACTTTGCAAATCACCGGCACCAAAGAGCGCCAAAGACTCATAAAACAATCCGTATTCCGCTTCATAAAAGCGAAGTCTTTAATCGGATCCCACGGCATTTCCTGAATCCCTGCATTGGTACCGGGCGACTCGGCGAATACATCCAGATCATAGCCCGCGCAAAAAGCGCGCCCCGCACCCGACAAAATGATGACACGAGTGAACTGGTCAGCATTCGCCCGGATAACCGCAGCTTCAAGCGCTGATGGGAGCGCTTCATCAATGGCATTCAGTGCATCAGGGCGATTCAACGTAATGTGAGCAATGCGTCCGCTTTGCTCGTAAATGATCGGGGAGGTCGATTTCATCTTGATCAATCAGTATCGAGAACTAATGTCCCACAGATCAATTTCATAGGAGGTGTGGCCACACCCACTCGCCCGTCACAGGCCCACGAATCAAAAAGGCGGGTTCCGGCCAAAGCGGAACCCGCTTAAAGCTAGTCACGCGGGCATCCTAAGACGTCTCGCTAAAATGCGAACAGTTCACTACCTTCCCGTGGCATAAGTTGCCGCCGCGGTTGCATCAAACTCAAGCATTACGCAAGGTTCATCACCAACAACCCAGCCATCATGCCCTGGCTCACAAACATAGGCATCACCCGGACCCAGGTCGATCTCAGTTCCATCGTTGTGTTTTATGTGAAAACGACCCGACACCACAGCCCCAACATGATTCGCCTGGCAACTGTCGGTTCCCACCACTGGCTTTATACAGCTAGACCAGCTCCAGCCTGGTTGAACGGTCAGGCGTGCCGCTTTCACGCTCCCCAGGTCTACCAGTTCCATCAGCGTTTTGTCTGGTGTCCGTGTCTCATCTGGGGTTGCGAAACTTTTCATTCTGGCTCCAGCCATCGTTATCTCCTGTTATTGGATGATTTGATTACTATGTTAGTAGAATCAGAATATAGCGCCTTTCAATGCACCCTCGAAACAATAGAATCATCCCATAATGCAATGAATGCAGGAATAACGGGCTTATTCAGATTACAGGCGCACGGCTTAAACAAGATCTATCCATCAACAACGCGTTGACTCGATGCGAATATTTAGCTGCCGTCTGCTCTTTTTTTGTCGTAATGGAACGGGAACCCAAAGCGAGTTACTGTTATCAATGACAATCAACAGCGACCCACTCCCCATGTCGTGAAGGTCCCGGGCGCACAAACACTCGCCTAACGCCGACGTGCCTGCACCGTAACCTCCACTCGACTGTCCCCAAATAGATGCTTTGATTCAGTGGTTGTCCTCGCCGGAGTCATGTTCGTGGGAAAACACTGACGATAGGCCTCGTCCATCGCATCAAAATCTGTCAGGTCAGCCAAATGCACTTCTGCCTTAACAATGTCGCACATTTCCAGTCCCAGCTCCGTGAGAGTTTTCGAAATCACATTCAATACCGCTGTGGTTTCGGCCCCCACATCGCCAAGTACCGCGCGGCCCTCAGGGAAATCCGCAGCAACCAAGCCAGAAAAGTAGGCATACCCCTCATCGAGCACAACCTGGCTAAACGGCGCCGTTGACTTAGTGATAGAAGCAGGCTGAATGCGATCGATCATTGTCTTGGCGGGTCTCAGTTGGATGGGATACAGCGCAGCATCTAATCAATATTCTCGGAGAGCTGGGGCACCAAG
>JAKUQS010000068.1 GCA_022451485.1 Gammaproteobacteria bacterium
GTCACCTTTTCACCTTGCTCACGGTACAGCGGTTCCGTCTCCACTTCCCAATTCAAACCGGCCTGATTGAATGCGTCCCAGAATCCGGTCGCCTCGTCAATCTGTGTGCCGAGTCCGTGCCAAGGGGTAGAGCCAGCAAAAACCATCTTTTCAACTTCGTGTGTCATTCTTCAATTCCTCGTGAGTAAAAGTTTCCAGTATTGTACCACAAGACTCTACAAAGTCAAGTCGTCGTCGCCGTATTCCTCATCTTCGCCTTCCCCGAACATCCGGTCGAAACACGGACCACAGGTTCCCGAGATGAGAATTTCCCGCTCGTCGGGAGACAGGTACGGCATCGCATCCTGAATCAGTTCGCCGCCTTGCCACTTCTCGAAGTCCGGTTGAAGTACGCTAATGTGAACAGTGGTCCCACACTGTTGGCAAGTTGGCTTGAGCAATCCCATCATTCTCTTTCTCTCCCTTTGTGAAGTGTACTCCCCCATTATACTTATATTATCGACAAAGTCAAGCCCAGTTCTTGAGTTAAAACGTTAAAAAAATAAATTGCCGTAAGTCGTTGCGGGATAAGGAGTTATGGCCGGTCGGCCTGCCCGACCGCCCCGCCCGCGTCAACCCCAAAAACGAAAAAAGCCCCGCCTCCCGATAATCGGGAAGCGAGGCCGAGGATACGGACAGGCGGCGTATGCCCGCTATATTTCCTCCATTATCCATAAACCGCCGATTAGAATAAGTATCACACTTAGCACTAACCACCCGATCACGCAACGTCCCCGCTCATCAGGGACGCGAGCAGTTGAGCCGCTTCCGCCTCGTCGGGAACCTTACGCCGATCAGCGGAATAGGCATCGACGCCATTGTACAGCGACGGATATCTTTTCTTGCTTTTGATAAGCCGCTGCTTGAAACTGGCCGGAGTCATTCCCAACGCATCAGAAGCCTCTTGCACGGAATCGAAGTGATCGCGCTCGGCAATCGTGACCCGCAGGAAATCCTCAAGCGAAACGTGAATTCTTGTGTCTGCCATGTTCTCTATTCTCCGTTGATTGAAATAAACAGCGTTTCGTCAATTATATCATCCGGTTCCAAAAATTCAAGGGTGTCACCGGGATGAATTTCTCCACTTTCCAGATCATAGACCAGCATCGTATTGTCTAGTCTAGGATCGTCCTGAAATCGTAGATCGTTCAGATACACCCGCAACTCGTCCCACGTCATAGGCAATTCTCCTTTGGGTTACATTATACCACACCTTTCGTCCCTGTCAATACTTATCGGCTATACGATCCCTTACCCTTGAGTGCTTTTAGAGCCGTCGCCGCTTCCGTCCCCTTTGGTTGTGTCCCGTGGAGCAGTAGGGCAAAGCTCTGGTCTCTCAAGGTAGGTCGTGCCGCGTGCGAATCGTCGTGGTCGATCTCGGCCCCGAGTCGCTCGGCTTGTTCTTCTGAGAAAACAACCACAGCAGACCGCAACCCTTCCGTCGCAATCAGGTGGTCGTCACGTCCACCATAGGATGCCGTCATGACCAGATTGTCGGGAACGTCGTCCCGGTTGTTGATCCAGTATTTTAGGCTCTTCGTGTAGGCGTAGAACAGCCGGTCGGGATGCGTTTCCGCAATGAACATCCACGCCTTGAAATAACTTTCATTGAAGAAATCACCCGCAACATGAATCCGACAGATGCCGAGATTCGCTGGCATTGAATCCCTGAGCAGGTCAGACATATGCCAATCGTTACGGGGGTGTTCGCTCAACTGCCGGAGATTGTGAGACCGGGAATTGTAGACGTTGGTATACTGGGCTTCCTGCGATGCCGAGAAACAACGGAACTTTGTATTAGGTCCGTCGACCACTTTCCGCTTGCCGCTATAATCGACGGTCACGGCTTTCGACAGGCACTCATTAGCAAACGGACACGACCACCCCGACAACAGGTCAAGGCTATATATTTTCCGTCCACCTTCAAGATACTTTGCCAGTTCGGGAACTTCCGACATGGCGTGCGTCTTGGCGTTGGCCTTGGAATAGTTGACGGTGTCGAGCGGGTAAAGCGATTGTGCCATTGTTCTTCCTTCGTGATAGGTTCCCCCCATTATATATATTTATCGGCATAAGTCAACCCCAAACTCCACTCTAATTCTTAGAAAAAGAAAAGTGACGTAAGTCGTTATGGGGCAACGGGTTATGGCCGGTCGGGCAGGCCAACCGGCGGCCCGTGTCAACCCCAATTTAGAAAAATGCAAGGTGGGAAGCCATACCACCGTCGACACGGCGTGCGTTAGTGCCGTAATTGTCGACCCCTTCTTACGCTAGGAGGCTTTAACTGGGTTGCGTATAAAAAGGGTCGAGCGGCAAAACAATCACCGCCCGACCCCTCCCACGAAAGGAGAGAACTCTCCTAGAACTTGGCCAAGAGGTTATACTTCTTCTTCGCAACCCCCTTGATGTACTTCGGTTGTCCCGTGTGCATCACGGTTCCGTTCACCACGATCTTTGCCCACTGGTCCCGGTCGCTCCGCTCCGTGTTCTTCACGATTCGGACCTTGGGCTGGTTCAGAACAACAGTCTTCACGTTTTTCATCTTCGTCTCTCCTAAAAAATGGAAATTGATCCGATGGTGGATCACTCAAACTGTAAGGCTCATTATACACGATCTTTCCTCCTTGTCAACCCCCCTTCTCCGTTTTTCTTAGTATTAGTAGGGCTGGTGGGAATCGAACCCACGACTCCCGCCTTATAAGGACGACGCTCTAACCACTGAGCTACAGCCCCATGCACCCTCGGCAGGACTCGAACCTGCAACCTACGGTTTAGAAGACCGTTGCTCTGTCCTGTTGAGCTACAAGGGCGTATTGTCATTATACCATTATTATCGGCCATTGTCAACCCCAAACTTTAGGCTATTGCCACCATCCGAGCCGATCCGCCAACCAAGACACGCCGCACAACGCGACCAATAGACCCCCCATTTGCCACATTGAAATATCCATTTCGTTCTCCTTTTTCTGGATCAAGTATACCATATATATCGTCATTTTCCAGAGGAACCTTTAGCATATTTTTCCCCCTAAGTCCTTATGTCTCAACAACTTATGGCCGGTTGGGCAGGCCGACCGCCGTCACACCGCAATAGCACCCGCCGGTTCGAGAGCCATCACTGTGGGAAGTTGCCGCTCTATATCTTTATACATTGAAACAAAGTCGGCAGCATAAACGGGTATAGGATTAGTGTCATCACACACGCCTGTACGTTGCACAAATGTGTCGTTCTTATAAGGGTTATACTTAACCCACACCCGGTTATCATATAGCCCATTCCACACCGCGCGATCAACGAAACACGGATCTTCCAGTAGATAGCCGCTCACGCCAGCGTGGACATTCTTCTTACCTTCACGCCTAACGCGATCCTGTCCCGCCTTGCCCACGAGAAACTTACAGTCGCGTAAAGAGAGCAGCCCAGCATGATCGACCACAACTCCAGATTGCCTAACGCTCCACAGCTTACGGTGGAGATTCCAGTAGACATAAACTCTTTTGCTGTAATCGATCATGTGGGCGCCTTGAGTTGTCCCGTGAGCGCGATAGGGCCGATGATTCGGTATTGGGGAACCACTCCCCCTACGCGCTGGGTTCGCCTCTCACGGGGAAACAAAGTTATTAGAGAACTGTGAGTTCTCCGGTTTCGATGGCTCGCTCAACCTCTGAGTGAGTCAATGATTCTGTTTTACCATCGGGATGAGCCAGTAGCACATCCTTATTGCGAACTTCAGACAGCACGACGGAATTGCCGTGATACGTAGCCATGTCGCCCATTGTAAAACTATTCATCAACTCCACTCCTTGATTGCATTGCGGTTCTGATCCGACCGTGTCCGGTTTCGCTTGGTTCTCCGATCCTTGTGCGTTCCCGCACCCGGTTTGTTTACTCGGTGAACCCTTCCTGCCTTCCACGGTTTAGATTCAATTTCAATAACTACAACGTCGCGAGCCATGTTGTGCCTAACTTTGTTTTGCCAAGAAAGAAACCTTATTGCGCTGATAGGACTTGTAGTAGTCCCCATGATCCAGACAGAAACCAGCAGGTCTATAGTTCGACCCCTGACGACGCTCTGGCCACTGGTTTTCGATTGTCCCAGCGCGAGACTTGCCATTGTAGAAGAACTGAACCCTGTCACCGATCTGAACGCTTTGCATAACGCATCTCCTAAAGAAACTTTCCAGTACATCACCCATTATAGTATATTATCGGCATTTGTCAACCCCGGCCTCCACCCTTTTTCCGCTTTTCTCCAATAAAGTCGCGTGCTTACAACTCGCGTGCTACTACCTATTGGAGACCTCTCTACGGAGAGAAAAGGGGTAAGACATTGTTGTCATTTTACCCATTTTCTCAGGTGCTAGGTATTTCCCCTAGACTACCTATTTAGCGAGGACGGCGGGATTCGAACCCGCAACCACCGGATAGACAATCCGGTACTCTGCCGATTGAGCTACGCCCCCTACATCTCCCATTATACTCTATTTATCGGCATTGTCAACCCCAAAACTTTAGAGATTTTTTTTCTCCTAAGTCGTTACAGGGCAAGCACTTATGGCCGGTCGGCCTGCCCGACCGCCGGGCCGGTGTCAACCCCTATTCTTTCCTATCCCAGTCGGGCCAGAAAATGTCGAGGAAGAAGGTGAGCCAGCAAAAGCCCAGCACGGCCATCATGCCGTATATGATCCACATTACTTGTCGCCTCGCATCTTACGCCAAGTCGTTTTGTCGATGAACTCCCACCCATCGGCAACCAGCTTTTTGATCGCGGCCCAATCGGCCTTGGTGGAATTCTTGACCCGCTTGAACTCGTCGCCCTTACGCAATGTCTTCATCTGTCATCTCCCTAAGTTCTTGATTCTTATCAACCATCATGCCGGTGAAGATCACCACCTCACCCTCGACATCCTCGCCAACGTGGCACAGCGGAAAGTGTTTCAACGCAATCCTGAAAACGTCATCAAGCCTCATCGTCCATCACCTCCCGTTCATCTTCCCAAAGTTTGGAGTCGTCACGGTAGTCGCCGTGTTCGAGAGTGGTCAGCATCCGGTTGCCGAGGCTCTTTGAGTTAGCGATTGGCTTGCACAGTCGTGCAGAGCCGATAAAGTCGAGAACCTGTTGCACATTCATGTAACCACAAACGTCATCATAGAAGGTGTCGTCGTTCTCGTCGTGGGGACCAGTGAATCCCGGCACAGCAACCCAAGTCAGGCTGGAGCCGGTAATGTAAGCGGCACACTCTGCGAGGTTGGAACCCCATTGTTCCCGATTCGCCGCTGCTTCAGCGGGAGCGTTGAGTCCCGCATTCCTCACGTCTTGGTCACAGTAGTTCATCGGTCCAAACTGAACCGAAACAGTCACGCCGTTGGGCAGATCCAGATGGAACCCTTTGCCTTCGGTGATCCGCATAGCTTTGTCAGTCATCACGTTCGCTCCCTTAGATTTCGTCGTCGGTTGTTGTGAACAGTCCAGCATCCTCGCCAGCTTGCAGCACCTGATACGCCACGCCATTCGCGGAGATCGAGACACTGAAGATTTTCCTGCCCTTGCCATCGAACAGGTCAACGGATCTCACACCCTCGTGAGGGATCTCTGTGAGATCAAAGTAGCCGATTGATCCCTGCGTATCGCATACGTCCAAGTGATCAGCCTCCTTAGTGTTCTCGACCAGCCATTCCGAAAGTTCTTCAAACGAATTGAACATCATTCTTTCCTCGTGTTTGTTTCTGTTATTATACCACACCGTTTGCCAATGTCAACACCAATCCTAAACCGATTCGCCTTCCTCCTCCCCTACGTTGTGGAAACCGGCGGCGATGAAACCAGCCTCGTGGATCTCCTGCCGCTTACGGTTGCCAGCGAACCACGCTTTCCATTCGTCCAGCCAGCGGCTGAAAGTGATTCCGGCGTGATGGTTGTCAACCTGCTCGCAGCGGAAGCACTGATTGCCCGCCACGAACGACGCACAGGTCAGTCGGCTGCAAGCACAGTTGTGGGGGCTGGTGTGATTGTTGTTGGTCATGTTGTTCTCTCTCTGGTTCGTTCTTGTGAGTACCCATTATACTATATATATCGGCATTTTGTAAACCCCAACATCACCATATCGGCCCTCTAAATTTCATTTTGTCAAAGTTTTTTTGTGTCGTAAGTCGTTGGTAGTAAAGAAGTTATGGCCGGTCGGCCAGCCCAACCGCCCCGGCCTGTCAAGGCCAAAAACAGGAGCGCCGGGGGTTGGTTGCCCCGGAACAGTTACTTGCGATTCGAGATCAACCAACCTCCCCCCGTACAACCACGTCTGGTCACTGCCGGGTTAATCCTCGCAAGCGGTTGGGAACTGTCGGATATCCCTATGTTTAACTCCCGCTCCATGTAAGGTACTAGCCGTATTTATCTCCACCCTTCTCGGGTTTGTAGGCGTGGCTAGATTTACGGCTGAGCCGCTCTGACGCCTCGTTGTTCACTGGTATACACCAGCTACATAAAAGTGCTGCCCCCGGAGGGATTCGAACCAACCGCTACTAGAACGTTTACGGGGTGAAAGAGTGTGTACACACTCACCAGTATCTGTACTGATACCGGCCCGCCACGATA
>JAKUQS010000069.1 GCA_022451485.1 Gammaproteobacteria bacterium
AACAAGACAAATGCCACGATAGTCGGCGAAAAGAAAACCACGGTCATCACAATCGCAGTTAAGGATTGCACCAGCACCAGTGATCGGACTATCCCCAATTTAGCCGCCAAGTGCCCGCAGGCAAATTTTCCGCAAACCCCGCCGGCAAGGGTCGCCACCACCGCAAACGCGGCCAGTGCCGGGGGCACCTGTTTTGCCACCATCAGGAATGCGACAAACACCAGGAAGCCATCCTGGACTGCGATATCAAGAAACACAATACTGGCCAGGCTGACAAAACCCTTGCGATCCCGCACACCCCAACCTCCAACAGCCGTTCTGGCGCCCAAGGTCATCGGTAATACGGTGCTTTTTTTTATCGACAGCAACACAAACCAGAGGATACCTGCTGCGGTCAACGCGACGAATCCATATCCTACGGCCAGTCCCTGCCATCCCAGTTGGAAACCAAAAAGCACACTGGCAATGCCTGTGAACAACAACTTTCCAGTATCTCCACTCGCGTTATAAGTACCCAACGCGACTCGCCGGTCCGGGCCCTCGAACGCCCCGGCAATCAAGGAAGAACACAACGAGTGTTGGAACGCGGCGCCACAACCAGCAATCAAAAGCGCCAGTAAAACGCCGTGGTAACCATTCGCCAGGGACATCGCCAAATATCCTACGCCCGCTCCCGTCAGCCCTAGCACCAGGAGTCGTCGTTCACCCACCCGCTCGGAAAGAATGCCTGCTGGTATCTCGAGTAGCCACATCGCACCACTGTGTACTGCCCGAATCGCACCGATCTGCGCATACCCAAGGCCAAAACTCTGCGCAAGAACAGGCAAAAGGACGTAAATCGATGCGGTCAAACCATCCTGCAACCCATGCACCGCCGCACAAGTCGCGAGTAGTCGCTTATGGGACGCATTCATCATGCAAGTGGACTAAGGAAACTCGCCGTCGCTCTCAATAGCCAACATCGAAAATGCTGCGACCACCGAGCTAGCGTGGCCAAAGAATCAGCTGTGTGCAACGGTAATAACACAGCTCTTTTCCCTCTTCAGGACAAGACACTACTGCGTCCCATACCTGCGTGGTGCGGCCTTTGTGAACTGGCGTTGCAACACAACGGATCACATCCGAATTCGTCATGGCAAGAAAATTGTTCTTTGTTTCGATGGTTGTAAAACCAGAGGCACCCTGCGGTAGCGATTTAACGCAGCCGTATCCTGCACACGAATCTGCCAAAGCAAATAAGGTTCCTGCATGCAAGGTCCCATGCCAACCGAAATGGTTCTGCTGGAGAGGAATCTGAGCAATTACTTCATCTTCCTCAACTTTGGTAAACACCATATCAAGGTAACCAAACAAGTACCCTTTACCGTATTGATTGAACTCCTCAAGTGTTCGCGGCCATGGCAATTCCATAGAAACTCCTCATCATCGGTAGTAACACGCTGTTAGTGCATATTAACAGTGAGCTGAAACGAGTTTGGGATTGCTTCTCGCAATGGACCTTGCCGCGATTCATATCCCACTGATAATGGCCCTATGTATTCCGTGTGCTGAAGCAGAAAAAAGACTTAAGTCCGCACAACGAGATGCTGTTGATTCGATCCGCAAGCATTGAGGGCAAGCGCGATAGTCTGGTAACGTTCTCTGTTCAAAATAACCAATAGCCTTCCTGATTCAGTCATGCCTCAGACAATGTTGTCCAAGTGGAATGGGCGTCCTTTGAATGGGGCCTTTGGCGCGCTTATCGAAAATGTCAACCCAAAACAACTCGCCGATCCGGTCTTTGGTGCGGATGCTTATCAACTCTGGGCGGCATACAACGGCTTGCTCATCGTTCGAGGTCCAGATCTTGCGTTTCTGACGCCGGAACGCTTGCTGCGGTGGGGAGAAATATTCGGCACGGTGGATCGAAATATGGAAAGCGGTCGCGATTTCTGCCAGGTTGACAATCTACCGATCATACGTATCGGCAACACCGTCGATCATAGGGGCACATCAAACGCTATCTTTGCCAATGAGTCCCTCATCAAAAATGCTGCCGATGTGCGCTACAACCCCGAAACCCGGACGCCTGTGTGGCACACTGACGGGACTTTCAAGCCGCATCCACCCATCGGTTCCGTCTTTCATTGCCGGCAGGCTCCAACCTCAGGTGGCGCCACTTTGTTTGCCGATATGTGCAGCGCATTCGAAATGCTTGCAGATCCGGTTAAGGAGGAACTATCTGGCTTAGAGGCGGTTTGCTCTCTCGCACACCACGACAAAAAGATCAATCTCAGTTCACCGACCTATCCGACGCTAACACCGACTCAGCGTGCCGATAACCCACCGATGCGAGTTCCTCTCATGCTGACTCATCCCATCAGTGGAAAACCCGCTCTTTATGGGCTCAACAGTTCAACCTGCGCGGTTGTTTCCAAGCATGAAACCATCACTCAAGAGGAGATGGATATCTTTGATCTTCAAGGCATTGAACATGAAAGCGTCGCCACCTTGCGAAACCTGCTGCCCACTGTGACGGGGCCTGATTTTACTGTCTCCTGGACGTGGGCCCCTGGCGACATCGTGGTATGGGACAACCGCTGTACCCTCCACGCAGGTACCGGTTTCAATTCCGCGGCTGAACAACGTGAAATGTGGCGCCTGTCGCTTACGACTCCCGAGCCATTGACCAGTAACACATCCGCAGGCTAACGCCACTCGGCATCGTGTGGGCGCAATAACCGTTGTCAATGTGCTCTCCATGGGGCTACTTAAGTAGCATAGTGCCTCGCCATGTTGCGCCAAAATGTGGCGCAACACCCCGAATAAATCAACGTCTGGTGACGCAGTTCTTCAACTCCATTAAGATCCAGCAATGCAAACTGACTGGCCGCAAGTTATCGATGAGGCATCTGTATGGAAGCCATCAATTTACGCCGACGAATCCCACTGGATAGTACATTTTACCGAGTCACAACTTGCCGAGATCGAACAAGCCGCACGTCAAGTTCTTTCGTCAGGGAAAAATCCGACTTCATTCAGAAAATCTGACTTTACTCTGCCAACGGTTGCATCACTTCTCGACGACCTGCTTCACACCTTAGGGGAGGGGCGAGGTTTTGTCTTTCTACGAGGACTCGACGTCACACGCTATGACATTGACACCCTGAAGACCATTTACTGGGGTATCTGTTCGTACATCGGCGAAGGAATCTCCCAGAATGCACAGGGTGAAGCCATGAGCGCGGTGACGGATTACGGTGATTCATTTGAGGGAGACGACCCCTATCGCCACAACATTCGCGCGCATCGAACCACTACCGCGATCCACCCACACACCGATAGCTGTGACTACGTCGCTTTATTGTGTGTTCGGCCAGCCAAATCTGGCGGTGAAAGCGCGGTCGTCAGTTCACTTGCTATCTACAATGAACTCATGGCCACACATCCGGAATACCTGGAACCTCTACGACGAGGGTTTTTCCTGGACCTGGTGGGTAAAGGAACGTCGGAAAAACAACTCAGCTTCCACCGCATCCCGGTCTTCAGTTATTTCAACGGGAAAATGTCTGCACGATTTAATAAACGCCAGATCGAGCTTGGCGCTGAGAAATCAATCGAAGGCCTGGATGAACTCAGCCAAAAAGCCATCGATTACATCGCAGAGCTCTCACTGCGTGATGAGTTTCAACTGCCTATGACGTTTCAGGCGGGTGATATACAAATTCTCAATAGTCGTGTGACATTTCATGCTCGAAAAGCCTTTGATGATCATGCTCAACCTGAGCGCAAACGCCTGCTGTTGAGGGTGTGGCTAAACGCACTGAACCCCCGACCCATGGCACCTGAATTTGCAAACCAGCTCAACACGGGCGAACGAGGGGCGGTGACGCTTCGCCAGTAGCGGTCATTCTTGCCAGCTCACAGCACACGAAACTGCAGTGGGTGATATCACCGTTTAAGCCCTTGTCGCGGGCGCCGTGAAAAAACCGCCTCGAGATAGGTCGGATGTCGCCGGCAGCTCTCAGTCACCTTCATCGATACGATGCTTTCCACAACACCATTGTCCGTTCTCGTGACAATCAATCTGCAGAAGCTCGCGGCTACCGGATGACCGATAGACCGCACTGTGTTGACCTAACCCCACTGCGATCATCTGACTTTCCTCGCCCAATACAGGTAACACACCGCCGACAGTCCCGCCGCACCAAACAGTACACACATCACCATAATTTGATAACGCGCGGCAATTAGCGGTGAAACACCTGCCAATACTTGCCCCGTCATCATCCCCGGCAGCGAAACCAAGCCAACTGCCATCAGTGAGTTAACTAATGGTATGAGCGCTGCGTGAAACGCAGTGCGCCTTGCTGACTCTTCTTTTTGTCCATTATTCATCTCGGCAGCGTACCGCTCTGCTGCAATACTGACGGAATTCATCGAATGTGAAAAAATCATCCCAGCCAATGGAATCAGGTAACGAGGGTCATACCAAGGCGTTACGTCAATAACCCACTGGGTGGTCAAAAAAAGCGTTGGCACGCCTCCAACAATAATGGCGCCCAATGCCGCCCAGTAGAGGCGAGGTCGATCGTGTCCAAGCGGTCGCAGGGCGATCCAACTGGCAACCATGATCATCATGGCGAGCACCCCAAACACAACAAGAGAACTATCTGTACCAAACAAGAAGACCAATACATACCCAACCAGTAATAATTGGGCCAGCATGCGAGCCGCACCATAAATGGTTGGCCGGACAGGCAATTGCCAACGCTGTTGGACCAGGATAACCACCAACACCGGAATCAACGCTAGCGCTAACCTATTCAAAGGGATGATATCGACGGAAACATTCATCAGCGCCTCCAATCCCTGGGTATTTGATCCGTTAAAAGTGGAAGAAAATCATACCGCGTTTACGCATCTGTCGTGAATCACTGAAGCACAATGGCATTATCACTCAAACGAGATGAACCATTGTGGAGTCTTTAGGGACCCCAAATCTCGCACCAGCGGTGCTACCAATTCCAGTCACGATAAGATCACTGAACAAGGAGGTGTGTCGATGGATTTTCAACTACAAGAAAAGGTTGCATTAGTGACAGGCGGTAGTCGCGGCATTGGGCGCGCGATTGCACTGACTCTGGCATCACAGGGAATGCACGTTGCCATTTGTGGCCGCACTCAGGAAACGCTCGATAGTACCGCAGCCGAGATTCAAAAACACAAGGTCAAAGCATGGACATTTCAAACTGACGTCAGTCAGCTTACGGAACTCGAACACTTGGTCACCAATACGCTACGTGCTGCAGGCCAGATCAACGTCTTGGTAAACAATGCAGTCACATCCACCAGCGCCCCTTTTAATGAGCTAACCGACGATCTCTTTCGTTATCACATTGATGTCAAGCTCATGGCTTACATTCGCCTGGCGCGACTTGTACTGACGCCCATGCGCACGGCAGGCTGGGGTCGCGTGATTAACATCGGGGGCATGACCGCCCGAATCGTGGCTCCCCTGCGGATTACCAATGGTGTCGTGAACGCGGGTATCGCCAACTTCAGCAAACAGTTTTCGAGTTACGCTGCGCAACATCAGGTCACGGTGAATTGCATTCACCCCGGTTACACCGTGACAGAGCGAGTCATGCAACTCTTCTCACGTGAGGCCGAGGAAGCGAACACCTCTATCGAAAGCATTATTGCCAAGCGCACAGAAGAGATTCCGCTGGGTAAACTGGTGCAACCGAGCGATATCGCCGCCGCGGTTTTGTTCTTCTGCTCACCGATGGCTAATATGATCACAGGTCAGTCCATCGCGGTTGACGGTGGCTCTGGAGAAGCGGTCATGTACTGATCACGTGCTCCACTGGGCTTCCCATCTCGCGGAAAATCGCTTTCAACCGCATCAGTCATCTTTTCATAGTTCAATCAGACCGTGATGTGGGTTGCTACCAGAATAATATTAAGCCTCACTTTCATGACGGCGCCGCGCGTGATGTGATGCTTTCGAAACGCTCCACCGATACTTACATCCCTACGCGATCACCAACGACTCCATGCCGTCAGGATTATTGACGATGATCACCCCCACTGACATGCCTTTAGACTGTGAAGGGGTTACTCCTTCCTATATCAGTCGACAAAGTGACAACAAACCACCCTTATCAAGATCAGCTGACTGCCAGTCGCGCATCATCGCGCAACAGCAAAGCGGCGACGAGCGCGACCAGCGCCGCGCCCAAAACTACGCCAATACCAATACGCACATCATTGGCCGCGCCTAACAGTATGGTTGACGATGCTATTAGCGACCCTAGCAACATTTGAAGACTACCGGCCAACCCTGATCCCACGCCCTGCGCAGAACGTTTCACCGAGTTGATGGCA
>JAKUQS010000007.1 GCA_022451485.1 Gammaproteobacteria bacterium
AACCGTGTTGAGGAAAAAACAATGCAGTGGGTCGCAAATCCACCCAACGTCAAAATCCATCGTGATTCAGCGGTTAGGATTCACCCATCTTACCGCTCATTACGACCTGCATTATGCCTCCGATGCGCTGGAACGCGTATTACGCGAGCCCGATGCCGCAGTGGCTGACATTAAACCAATCAAGCATGGTGGCAAGACCACTGTTTGGGAAAGTACCATCGACCTTCATCGCTGCATCATCAAACGCTACAACAGGACGACGCCAATACACGGCATTCGACGTTTTTTTCAACGCTCCCGTGCACAAAACTGTTGGTTGCAAGCACAGGCTCTAGCGAGCATCGGCGTCGCTGTAGCACCACCCATTGCCTGGGTTCAAAAAACAACTCTCGGACTTAAGCGCGGTTCGTGGCTAATTTCGAAACGAATGGATGGTGACGACTGCCATAAAACCATCGAAAGCCACGAAGAAGACAGCAACCTATTGCTGGCAAACATTGTCAACACATTGGTTAAGCTTTGGCGGGCAGGTTACTCACACGGTGACCTCAAGGCGACCAACATCCTGATTGCAAACGGCAACCCGGTGCTAATTGATCTGGATGCGACTCAACATCATCGAAGCCGTTTTTTCACCCGCCGTGGAATCACCCGTGACCTCCGTCGATTTTTGCGAAACTGGCAGGACGAGCCACTTATTCAACAACAAGCGAAAACCGCTCTCGCAGCCCATAAATTCAAGTTACCGGAGCGATGATTAGTCGCGAATGCTGACTACAAAGACAGGCGCACAGCGAAGAAAGGATGATCTGATGGCCCGGGTGGCAAAGCCCACGACGAGAGCACTTGGAATCCACGCACAAAAATATGATCCACACGCTGACTGTCCTCACTCGACAACGCATCAATGGCCCCCGTGTCATAGAGACATGCAAAGCTCTCGTGCCCTGGCGGCCTATTGAAATCACCTATCAAGACAGCGCGTTCATGGCGCATAAAAACTGCGACGATTTTCTCAAGGCCTGTGTTTTTCCCTTCCGGCTTTGATAGATGGGTGTTGATCACCACGACAGGGTGGCCACCCACCTGCACCGTGTATTCGGTGAAATTCCGATAACCCTTGCCACGTAACCGCTCTCGCACCAATGGCTGTCGGCGCCAGGCAGTAATTGACCATTGACTCAATAATGCATTGCCGCGCTCAGGGAAAAACGCACGCAGTCGGGTTGGCGAGAAGTGAACCTCGCATTGCAGCTGTTTCGCCAAACGTTCAGCCTGACTCTGTCGATGAAATAAAGTGACGCCTTCGACTTCCTGCAGTCCCGTCACATCACACGCGCTAACCACTTGAGCCACTCGGGGCAAATCTTTCCGGCCATCCAAACCTCGTGCACGATGAATATTGAAAGTCCCTACCGTGAGGACAGTCGTTTCACCCTTAACCAGAGGAGCAGATGTTTTGCGCGTTCCTATCTGAGGTGGAAGAGGCCAACACCAGCGCGAAACAACGATTAATGCGACTAGCACCGCGAACATGATAACCAGTACTGTGCCAATCATTAAATCACCTGACCCACCAAATTACGGCAAGACAGCCTACAAAAATCATGGTGCCTTGCCAAATCATTATTCCTTCGTGAATACCGACATCTATAGACAGCTACATCACGCTACTTTGATACTATCGCCCACAGTCCTGATCAGGCAAACCAACACCGTTACCTAAGAATGAGAAAAACGATGTCTCACCACAGCGTTATCAAATCAAGTTGTCCCCCTAACGCCAGGCGAAGCTGTGTTGTCAGAATCAAAAACGTTACAGATGATTCGAGCCTTGTTTGATGAATACTGCCTTTTGTTTTGATCCCCAATTCCTGGAACATGATACCGGTCTTGGCCATCCTGAGAGAGCCGATCGACTAAACGCGACAATCGTCCATCTTCGCCAACAACCGTGGTTTCAACAACTATTATCCGTTAAGGCCATCGCATGCGATCTCGAGTGGATTCATCAAATTCATGACCCCGCGTTGGGGCAAAGAGCCGAATCAGCCTGCCGTACTGGCTTGCCGTACCTCGATACGCCAGATGTTGCCGTCAGCGCAGCCACCTACGACACAGCACTACTCGCAGCTGGCGGCTTAATCAATGTGATCGATGAAGTGATTGCAGGACGCGCAGACAATGGGTTTGCATTGGTTAGGCCGCCCGGCCACCATGCTGAATACAATGCTGCGCTGGGCTTTTGCGTCTTCAACAATATCGCGGTCGCGGCCAAATACCTGCAGCGACAGCATGGTCTTGAGAAAATATTGATCCTCGACTGGGATGTCCACCATGGTAATGGTACCCAGCATACTTTTGAGTCGGACCCGTCAGTCTTTTTTGCAAGCCTTCATCAGTACCCACACTACCCCGGCACAGGTGCTCGGTCCGAAACCGGCGACAGCAGGGGGAAGGGGGCAACTTTAAACTGTCCGATGTCTGCGGGTGCGGGAGACAGTGACTACACCGATGCCTTCGTTGAGAAAATTCTGCCTGCTATTGATCGTTTCTCACCGGAAGTTATTCTTATTTCCGCCGGTTTTGATGCACACCAAGCCGACCCTCTCGGGGCGATCAATCTCAGCACTAATTATTATGGTTGGATGACTAAACGCCTGCTTGAAATGGCTGACAAGCATGCCGGTGGCCGTCTGATTTCCGTCCTCGAAGGCGGCTATGATCTTAATGCGCTAGCCCATAGCGTTAGCATTCATCTTGAGACACTGCTGATGACTGAATCAAATGATGTGGACAGTCCACGGGTCTTGTGAGCCTCCTGTTTTCACGTTCTGCTGACTGCCCCATGGTTGCTATCAAGGTCACGACGCGGTTAGATTGCACGGATGACAGGGCTAATATGGGCTTCGCTCCGTTCTACCCATAACTCCATGGGTCAATTGCTTTATACAGGTTTTATACTTTCAGTCGCTGACAAACAAACGCCATGTCTTTTTCAACGGTGTCTTCTCGCTACGCAGGGCCGCAACTAGAGCAGCGCATCCTTGACTTCTGGCGTGACAAGGACATTTTTTCCCAGACACTAAGTCAATCTGAAGGGCGCCCGCTCTTCACTTTTAACGAAGGCCCGCCGACCGCCAACGGTCAGCCTGGCATTCACCATGTGCTGGCTCGCACGTTCAAAGACATCTATCCCCGTTACAAAACAATGCGCGGTTTCTATGCACCACGAAAAGCTGGGTGGGATACCCACGGACTGCCAGTTGAACATGAGATAGAAAAGGAATTGGGCATCTTTGACAAAGCGGAAATCGAAGCAAAGATTGGCGTCGCCGAGTTCACCAGACGCTGCCGAGAATCCGTGATGCGATACATCGGTGACTGGGAAAAGATGACTGAACGTATGGGGTTCTGGGTTGACATCGACCAAGCGTATTACACGCTCGACAACCACTATATCGAGTCGGTCTGGCACCTCCTGAAAACCATCTGGAACAAAGATCTGATTTATCAGGGCTACAAGGTGGTTCCCTACGACCCTCGTATCGGGGCTACCTTGTCCTCTCACGAGGTTGCCCAAGGTTACCGTGAGGTGGACGACCCATCGATCACCGTCCGTTTTCCAGTTATCGGCGAGGATAAAACCTATTTTCTCGTCTGGACCACCACGCCGTGGACCTTACCGGCCAACCTGGCTCTAGCGGTCGGCGCAAGCATCGATTACGTCTTTGTCGAACACGGTGGGGAAACCCTAATTCTTGCCACACAGCTCGTCGACAAAGTGCTTGGTGAGGGGCCGCACACCATTGTGCGGCAGGTAAAGGGTGAGGATTTGATGGGGTTGCGCTACCAACGGTTATTCGATGAGCTACCTGCAGAGGGAGACATCTGTCGCGTCCTGACCGCTGATTTCGTCAGCACAGACGATGGCACCGGTATCGTCCACACTGCGCCTGCGTACGGTGTGGATGATCTTGCCCTGGGACAAGCCCATGGTTTACCAGTGGTACACGGAATTGGCCTCGACGGGTGTTTCAAGGACGAAGTCACGCCCGTCCAAGGTCAATTCTTCAAAGACGCGGACCCCACCATCATCGAGATACTGCGCGAGCGTGGCCTGCTCTTTCGATCCGAGACTCACCGCCATAATTATCCTTTCGGCTGGCGCACCGGTGACCCACTGATCTACTACGCTAAGAACGCCTGGTACATCCGAACCACGGCCGTGCGCGAACGCATGGTCGAGCTCAACTCCACCATTAACTGGGTTCCGGAAACAATTCGCAACGGTCGGTTTGGCAACTGGCTAGAACACAATGTCGACTGGGCATTATCGCGAGAACGTTTTTGGGGTACACCGCTGCCAGTGTGGACCGATGGCGAAGGTGACTACGTGTGCATCGGATCAGTGAAGGAACTGGAAACATTGTGTGGTCGATCATTGGCGGCGCTTGACCTACACCGCCCCACCATTGATGAAGTGCACTTTACCCATCCCGATAATGGACGGGAATATCACCGCGTGCCCGAAGTCATCGATTGTTGGTTCGATTCCGGAGCCATGTCCTACGCCCAGTGGCACTACCCATTCGAAAATCAACAGGTGTTCGAAAAACATTTTCCCGCTGACTACATCTGTGAAGCGATCGATCAGACCCGTGGCTGGTTTTACAGTCTCCACGCCATCGCGACGCTGGTATCCGACAGCGTCGCCTACCGAAATTGTGTCTGCTTAAGTCACATTGTGGATGGCGACGGAAAGAAGATGTCGAAGTCCCTAGGCAATATCGTCAATCCTTATGATGTTTTTGACCATATCGGCGCCGACCCCTTACGATGGTATTTTCTTGCCCGCCTGACGCCGGATGTGCAAAAACGCATCTCCGTCGCAATCATCGCGGAAGTGGCCAGTTCATTTATTAATACGCTGTGGAACACCTACGCGTTTTTTACCCTTTATGCTTCCCTTGACCAAGTGGATATCAAACAAGATGTTCCTTTGCCCGAACGGCCGGAGATCGATCGATGGATTCTCGCTCTGGCTCATCGCACGGCAGCGCAAACCACCGCGGCACTGGAACAATACGACGCCCACCGCGCGGGTAGCGTCATCGAATCGTTTGTCGATCAACTCAGCAATTGGTACGTTCGCCGCAACCGCCGGCGATTCTGGAAAAGCGAGAGCGGAATCGACAAACAATCCGCCTATCGCACACTGTACCAATGTCTCGACCTAGTCCATCGCCTCATGGCACCATTCACTCCGTTTCTCAGCGAAGAGATTTACCAGAATCTGGTTCGTTCCAACGACCAGGCAGCACCCGTAAGCGTGCATATGACATCGTGGCCTGTAGTCGATCCGGTATGGCAGAACGAAGCATTGATTGAAACGCTGTCCGTAGTGCAAAAAGTGGTCGCACTCGGGCGCACGGCACGCGAAAGAAGCCGCATACGGGTGCGTCAACCACTCTCTCGCCTGTTAGTTCGACTGCCTAATAAAAACATGGTGGAAAAACTCGACGCACACAGTGGCCAGGTGCTAGATGAACTGAATGTCAAAATCATTGAAGTCATTGAGCAAGATGCACAGTTAGTTACATATCGCGTCAAGCCGAACCTACCCAGAGTCGGTAAGCGTCTCGGCAAGTACGTTCCTGCCGTGAGGGCGATGCTGAATGACATTAATGGCGCCGACGTAGTCAAAGCCCAGGCTGCGGGAGACTCCATCACGCTTGACGTCGAAGGCCAACGCCTTGAGTTTGGCCCGGAAGATCTACTCGTTGAAACCACAGCTGCCCCTGGCTTTGCCAGTGCAGAATCGGAGGGATTTCTGGTCGCCCTGGATACTGAACTGACCCCCGCCCTCGAAACGGAGGGCCTCGCTCGCGAGATGGTACGGACCGTTCAGGAAGCGCGAAAAACCACTGGTCTGCAGATATCTGACCGCATTGCGCTCGGTATCCAAGGGTCCCCCGCTATCGATGCTGTCTTAGCAGATTACCGCGACTACATCATGTCCGAAACCCTCGCTACGACTTGGCTAGAAAACGAGGCACAAGATGCAACGAATTCCGTATCACACCAACTGGAGCAACACCGATGGGTTATCACGATAGAAAAGGTCAGTTAATCACGACATAAAAGGTTGTTGGTTGGATAGCGATAATCCGGGTTGCATGACCTCTGACCCATTTTGTTCTGGTACCATGCGGCCTTTGTTGACACCACTTTACTGAATAGCGGAATCCCTCATGACACGCAGTTTTCTCTTTACCTCCGAATCAGTCTCCGAGGGCCATCCAGACAAAATGGCTGATCAAATTTCGGATTCGATACTCGATGCTGTGATCATGCAAGACCCCTCTTCGCGGGTTGCCTGTGAAACACTTGTCAATACCGGCCTCGCCTTGGTATCGGGTGAAATCACCACCGCTGCCCAAGTAGATTACGCCGATATCGTGCGTGACACCATCCGGGATATCGGCTACACGTCATCCGCCATGGGCTACGATTACAAGGGCTGCTCCGTCATGGTGGCGCTGGACAAGCAATCACCCAACATCGCCCAAGGAGTCAACGAAGGCGAAGGACTTGACCTAGAACAAGGTGCAGGCGATCAGGGCCTGATGTTCGGCTTTGCGTGCAGCGAAACCGACGTATTGATGCCATTTGCAATCACCTATGCCCACCGCCTCGTTGAACGCCAGGCAGAAGTGCGTCGCAGCGGTCGCTTGCCTTGGCTACGCCCGGATGCCAAGAGCCAGGTCACGGTACTGTACGAAGACGGTGCACCAGTTTCGGTGGATACTGTGGTTCTCTCTACCCAGCATGCGGAAGACATTGAACACGGCACCCTATCGGAGGCGGTGATCGAGGAAATTATAAAACCCGTGTTGCCGCAAAACATGGTCACAGAAAAAACACGTTATCTGGTTAACCCTACTGGCAGTTTCGTCATCGGCGGACCTCACGGGGATTGTGGTCTGACGGGTCGCAAGATTGTGGTCGACACTTATGGCGGCGCCGCTCACCACGGTGGCGGTGCTTTTTCCGGCAAAGATCCGTCCAAGGTTGACCGATCAGCCGCTTATGCCATGCGCTACGTGGCCAAAAATATTGTTGCGGCAGGATTAGCGACTCAATGTGAAGTGCAAGTAGCTTATGCCATCGGTGTTGCCCAACCGGTGTCACTAATGGTCAACACCCAAGGTACCGCCGTGATCCCAGAAGAGGAAATCGAAAAGTTGGTGCATGCTCACTTTGATCTACGCCCTAAAGGCATTATTCGAGAACTTGATCTACTGCGACCGATTTATCGCAAGAGTGCAGCGTACGGACATTTTGGCCGCGAAGAACCTGATTTTCATTGGGAAAAAACCGACAAGGCCGAAATCATGCGATCGGCTGCAGGTCTGTGACCGATCGATTATTACTGACTCGAGCGGTTATTTCTTGAGCTTGCCAGTGGGCGAGCCTTGTTGTTGTCGAGGAGCGTTGCAACAGGATATACCTGTCAGGCTCGGCTAACGACATGAACTTATAAGCAAACTGCGCTTAGTTACTCTGGAGAGTTGGCTATGAATGCTGCAACCGTTTCTGGCACAGACTATGTGGTGGCGGACCTTGCTTTAGCAGAATGGGGTCGTAAAGAAATTCGCATTGCCGAAACCGAAATGCCGGGGCTAATGGCGGTCAGGGAAGAATACCAAGCTGCACAACCCCTTGCTGGCACTCGCATCGCCGGGTCGCTCCACATGACGATCCAGACCGCTGTACTCATCGAGTCGCTAACTGCTTTGGGTGCTGCCGTACGATGGGCTTCATGCAATATCTACTCTACCCAGGACCATGCTGCTGCTGCTATCGCTACCAGCGGTGTCCCCGTATTTGCGCACAAGGGTGAGTCGCTGACCGAATACTGGGACTATACCCACCGCATTATGGAATGGCCCGATAATGAAACCCCCAACATGATCCTGGACGATGGTGGGGACGCCACTTTGCTTGTGACACTCGGTGCCCGCGCAGCTACTGATCGCAAGTTGATTCAGAAACCCACCAGCGAAGAAGAAGAGGCGCTGTTCGCCAGTATCGCGCAGCGTCTTGACAATGATCCCGGATTCTATGGCCGCATTGTCGGCAGTCTGCAGGGCATCACAGAAGAAACCACGACCGGTGTTCATCGCCTTTACCAGATGCAAGAACGAGGAGAACTGCCTTGTCCGGCAATTAATGTCAATGATTCTGTGACCAAATCTAAGTTCGATAATCTTTACGGTTGTCGAGAATCACTAGTTGACGGAATCAAACGAGCGACGGACGTCATGGTTGCCGGCAAGATTGCCGTCGTTGCCGGCTACGGTGACGTCGGCAAAGGCAGCGCTCAATCTCTACGCGGGCTAGGCGCCAATGTATGGATAACCGAAATCGACCCCATATGTGCCATGCAGGCTGCAATGGAAGGTTACCGCGTAGTCACAATGGACTACGCCGCTGATAAGGCCGATATATTTGTCACTGCCACCGGCAACTACCACGTCATCACAGCCGATCACCTTCGAGCGATGAAGAACCAGGCAATCGTCTGCAACATTGGCCATTTTGACAATGAAATAGATGTTGCCAGCCTGCAAAACTATCCCTGGGAAAATATCAAAGACCAAGTCGACCATGTTATTTTTCCGGACGGCAAGCGGTTGATCCTTCTTGCACAGGGCCGTCTCGTTAATCTTGGCTGCGGCACTGGTCACCCAAGCTTTGTAATGTCCAACTCATTTACCAATCAGGTACTTGCCCAAATTGAACTGTGGCAACATCCCGATCGCTACTCTCAAAGCGTACACGTGCTCCCCAAAAAACTTGATGAACAAGTGGCTCGTTTACATCTTGGCAAGATTGGTGCTGAATTGACAACACTACGAGAAGACCAGGCCGACTACATCGGCGTTGACGCTTCGGGCCCGTACAAACCAGAGTACTATCGTTATTAAAATACGGGTCGTTTAGTCATCGGAAATCTCGGGGCTTACATCAACGCTACGCGGTCGCGTCGGGAACCAATTGTTTTTCGAGATGCGCGATACTGTCTTTAAGGAATAGTTTTCTTTTCTTTAGACGACGCACCTGTAAATCATCGATGGTTGGATCAGCCGAGAGCGCCTCTAGTTGGCCATCAAGGGCCCGGTGCTCGGACTTTAGTTCGCTAATTCGGTTTGTCAGTGTATCGAATAATTCCACACCCATTGTCTCTCCTCAGTCATTGTCCAGCGGTTAACACTGGTAGTTAAGCAATGGCAACCTCAGTCCCGCTTTCTGGTGCCAAGGTGGTCGTGTCTATCCCCGCACCAAGTGACATGCTACTCCCTTTACCCACCACTTTCATCCCCTGTGCCGCTAGCGACGGCGAGATATTTCCCGTCCTGGCGAGCCGCTATCCGGTCCTATTATGGTCAGGTTGCGCTATTCTCTTGGTCCACACACTGATCATGCTGTTAGGGTCTTGATGACTACTAAATTCTCCCCTCGCCACCGTGCACCCGACCGGACCTATCTGCGCGATTACCAGCCACCGGCATACCGTATCCCTCAGGTGGATCTTCAGTTTGATCTGCAGGCGGAGGAAACCCATGTGTGCTCCCGATTGTCGATCGAACGAGTGACGCCCGATCGAGGCCCACTCCAACTCGATGGCGAGGCATTGCATCTAACGGCCCTATATGTTGATGAAGCCCCGCTGGCTGATAAATACATAGAGATGCATGACCGGGGATTAGTCATAAAAGGCTTACCCGATCGGTGCAAGTTGCGTATCGAGAATCGCATCCATCCATCTCAAAACACCTCACTGAGTGGACTTTACCTGTCGCAGCATAGCCTCTTTACACAATGCGAAGCTGAGGGATTTCGCAGGATCACGTACTCTATCGACCGCCCCGACATTCTGTCGATCTACACCGTCGAGCTGTCCGCAGATAAACAATGTTACCCAGTGCTTTTATCTAACGGTAATCTGGTGGCACAAGAAACTTGTGGGGGTGGGCGGCACTGGGCTAAGTGGCGTGATCCATTTCCCAAACCCAGTTACCTTTTCGCTATCGTCGCCGGTAACCTCGAATACCTTCAGGACAAGTTCACAACGCGTTCTGGGCGCGACATTGATCTGCGTCTTTACGCGCGGCAAGGTGACATTGATCAATGCCAACATGCCCTGGAATCACTGAAACAAGCAATGCATTGGGACGAAGTGCAATACGGTCGCGAATACGATCTTGACCTTTACATGGTGGTTGCAGTCAGTGACTTCAATATGGGTGCGATGGAGAACAAAGGTCTCAACATTTTTAATACAAAATATGTCCTTGCCCAACCTGAGACGGCGACCGATCGCGATTACCATAACATTGCCGGTGTCATCGGACATGAGTACTTTCACAACTGGTCAGGCAATCGCGTCACCTGTCGTGATTGGTTTCAACTCAGCCTGAAGGAAGGATTCACTGTTTTTCGAGACCAGCAATTTAGTGCAGACATCGGCTCGGCTGCAGTCAAGCGCATAGAAGACGCCGCGCTTGTTCGAACCCACCAGTTTCGGGAAGACAGTGGGCCCATGGCCCACCCCGTGCGGCCGTTGTCTTATGCGGAAATAAACAACTTCTACACTCTGACTGTCTATATCAAAGGTGCGGAAGTGGTGCGCATGTTGCACACGCTCATAGGTGCCACCGGTTTTCGCCTCGGTTGTGACCTGTATTTTGAACGCCATGATGGCGAGGCCGTCACGACCGACGACTTCCTTACAGCGATGACAGATGCAACTGGTACCGATCTCACCCAGTTTAGCCGCTGGTACGACCAGGTTGGGACACCTCGGGTAACCGCCAACGGCCGATACCATACACAGGATAAAATATACACACTGACTCTAAGTCAGGAGTCACCCAAACTCCCTGGCCACCCCTCGCCACCGCCGCTTCATATCCCAGTGCAAACAGCGCTATTACATAGCGACGGTAACCCGATGCTGGCCCGTCTCGTTAGCAACGGCGATACCGCACACCAGCATCTACTCGAACTAACCGAAACCAAACAGGACTTCGTATTCTCCGAGGTGACGAGTGAGCCTATCCTCTCCTTGTTACGGGGATTTTCTGCGCCAGTCATCCTCGACTATCCGTTAGGTCAAAGCGCGTTGTCCCTGCTCATGTGCCACGATTCTGATCCGTATTGCCGTTGGGATGCCGGCCAGCGCCTGGCGCGTCTAGAAATCCTTAACACACTAAATATGCTGACAGCCTCGTGTGAACCCATAATCAGCGAATCGTTCCTTCGAGCGTTTAGCCAAGTGCTAGACTTAGAGAGTGAGGACCGGGCATTCCAGGCCCTTACACTGACACTGCCGGAAGAAGCATATCTAGCAGAAGATCTCGCAGTGATTGACCCAGTACTGCTTCACCGGGCGCGGGCAGCGACCGAACACGCGCTGGCTCAACATCTGGAAAAACAACTCACCACAAAGTATCACTCCCTGACCACTACCGCACCTTACGGTCGGGATTCACATTCGGTAGGTAACCGGGCACTGCGTAACGTTTGCCTTACTTACCTGATGAAGCTGGAGTCAGATGATGTCTTCGCACTGGCGACGCAACAACTTTCTAACGCCGACAATATGACCGATGCTTTGGCAGCGCTCAGTATGCTCGCCTCATCACATACCCCGCGCCGGGAAAAAATCCTCGGCGAGTTTTTTCAAAAATGGCAATCCTACCCTCTAGTCGTCGATAAGTGGCTTCGTGTTCAAGCGACTTCTACACGTCCCGATACACTTGAAAAGGTCCGTGAACTCACCGGCCACGTTGCTTATGATTCGAATAATCCTAATAAGATATATGCGCTCATTGGTGGCTTCAGTTTTTCGAATCCCGTCAACTTTCACCAGATCGATGGCGCGGGGTACCATTTTCTAGCCGATCAAGTCATGCGGCTGGATCGCTCTAATCCCCAGTTGGCTGCTCGACTTGTTGGCGCGTTGAGCCACTGGCGCCGTTATGAGCCTATCCGTCAACAATTAATGCGCGAACAACTTCAGCGTGTGCTAAGCGCTCCCCAGGTCTCTCGCGATGTTGCTGAAATCGGCACTCGGGCACTGGCAACACCTTGATACACAAACCGCTCGATTCACCATAATGAAGCCAACCCGACATATCGAGTGCTATGATGGCGGGGTTCTAACCGCTGTCTTGAAGAGCATACGGTGACTCGCTCACGCGACAAACTGCCGCAGACATCCACCCGGTCTGAAGTCGATTCATTCATCGACGCAATAAAGACAACCGCGGTGGGTCCCGTTGCCGACCAAAACGGTCGCTTGCTGTTCGCAATGGACGCAACAGCAAGCCGTGAAACCGTGTGGGATCGCGCTTGCCATATTCAAGGCCAGATGTTCAACGAAACCGTTTCCATCGGCGGTCTTAGCGTTCAACTCGCCCACTATGGCGGCTTTATGGAGTTTGCTGCAACACCCTGGACCAGCAACGCGCGCGACCTACTGCACTATATGACAGCAATCCGGTGCCACGCAGGACAAACTCAAATCGGCCAGGTACTCAAACACGCTCTGTCTGAATCTCGACGCGCCCGCATCCACGCACTGGTTTTTGTCGGTGACGCCATGGAAGAAGACCCCGATGCTCTCTATAAAATGGCAGGTGAACTGGGTATTCTCGGCGTGCCTATGTTCCTCTTTCAAGACGGCAATGATCCAGTTGCCGAAGGTGCTTTTCGACGGCTGGCTGGATTAAGCCATGGCGCCTATTGTCGCTTTGACAGCTCAAGCGCGGAACAACTGCGTGATCTCATGTGTGCCGTCGCTATTTTTGCAGTGGGTGGTCGCGTTGCACTAGAGGATTTTTCTCGCCGCCGCGGCGGCACAGTGCGTCGCTTAACCCACACCTTTACCCCCAAGCCCTAAACGATGATCCGACTGCTTTTAGCCGCTACTGCGTTGATCGCAGTGATCGCTCTGGCACGCTGGTTGGGGCGCGCCAATGCAGCACAGCGGTCCAAGATGCTGAAGCTGATCCTATTATATGGCGCCAGTGCAATCTTGCTGCTGCTGGTCATCACGGGGCGCCTGCCTTGGCTGTTCGCGTTGATCGGGGCCGCCTTACCCTGGCTACAACGGGCGATGATGGCGCGTCGGGCATGGAACACGTTTCGATCCATGCGTCGACCGCAAAGTGGCCAAAATTCGCGTGTTGAGACAGCTTTCTTGCGTATGACACTAGATCACGACACTGGTGATCTCAACGGCGAGGTAATCCAAGGGACATTTAGTGGATCGAAACTGTTAGATCTTTCCTTGGATCAGTTACTCGTATTGCTAGACCAATTACGTACCGCTGATGCCCAATCTGCCGCCCTATTAGAGGCTTACCTCGATCGCACTCAGGGCGCATCCTGGCGCAAACAAGACGAAACAACCGCCGAAGAAACTGTCCATACTGCCGCTTCAACCCCGATGAACTGCCAGGAAGCAGCAGAGATCTTAGGCGTCAGCAGTGACGCGCCCCAAAAGGTCATTATTCAAGCCCACCGTCGACTAATTCAGCGATTGCATTCAGATCGCGGGGGATCCGATTACCTAGCGGCAATGATCAACAAAGCAAAAGATGTGTTACTGCAAAAATAACGCACCCACTAAAGCGTAATAAGCGCACTATAATTAAGGACCAAAGCAACTCGGCTGCCATGACCCTGTTATTCGCCACGGACATCACTATTTACGGTCGTCTAAAACGGCTCCCGTGAACCCTGTAAATCATATCCAACGTCTGCTGCTCCGCATTTGGGCGGTACCACTTGTAGTCGCAATCGGAACCCTCGGGTGGCCAGCCTCACTGGATTCACTGGAGCGTCAAAGCGTGTCAATTTGGGGCGTGGATCGGACATTAATATCCCAGACAATCTCGCCACCCCTATCAAACGGCCATTTCCCTTTGAGGATTCGGGTTAACCACAAAGATACACGCCATCCGTCATCAATCCAGTACACGATTGACGCTAGCCTGCAAAATGCAACAGCTGCCGTCCTGGATCATTATCGTCCTGACTATGGTGTTTTTGTCGCCATTGATCCTGAGTCCGGACACCTGCTGGCTATCGCCAGTCACCAACGGGAGGGAACCCCTGAACATAACCTAGCACTAAGAGGCGGTTACCCAGCGGCATCGGTATTCAAAATTATCACGGCCGCCGCAGCTGTCGAGCTGGGCAAAGTCCACGCTGACACTGTCTTACCGTTCAATGGCAAAGAAACGAGCCTCTCCCGCAAGAACATACTCCATCATAAAAAAAACCAATGGACACGACACTTTACGGTAAAAAAATCATTCGCCAAATCAGTCAACACGGTGTTTGCACGAATGGGCATTGAGCTGGTAACCCGTGAGCACCTATTAGCCTATGCTGGGCGGTTTGGATTCAACCAATCCCTCGGATCAGATTTCATTCATGACAACAGCACGTTTCAACTGGCGAGCGACGATCCATGGTTGATCGCAAAAACCGCCGCAGGATACACCCGCCAAACAACGCTCAATCCCATCCATGGTGCTGTCATTGCTGCGACCATTGCCAATGGAGGATACCGCGTGCGTCCAACCCTGGTTGATGCCCTGATTGAGGATCACGGTATTATTCTTTATGAAGCGCCCCCCACGACCCGCCTACGGGTACTGACATCGAAAACGACAGACCAGTTACAAAAAATGATGGAGACAACGGTTCGCATCGGTTCGGCTAAATCATCTTTTAAAAACTTTTTTCGCGGCAATTACAGCGAAGTCCATGTCGGAGGGAAAACCGGCACCCTGACCGGTCTTGATCCACCTGGTCGCTATGATTGGTTTGTCGGGTACGCGCATCGGGGGCAAAAGAAACTGGCCTTTGCTAGCCTATGTATCAACCGAGAATACTGGCATGTAAAATCGGCATACGTCGCACGAAAAGCAATCGAGCATTACTTCTCGATCGACCCATCCTAACCAAACAAAAAGTCAAACTGACCCGACGCCAAAGGAGCACCATTGCAGCAGTACCTAAATATTGTTGAACGCGTACTCCAACACGGAGAACGGAAAGTCAGTCGTACTGGCATCGATACGCTATCGACCTTTAACATCAATTATGAGATTGACCTTAGGGATGGCTTTCCGTTACTGACCACCAAAGAAATCTCGTGGAAGAATATCATCGTTGAAAACCTTTGGTTCCTCTCTGGTCAACGACACATCGGCCTGTTGCGCCGACACGGTTGCCACTTTTGGGACCCGTGGGCTGATGATCAAGGTTATGTCCCCAGTGCCTATGGCAACCTATGGCGTCAGTTTCCATTTCACTCCGAGGGCAGGCTGGACCATGCTGATCAAATTCGTTGGGTATTAGATGAAATCAGCCGCAATCCAAACAGTCGTCGATTGGTCGTATCGGCCTGGGCACCAGGCAATGCGCACGACAGCGCGTTGCCGCCTTGTCACGCGTTCTGGGTGCTCAATGTACAGACAGACAAACAAAATCAACCTACGCTGTGTTTGCATCTGACTCAGCGCAGTTGTGATGTCGCGCTCGGGTTACCTTACAACATTGCCGGGTATGCATTTTTGCTTGAACTTTTCTCGCGGTTGACTGGTATCCCGGTGGGCCATTTTGCGCACACGCTAATCGATGCACACGTATACACCGCAAAACCTGATGGGGGTAAATCTGATTACGACCATGTCCCGGGTCTTCGACAACAATTGGAGCGCTCACCCAGGCCATTGCCTACACTTGCTATCGACCCCACCATCCGCTCCCTCAGTGACATCGAACAGCTGTTTGAAGCCAGTACAGAAGACTTGCTCGCGACCTTTGCGTTGTCTGATTATGTACCGCACCCAGCGATTCAGTTCAAGGTTGCCGTCTAACCGTGCGCGGTGCAATTGTTGCGCTGGCAAGAAATGGGGTGATCGGTGTTGCCGGGCAACTGCCGTGGCACTACCCCGCTGATCTGCAGCGATTCAAACAGATCACTCTTAGCAGCACCATCATCATGGGTCGAATCACGTGGGACTCTCTTGGGCACCGCGCGTTACCGCAGCGGCGCAATATCGTTATCAGCCAACAACGCCGTTCCGATGTTGAATGCTTTGACAACATAGAAGCAGCACTCGCCGCTATAGAAGGCGACACCTGGTTCATCGGTGGCGCACAGCTCTACGCGGCGGCACTAGATTATTGCGACATTGTCGATACAACACAGGTGCCCGATACGGTTGGGACTGAGGATGCTGTGTTCTTTCCCGAGTTGGACCCTATGCTGTGGAAAACGGGGCCTGTATCGGATCTGCCAGGGGACCCGCGGTTGAAACTATGCCGCTATCATCGCGTAGCACCCTGACCACTCAGTCCGACCAGATCATTCAATCTTTGCTGTGCCCTTGCTGAAAGCCTCGCTCATCAAATCACTTTTACCAAACTGCCAATGGACGTCTCCCGCCTTCTCGATGACCTCAATGAGGCGCAGCGCGATGCTGTAACAGCCCCTCCAGGACCCACCCTTATCTTGGCCGGTGCCGGCAGTGGGAAAACCCGTGTGCTGACCCACCGCATAGCATGGCTAGTAGAGACACTGGATGTTTCTCCCTTATCTTTACTGGCAGTCACTTTCACCAATAAGGCAGCCCGCGAAATGCGCGGGCGAATTGAGAGTATTCTTGGCTTTTCTCTGCGCGGCATGTGGATTGGTACTTTTCACGGCATCTGTCACCGACTGCTGCGCGCGCACCCGCAGGCGGCGAACCTGCCCGAAGCGTTTGAGATCCTTGATTCCGACGACCAGTTTCGACTAATTCGACGAGCGCTGCGGGAACTTAATGTGGATGAGGGATACTGGCCTGTACGCCAGGTCCAGTGGTTTATTAACAACCGCAAAGAAGAAGGTTACCGCACCCACCACCTATCGGACAGAGAGGACTCACAGGACGCCACGCTGATTCGAATCTTCGCTCACTACGAAGCGCAATGCCAGCAACTTGGGTTAGTTGACTTTTCTGAACTGCTGTTGAGGGCAGTGGAAATGTTAGAAAAAAACGACGACCTGCTCTGTACCTACCGTCAACGGTTCTCACATATCTTAGTAGACGAATTTCAAGATACCAATACAGTGCAATACCGTTGGCTTCGGCTTCTGACTGAACCTGCTAAGCAAATTGTCGCCGTGGGCGATGATGATCAATCGATTTACGGCTGGCGCGGCGCGCGCGTCGAAAACATGTCCCATTTCGAGCATGATTTTGGGCCAGTTAAAGTGGTTCGTCTAGAACAGAACTATCGCTCTACCGGGCATATCCTGCGAGCTGCTAATGCCGTTATTGAACATAACACGAGTCGCTTAGGGAAAAATTTATGGACAACAGGTTCCGAGGGCGAAAAGATCTCGGTCTACGCGGCTTTTAATGAAATAGACGAAGGTCGGTTTGTCATTGAGCAAATTCAGGACTGGGTTGGTCAAGGTCATCGCCGTGATTCCGCTGCTGTACTTTATCGCTCCAATGCACAATCCCGTGTCTTCGAAGAACTGCTGCTCGATGCGGGCATCCCCTACCGCGTCTACGGTGGTCTTCGCTTCTTTGAACGTGCAGAAATTAAGGATGCACTCGCCTACCTGAAAGTCGCCTACAGTCGTAGCTCGGATCCCGCCTTTGAGCGTATCGTCAATACGCCAACGCGGGGCGTCGGGGCCCGCACATTGGAAGCCATCCGCATGGCGGCACGTGTCGAGGGCCTCTCTCTTTGGGATGCGACCGTCCAGCTCGTCCAATCAGATACTCTGCCTAAGCGGGCCCGCTCCGCCCTACAGAATTTTCTCGAGTTGATCAACACGCTGGACAATCAACTCACCGACCTAGAATTGGCGGAACAAGTCAACGTGGTCATCAGTCATAGCGGGCTGATTAACCATTACCGAAAAGAACGAGGCGAGCGTGCCGAAACACGCATAGAAAACCTTGAGGAACTGGTTAACGCAGCCCGTCACTTCTCCTTCGACCCGGTCGAGCACGAAGGACAAGATGCCCTTGGTGCGTTTCTCTCACATGCAGCACTGGAAGCAGGCGAAGGTCAGGCCGAAGAATGGGAGGACTGCGTGCAATTAATGAGTTTACACATGGCCAAGGGACTCGAATTTCCAGTCGTGTTTCTAAGCGGATTAGAAGAAAATCTGTTTCCTCATCAGCGCTCCCTGGGAGAATCTAACCAACTCGAAGAAGAACGACGATTATGCTACGTCGGCATGACCCGTGCTATGCACCGTTTGTATCTGACGTGGGCTGAAGTGCGACGCCTGCACGGTCGTGAGAATTACACCACTGCATCGCGTTTCCTTTCCGAAATACCCGAAGAGCTGATTACCGAAGTCCGCGCCGTCACTGCTTATCCGACCTTATCCCCAAGTTCCGCCATGGCCGCGAACCCAGGCGGCAACATTATGCTTGGCACCACTGAACTTCGTTTAGGCGGGGCGGTTCGTCACGCAAAGTTTGGCGATGGGACGTTAGTCAAGGTGGAGGGGCAGGGGGCATCGGCCCGAGTCCAAGTAAATTTCGAAAAAGAAGGTAATAAATGGTTGGTGCTGGCTTACGCGAACCTACAACCACTATAGCCAGATGACACCGCCACGGTATCCACATAATCTTCAAGCCATCGCGTATGACAGCACAATACCCGCGAAAATAGACCCGCCAAACCAATTATTGTTACAAAATGCTCTAAAGCACTTTACCCGATCACGTTGGCGACACAACCAATACTGGTACATAGCTGTGCCCGCGGCCACGCTCAACCCCAGATAAAATATGCCGTTGAATCCAAGATGCCGGCCTAACAAATACAACACCATGAGTGACAGCGCCTGGCACAAAAGGTTAGCAATTCGGTCGTACTGACCGAACCAAATAGCAGTCGATTTGACGCCGATCTTAATGTCATCCGGTCGATCAGCCATGGCATACATGGTGTCATAGGCCACCGTCCACAACAGATTAGCAAGGACCAAAATCCACGCCAGACTCGGTACGGTATCTTGCTGAGCTGCGAACGCCATGGGGATACCCCATGAGAAAGCGAGCCCGAGATAAAACTGGGGGAAGTGAGTAAATCGCTTGAATAACGGATAAGTCACCGCAATTAGTGCGCCAGCCACGGCCAACCACTGGGCCAAACGATTGAGCGTGAGTACCAATGCGAGGGCCAACAACCCGAGACACAAAGCAAACACCAACGCGCCTCGAACTGAGATCTCGCCGGTAGCCAATGGGCGCTTGCGTGTACGTTCTACGTGACGATCAAAATCGCGATCAAAGTAATCATTAACCACACAACCCGCAGCGCGGGTAACAATCGCACCGGCGACGAAGACAAAAACGATCGGCCAAGCAGGGGCTCCATGCCCAGCAATCCAAACAGCCCACAGGGTTGGCCACAGCAGCAACAACCAGCCAATCGGTCGATCGAGTCGCGCTAATCGAAGATAAAGAAAAACAATGTCAAACACCAGACAAAACACTCGCACACGGAAGCCAGCGCCGCATTACAGGTGCAACCTGATCAGGGAAACGGGCCTGCACATCAGCGGCCGCCTGTTGCACAGCCGGCAGTAACAACTGATGACGGCCGATGTTCGCCAAGCGATATTGTGGCAGACCACTCTGGCGAGTACCGAATAACTCCCCAGGACCACGCAGTGCAAGGTCCTTCTCCGCTATGGAGAGTCCGTCCGATGTTTTGCGTAAAGTAGATAATCGTTCATGCGCCATTTGACTGAGGGGCGGCTGATACATCAAGACACACGCAGCCCGTTCGGCGCTACGTCCAACCCTGCCGCGCAGCTGGTGCAACTGCGCTAAACCCATACGCTCTGCATTTTCAATCACAATTAAGCTGGCTTCGGGCACGTCGACACCAACCTCTATTACAGTAGTCGCCACCAACAAGTCGATCTCTCCACTGCGAAACTTACGCATCACCGCTTCCTTTTCTGACGCAAGGGAGCGCCCGTGCACAAGGCCAACACGAAGCTCCGGCAATGCCTCGCGTAGCATTCGTGCACGGTCAGTGGCCGCTTCCGCTGCCAATACATCAGACTCTTCGATCAACGCACAGACCCAGTAGACCCGACGACCGGCAACACACGCCTTGTGGACTCTTTCCTGCACTTCCGCGCGGCGCAGGTTCGGGACGACCACTGTTTCAATCACTTGTCTGCCTGGCGGCAATTCATCGATCAAAGAAACATCCATGTCAGCATAAAGCGCCATGGTCAGGGACCGTGGAATCGGCGTTGCGGTCATCACCAACTGGTGCGGAACCTCGTCATCCACACGGCGTTTGTCGCGCAGTGCTAACCGCTGATGAACACCGAAGCGATGTTGTTCATCAATGATGACAAGGCCCAAATCATGGTAAGTCACATCGGTTTGAAACAAGGCGTGTGTTCCCACGCCCACCATTGCCTCACCCGTCGCAAGACGCTGGCAAGCCACGCGCCGCTCCGCTGCAGTCAGTCGACCCGTTAACCAAGCCAGCGGGACATCGACGTGCTTTAACCAACGTTCAAAGTTGTTTAAATGCTGTTCGGCAAGTAACTCCGTCGGCGCCATAATGACAGCCTGGTAACCGGCTTCCACCGCTGCCAATGCAGCGGCCGCAGCAATCACGGTTTTCCCGCAACCCACATCACCTTGTATCAAGCGCAGACTCGACCGCGGTTCTGCGAGTGTGGACAAGACTTCATCCACTACTCGGCTCTGAGCGCTGGTTAACGAAAACCCAAGCACCTTCCCCAGACGCGGCCAAAGATTCTGTGGAGCATCTATCACAGGTGCTCGACTTTGTTCGCGTTCTATCCGCCGTTGTACTACTGCAAGTTGGTGTGCCAAGAGCTCTTCAAAAACGAGGCGGAGTTGCGCTGGATGAGTGCCAGCGGCTAACGCCGTAGCATCTACATCAGGGTCTGGTCGATGAACCAACATCAGCGCGGCTTGAAGCCCAGGAAACCCTTCCAAACCTGTCAAGTCGGCTGGTAGTAATTCAACGACATCATCCAAACAGTGTTCCAGCGCCTGCTGCGTCAAATGACGCCATGTTTTCTGACCCAGACCTTGGGTCGTTGGATAAACGGGCGTCAAGGTCGGTGCCACCTTTACCCCCTCACCTGACTGCAACAATTGGTACTCCGGGTGCACCAACTCGAATCCCGCCGACCCGACCCTAACCTGGCCAAAACACTGAACCCATTGGCCCCGAATCAGGTTTTCCTGTTGCGCACGCTTGAAGTGAAACTGGCGCATGGTAACCAAACCGGTGCCATCACCAATGACTGTTGCAAGACTGCGCCGGCGACCCGGCCGTACGCCAGACACCTGAATCTGACCTGCAACCAGCGCTTCCTGCCCGGAACGCAAACTGCCAAGGGCTGTCCGTTGCGTCCGGTCCTCGTAGCGTAACGGCAAATGAAACAACAGGTCCTGCACTGAATCGATGCCAAGGTGTGCCAACTTGTCGGCAACTGCCGGTCCCACACCCTTCAATTCAGTGACCGATTGTATCGACAATTTAGGTAATAGCTTCTTCTTGTCCACCGCTGAGACCCGCGACAATACGGCCAACTAAGGCCCCTTCAGCCTTTCGCCCGAGTCACACGTATCACCGAACGACGAGCCCGCAACCGACGAATAATTCGCGCCAAATGCTGCCGATTACGCACTTCAATGGTAAAACGAATGGCTGAATTCCGATCGTCCCGCGCCACTACCGCTACCCTATTGATATTAGAGTCTTCTTCTGCCACAACAGCCGCCAACTGTGCCAACACCCCTGGGCGGTTGAGTACTTCAAGGCGAACATCAGCGGCAAAATTTCCCTTAACGTCGGCCGCCCACTCGACGCTGAACCAATTGTCTGTTCGTTTCCCCTGTTCAATGACGTTAGGACAAGCGGCGTTATGGATCACAATGCCACGCCCCGTAGAAAATAATCCCAAGATGCGGTCCCCGGGAATCGGTCGGCAGCATCGACCATACGATATGCTCATACCTTCTACACCCTTGATGGGTAGCGGTGCCGCACTATCGGATTTTTCGAGAGTGCGCCCCTCGGGCAACAATTGGCGCGCCACCACCATGGGTAACCGCCGCCCTGCACCAATATCCGCGAGCAACTCATTCCAATCATCGCGTCCCAACTGCCCCAGTAGTTGTACCTTCTGCTGGGTCTTCAATCGGGTGGTCAAGCCGACTGCTTTGAGCGCGCGTTCCAATAGTTGACGGCCCAAACGGATTGCATCGCTCTCGTGCTGGTTCTTCAGATAGATTCCAATTGCCGCGCGCGCCTTCCCCGTAACCACGTAGTTCAACCACAACGGCGTTGGTCGCGCCGACCGGGCGGTTAAGATCTCGACATGATTGCCATTACTCAGCGTTTGGTGCAGCGGCGCGAGTTCATGCTCAATCTTGGCGCCCACGCACTGATTTCCGACGTCCGAATGTACGGCATAGGCAAAATCAAGGGCTGTCGCACCTTTAGGTAACTTCTTGATGTCCCCTTGTGGTGTAAAAACATAGATCTCGTCCGGGAAAAGATCGGTTTTCAAATGCTCAAGAAATTCACCCGGATTGCCAGCCGATGCTTGTACTTCGAGCAGATCCATTAACCAACTGTGCGCTAACGGGGGTGTTTCTCCCCTTTTGTTGCCCGATTTATAGTGCCCGTGTGAAGCGACCCCTGACTCCGACACGCGGTGCATGTCGTTCGTACGTATCTGCACCTCGAGGCTCTGCCCAAAGGTGCCGAACAGTAACGTGTGCAACGACTGGTAGCCGTTGGCCTTAGGTATTGCGATGTAATCCTTAAACTTCCCCGGCACCGGCTTATAGAGATTATGGATAACCCCAAGGACGCGATAGCACTGGTCTGCTGTGCCAACAATGACACGAATTGCAAAGATGTCCCGCATTTCGGACATTGGCACGCGCCGTGCCTGCATCTTGCGGTAAACGCTATAGATGTTTTTTTCCCTACCCACTACCGTTGATTCGATCCCAACCGCTTTCAGTTCAGTGGATATTTTGCGTCGGGTCGATTCGATAATCTTGGTGTGATTACCACGCCGTTTATCCAGCTCCTTACGAATGGCGTTGTAACGCTTTGGATAGAGCTGCCGAAAACTCAAGTCCTCAAGCTCCCGAGTCCATACATGCATTCCCAGTCGGTTGGCAATCGGAGCATAAATATCCAGCGTTTGCTGGGAAATACGCTTACGCCTGTCGTGGCTTAAGGAGTCCAGTGTGCGCATATTGTGGAGTCGATCAGCCAACTTGATCAAAATGACGCGGATATCCTTAGACATAGCTAACAACATTTTGCGAAAATTTTCTGCTTCGGCGTGTTCCCTCGAGTCAAACTCGATGCGACCAATCTTGCTGACGCCATCAACTAGCTGAGCTATATCATGACCGAACTCGCTAGCCAGTTCGTCCAAAACCACCGGGGTATCTTCAATGACGTCATGCAGAATTGCCGCCGTCACACTATGGCTATCCAGGCGCATATTGGCCAGGATAGCCGCGACCGCCAAGGGGTGATCGATGTAAGGCCCGCCGCTATGTCGTTGTTGGCCTGCGTGGACCTGTGCACCAAACGCACACGCGCGTTGAATGACTCCTACTTCATTCGGCTCGAGGTAATCCTCGACATCCCGCAGTAACTCCCCGAGCAAGGACTGTCGATGGGGCTCAGCAACGGCAGAAGCCCGATTACTAGGGGGCGTCTTTCTCCGCGTCAGCGGCGTGGTCATGCTCATCAGTAGCCTCAGATCCCGCGCCGTCTGTTTCGCGTCCTGGCACTTCGTCTTCTATCGATGCTAGGTCTTCAAACGCATCCAGTTTTTCCAAAATTGCGCCATCTTCCACGGCTTCTAAAAGTTCGTCACTGCCAGCAAAGTCAGAGAAGTATTCCTCTGCCGTGATCTCCTTTTCGGTCAGAATCTCACTCGTTACCAATCCCTCAGCAATCTCTCGTAACGCGATAACCGTAGGTTTATCACGATCGTCTGGTACCAATGGGTCCGCGCCAAGCATCAACTGCCGCGTGCGCTTTGCAGCAACTAGTACCAAATCAAAGCGGTTATCAATTTTCTCGAGGCAATCCTCGACAGTCACTCTTGCCATCAGTGGTATCTCCTAAATGCAGACCTGCTAGTCTTTACCCAGTATGAGGTTTTAGCGGCCTACCACATTATATTTCGAAGCGGCTGATGCCCTGCGGTACCAGCCCCCGACTTTAGTCATCATCTCTGCTATTCCGGAGTGTACCGTTTTTCATCGTTGCTATAAATGAGGCCGGATCGAAATAACGCCCGGAAGTTGGTACCACAGCAGAAAAAATCAATTTCTCACATTCTTCAACAGCTGTCTCAAAATGATCGTTAACAATGACATGATCGTATTCATGGTGGTGCCTGACCTCTTCCAATGCTTCCTGAAGCCGTCGTTTCATCACGGTGTCAGTGTCCTGGCCTCGCCCAACCAAGCGCCTCTCCAGCACTGCGTAGGACGGTGGAACGAAAAATACGCTTAGCACGTCCTCGAAACGTCCGCGTACTAATCGGGCGCCACGCCAATCAATTACCAGGAGAACGCTAATGCCGTCTGCTAGGTGTCGCTCTACTGCCCGGTGAGACGTACCGTAGTAATGATCGAACACCTCCGCATATTCAAGAAACTGATCGTTCGCAATCATGTCGAGGAAACTTTGCCGATCAACAAAAAAATAATCTTGCCCATGTTTTTCTTCTGGCCTCGGCCGACGGGTCGTGTGAGACACAGAGACTTTAATCTTGGGATGACCTGCAGCGACAGTCCGGGCAATAGTGGTTTTACCGGTTCCCGAAGGAGCCGACAATATAATCAAGCGACCCCGCCCGCCGCTGGCTTGCTGCCCGATCACACTCACTCGATATTCTGCACCTGTTCTCGCATCTGCTCGATCAACACCTTGAGATCTACGGCAGCGGCGCTGGTGGCTGGATGAGCCGACTTCGACCCCAGCGTATTGGCTTCACGATTCAGTTCTTGCATCAGGAAGTCGAGCCGCCGACCAACGGGCTCGTCCCGTGCCAGGACGTTTTCGGTTTCCCGAAGATGGATGAGTAAGCGGTCCAATTCTTCACTGATGTCGGTTCGACCCAGTAACATCACCAGTTCCTGCTCAAGTCGCCCAGGATCTGGTGTGCTATCAAGCCCCGCGACGCGCTCCAGCAGACGTTGTCGGAACCCGGCTTCGATCTCCCCGAGCATGGACTGAACGCCCTGCGCGATACGCCTGCACTCATCAACCCGCTTAGCAATACCAATAGCCAAACTCTTTCCTTCACGTTGCCGTTGACTCTGCAAGCTCGACACCGTTCGTTGCAACAGTACCTGTGCCTGGTCAACGAGGATCAGCGGATCTACGCTATCAGCGATGATGACACCCGACCAATTGAGCACCTCGGCCACGCTTAGTGGGGCCGATTCTGGTGAAATCTCTTGGACTGCCGCTGCCCACTCTCGCAAGACCCGCACACGCTCGGGCTGCAGGCGACCACTGTCTGTTGGCTGCGCTGAAGCGTGGTAATGGAGTTGCGCATCAATTCTCCCGCGGTCAAAAGACTCGGTCAGTATTTTTCGAAACAAAGACTCCTTTTCTCTGAATATCTGGCCTAAACGGAGCGAAACATCAAGATAACGGTGGTTAACGCTACGAATTTCCCACGTGAGCTCACTGCCCTCAATCTCTTCGGTTTCCCGCGCAAATCCTGTCATGCTGGCTATCATTTGGCCATTCCTTTGCGTGATGACTTTAACCGTTGCCCGCGCACCCACACGCCTGTGTAGTCTATACTCTTGACGCAACAAAGCGGTGTTAACGCAACCAATTGACAAAAATGACCTACTACGCTGTCTGCTAATTACCATGGCCGCTAGATTGCCCCTCAAGCAAGGTTTTGTGCTCAACGGATACACCGTTCAGGAAGTCTTGGGCGGCGGTGGTTTCAGTTTGGTTTACCTTGCGATACAGGAACTCTCGCGCGAGAAGTTCGTTATCAAAGAATATTGCCCCCAGGATGTGGTTACGCGCCAACCCGACGGCAGTATTAAGATCGATTCGCCACTTTCGACGACGGCTTATAACGATGGCCTCAAAGGTTTTTTGCTTGAGGCCAAGGCGCTGTCCCAAGTCAAACACGACAACATGGCACACGTGATCGATTCGTTTCGGGCCAATGAAACCTACTACATCGTTATGGCCTATGAAACCGGTCGTGATCTGAGCTGGTTTATTCGAAAACTGGCCGGTTCATTAGACATGGCATTCCTAAACAAGGTCTTTCCAAAAATCGGGGATGGGTTATCGCAGTTCCACCAAAAAAATATGCTGCATATGGATATCAAGCCGGCAAACATACTGTTGCGAAGCAACGGCGAACCCTTGCTATTGGACTTCGGTGCAGCAAAACCACAAGACAGCGAAGATCGATTTCGCTCTTTTCAGACCTTGACCCATGGATTTGCACCGCCTGAACAGTATTTAGATGGGGCGCTGGGGCCATGGACTGACATCTACAGTTTTGCGGCCACCCTCTACGCGTGTATTACTGGAAAATCGCCCCCGCCGGCCCTGAAACGGCGGGAAGGCACCGCATTGGCTCCGCTATCTGTCGATTATGCCGGCCGTTTCCCTTATCCATTACTCAGTGCCGTCGAATCAGCTCTGCAACTGGACCCAAAAGCCCGGCCCGAAGACATGGACCAGCTGCTGGCCCAGGCGTTTAAAGGCAACAATCCCTAGCCATCAGCTACCGCAGTGAGGCGGCAAATTCAATCAGTGCCTGTGCCAATCGGTGCGGCTGATCTACCGTCACCATGTGCCCTGCGTCTGACCAATCTTGTCGTTGTCCCTGTGGCAAGGAAGCAAACAGTTCGTCGACCACATTCGCTTCAAAAAACACACGGTCGTAAAGCCCGCTAATAACCAATGTGGGAAGATTGAGCGCCGACCAGGGAACATTCCAGTCTGCTGTAGTCGCTCCCAACATTAACCGATAGTGCCCATTTAATGGATCTGCCGGTTCGTACGGATCGTCCAGCAAAAAATTGTCGCGATTCGCTTGTAACACGCTCTCGCCAGCGATCAGCGGCATAAAAAGGTCGCCGATCAAGCGGGTCCCACCAAGCGCTACGGCTCGCGCGCCGGCATGATTAAACCAGTCTAAACGGGCACCAATGCGGCGCAGGGTGTTAAGCAGCACCAATCCTTCAGCGGGGCGCCCTGACAAGACGGCCCTGGCGGCGAAAAGCCCTCCAATGGACAAACCGCAGTAAATCGGGCGGGGCGGCTTTACCTCATCGATTAGTCGACATAAATCACCGATTATCAGTTGATCATCAAGTATTCGATCATCGTTCACTGGGCTCTTTTCCTGACCGCGCAGGTTGTAACGCAGTATCCCAAGACCCGCTTCGCGCAAGGCAGGGTCGACCACCCCCTGCCAGTTCTCAATGCTTCCAGTCAGTGCATTGACAAATACCAGCGTCGGCTGATTAGCTGTCGGAGCTTCGAACTCATAGTAAAGGCCTTCACCAGGCCCGGTTTCCAGTAAAGACATTTCAACACTCCACATTCGTTATCCTGCGTATCGACCAGCGCTCCGCAACAAGCACCACTTTGCGGAAACAAACACCTCACCGGCAACGCCACGTTTCACCAGACAATCAGTTTACCGTTCGGACTGAGCGTGTTAGGGTTTTCCCTTCTCTGGTCAGACCAAATTTTGATGAACAAGCCCCGTGTCGCCGATCAGATCGTCGAACACATTGAACAATTGATCCTCTCAGGGACGTTACGCCCAGGGGATCGCCTGCCTGCCGAACGGGTTTTTTGCCGACAGCTCAGCGTATCCCGGCCATCGCTACGCGAGGCCTTGCAGAAATTGGCGGCGCGCCAACTTGTCACAACAAAACGCGGCGGCGGCACCTATATTACTGAAGCACTTGCCCAGTCACTAGCTGATCCCTTGCTTGAGTTGATCGCCAGCTCACCTGGACGGCTTGGTGATGTGCTCGAACTACGCCACGCCATTGAATCGCTGGCAGCGCATTACGCGGCTTTGCGCCGGACGACTGCCGATAAAAGTGCTTTGCGGCAATCCTACAAAGCCCTCATCACATCACACGCTCAGCGTGATCCGTCACTTGAGGCACAAGCCGATGCCGACTTTCATCTCGTCATCGCCGAGGCTTCACACAACGTTGTGCTAGTCCAAGTAATGAGAAGCCTCTTTGCATTACTACACTCTTCCATGCGCTTCAGTCTGGAAAACCTCTACACTCATCAACCGGCTATCTTCGACAATCTTCGTGATCAACACTACCATTTATTAAACGCAATCCTAAATGGCGACCCTGAACAGGCTCGCGTTGCCTCCGATAACCATATCAATTATGTCGAGAAATCGTTAGCTGAAATCGATGCGGCCCGAAGTCCTCAGGCGAATAGCCATACGCATTTTTCAGATACCACATTAACTTGACGCGAGAAACATGATGCAAAGAAATGATCAACGACAACCCAAAGAATTGCGTCCTGTCACACTAACCCGTGGTTATAGCCGTCACGCTGAAGGTTCAGTGCTTATCGAATTTGGTGACACGCGTGTCATCTGCACCGCCAGCGTGGAAGCGCGCGTGCCCGCCTTTCTGCGCGGCGGTGGCCGCGGCTGGATCACGGCCCAGTACGGCATGCTGCCTCGCTCTACCCACACCCGTAATAATCGCGAAGCAACACAAGGAAAACAATCCGGCCGCACCCTAGAAATACAACGCTTAATTGGCCGCTCTTTGCGCGCAGTGGTCGATTTGGAGAAACTTGGTGAGCAAACCATCACCCTCGACTGTGATGTCCTGCAAGCTGATGGGGGCACCCGTACCGCCTCAATCACCGGCGCGTGGGTGGCTTTGGCTGATGCCTGCGACCTTCTGGTCACACGAGGAACGCTTCCCGCTTCACCACTTATTGGGCAAGTGGCATCCATTTCAGTTGGCTGGATTAACTCCGGCGCCGTCCTTGACCTCAACTATGAGGAAGACAGTACGGCTCAAACCGACATGAATGTTGTGATGGATGACCAGAGTCGTTTCATAGAACTACAAGGCACCGCGGAAGGAGCGCCATTTACCGATGATGACCTTCAGACGATGATCGAATACGCACGGTACGGTATCAAGCAATTGCTGCAGGCCCAGCGTGATGCAAGGATCGATCCCATCCCATGAAAGTAGTCCTGGCCTCTGATAACCCGGGCAAACTAGCAGAATTAACCAGTCTGCTTGCCGATACAGGCTTCGTCTGTGTTAGCCAAGGCGAGTTCGGCGTCAGTAGTGCTGAAGAGACCGGTTCAACCTTCGTTGAGAACGCATTGCTTAAAGCGCGCCATGCAGCAGCATCAACAGGTCTGTGTGCAATCGCGGATGATTCGGGTCTCGCCGTGGACCATCTCAAGGGGGCGCCTGGCGTGCACTCGGCACGCTACTCAGGCGTTGACGCCACCGATGAAGAAAACCGCGAGTTCCTGCTGGCCGCACTGGCCGGCGTCCCCGCAGATCAACGCACCGCCCAATTTCACAGCGTCGTTGTCTACCTGCGACATGCTAAAGACCCAATACCGATCATCTGTCATGGTCACTGGTCCGGGACCATCGCACTTAAGCCTCGGGGAAGCGGTGGATTCGGATACGATTCTTTGTTTCTCGCTGACGGCTGTTCTCAAACTGCCGCCGAGCTAACTGCTGACAAAAAAAACAGCCTCAGCCACCGCGCCCAAGCGCTGGTATCGTTAGTCGGTGCCCTAAAATGCCAGGAAAATTGAACAAAAGGAACCTAATGAGATGACAACACTGGTTCTCGTCCGTCACGGCCAAAGCATGTGGAATCTTGAAAACCGGTTTACCGGCTGGGCTGATGTCGATCTATCTGAGCGCGGCATCGACGAAGCCCGCGAAGCAGGGAACACGCTGAAAGAGCATGATTTTACCTTTGATGTCACGATGACATCCTATCTAAAACGCTCCATCAGGACCCTCTGGGTAATGCTCGATGCGCTTGATCAGATGCATCTTCCTATTCAAACAGACTGGCGACTGAATGAGCGCCACTATGGCGCATTACAGGGACTGGATAAGCGTGAAACCGTTGCCCAGCACGGTGAAGAGCAGGTTCTTAAGTGGCGCCGAGGATTCTCAATTCGCCCCCCCGCCATGGCACTCGACGATCCAGAGCGATCGACCAATCATCCGCGTTATCGTGGTCTTGGCAATATGCCAGATACAGAATCGCTGGCTGACACACTGATTCGTGTCACTCGTTGGTGGCACGAGGCTTTAGTACCTTTACTCACACAAAAGAAACGAGTGCTTGTGGTAGCGCACGGCAACAGTTTACGGGCCCTGGTCAAGTACATCGACAATATGAGTGAAGAAGATATTCTCAACTTCAACATCCCCACGGGCATTCCTTTAATTTACAAATTAGATAACCAACTGTCACCACGTAGCAGAGACTACCTCGCCGACTCAGAGAAGCTCTCGTTAGCAATCGATGAAATAAAAAATCAGGTCACGCAAGATAAACATCAAAACTAATCTTGTGTAATCTAACCACTAGCGACATCCAATCTATCTCGGTCAGGCAGAAAAATAGTCCGGCTCTTTACCGGGCTTCCACTTGATGTTACACCCTATACTGGCGCTCTGTTCGGTAGGGGGCGGGTCACCCAGGAGGAGTGCATCGACCGCTTGCCGCAAATCGCTCCCCGTCACTTCCTGCCCATTATTCGGTCGGCTATCATCAAACTGTCCCCGGTAAAACAAAGTTCGGTCCCGATCATATAGAAAAAAGTCGGGCGTACAGGCGGCTTGATAAGCCTTTGCCACCGCCTGTGTCTCGTCAAACAAATACGGAAACCGGAAGCCAAACTCAAGCGACGCATCAGCCATCTTAGCGGGCGCATCTTGTGGATGGGTTGCAACGTCGTTTGCGCTGATAGCAACCACCGCCAACCTTTGCAACTCATAGTCTCGTGCGAAATCGACTAAGCCCTGGCGCAGATGCACCACATAGGGACAGTGATTGCAGATAAACGCAACCAACAACGCTTCAGACTCAGAAAAGTCTGAAAGCGTATATAAGTCCTTTTCAGTATTGGGATTTGTGTCAGGTAAACTAAAATCTGGTGCCGGGATACCCAACGCTACCATTGTGCTTTCGTGTGCTGCCATCGGTGTTCTACACTTCCTCTACACTTTAGGGTTGGGTACTTAACCCGAACCTCTGTGAAATCAGTCCAGTGTATGGGCAGGATATATAGATATACATAAAACAGCAAAGGAGGTGGGGTGTCCTATTTGGTTACTTCTTCTAGTTGCAGACTCATTCGATCTGGGTGCTCCCATAGCGATGCTAGGTAGCGTTTGGCCCACCTGGCAGCGAATAACTCCGCCTAGATTAAAGGGACCGACCAACTGCCGCACTGGTTTAGATGGGTGTTAAGGCAAATAAAGTCGGTACAATAAGGTTTTACAGCAATCGCGCTGCGAAAGAAATGAAGCCTGAAGGAACTCTCTCCCATCTAAACCAGCGCGGCGAGGCTCACATGGTCGACGTCGGCGACAAGGCCATCTCTGCCCGTTCGGCGACCGCCGAAGGCTATATCTCTATGGCAAAGGAGACTCTGGCACTCATCAATGATCAAGGCCACGCTAAAGGCGATGTGCTCGCCGTAGCTCGAATAGCGGGGATCATGGCAGCGAAACGCACCTCTGAACTGATTCCACTCTGCCACCCTCTGGCGTTAACTAAGGTAGAAGTAATCTTTGAGAACCACGATACAGCTAAGGGCGTTCGTTGTCAGGCAATCGCTGAAACGCGGGAACGAACGGGTGTTGAAATGGAAGCGCTGATGGCGGTCCAAACCAGCCTGTTGACTATTTACGACATGTGTAAAGCAGTTGATCGCGGAATGACCATTCACACTGTACGCTTACTGGAAAAATCCGGTGGTCGTTCAGGCCATTGGCGACGAGACGATGCCGACTGACGTTGTCACCGCACCAAACTGCGATGATGAATTCGATCCCACTTTATTATCGGTCGATGATGCAATCGCAGAGATCACGCGGACTATCGCGCCATTGGCGGCAGCGGAACAACTCCCTTTGCGAACAGCTCTTGGGCGCATCCTGGCATCAGATCTGCACGCTCCGGCGAATGTTCCCAACCATACCAATTCCGCCATGGACGGCTACGCGCTTCGCGCGGCCGACTTGGAGCAAGGCACCCCATTGACTGTTGTTGGCACCGCCTGGGCTGGCAAACCACATCTGGGCGCAGTGGCTAGCGGTGAATGTGTGCGCATCATGACCGGCGCTGTTATGCCCGAACATGCTGATACCGTTGTCATGCAGGAACAGGTGGAGTTACTGGATGATCATATTCGTGTAGCACCGGGCCAAAAAGCGGGACAACATGTCCGCCATGCAGGCGAGGACTTGGCTGCAGGCGCATTGGCACTCAGGGCAGGACAGAGACTGGCGCCTGCCGCTCTTGGCCTAATCGCCTCGCTCGGAATTGCTGAAGTGCCCGTCTTCAGGCGACCCCGAGTGGCATTTTTTTCCAACGGTGATGAACTGCGTTCCGTTGGCCAACCTCTTAACCCAGGAGAGGTATACGATTCGAACCGTTATACGCTTCATGGTCTGTTGCAACGAGCCGGGATGGACATGGTGGATCTTGGAGTAGTGCCTGATGACCGCACACAAATTCGCTCCGCTTTTCTCAGCGCGGCGCACTCAGCAGACGCGCTCATTACCTCGGCAGGCGCTTCTGTCGGCGACGCCGACTTTATAAAAGATATTCTCGATGAAGTTGGCGAAGTCAGCTTTTGGAAAATTGCCATGAAGCCCGGGCGCCCCCTAGCGTTTGGCCATGTCGGCGGCGCACTCTTTTTTGGGCTACCAGGGAATCCAGTGTCAGTGATGGTGACCTTCTATCAGTTTGTCCTACCCGCACTGCGCCGCCTCTCGGGAGAAACCCCCGTCTTATCCCTACGCCTGACCGCTCGGACAACTAACCGAATTAGAAAACGACCCGGACGAACGGAGTTCCAACGCGGCGTCTTAACCCAGACACCAGATGGAGACCTCGAAGTCAGCGTGACCGGTGAACAAGGCTCTGGCATCCTGAGCTCAATGAGCGACGCTAACTGCTTCATCCTCCTACCAGCCGACTGTGATGGCGTCGCCCCGGGGCAATCTGTCCTTGTTGAGCCCTTTGCCGGGCTAATTTAACCCCTCGAGCTAAGCCAGTTCACCACCGTGCGTGAGGATATTCACCGCTGGCAAGAAAAATACCGGCGGGCGGGTCCGATCCAACCCTTAGCGCCAGACACCTTGTTACTGCGCCATACCGATTTGTTCGTCGCCGGCGGCATCGCATTCGACATAGCGAGTGGCACCGGTCATTCCGCAGTTTACCTCGCGCAACGTGGATATCAGGTGGTAGCTTTTGACTGCAGTAGCGAAGGCCTTCGTCGCGCACAACAACTCGCGGCCCAGGAGAACACCACCATCCAAGCGGTAGCGCTTGATCTGGACCGGGCACAACTGCCATTTGACAAGGCAAACGTGCTGACCTGCTTTCGTTATCTGAACCGCGCTCTGTTCCCGGCGATGGAAGCCGCCATCAGACCGGGTGGTCTTTTCATCTACAAAACTTTTAACGTACACCATCTAAAGACATCTCCGCGTTTTAACCCGAAGTATGTCCTTCAACCCGGCGAGTTGGCCTCACTCATGCCCAATGCGAATGTCATTGAATTAAGTGATGGCACAACCCCTGATGAGATTTATTCCTGGTTAGTGGCACGAATAGCCTAACCCAACAAACTTTTCCTCTCGATACGAGCGTCAGTCGATGCTTAGCGGAATTCTGAGGAATGCTGAAATTTGCGGACTGGAAATCCCTCGCGGACAGGTGCGGGACCGACCGGATTTAACTGGTGGAGATCCTCACCATGCGCCAGATAGGCTTCAAAGGTGGGCCACACGGACAGATCACACTGCACATTCGTCGGACTAAATCGCATGGTCAACCCGCAACGCATCCGCGACGATTCGTTGGCACCAGAACTGTGCAGCAAGCGCGAGTCATGAAGCGACATTTCACCTGCTTTCATGCTCATGGTCACGATATCATTGTCGGAACAGGACGAAATGTCGGCCTCTTGTTCAAGCACATAATGTGGCGCGTCATTCTCGTGATGCGTGAACTCGCCCCGCCGGTGGCTACCCGCCATAATGCGCATGGCCGCGTTGTCCTCATCAACGTCATACACAGCGAGCCAGACGCTGGTCGTTTTTTGCGGCGTGAGTGGCCAGTATTGCGCGTCCTGATGCCAAGGAACCTGCGAACCATCGCCTGGGTATTTGACAAAAAACTGCCCTCCCCACTGATAAAAGTTAGCCCCCAGCACCGACTCCACATAACCAAGTATCATCGGGTGACGGCAAAAGCGGTAAAGCCAGGGGCTACACTTGTGCCACATATTCACCTGATTGATATCAATATCTTTGGGAAGTCGGGCCGCAAGTTCTTCAAACATTTTTTGCAACTCGATGACCTCGGTTTCAGTGAGTGCAACGAGATTCTTAACGTAACCTTGTTCGTCATATTGCAACAACTGGTCCGCCGTTAGCTGTCCTGACCGAGAAGTCGCCGCAGGGGCTGTCCCTTCTGAATTTGTTGTCATAGCGCTCCGCGTCCCGTCTTAAATCAACAACGTATTTCTACCAAAAAAACACCCAACAACGGTCAGCCTGGTGTGTTGCGAGAAACCCATCGCTCCCCGTCCAGTAATTTTTCCTTTTTCCAAAAAGGAGCCTTGGACTTCAACGCCTCCATGATCAAACGGCAGCTATCAAACGCTGCCTTTCGATGCGAGGACCAACAACCAACAAGGACAATCTCCTCGCCCGGATTAATGTCACCCACTCGATGCAGCACTAACACGTCCAGCAGCCCGTTCTCCTTGCTGACCTCATCGACAATAACGCCTAGTTGTTTTTCAGTCATCCCAGGATAATGCTCCAGATGCATCGTGCGCACCGTATCCCCCTCGTTAAAATCTCGCATGCTGCCAACAAACGTAGCGCAAGCGCCCGCCTGATGGCGATGACTAGCCGAGCGGGTATACGCATCGAGTTCCTGCCAAGGATTGAAAGGCTGATGTCGAATCTCGATATGCATCACGAAGTGGTTTCTAGCCGCCAGTAATGGGTGGGAAAAATGCCACCTCGTCGCCATCAACGACAGCCGCATCAAAATCAGCATACTCCTTATTGATGGCAACCAAGACCTCCGCTTCAGGCTCTTCACCCGTCACGGCATACCAAACATCCCTGACGCAAGATGCTTCGTCTACATCAACAGAAAGACTGCCATGGCCGACCCGCTCTTTCAGGCTTGCAAAAAACCGTGCGTTAACACTCATGTTGCTGTTACCGGCCCTTGGCTCAAAAAAGGTATCACACAGAATATGATAGTTTCTCTGTCACGCCACCTCAACCAGGCTCGCTCCTATGGCCACTAATGACCGCGCTTTTATCCCCACCACGATTGCTGTTCTGACGGTCTCCAATTCTCGCACTGAAGACGATGACAAATCAGGCAAGCTGTTGGTAGACCGAGTAACAGAAAGTGGACACCAATTACACGAAAAAAGGATCGTTCGAGATGATATCTTCCAAATTCGGGCTGCTGTGTCATCCTGGATTGCGGAATCTGACGTTCAAGTTGTGGTAACAACCGGTGGGACCGGCGTTACCGGACATGACGGCACTCCGGAAGCCGTGCTCCCCCTGCTAGAGAAGACCATCGATGGCTTTGGCGAAATCTTCCGTTACTTGTCATACGATGAAATCGGCACATCATCACTGCAGTCAAGAGCACTTGCCGGCGTTGCAAATGGTACATATATCTTCTGTCTGCCTGGTTCCTCAGGCGCGTGTCGAACTGCCTGGGACAAACTGCTCCAACATCAGCTTGACTACCGTACTCGGCCCTGCAATCTGGTCGAATTAATGCCTAGACTACTCGAACATCGACAATAGGAGCGGGTCTCGGTTATGAAGCAGAAACTTGAAACAGCCTTCCAAACCAACGTGCTAGGAAAAATCGTAAAATTTGTAGTCACCATACCGTTTGATCAGTAATTAAGGAGTTAACACCCATGGCAATTGAAGAAGGAAAAAAGGCTCCCGCATTCACTTTACCCGACGAAAACGACGACAAAATCAAACTAGCAGACCTTACCGGCCAATGGGTCGTGCTTTACTTTTATCCACGTGATGACACCCCGGGCTGCACCATTCAGGCTTGCGACTTTACAAGCGGAATCAAGGATTTCGAAAAACTAGGCGCGGTGGTCCTCGGTTGCAGTCCCGACGATAGTGAAAGCCACCAGAAATTCATTAAAAAACACAAACTAAAGATTCACCTGCTGTCGGACCCATCCCACCGAGTGATGGAGAAATACGGTGCGTGGGGTGAAAAAAACATGTACGGGAAAATCACCCAGGGTGTGATCCGCTCAACCGTATTGATTGACCCCGCAGGCAAGGTAGCCAAGCATTGGAAACGAGTCAAAACGAAGGGTCATGCCGAAGCCGTCAACCTGGTACTGAAACAGATGCAATCAACTTAATGGCTCGACCAATAGCCCAAAACTAGCAGATTCTAGGCGTAATACAGGAGCGAACTTGCGACCAGCAGGATCGCGACCCACAGAACCATGCTGCCGGTTGGCCATGTTCGTGCCAAAGTGCCTTCCGGTCCGTAATGTCGCCACACGATGCGTATCACCATACGTCCCAAACGATGCAATGTACGGTTCAATACGGCATTGGCCGCCACCAGCCATTGCGTTCCAAACATCACAAGCCGGGGGACAAAGCGTCGATACACCCAGTCCACATCAAGATTAATGGCACGCTGCTCCCGCGGATAGAGGCCTGTACGCATCAGCACAACAAACGCAAGCGCGGCAAACAGCAGTAACTGAAGTTGCGTAAGCGAGTGCCCAAGATCACCGTAGGGCTGGTAGGTGACCGGATAAGGAAGAATCGCGTAAAGCGGCTGTGGAAAAAACCCGATACCCAAGCAAAGCCCCGCCGCCGCCGCCATGGCAACCAACATGTGAGTCGGTGCCTCCTTGCAACGAATGCCCGAATCATGGCCAAAAAATGCGAAAAAAGGCACCTTGATCCCAGAGTGCTCCATCACTCCTGCAGACGCAATCAGAAGCCCAATCCATACCAACACGTAGCTCCCTTCAACCACTGCCGACATGGTCAACGACTTAGCGACAAAACCACTGAACAAGGGGAAAGCGGAAATAGACATGGCGCCGACAATACAAAATGCAGCGGTCCACGGCATCGATCGGTACAACCCACCAAGATCCGTCGCGCGAATCGTGCCGGTTCGATAGAGCACGGCACCCATGGACATAAAGAGCAATGCCTTATAAATAATGTGCACGAAAGCATGTGCGACGGCGCCATTCAGCGCCAGTTCGGTCCCGATGCCGATGCCCACCACCATGAACCCGAGTTGATTGTTAAGACTGTAGGACAAGACTTTTCTAAGGTCGTTTTCAATGACCGCGAAGAAAATGGGGAACAAAGTCATCACCACACCGATGACAATCAATACCTCAGTACCGGGAAACCCTCGCGCCAACGCGTAAACTGCCAGCTTAGTGGTGAAGGCACTCAAGAAAACTGCGCCGGTCACCGTCGCCTGAGGATAGGCGTCCTGCAACCAGTTATGTAGGAACGGAAACGCGCACTTAATGGCAAAGGCGACCAGGATCAGTAGCACACCTGGGTCTGCGTCAGCCAACTGCCCGCTGGTGCTGATTAACTGCTCAAAAGCGAGGGAACCGGTGTGCTGGTAGTAGAGCAAAATACCCGACAACAAAAGCACACCGGAACCAACTTGAATTATTAGATAGCGCATACCAGCCCGGTAGGCCTGTTCACTGCCACTCGCCCAAATTAGGAACACCGATGAAAGCGCCGTGATTTCCCAATAAATAAACAGCGTCATCAGATCGCCAGCAAACACGGCGCCGATGGCGCTACCTACATAGACCAGTGCAGAGACCTGCTGTGTGGTGTCCCGAATATGGAGCGCATACAGGGCTGCGAGAAAGGCGGCAATATGAAAGATATAGCCGAAAATAAGACTCAGTCGGTCCACTCGAACCAGGGTTAATTCGTACCCTGCGACTCCGATTTGGCCGGATAACCCCTCGGGCAGTAACAACAGCTGTATAAGCCCAAGCACGGGCAACACCAATGAAACCACGGGTCGCGTGGCGCCTGGCAGCCACGGCAAGACCAGTCCACCAAGGATTAAAATTAGACCCGGTGGAACGCTAGTCATTGTAGTAATCGTCATCACGCCGAATCACCCGGCGCAGCTGCTTGCCAAGCAGCACAATTCCGGCGAAAGCGACGAATCCAAAGATCGCATAGAACCCGGGCCAACCCTCCCAAGGGTAAGTCGCATGGCGATGCACGAACCACTCGACGACGACGAGGGCCGCGCAAACAGCCGCCAGCCACCCAAAAACGGCAGCTGAGATGATTTTTCTTGTGTCGTGCTTTTCAGGTTTGTTCATGTGTCCTACTCAACAAACTGGTGTGCCAGCTGAACAATCCAAGTGGGATTAAAAAACAATGCGACGCACCCGACCACGGTCACACCCATGGCAATAAGGCAAGCGATAGGTGCTTCTCGAATTTGTATTTCACCGCCAGCGTCCGCCTTACCAAGGAAGGCGCGAATAGGCACCGGAATCAAATATGCAATGTTCAACAAAGTGCTCACCATGAGCACGCCCACGAGTACAACATATCCCGCATCTATTGCGCCAAGAGCGAGATACCACTTACCCCACATACCGCCCATTGGCGGCAGCCCAACGATGCTTAGACTTGCCAAGAAAAACGCCCCCATGGTCCACGGCATCTGGCGACCCAAGCCATCCAACTGGCTAACCTTGGTCTTGTGGCTGGCAACGAGAATGGCCCCAGCACAAAAAAACAAGGTGATTTTGCCAAATGCATGGGTTGCAAGATGCAAGGTGCTGCCGGCGAGCGCAGTCGAATTCACCAGTAATGCACCCATAACAATATAGGACAACTGGCTAATTGTTGAATAAGCAAGGCGCGCCTTGAGGTTATCCTGGCGCAGTGCAATAACCGACGCCACCAGAATGGTGAACGCCGCGACCCACAATAACCAGTCTGTCACACCAGTATCTCGAAGCAGATCTAGCCCGAAGATATAAACCGTGATCTTAAGGATCGCAAAGACCCCGGCCTTAACAACCGCTACAGCGTGTAGCAGCGCGCTGACGGGCGTTGGTGCCACCATCGCCGCGGGCAACCAACGATGAAAAGGCATCAGCGCGGCCTTACCTATACCAAACACATAAAGCGCGAACAGCACCCCAATCACCAGCGGCGATGCCGCTCCACCAAGAATGCCACCCGATGTAAAACTGACATTGCCCGTCAGCTTCCAGGTCCATACAACAGCCAACAGTAAAAACCCCATAGAAGTGGCCATCAGGATGCCGAGATAGGTCCGGCCACCCTGACGCGCTTCCTGAGTCCCCGCATGAGTAACCAGCGGATACGTCGACAAAGTCAATACTTCGTAAAAAACGAACAAAGTGAATAGGTTGTCAGCAAATGCGACGCCCATCGTGCAACCCATGGCAACTGCAAAAAAAGTGTAGAAACGCGTCTGATGGGCTTCACCATGACCTCGCATATACCCAATTGAATAAACCGTGGTCACAATCCAAAGGAAACTCGCAATCAATCCGAACAACACCCCCAACGGCTCGGCACTGACCGCCAGTGATAAGCCGGGTATTGGCTCTGCCAAGACCGCCGCGGGCCAATCCCCTGACAGCGCGCGGGGTAGTAGTCGCACGACTAATGCCAGCAAAATCACGCCAGCCGCGAGGCTTATGGCTTCGCGCAGATTTGGCCTCGACCCTGCCAACATAACGGCCAAAGCCCCTAACAGCGGGACGACTACCACGCCGATGAGCGCCGCTTGTTCGCTCATCCGTTCGATCCTGTCAACAAAGCCGCAGCCTGCTCCGCCATGCCAACACTGAATCGTGTATCAATCCCGAAATAAACATTCGCCCCCGCCAACAACCACGTCGGCAATAACAAGGATATCGGGGCCTCCGTCACTGACAACTTTTCCGGTGCAGGGCGCAAATACGCCATCTCCACCACACGCCAGACATAAATAATTGCCAGCAGTGAGCCGGCGACAACCACCACCACGAGAGGCCACCAGCCGCGTTCTACCGCCGCTAGGATCAAATACCATTTGCTGACGAAACCAGCCGTTAGCGGGATGCCAATTAAGCTGAGTGCCCCGACAACGAAAGCGGCCATCGTCCAGGGCATGCGCTGCCCAAGGCCCGCGATGGCACCGAGGCGCACAGTACCCAAGCGGTAAGCAACACAACCCAGTGCGAGAAAAAGCGCCCCCTTCATCAAAGCATGATTGAACAGATGTAACACGGCGGCCGTTAGACCCGCGCTCGATACCAAGCTGATACCAAGCACCATATAACCAACCTGCGCGACGCTCGAATAAGCCAACATCCGCTTAATGTTGTCCTGAAAGATAGACACGGTGGAGGTTGACAGGATGCCCGCCGCAGCCAGTACCGCCAGAAAGCCACCGAGCGACATTGCGCCGAAGGTAAATGAAGCATCAAATACATCGAATAAAAAACGCAACAACATATACACCGCCACCTTAGTAGCCGTGGCCGCTATGAAAACAGTTACCGCCGAGGGCGCATAGGTATACGCGTTGGGCAACCACAGGTGCAGCGGGAAAAGTGCCAACTTAAGACCGATACCCACCGTGAGGAACGCAAGCCCCGTCTGAACCGTCCGACTATCGCCCAGCACCGCTAAACGCGTAGCCAAATCCATCATGTTCAGTGTCCCAGTCACCATATATAGAAGCCCGATACCAATGAGGATGAGCGTCGCCCCGATCGTCCCCATGATGAGGTACTGAAATGATGCGGTTAGGGCCCGGCGGTCCTGGCCAAGACCGATAAGAACGTAACTCGACAAGGAAGAAATCTCGAGAAAAACAAACAGATTGAACACATCTCCGGTGATGGCAATACCCAACAACCCGGTTAAACACAGCAACCATGCGGTGTAAAACAAGCACTGCTTATCACCCGCCACCTCCTGAGCCACGCTCGTCTTGGCAAACATCAGGGTTACAGTGCTGATCGCCGTGACAATAATGAGGATAAGTGCATTCACCGCATCGACTCGATACTCGATGCCCCACGGCGCGGCCCAGCCCCCGATCGCATAAGAAATCACCTCGCCCGTATAAACTTCGCGAAGCAACACAATAGAAATCCCTAGGGCCACTACGCTGACCGCAAGCGCCAGCAACCATGCCCACATCGCTCGCGTCAACAAAAGACATAGCGGTGCCGCGACCAGCGGCAATGCCACCTGCAAAACCGGCAGGTGTTCCTGAATCACAAGGAGTCGTCCTGCCGGTGAATGTCTTCTTCTTCCACCGAGCCGTAGGCTTCCTTGATGCGGACTACGAGGGCCAGGCCCAAGGCCGTCGTCGCAACACCCACGACGATGGCTGTGAGAATAAGCACGTGGGGCAATGGATTAGAGAAAACGCTCACGCCGTTTCGAAGAATCGGTGCCGCGCCGCCCTCTACCGTACCCATACTGATGTAGAGAATAAAAACAGATGCCTGAAACAGGTTGAGGCCAATCAATTTTTTTACCAGGTGTCCACTAGCGATGACCACATAAAACCCCATCATCATTAACAAGATGACAATCCAATAGTTGTAAAGCCCCAGAAAATCCATAGTCAATCTGACGTCCGTCCGGCAAACGCAACGAAAACAGTGATCATGACCGCTGCGACAGTAATCCCTACACCGAGCTCTACCAGAAAGACACCCAGATGCTGACCCGCTAGAGGTTCTTGGGCCAACGCGTCATAGTCCAGATAGCGCTCTCCGCCTAGAAGAGACCAAAATCCCACTCCCGCGAAAAGCAGCAGGCCTAGAGCCGTCACGATGCGCAACGCTGTTGCGGAAAACACCCGCTCAATAGCCTCGACTCCAAACACCAGCCCATACAAAATGAAGGCTGCTGCAAAGATCACCCCCGCCTGAAACCCGCCGCCGGGGCCGTAATCGCCGTGGAACTGGACATACAGGGAAAACACCAAAATCACCGGCACAATGATCTTAGCAACTACGCGAAGAACTGCGTTGTCTTTCACGACTCGTCCCTTTTACGTCGGCGAATGCCGAGGAGCGCGAGCACGCCAACGCCCGCAGTAAAAATCACCGTCAACTCCCCCAGCGTGTCGTAACCTCGGTAACTGGCCAGCACTTCAGTGACCACATTGGGAATACCAATTTCCATCGGTGACTCTTGAAGATAGCGAGGAGCAACGTGTTGATGAATCGGCGCTAATGGATCACCAAAGTGCGGCATGTCGAGGGTGCCATAAACCAGCACCATCCCGGTGAGGCTCACCACCGCCAGGGGCAAACCAGGTCGGTGGGCTGGTCGCTTTTCATGGCGCCCTACCAGCCCAATCGTCGCCAACATCAAAACCGTAGATATCCCTACGCCAACGGCCGCCTCGGTAAAGGCCACATCAACCGCATCCATCGCGACGAATATCGCTGCTGCCAACAGACTGTAGATACTGAATATCATGACAACAGCAAACAGATCATGCAGCCGTATAGCTGCTATTGCCGTCACTACAAGCAGCCCAAACAAAATCACGGTGATGACTTCAATCATCGTGCGTGAGTCCCATCCATGGCCGGCGCAATCCATGAAGCGCTGCCCGCGCCAACGCATGACAAGCCGTTGGATTCAACAACAATAAAAACGCCAGCATCAGCAACAACTTGACCAACAGAAGACTAAATCCAGCCTTTAGGGCCAAACCAAGAAGCACGCCCGCAGCACCAAGCGTGTCGGTGATCCCCGCCGCGTGCAATCGCGTAAACACGTCCGGCATGCGGACAATGCCAATACTTCCGATCAGCGCAAACACGCTGCCCACCAGAAGCAAAATCGCACTCACAACACCCATGATATCCATCATTTGCGCGGCGGTTCTACCGGCGTCGACCGGACAGCACCCGCTTGGCCCAAATTGCCAAATTCAGAAACTTTGAGCACCGCCACCGTAGCGATAAAACCGACCAGGGTATACATCAACGCTATGTCAACGTAGTACTCCGCCTCACCGACCAAAAAGCCAAGTGCCGCGATCAGCAGTACCGTTTTTGTACTGAACATGTTGGCCGCTAAAATGCGATCGTATACCGTCGGGCCTTTTACAGCTCGCAGTAATGCGAGCGCCATGGATACCAGCAACACGAGTAAAGTCAGTGTTAGCATCTAGCGCGATTCGCAGGCTGTCACGCGTCGGCCCATCTCGTTTGTACAAAGATCGTGGGCACCTTCACCTGTCAACGCGTGAACTTCTATTGCGTCGTCCTCCACTTCAAGCGTAATCGTCCCAGGAGTCAAGGTAATCGAGTTTGCGTAAACCACCCGCCCGACCACTGTCGTTTGATCCGCGTGCACCCGTACCGTCGTTGGCTCAATCGGCAGTGATGGCGTCAGCACGCGGCGAGCGACATCTATATTCGATGCAACGACTGCCCGCGCTAACCATGGCAAGTAAGCAATTAACCGCGGTAACTGTTGCATGGGCAGCCCCTCAGCGTCATCGATGTCCATGCGCCGCGCCATCCATACCGTCACCCCGACAGACAAAACACCCAACAGGAGCAAGCGTACATCCCAATGGCCAGATAACATTATCCACAGCGCTGACAGCAGTGTTCCCAACAAAACTGACCGCATATTTGACGGTGTCATGGGTTCTTGGCCTCTTGACGTTGCACAACCATTACCGTGGATCAAAATACGATGATAATCGATTGCCAGACCCGGCCCAAAGGCGGCGCCCCCGGTTCAATATCCCGGGAACAAGAGAGAAAATCACAGCGCGGCACTGCGTCATGATTCCGGCAAGCAATGCCCGAACAACCCCACCAATTGCCTGAGAAAACGGTAGGTCAACCCCCAAATAACGCGCGAGTCATCTGGAACAAAACGCACCGCCGGATAACGCTCTGAGCCCGGAGCAGGGTACTCAATGGTTGTGTGGTTATCTTTATCCAACAATACCGAAAATGGCACCTGCACGATATCTGCCACCTCGTGATTAAGCGTGAATACGGCCTTTTTATCGACCCCGAACACCAAGCAAGAAATGACGAGGCCTTGGCTCCGCCCAGCATGTCGACCCTGCAAATCATCAAGACGACCAAGCAAACCATCGCACGGTAGATAAAGCCCAATTTCCTCTTGCGTCTCGCGGCGTGCTGCATCTACGACACTCTCTGCACTTGTCTCACAACGTCCTCCTGGGAGGGCCATATGACCGGACCAGGGATCTTTCGGGTCTTGTGCCCGCTCAATAAAGATGACGTTCGGGTCACTTTGAGAGCCGCTGCTATCGATGATCATGGCCACTGCCGCACGGCTATCGCGGTCAGATCGATCAATCAGTACAGGCTCATGGCCTGCTAACACCAAAGACAACTCATTTAAGGCAATCATATTGATTCCAGCCCTGCCGCTTTAGCTGCGACAATGGCAATATTGTGCTCCCATTTATCTAATGCTACCCCTATGAGCGACGATCAGGGAGTCCGCCTCGACCGATGGCTCTTGGCAGCCCGCTTTTTCAAAACGCGTCATTTAGCCAGCGAGGCTGCCCGCCGCAACCACATTGTCGTTAATCAGCAACGTGCAAAACCCGGCAAACGCGTTTTTATAGGGGATCGCGTTTCAATTCGAAAGGGGCTATTGACTTACGAGATCGAAATCATCGATCTTGCAGAGAAGCGCCTCGGACCCGCACTCGCCGCGGCACTGTATCAGGAGGATGACGACAGCTGTGAACGACGACGCCTCCGTCAAGAGGAACTCCAACAACAACGCCGTGCGGGCACAGCACATGGCCGGCCTGACAAGCGACAACGACGCCAATTGACCAAGTTTAAAAATCTCTAGGCTATGCGTCCAATACGGGCCCAACGCTTGGAGGTGCGGTCTATCGCGCATGTTATGATCTTCTCTTCTAGACTAACAGGACACCTCGGTTTCTTTTGTGCTGGTGTGTCCAAAGATAACGCGTCAGATTCGGCGAGGTCGCCGGCATGCTCTGGGTCAAATCTTTTCACCTTATCTTCATGGTGACGTGGTTCGCGGGATTGTTCTACCTGCCACGCCTTTTCGTCTACCACGCCATGGCCGATCATGACGCAGCTAGCCAGGCTCGCTTCAAGATAATGGAAAGAAAACTGTACTACGGTATTGCCACGCCCGGTGGGCTTCTCACCGTGGGGTGCGGCTTGTGGTTGTGGCTTGGATACGGGCTGGGCAGCGGCAGCGGCTGGCTGCACGCCAAGCTTATTCTAGTCGCTGCGCTTATCGGCTATCATCTTTTCTGCGCCCGACTGGTTTATCTCTTCAACCACGATCGCAATCAACGCAGCCATGTGTTTTATCGCTGGTTTAACGAAATCCCTGTTTTAATCCTGGTAGCGATCATCGTGCTAACCGTGGTCAAGCCACTCTAATTTCGTATCGGTAAAATGCGCCAACATGTTTGAAGTGGTTCTGTGTCAACCGCAGATTCCCCCCAATACGGGTAACATCATTCGCTTATGTGCGAACGTTGGGTGCCGTTTACACCTCATCGAACCACTTGGGTTTGATCTCGATGACCGCAGTTTGCGCCGGGCAGGGCTTGACTACCGGGCAATGACAAGCGTCCGTGTTTATCCCGACTTCGACTCCTTCGCCGAGCAGCATCCAGATGAGCGTCGCTTTACCTATTCCAGTCACCACACCCGCCCGTATCACCAGGCCGAATTCCAGCCCGGTGACGCACTCATCTTCGGTTCTGAAACAAATGGCCTGCCCACCGCAGTCGCCGGACACACGCCATCAGAACACCAGTTGTTCTTGCCGATGCGCGCGGGCAGCCGCAGCCTTAATCTGTCCAATGCAGTTGCAATCGTTGTCTACGAAGCTTTTCGACAACGAGACTTCGACGGCCTTGGCACACGAACCCTGCGCGAGTCTAGCCATGTCCTTTAACCAAGACCTCGTTGCCGCTATTGAAGCTGTTTGCCAAGACAAGAACGTCCCGGCAGTAAGCGGAATTCATCTGCCCCCTGCAAGAGCCGACGGGACACCGTGCAAGAAATTTGGCGCCGTTGAGCTCGCTGATGGGAGTTGTGGGTTTTTTTCTACCCACTTTGATAACGCCCTGCCAGCGTTGCAAAGTGCGATTGAATCAACGCCCATCCTCAATCATTGCGCGCTATCGTTATCACGACACTTCGCTGGTACAAATGCAGCACTATGCGCGCTTGGCCTCGGTGCCAGCAATGCGCTCAGTCAACACCACTTCGCCTCCTCCTCAAAACAACTCGACCTGGCACCCGACCCCCTGGTGGGCCTTCATCCACGTGGTAGCGATCATGTCGGCATGGTTGGCTTCTTTCGACCCCTTCTTGACCTGATGCCTGATGAAGCATCGCTGACCATCATCGAACAAAACCCCAGATTTCTGTGTGAGGTAGGGCGTTTTACAGTGACGCTAGATCTTTCTCAACTCAAGGACTGCAACCCCGTTTTCATAACCGCGCTCACTTTGCTTAACGGCAGTCTAGATGAGGTACTCACTCACTGCTCGACCTCAGCGCAGATTGCCGTCATCGGCCCCACTGCCAGCTGTCTTCCTGAACCCCTATTCGCACGCGGTGTCGAGGCGGTAGGGAGTGCACGTGTTGTGCGCCTGGCACACTTTCGAGAAAAGTTACTCACGGGACAACCGTGGGCCGAAACGGTTGCCAAATATTCTATTCACCGCGACCAGTACCATAGCGTTGGGCACAACAGTTCGACACATGCAAAACAATGATCGATTTCTTTAACTGTCTTCGCAACAATCGATGGTTTCAAGCCGTCGTTATCGGCGTCATTCTATTATCAGCGGTTGCCTCGGGCGGTCGCACTTACCCACTCAGCGACGCTGCTCTTTTATTGATTGACCAAATTGATTATGCGATCACACTGTTTTTCGTGGTTGAGTTGTTAGTCCGCTTCATCGGCGAACCAAGGAAACGGGATTTCCTAAAAAATGGCTGGAACGTATTCGATAGTGTGATCGTCTTGATTTCCTTGATTCCCATTGACCGCAGCGAATCCGCCTTCTTGCTTCGTCTGTTGCGAATCTTCCGCGTATTACGACTGATCTCTGTACTGCCGGAGTTGCGGTTTATCATCGACAGTATGCTCAAAGCCATCCCCAGAATCTTTTATGTCTGTCTGTTGTTGTTCATCATTGTCTATATTTACGGTACCTTCGGCTCGATGGTTTTCGCTGACACAGATCCTGCGCGTTGGTCTGACGTTGGGATTGCTATGCTCACGCTAGTCCAAGTGATGACGCTATCAAGCTGGGAAACGGTTATGTTGCCTATCCAACAGGTCTTTCCGTTTGCTTGGATCTACTTTTTGAGTTTTATCTTCATCGCTGGCGTCGCCGTATTCAATCTCATTATCGCCGTGTTAGTGGACGTCATGAATGCGACACGCGAGCAAGAAAACGCTGACACGGATTAACCGCCATGGTGCCGATCGAACATTTATCCGAGCAACTTCTCAACTGCCCCGTTGTTGAGGTTGCCTCTGAGTGGATCGACTATAACGGCCACATGAACATGGCATATTACAACGTCGCATTTGATCAATATGGAACCGACTACCTGTTAGACCAATTAGGTCTGGGTCTAGACTACGTCCGCCAAACAAACGGATCTACGTTCACGTTGGAACAACACGTTACCTATCTTCGCGAACTCAAGCTCGGTGATCCGATCCTTATTACTTGCCAACTACTCGATTACGACAGCAAACGGTTGCACTGCTTTCTCAACATGTACCATGCGAATGCGGGTTTTCTTGCGGCAACCAGTGAACAGTTGCTAATGCACGTCGACCTTAATATTCGGCGATCCTCGGTCCTGCCGGCTGCGGCGATCGACAAGCTTTCCACGATGATGCTGCGTCACCAAGAACTCACAAAACCACCCCAAGCGGGCCACGTTATCGGTATCCAGCGCAAGTAAGTGTGGCGTTGCTCATGCAGCCCACATGTCATCGGAACTTCTGAATGATCCCGTCGAGCTCATCAAGACTGTAGTATTGAATAATCACGCGGCCCTTGCCTCCGCTATCCTCTAGGACGACCGGCGCTGCCAGCGCTTCAGAAAGCTCTGTCTCCAGTTTGCTGAGATCTGCATCTTTAACCGGTGGCGCCCGCTTACTCTTGCGCACGCCGCTCAACAGGCCTCTGACTAGCTTTTCGGTCTGGCGCACAGACAACCGTCGTTGTATTACCGATGCGGCGGCAGTCTGCTGTTGCTCTCGTGGCAGTGCGAGCACGGCCCGGGCATGTCCCATTTCAATACGGCCCAGTTCCAGATGTTCTCGAACCACTGGAACAAGATTAAGCAGTCGCAATAAATTTGAGACTGCCGCTCGCGACCGTCCCACCTGCTCAGCAACCTGCTGGTGGGTCATGCCGAATTCATCCAAGAGCCGCCTCAACCCAGCGGCCTCTTCAACCGGATTGAGTTCTTGGCGTTGGATGTTTTCGATTAGCGCCACCGCCAACGCGTTCTCATCTGAAACTTGTCGAATCAACGCGGGGATTTCTGTTAACCCTGCGAGCTTGCTGGCTCGCCAGCGTCGCTCCCCGGCGATCAACTCGAAGCCCCCGGCAACGGTCTCACGTACAACAATTGGCTGAATGATGCCCTGCATGGCAATCGATGCCGCAAGCTCACGCAAGCTTGCCTCATCGATGCGCACCCGCGGTTGGTAACGGCCTTGCCGAATGCTGTCGAGGGGCAGCTGGCGCAACGCGCCGTCCCCCTCGTTGACCGTTTTCTCAACTCCGGTGAGGAGGGCGTCCAGTCCACGACCTAATCTTGCTTTCTTCGTCACGGTTCGCTCACAGGTTGGTGCGTGTTTTCAGTTCGCCGATGCCTCCGCCCGCCGGCGCTATCATTTCTCCAGCCAACGCTAGGTATGCCTCACTGCCGGCACACTTTGCATCGTAGTCAATCACAGGCATCCCGTAACTGGGTGATTCGGCCAAGCGCACGTTTCTTGGCACTACCGTGCGAAACAGATTGTCCGGAAAGTGCTCGCGCAGTTGGTCCGCTACCTCATTGGCAAGGCGATTGCGGCGATCATACATGGTCCGAAGCAGCCCTTCGATTGCAAGACTGGGATTGTGTGCCTGCCGAACCCGCGCAATGGTCTCAAGCAATCCGGACAAGCCCTCCAAGGCAAAGTACTCGCACTGAACGGGAATTAAAACAGAACTCGCCGCTATCAATGCATTGATCGTCAACATGTTTAACGCGGGTGGACAATCGATCAAGATGTAGTCGTATTCGTCGAGTGTCTTTAGTGCACTACGTAACCGAAAATCCCGGTCTTCCGCCCCAGAGAGCTCGACCTGAAGACCCGCCAGATCAGCCTCCGCTGGTAATACATCAACACCAAATGCGGTCGTCGCGATCGCTTCACGAGCCTCGCACAAGCCAAGAAGAACCGAGTAAGTACTGTGTTCAACACCCTCTCGATCAATATTACAACCCGCGCTGGCGTTGGCCTGGGGGTCAAGATCAACCAGCAGAATGCGTCGGTGCATCCTGGCCAGCGAAGCACTGAGGTTGATCGCTGTTGTGGTTTTACCGACACCGCCTTTCTGATTAGCAACGGCGATCGTTCTGGTCATGGTATCACCTACGTTAGCCGACAGCACCGTCACTCAAGTTGCTGAAAACCACTGCGTGGCGGCTAGCCTCTAACCCTGGAACCGTCAGTGGTACCACGGTTACGCAGTCCTGTACTTCTTTAGACAAAGCCTTCAACTCCTCAAGCGGCTCCTTCCCCTTCATGGCGATTACCGTAGCCCGCGCGTGCCAGAGGTGCCGGGTCGAAGCCACCAACTCAGGAAGGGGCGCGAAGGCGCGCACGACTAGCGTATCAGAAAGCCGTTGCGGTCGGTAATCCTCTACACGGCCATTGATCACCGTTATTCCCGTCAATTGCAACTGCCTAATCACGTGCTCAAGAAAACTTACCCTTTTCTGCCTCGCCTCAATCAGGACCCAGCTGTTATCCGGTCGCGCTATGGCCAGGGGCAAGGCAGGAAACCCTGCCCCGCTTCCGATATCCAACATGTGCTGGCCGCGCACCAAGGGCAATATCGTCAGGCTGTCCAAAAGGTGTCGCGTGACGACCTCACCGGCGTCACGCGCTGCAGTCAGGTTATGTACCCGCCCCCACTTCAGAAGCAAGTCAACGAAATCGAGACACTGTGCTATCGCCACAGCGCTCAGGTCCAACCCCAAACGAACTGCGCCCTCACGCAACCGAGTCTCGGGCGAATTGGAAGCGCCCTGCATCAACGGAATTAGGCCGCCGAGAGCATCGCACGCTTATGAAGATGGACCAACAGTAAGGAAATGGCCGCCGGGGTAACGCCAGAAATACGCGCTGCGTGACCAAGCGACGCCGGGCGATGGCTCAGCAGCTTATCTGCGACTTCGTTCGATAGCCCCCGAACCTTTGTATAGTCAAATTCATCGGGTATTGTCATCGTTTCGTGGCGGCGGCGGCGTTCAATCTCATCATTCTGGCGCTCAATATAAGGGGCATAACGAGCCTCCACTTCGAGTTGCGTAGCAATAGCTCGGTCAGTCGTTCCATCGGGCCCGCTGGTAAGCGTATGCACCTGCTCGTAGGTTATGTCTGGCCGCTTGAGCAAATCAATTGCACGCGTCTTCTCTTTAATGGGCTGTCCTAGCAACGCTTCGGCAACAGAATCTCCCGGGTTAATCCACTGTCTGCTCAAGCGACTTCGCTCATTGTCGAGCCGGGTTCGTTTGGTATGGAAGCTTTGCCAGCGTGCATCCTCTACCAAGCCGAGTTCACGACCTATTTCCGTCAACCGCAAGTCCGCATTGTCCTCTCGCAACTGAAGCCGATACTCCGCGCGCGATGTGAACATCCGATAGGGCTCGGTCACACCGCGGGTCACCAAGTCGTCGATCATCACACCAATGTAGGCCTGATCACGGCGCGGAGTCCACGCCGCCAACCCTTTGCTCCGGCGCCCTGCGTTGAGCCCTGCCACCAACCCCTGACCGGCCGCCTCTTCATAACCTGTAGTGCCGTTGATCTGCCCCGCAAAAAACAGCCCCTCTAGTGCCCGCGTCTCCAACGACAGCTGCAGGTCTCTTGGGTCAAAATAATCATATTCAATGGCATAACCTGGCCGCGTGATGCGCGCGCGTTCAAAACCCCGAATGCTCTGAACCAGTTTCCATTGCACATCGAAGGGCAGACTTGTCGAAATCCCGTTCGGGTAGATTTCCGGTGTATCCAGCCCCTCTGGCTCAACAAAGATCTGGTGCGAAGTCCGTTCTGCAAAACGCACCACCTTGTCTTCCACCGAGGGGCAATAACGCGGTCCTGCTCCTTCAATCGTGCCGCCATAAATCGGTGAGCTCTCGAGATTCTCCCGAATAATATCGTGTGTCACCTCGTTGGTGGCTGTTAGGTAACAACACACCTGCTGCGGATGCATCGAGCGATCCCCAAGATAAGAAAAAACCGGCCTGGGTTCATCACCAAATTGCTTTTCAAGTTGCTGAAAGTCAATCGTGCGCCCATCGAGCCGCGGCGGCGTTCCGGTTTTCAGCCGCGCCACGCGAAGCGGCAGCGCCCTTAAACGCTCTGCCAGGCGATTAGCCGCAGGCTCGCCCGCTCGCCCTCCGGCTTGGCTCTCAAGTCCCATGTGAATGCGCCCACCGAGAAACGTCCCCACAGTAAGCACCACGCTTGTCCCACGAACTCGAATGCCGCCGTTTGTCACCACACCACAGACCGTTTTGTCACTGATCAAAAGATCATCCACGGTCTGTTGTAACAAGGCGAGGTTTTTCTGGTTGTCTAGCTGCGTTCGAATGGCTTGTTTGTAACGCGCGCGATCGGCTTGGGCGCGGGTCGCGCGGACCGCCGGGCCCTTGCGTGCGTTAAGGGTGCGAAACTGGATGCCGGCACGGTCGGTAGCTAGCGCCATAGCGCCGCCCAGCGCGTCAATTTCTTTGACAATATGCCCTTTTCCAATACCACCAATTGCCGGGTTGCACGACATTTGCCCAAGCGCCTCCACGCTGTGGCTGACTAACAATGTGCTGCAACCCTGGCGCGCAGAAGCTAACGCAGCCTCTGTTCCGGCATGCCCACCACCGATCACGATCACATCAAAGGATTCCGGGTACTCGATCATCTTGTTACCTACTGAGAATAGTAGTCGTACTGACGAAGAATCTGGTGCGTGAACCGCCACGCATCTTTCTGCGACAACTCTGCCTCGCGAGGAAACAGGATTTTTGTGTATAGCCGCTTGCCATAGACACTTTTCAGCGCGGTAAGCGAGAGATGCAGTTGTTGTTCATTAATATTCCTTGCCTGGGGGTCGCCGGGCTCGCGTATAGAGTATCGAAATATACCGCCTTCCTTCCAGTACCCAATGCGGACAACGTGCTTGCCTAGAAACGTCCGGGCGGGCCGAACCAAGCGATCGTATTTCACCTGAAGTTCGCTGTACTGTCCCTTTAATTCATCTACCAGCGCTCGCTGCTCTACTTGCAGGGCTGTGATTTCCTCAGCATAGCGCGCTTTTCGCGTTGCCAATGCCTGAACCGACATCCGTTGTGCGTCCTCCGCCATGTCGAGCTTTTTCGAGTAACTGGCCATGTCTTCGCGCATTTTCCGCTGGATTCGCTGCGCCTCCAGATAATCGCTGGCCAATTGGGCATTCTCGGCCCGCAGCGCTGCTGCCTGCTGCAACATCCGGGTTCGTTTTTTCTCAAGACGCTCGATGACGTTTTGCGTGACTTTACGTTCGTCCGCTAGCGCCTGTTCTTTCTCGTCGAGTTCCACGACCTGGCGCCTCAAGCGAACAATTTCTGCCGCCCCACTTTCCTGCTGCTGCTTTGCCTCCGTTAACTGCGTCAACAATCGGTCTTTCTCGCGTTGTAACACCCGCTCTGTGCGCACTACACGATCCCTGTCATCCGTCATCTCCGCTAGCGAAACCGTTAACCTGTCTTTTAAAACATTGAGCTGCTGGATCCGTGTTTCTAAAGACCGCTTTTCCCCCGTCAACTCTATGAGTTCAGCGCTGCGCCCACCAAGATCCGTTTGCAGTTGCTTTGTTTGCGTAATCAAGTTACCGGTCGTCTCTTTTAATTGGCTTCCCTCCTCGGTCAACTGTTTGTTTCGTGTCTCAAGCGCTTTGGCAGCGCGTTCAAGCGCTGTCACTTGCCCTTTATATGCCTGCATCTGCAGCGCCGTTTCCGCCAGCTGTTGAGCAATTTCCCGCTTCTCTTCCGCCAAAACCTCTAGCCTGAGAGCGGCGGTTTTCCCCTGTTCTAGCAACCGCGCTTTTTCTAGCGAAAGGCTATCTCGCTCGCTGGTGCGGTTACGCAGAGCCTCAGTCGCTGCGGCTTTCTCCTCGCCGAGTGCCTGACGCGCGCTAGAAAGCGTTAATAACTCCTTTTGGCGGGATACAAGCAATGCCTCCTGTGTCGCGAGCCGCGCCACCATGCTTTCTATGTCGAGTCGAAGCGCGCTCTGCTTCTTAACTAACTGGGCCTTGTCTTCTAACAACGCATCGCGCTCCCGCGTCACCGTGGTGAGCGTTTTACTAAGCGCCCTGCCTTCTTTTTCAGCGCCCGATTTTTCTTCGTCCAAACGCGTGACTTCCGCCTCAAGTTCGCCGCGTACTGCCAACAATGCTTGTTGCGTCTGTTCTAGCGACAGCAGTTCTGTCTGGAGCGCGCTCTCGCGACCCACCAACGCCTCGTTGTCACGCACTAACTGATCACGCGCCTGTTCTAAGGAAGCAACGTCTTGCACCAATTGGCCGATCTGCTGGTCCCGATCCACAGTGGCCACCTGTGCGAGTTCTGCACGACGCGTAACCTCTCCTAATTGCAAACGCAAGCCAACCACCTCGTCTCCAAGCCCTGCGATATTCATTTCAAGCGCTGTTTTTTGGGCGCTGTCGCGCTCCGCGCGTCGCTCCGTTTTGTCCAGCTGGTCCGTCAGATCAACGTTTCTAATCAGAATGACTACCAATGCCATCAGAAACACCATGACAATCACCATCATAACGTCGGTAAACGAGGGCCACACGCTGTCCTCGTTAGTAGAGGCAGTCCCTGTTCCTCGCAGGTTGACGAACCCGTGCGCTTTCATTCCCGGTTTCTTTCGTTAAGCCTGAACCCAACACGCAACAGCCGCGCGATGTCGTCCAGTCGGTTGCTGCTGTGTTTCAACTCTGCCTGATAGGTGCCAATCAGTGCGCGCAAATCGTGCGCGACCTCCGCGTATTCGTGTTGCGACGCTTCCAACCGCTTCATCAGGGCGGCTGCAGCACGAATGATGTCCGCAAATTCCTCGCCGGCGCTTTCCGGGCCCAGTTGAAACCGTGGCAATAACGTAGTGGTCGTGAGTTCCTCTATCCGGCTGATGATCTGTGCCTGGACATCGATCAGCCGCAAATAAAAATAGCCAAAAAACAGATAGGCCAAAATCGCGGTCATCGTGGTAGACAGTGCGGTCGACATGCCGTGTATCACAGCGTCCAAACTACCAACGTTCGCGGTCGCGCCAATCATGTCCGAGGCCCCTAGTAAAGCAATCGACAAGGACACGATCGTGCCGAAAACACCCGTCAGTATGAGAATGTTGTGAACAAATTTTGGCAAACTGATGCGGCTAGCTTCAGTGGCAACGAGCGTCGCGGCCAGCGCACCCTGGTTGATCGCGGCCCGTTGGCGCGACATATCCATCAAGGCGCGATACCGCTGGGCCACGAGCGCGCTCCTCCAAACGCCAGCTTCGCCATCCCGATCTGCACGAATATTCGCCTTCAGCGCTTCCACCGCCCGTTCCTCATCATCGTAACGCACAAACAACCGCACCAACTGAGCCATCCCCGCTAAGAACAACACAACGATGCCGCCATTAATCGCGAGGCCAACGTGGGTCCGTTGGTTAGACCAATAGATAGCCCCGAGAAACTCGTGCTGCCAGGCCGCTATCAGGAGACCACAGATAGTCAGAATTCCCAGCTGAATTAGTGCTCGTTTTGCATGGCCACTCTCCGACATCAAGCTCTCTCCTTAAGACACGTCACCTAGATTGTACGCTGCTACCCGCTTTCCATTTTGTTTACGACTGTTTGTATTGCTTGTATATCCCTAAACTTTATAATATATATAACTAAGAAGTACATAACAAAATGAGGCGACTCGATGGGACGAAAAAGGAGACCGCCGCCACTGTGGTGGCTATTAGGTTATGTTGCACAATACCAGCCCCAAGCCCTGTTAGAGCAGTGTAATGCCATGGGGATTGACCCTGACACGCTCTATGCGGCGAGTGAAGCCGCTGCGTTGTCTTTACCCAGCCCCCTCTATCGCCGGTTATCCAAAGCCTGGGCCGTTCAACAAAGCCGTCAAAGGCGGGGGATTTAACCTTCAATAAGACCCTCTTTGTAGTACATTAAATAATCTCTCCATAACGCTTTATACAAGGAAACTGCGATCGGCAGATTGTCGACTACGCAATATTCATCCGTTTGGTGCGCCATGTGGGTTTCGCCGGGGCCTAAGATCACGGTGGGAGGGCCCCCAAAAGCAGGCTGTAACGCCGAGGCATCGGTAAAAAAAGGTAGTGCAGCAATGGTTGGGCGTTCTCCATCGCGGGCAGCACAGAGCGCATAAATACGATCAATCCATGGATGATGTGGATCGGTCCACACGCCATCAAGGTCCACGAACGGCTCAATCTCCTCAATGTCTCCTTCGAGGTAAGCCACAAAACCCTCTAGCAAACGATCGTGGCGAACGCCTGGAATGGTGCGGATATCGACCTCCATGACCGCATGGTCTGGCACAGAATTGACATTTTGTCCCGCGTGCAGATTACCAACGCTGAGCGAATTACCGCCAAGGTGGGGGTGGGGGGCCACATTGAAGCCAAAGTCCTCGAGCTTTTGGGTCGCGCGCGCCGCCTTGTAAAGGGCATTAACGCCCAATTCAGGCATTGAGCCATGGGCTGTCTTTCCCTTCGTTGTCATCCGCAACCACAAAGCGCCGCGATGCCCGATCTTTGGCCGATTATAGGTCGGCTCTGCGATGATCATTGCGCCCACACGAACGGCCTTAGCCAGTTCCTGACCGAGCGGGAGAGACCCCTCGCAGCCAGTTTCCTCCCCAGCCGCCATAATCAGCAGCACGCCCGGGTCCGCTAAGAGCTCATCACCCAGATTCATCGCGGCAGCCACAAAGCTCGCGATTCCTGATTTCATATCGGTCGCGCCCCGCCCGTAGAGTTTATCCTCCACAATGTCTCCGCCGAACGGATCCACACTCCAATCAGTAAAGCCCAAGGGGACCGTGTCGATATGCCCTGCAAAACACAACCGGGGGCTGTCATGGCTACCTCCCTTTCGCGCAACTACGCTGGTGCGGCCAGGCGCGAACTCATGATAAGTCACGTCAAACCCACCCTCTAACAGCAAATTACCTAAGAAGTGAGCGCACTTATCCTCACAGCCGCCGGGATTGACGCTCTGAATGCGAACCAATTCTTGACAGAGCGTTACGGGGTTAATCGCATCCTTCATCGGCAGCCGCCTATTTCCCGATACAGAAACTGGAGAAAATACTCCCCAGCAACTCTTCTGTCGTCACCGCCCCGGTGATCTCTCCTAGACAGGACTGCGCCAAACGAAGCGCTTCGGCAATCAGCTCGCCGTGTCCCTGTCGCGCATGTCTTTCGGCCTGCACCAAGTGCTCGCGAGCACGGATTATGGCCTGAATATGCCGCTGGCGCGCCATGATCGGCGGTTCAGCACCAACCTGATAGCCCGCGGCACGGGCGATACAGCCCTTAAGCGCGCCAAGGCCGGCCCCCGTCTTTGCTGACACCCTTACCGTCAGCGGCGATCCTTCTTCCAGCATGCCGCTGCTGTGTCCACTTAGATCACACTTGTTGCGAACCAAGATGTAGTCAAGAGACGCGGTCCATTGATTTTCCAGGTCCCCGTTCGCACCTTCGACTTCGAGCGCATCATCAACCACCAGCAACGCCAGATCTGCTTCTTCGATCGCGCGGCGTGCACGCTTGACTCCCTCGGCTTCAAGCGCATTCTCAGCGTCACGAAGACCCGCCGTATCGACAAGCTCCACTTTCAAACCTTCTATCTCGGTCGAGACCGTTACTACATCACGCGTAGTTCCTGCGATATCGCTGACAATCACTCGATCTTCTGTCGACAACCGATTCAACAAACTAGATTTGCCTACATTGGGCCGCCCCGCCAGCACGACTCGAATACCGTTAGCCAGCAAGGCCCCTTGGCTCGCGCCCTCCTTTAAATCACTCAGCCATTGGCTTGCACTGCACACCCGTGCTTCCACAGCCCCCTCGGCCAAGAAATCGATTTCCTCCTCGGGGAAGTCTATCGCTGCTTCGATATAGACCCGAAGATCGGTTAAAACTACATTAAAAGCGTTTATCTGCTCCGAAAACTCTCCTTTTAGGCTTCTAATAGCCGAACGGGCCGCCGCCACTGTCGCGCTATTAATTAGATCTGCTATCCCTTCCGCCTGTGCTAGATCAATTCGCCCGTTTAGAAAAGCGCGCTCGGAAAACTCTCCTGGCGCCGCCGGTCGAGCACCGGCATTCAGAATGCTCTGGAGCACCTCGCCCACCAGCACCGGGCCCCCGTGGCCATGTAGCTCCAAAACATCTTCTCCTGTGAATGAGCCTGGACCCGGAAAGAAGATGGCTAACCCTTCGTCAATCTGGTGTCCATCGGAGCCGGCGAAAGACCGAAGGCTGGCCTGCCGCGGCATGGGTAATGGACCAATCACCTGACTGGCGATCGCGCCTGCGTTCGGGCCTGACACCCGGACCACGCTGATTCCGCCAATCCCTTGCGGGGTGGCAATCGCCGCGATGGTGTCTTGGGTCTCCACCTAGTTGGCTTCGAGCCTTCTCTCTAGTAGTTAGCTATTACGCAAATTTCCGCATTACAAACCATTGTTGGGCGATCGACAACAGATTGTTAACCAACCAGTACAAAACCAGGCCAGCGGGAAACCAGAGGAAAAATAGAGTGAACACGATCGGCAGAATGCGCATGATATTGGCCTGCATCGGATCGACCGGGGCGGGGTTTAACAGTTGTTGCACAAACATTGATGCTCCCATCAAGATCGGCAAAACATAGTATGGATCTGGCGCAGAAAGATCATGAATCCACAGGGCCAACGGTGCCTGGCGCAGTTCGACACTTTCAAGCAACACCCAGTAAAGAGCGATAAACACCGGAATTTGAACTACGATCGGGAGACAACCACCAAGCGGGTTTATCTTGTCCTTCTTGTACATCTCCATCATGGCCTGTTGAAACTTTTGCTTATCGTCGCCGTATCGCTCTTTGAGCGTTTTCATGCGCGGCCCTAACTTTTTCATTTTAGCCATCGACTTATAACTCGCGGCCGACAAGGGGAAAAAAACCAACTTCACTAGCGCCGTGAGAAGGACAATAGACAGGCCCCAGTTCACTACGACTCGCTGAATTTGTGTCAATAACCAAAACAGCGGGGCCGACACGGGTGTTAACCAGCCGAAATCAACTGCCAACTCCAATTGTCGATCGGCCTCCACCAGCCGTTTGTTTTCCTTGGGGCCGACAAACATTCGCGCGGTCATCTCACCGCGCCGGCCAGCAGCCACCGACAGCGGTGCAAGGTGCTTGTAACCCATCGAATAGCGCGTTGTCGCGCCTGTCCCATTCACCAAAGAATAAAACTCATACTGGCTTTCCTTCTCTGCCAGCAGCGCACCAACAAAATAATGCTGGAGCATTGCTACCCAGCCAGAGGTCGTCTTTTGCACCAGTGGTTGCTCGCGCATATCATCGAACCCGATTTTCTTGTACTTCTCATCCGGCGTGTAGATAGCCCCACCGGTAAAGCTCGGGAGCCTCCCCAAACCTAAAAAGCTAGTGTTTTCATCATCACTTGTTTCGGTGCTCACAAACTGTGCGTATAAGTAGCCCCGCCATTCTTGATTGGTGTTGTTTTGCACCTCGTAACGCACATCAACGTAGTAGCTATCACGGTAAAATGTATAAACCTTTCGATAATGAACGCCGTCCTTCTCTATGTGGAGCGGGACCTCAATGCGGTCTTTTCCCTCGGCCAACACATAGCGTTTATTCGTTGCGGTGTACTCAGAATGGTGGTTGGGAAGATCGCTCTGGCTCCCCAAGAGGCCATTCTGCACCCAGTAAAGGTCCGGGCCACTATCTGTCAAAAGTCGAAAGGGCACATCCGGCGCCCCAAGCTTTTCTGGGTAAGTGATCAAATCAAGAACGCGAAGATCACCACCGTAGGTGTCTAATTCTGCTCGCAGCAGATCGGTTATCACCTCTACGCGTTGCCGCGTGTTGGCCGCAGGAGCGCGGTTAGCAAGCGTGGGGGTCGGTGCAGAAACATTGGCTTTCTCTGTTACCACCGGCGGCGCGCTTGGTACATCTGTTGCCTTTGCCGTTGTCTCTAAGGTCACCGCTTCGCCACCACGCGCTGTCTCTATCTGGGCAGATCGCTGGGGGTCGGCCGTTTCGGCCTCAAACATCAACCACTTCTGGTATAACAAAGTTAGCACCAGTACCAATGCGCCAACAAGAAAGAGCCTATGAAAATCCATTTACTGACTCGTTAGGATTGCTTGATGGTGGGCTTTGGCCGTTCAGGCACAAGGTCCATACCGCCGTCGTGCCAAGGGTGACACCGCGCCACGCGCCTCACCGACAGCCAAAAGCCCCGCACAGCGCCATGTGTCTCGATCGCTTCGATCGAATAACTTGAACACGCTGGATAGAAGCGACAATGCGGACCCAACAGTGGGCTAATGCCATACTGATAACACCGAAGCAGAAAAACGAGCGCGCGTTTCATTAGTTCCCCATCAACCTCCAGCGCTGCTCTAGACTGTGACGAAGAGTTTTATTTGAAGCGCTGACCGCTTGCCTCCGCGCCATCACTAAAACATCGTTGCCCGCGATCTGGTTTTGCGCGGATCGAAAGGATTCACGAATCAATCGTTTGATGCGATTGCGATCAACCGCCCGTGCCGCGGTTCGCCGGGACACGGTTAGCCCCAACCGCCCATAACCTAACGCATTCGGCCTTACCACCAACCTAAAGTAGTCATCGCTTGACGCACGTTGGCGCAATAACCCACGGTAATCGCTCGCTTCGGTCAGTCGCTGAAGCGAGCTAAATCGCCGTCCGGAATTCGGCGCCGCCCGCTGCGGATTCGTCAAGCTGTCAGCCGAGACCGGCCCTTGGCTCGCCTGGCGTTTATCACAGCACGCCCGCCGCGCGTTCGCATTCGCGCTCTAAACCCGTGTGTTCGCTTGCGTTTTAGCTCGCTTGGCTGGAATGTTCGTTTCATAGCGTCGTATTTTTACTCGGTGGCCGCGGCGAAAGGGTCGCCAATCTAAACGCTCACACCCATTATTGTCAATAAAACAAAGGCTTCCCTCAATATTGTGGATAACTTCTAGATGTAATATTTCTGTGGATAACTAAGCTCGGTTCGTTTATAGTGGGTTGTTCTTTACGCGCCCTTGGCCACTATCAAAGCTTCGGGGGCTTAGCACCACACGCTTAACTGAAAGGGCCGCTGGACCGTGCAAGAACCAATTTGGCCGCTTTGCTTAACTCGCCTCGAAAACGACTTGCCAATCCAGCAATTTAATACATGGATTCGGCCCCTGCAGGCGGTCGAAAAAGAAACCGGCCTAACCCTGTTGGCCCCAAACCGCTACGTTAGAGACACCGTCGAGCGCGATTATCTCGGCCAGATCGCAGGCCTTGCGAATAAGTTTAGGCATCAAGATATCGACATCTCTATCGACATCGGCAGCGACCGCCCACCTCGAGGCCCTGATAAAGCCGCCGCGACGCCGCGGCCCGTTCGGTTTGAAGGGCGCCTTAACCCCGCCTTTACCTTTGTCTCGCATGTGGCCGGAAAATCCAACCAACTTGCCCGGGCAGCAGCACAGCAAGTAGGAGAAAACCCTGGCCGAGCCTATAACCCGCTCTTTATCTACGGTGGTGTGGGGCTTGGAAAAACACATCTGATGCAAGCCGCTGGCAATGCCGTTGTTGAACGAGTCGCCGATGCCCGGGTGGTTTACGTCCACTCGGAACGATTTGTGGCCGATATGGTGAAAGCGCTGCAACACAACGAAATTAACAACTTCAAGCGCTACTATCGCTCTCTAGATATGTTGTTAATTGACGATATTCAGTTTTTTGCCGGAAAAAGCCACTCACAAGAGGAATTCTTCCATACTTTCAATACTTTACTTGATGGACAGCGACAGGTGATTATCACCAGTGATCGGTTCCCCAGAGAAATTTCTGGGGTCCAGGAGCGGCTAATTTCTCGGTTCGGAAGCGGCCTTACCGTGCCGATCGACCCGCCGGAGCTTGAAACGCGGGTTGCTATCTTGATCAAAAAAGCGCGCGCGCGGGAAGTATCACTGCCAGAAGACGTCGCTTTTTTTATTGCCGAACAAATCCGCTCCAACGTCCGCGAACTCGAGGGCGCGCTTCACCGGTTGGTGGCTAGCGCTAACTTTACGGGACGGACGATCGACGTTGATCTCGCGCGTGATGCTCTGCGCGATTTGTTGGACGCCCATCAACGACAAGTCAATATTCAGAATATTCAAAAGACCGTCGCAGACTATTTCAAGATGCGTGTATCCGACCTACATTCCCGAAAACGCAGCCGACAGATCGCTCGGCCTCGTCAGATGGCGATGGCCCTGGCCAAAGAGTTGACCTCAATGAGCTTACCCGAGATCGGTGACGCATTTGGTGGCAGAGATCACACCACCGTTTTACATGCCCAGAGGAAAATTAAAGCCTTGTTGCAAACCGACCCAAAAATTAAGGAAGACCACCAAGCTCTATTGCGCCTGCTTCTGGGATAACCTGTGTATAACAATGGCCTTTCTCCTAAACCGATCAATAATCTTCAACTATCCACACCCTAATAACTAACGATCCACACCTTTTAAATAATGCCAACCGTTTGTTATTTAATATAATTATCAATTTTACGCAGTTATCCACAGTTATAATAAGAATCATCTCATGAGACTAATAACATGAAATGTAAATTAGATAGAGACACACTGATTGCTCCTCTTCAGTTAGTAACCAATGTGATTGAACGTCGCCAAACCCTGCCTATTCTTTCCAACGTTTACCTCGAGCTAAAACAAGGGGTAATGACATTGATCGGTACCGATCTCGAAGTTGAGGTATCACAAGAAGTGTCCGTTGCTAAAGAAGAAGCTAACGGGGCCTGTACAGTGACGGCGAGAAAATTACTCGATATCTGTCGCGCTTTACCGGAAGGGAGCAGTATTAGTCTCAGTGGACAGGGCGAGCGACTGAAACTGCAATCAGGCCGAAGCCGTTACACATTACAGACTTTGTCAGCGAAGGAGTATCCGCGGATCGAGCCGACTAACTGGGCGACCCGCATTAAACTACCCGCTGCCACACTACGCCGGTTATTTGAGAAGACAGCTTTTTCCATGGCGCAACAGGATGTACGGTACTTCTTAAATGGGGTTTTGTTAGAGTTTTCCGACCAACAAGTGGTGGCGGTAGCAACGGATGGGCACCGGTTAGCCCGCACAGAGTGTGCAGTAGAACAAGAGGCCGGAGCCACACAACAAGCCATCGTTCCGCGCAAGGCGGTGCTTGAGATGAGTCGGTTTCTGGCTGGTAGCGAAGAAGAAATCACACTGGAGATCAACCCCAACCATCTCCGAATAACGCGCGCGGGCGCAGTGCTAACGACGAAACTTATTGACGGAAAGTTTCCAGACTACCGGGCTGTGATAAATCAGAAACTGACGCGCGAAGCGCTGGCCGAGAGGCAACCGCTTTACGAGGTGCTGGCCAGAACAGCGGTGTTGACTAACGATAAATATCGTGGGGTCCGTGTGTCAATAGAACCGGGTGAATTAAAGGTCAGCGCACACAACCCCGACCAAGAGGAAGCCAGCGATGAGATCACGATTGTTTACGATGGTGATGGATTGGAAATCGGTTTTAATGTGACGTATTTGATGGATGCGCTGCGCGCGTTGCACACGGATCAGGTGCAGCTGGCGTTTGAGGATGGCAACAGCGGGTGTTTGGTTCGCTCCCCCGGTAACACCACGACAGAATATCTTATTATGCCGATGCGGCTATAGGCTCCGTCCAAGGTGTTTCACGTGAAACACTCGATGCCCTAACCGTGTTTCACGTGAAACCTGCCGTCGTGTGTCGGGCCGATGTCGTATAATACTCCTGTTTTATAAAGGAAAAAGCATGTCAAAAGAGAAGGTCTATGACGAGAGCAGTATTAAGGTTCTAAAGGGGCTTGAGGCAGTAAGAAAGCGTCCCGGAATGTATATCGGGGATACAGATGATGGGACAGGTTTGCACCGAATGGTGTTTGAGGTGGTGGACAACTCAATTGACGAGGCGTTGGAGGGGTACTGCACCGATGTCGTGGTAACGGTCCATGCAGATGAGACTGTCTCTATACAGGATAATGGTCGGGGCATGCCGTGCGGCCTAATTGAAGACGAGGGGCGGTCCGCTGCTGAGGTCATCATGACGTATCTACATGCTGGTGGTAAGTTTGATCAGAATTCATACAAAGTATCCGGCGGACTACACGGTGTGGGTGTTTCGGTGGTAAACGCGTTGTCGGAGTCGCTTGAGTTAACGGTGTGGCGTGAGGGGAAGGTATACCGACAGGAATACTCGCAGGGGGTGCCGGGCGCGCCTCTTGCGGTTGTGGGCGATACCCAAGCGTCTGGAACAGTGGTTCATTTTCGCCCAGACGCGGAGGTTTTCTCGGACCGTGTCTTTCACCATGATATTTTGGCTAAACGGCTTAGAGAGCTCGCTTTTTTAAACTCTGGAGTGAGGAACCGGTTGGTTGACGAGCGTGTTGGGTCGGACGAAGTATTCGAGTACCAGGGTGGAATAGCAGCCTTTGTGGCGCATCTAAACCAGAAAAAAAACCCTATCCACCCCAATGTCTTCGAGATGCAGGGCGTTCGCGAAGGTGTTGAGGTGGATCTCGCGCTTCAATGGAACGACTCGTACCAAGAGTCGGTGTTTTGCTACACCAATAATATTCCCCAGCGTGATGGGGGTGCTCATCTGGAAGGGCTCCGTTCGGCAATGACGAGGACGCTGAGTCGTTACCTGGAAGAATCATCTTTAAATAAAAGGGCAAAAATAGGGATCAAAGGAGAGGACTGCAGAGAGGGGCTCACGGCGGTTCTCTCTGTTAAGGTGGCTGACCCTAAATTTTCCTCCCAGACCAAGGAAAAGCTTGTCTCATCTGGAGTTCGAAGTCCAATAGAGGCGCTTGTGTCAGAGTATCTCGGGGCTTTTTTGCTTGAGCGGCCATCCGAAGCCCGGGCGGTGCTAGAAAAAATTATTGATTCTGCTCGAGCGCGTGACGCGGCGCGCAAAGCACGGGAGCTGACGCGGCGTAAAAACGTGCTGGAGGTCGGTGGGCTCCCGGGAAAATTGGCCGATTGCCAAATTAAGGACCCCGCCGAGTGTGAGATTTATCTGGTGGAGGGTGACTCCGCTGGCGGCTCAGCTAAACAGGCTAGAGACCGGCGGTTTCAGGCTATCTTGCCTTTGAAGGGTAAGATATTAAATGTCGAAAAAGCTAGATTCGATAAGATGTTAGCGTCAGAAGAGGTGGCGACGTTAATCACCGCGTTAGGTACAGGGATTGGTGTTGAGGGATTTGACCCCGGGCAGTTACGTTATCACCGGATTATTATCATGACAGATGCTGACGTGGATGGCTCCCATATCCGCACCCTGTTGTTGACTTTCTTTTATCGACAGATGAAGGACCTAGTTGAGCGCGGCCATGTGTATATTGCTGAGCCCCCACTCTACAAAGTAACTACCCGTAAACAGGCCATGTATGTCAAGGATGATACTGATCTGGAAAACTATGTTTTGGCGGCAGCGCTAAAGGGTGCATCGCTTGGTTCGAAAGACAAAACCGACCGTTTAGAAGGGGCTTCGCTCGAGGGCCTTTGTGAACAGTATTTCGAGGTCCGGCGCATTGTTGATCGGCTCAGTCGACGATATGACCCGATAGTTTTGTGGGGCCTGTCTTTGCTGCCGGCTCTGGGTGAGGGGGTAGACCGTGATGTGCAAAGCCAGTATGCAGCGAGCCTGGCATCGAGATTGACCGCGCAGTCGAAAACGGCCAGTGATCATCCGGCCGTCTATGAAGGGCGGGTGCATTCCGCTGAAATGGGCGCTGGCTGGCTGATGGTGGTTGAATTAGAGCGCCATGGACTGAAGCGGCAGACGCGGTTGCCCGGCGCCTTTTTTTCCACCATAGACTATCAGCGCATCGCGGCTTGGGGCGAAATGTTGCGTTCGAAAATGGGGGCAATGTTACTCGTTCGGCGTGGCGAAAAAGAGATCAGCGCCCATAGTTTCGACACGGCGGTCGATTGGTTGATGAAGGAGGCGCGTCGAAGCATCACGATTCAGCGCTACAAGGGGCTCGGTGAGATGAACCCGGACCAACTCTGGGAAACCACGATGGATCCAGCACAGAGGCGGCTGTCTCGAGTAACGGTCGAAGATGCGGTCAGCGCTGATCAGGTTTTCCAAGTGTTGATGGGAGATGAAGTAGAGCCTAGGCGGCAGTTTATCGAGGAGAACGCGTTTAACGTTGCCAACCTAGATATATAATATTGATTATATAAATCAGTGAATTACGCGCGGTATCGAGAGAACAAAGCGCGGGATGTCCGCATCAAACTCGCAACCGTCCTCGGCGACCATTTGGTAGCTACCTTGCATGGTGCCAACGGGTGTTTCAATCACGGCACCGCTGGTATAGCGGAAGCCTTCACCGGGTTTCATAATGGGCTGTTCGCCGACGACGCCGTCACCCTTAACTTCTTCGATCTTGTTGTCTGCGTCGGTAATAATCCAGTGACGGGACTTAAGTTGTGCGGTCATCGCGCCGCGATTGATTAGGGTGATGGTGTAGGAGAATACGTAGCGCTCGTCAGCCGGTTCAGATTGTTCAGGCAGGTAGGCGGCTTCAACAGAGACCTCGATGTCATAAGAGCTTTTCATCACGGGAATACCAAAGTCGACGATTACGAGCAAGCGCAAGAAACGAACGCGATGTTATCCGTTTTGGTCTCAAAGCGCACGGCGGTCAACGCGCCGCCCCACGCGCAGCCAGTATCCAACGCAATAAACCCCGGGCGCGACAGTAATCCGAGACTGGACCAGTGACCGAAGATTACCCGCCACGGCGCCAGCGCATCGCCCATTAGATCAAACCAAGGACGAAGGGCGGGTGAGGCGCGGCCAGGCGGCCTCTTTTCGGTAAGAGCTAGCCCCCCGTCAGCGCGATAGTAGCGAACGCGGGTAAAAATGTTGGTTAAGACCCTCAGACGATCCCAGCCCCGCAAAGAAAGAGCCCAACGATGGGGCTGGTCACCATATAAGTGGTGAAAGAAAGCACCGCTTGGGTCACGAAGCGCCATCTCAACCTCACGAGCGTAGCGCTGTGCGTCGATTAGGTTCCAGCCGGCCCACAGGCCCGCATGGACCACAATCGACTGGGTGGTTTCGTCACACAACAGCACAGGCTGTTGGGTTAAATAAGCGATCATCGATTGGCGGGCAGGGTGTTCAAGGACGTCTAAGAAAGTGTCGCTTGGGCCCGGCTCTCGGGCGCCGGCAGCAACTGCGAGCAGGTGAATATCATGGTTGCCCAACACCGTGCTCGCCGCGTTGCCGAGCGACATAATGAGCTGTAGTACAGCGGCTGAGGCTGGGCCGCGGTTCACAAGGTCGCCAACCAAAATAACCCGATCCACTGTCTGGTCAAACCGTACTTTGTCGAGCAATCGTTCAAGGGCAGAGCAGCACCCCTGGACATCACCAATAAAAATGGTAGCCATGATTAAAAAGCGGGCCGCGCGAGTTCGGTGGGCGCGAGCGCTTAATCCTTAAACAAGCTATTTTCTAGTGACCCCCGCGAATCTGGTGGCGCCCCGTCGTGGATTTGATCCAGGCGGTATTGTCGATAGAAAGCACGCTCAAAGAGATAAGGATCGGGTTGTTCCGAGAGCAAGGGGTCCAGGTGAAGCAGGCCGCTACGGCGGTGCAGAATCAACAGGGAGTAGCGAGCCACATCGAGCGCAGGCTCGTCAATCGACGATAAGGCATCGGGAAGATACCGTTGGGGCAGCATGCCGACGGTGTCACGCAAATTACTGGGGCCAAGCAAAGGCAATACCAAGTAAGGACCGTCGGGCAGGCCCCACCGGGCTAAGGTTTGGCCGAAGTCCTCCTTGTGGAAGGTCAAGCCAAGGGTTGTTGCGACGTCCATTGTGCCGAGAAGGCCCGCGGTGGAATTAATGAGGAAGCGAAGCCCGGTGCTGGCAGCTTCACCCAGCTTGCCCTGCAACAACGCGTTGGCGGCGGTGGCCGGTGCACCTAGGTTGTCCAGAAAATGCCCGATACTGCGACGCACCATAGCCGGTGTATAGCGTTGATAACCGATTGCTAACGGTTTTACGAGCGCCTGATCGAGCCCGGTATTGAAGGCGTGACTTGCGCGATTAAACGAGGCTAGGGGATCATCGTGGCTCAGCATAGGCGTGGCGCACCCGGCTTGCATAAGCAACAACAGGGCTGCGCCGAGTAAACTGCTGGAGCGTGCGGCACGCTTTAAGGAGGTGAGTGTGACCACGGGGGTTAATCCTATTCAAGCCATTGGTTAAAGCGGTCAAGGTCTGCCCGGTCAAGCCGCCCAGCCAGTTGCTCAAGCGCTAGAACTTGTAAAATGTAGTCATAGCGGGCCTTTAGGTAATTGCGCTTCGCGGCAAAGACGTCACGTTGCGCGTCTAATACATCGATGTTAGTCGTTAAACCGGCAGAAAAACCCTCCTCTTTCGCCTTAAGTGCGTTTTCACCGGCACGCACAGACTCAGCGAGAGCGTTGACGCGCTGCAGATGACTGTTAACGGTATAAAAAGCATTTCGGGTGAGGCGGCGAACTTCGCGTTGGTGGGCTTCTAAGTCTGCTCGTATCGCGTTGTGGCGCAGCGCGGCTTGGCGCACGCGGGCACCGACGAGATCTCCTTCGTATAGCGGCACCGATACGCCAACGGAAAGGCTCGTTCGGTCTGAAGCTGCGCTTGAATAATCCAACCCGCCATTAAGATTGAGGCTCAACACTGGAAAGCGGGCGGCCTGCTGACGGCTGATGTCTTGTTCGGCTACGTACACGCGCAAAGCGGATTGACGTAATGCCAGATTGTCGGTTAGGGCCGCTTCCACCCAGTGTTCGACGGCGTTGGGTTCCGGCGCGGCCAGCCCGACGTCAGTTCGCAGCGGCTGTAGAGCAGAGAGATTTTCATCATCAACGAGAGCGACCAGCGCTTGGCGAGCATCACGAGCCGTTTTTTCTGATTCGATACCTGCGGCTATGGCATTCTCAAAGCGGGCGCGCGCGTCATATAGGTCTGTTCTCGTCCCAACGCCGACAGCCAGGCGCTCTTCTGCCAGCTCTAGTTGGCGTCGGATGGCACGCTGGTTACTGGTGGATAATTCGACATTGTCTTTAGCGGCGAGCACGCTGAAATAAGCGTTGCAGACACGAAGTAGCAACCGCTGTTTCTCGATTAGATGTTCGAGGTTGGCAATACTTGCTTCGTTACGCGCTTGATCGACAGCGATATTGGTCGAGCGGTCGTACAAGTTTTGCTTAAGCGACACGGACAAACTGAAATTGTCATCTGCAGCCGCGGCCGTGCTCAAAGTGTAGCCGCTGCGCACGCTCAGTTGAGGCCGCACTGCCAATTGCGTAATCGGAACAGTTTGTTGAGCTGCGGCCCGCCGAAAACTCGCGGCCGCAAAAACGGGGTCATCAGCCACTGCTTTTTGGTAGACAGTAACAAGGTCAATCTTTGTTGCCGGCGGTGGGGCTGGTGAAGACGGTTTAGTTTGGGCGGCGGCGGTTGGTATATCGACCGGAGAGGGTGTTTCGGGCGCCTCAGGGGGGGGCTTGCCCGGCACGCGCAGTGTTTGGCCAACGAAGATCTGATGACCCGCGCCGAGGCCGTTATGCTCAATTAATTGCGCGCAAGGAACGAGGAAAAGCTCGGCGATCTCGCACGCCGTATCGCCGGGTTGGACAATGTAGCTGAGCGGGTCGGCGCCTTGTAGGGGAGAAACAAAGGCCGACAATACGCTGCCAAGGAGGGCGTTCTTGGCCCACAGGGGCTTAATGTTCATAAAGGAAAATATAATGTAACTATCTGAATTTAAAATATAAAATCGTCTTTTTTTGGTATGTTAACCAAAGGGGGAACGACGGTGTCGAACAACGACGTTATGAGCGGGACGGCACTCGTTTTTTGATACAACAACGCCTCCATCGCGGGTGCTTCACCGATGATGGCAACCAGTCGTCCGCCAGGAGCTAGCGCTTCGAGGAAGGGGGTAGGCAAAATCGGCAGAGAGCCGGTAATGATGATGGCGTCGTACAGCTGACCACCAGGCCAGCCGTTAGCGGCATCACCAACTTTTAGGTCAACCGTATCGAAGCCCGCGTTTTGCAGGCGTGCTCCCGCTTGTAAAGAAAGGGCCGAGTAGATTTCGACGCTGACGACGCTGGCTGCGCTAGCGGCGAGTAGGGCCGTCAAATAACCGCTGCCGGTACCGATTTCCAGCACGCGGTCTTGGCGAGACAGCGCCAGTGCCTGTATCAGGCGCGCCTCTACCTTAGGCTGCATCATTACCTGATCGTGGTCGAGCGGGATGCTGAGGTCTGCGAAGGCGAGCGACCGTTGCGGCGGGGTGACAAACTGCTCCCGAGGGACCTGTCGCAGCAGGTCAAGAACACCAGGATCCAGCACATTCCAGGGCCGGATTTGCTGTTCGATCATGTTAAATCGCGCGCGCTCGAAATCCATCTTCGGGCTATCCGATCTGGCTTTATTTAGGGGCGCGCAGTTTAGCACAGCGCGCAGACGCCTTAGGGTATTTGTGGCGCGACGACAAACCCGATCGGCGTCTTTACGATTGACCGGTTTATAGGTGTCGCCTATACTGCCGCGCCTTTGTTGCAGTGCATTTTTTTGGGTTGGTTTGGTGTCGCTAAAGCTGCGTTAACAACGCCCCTGCGGTGAAATTGGGCCTCGAGAGAATTGAAAACCATAGTCAGCAATGGAGACGGATCACCGTTGGTCCGAGTCGTGGCCGCACAGGCGGCGCTAGTTCTGGCGTGTTGGCTAGCGCATTTTTTTCACGGCGAGGCCATTATGTTTTCTGTTTTCGCTGGGGCGAGTATTGGCGCGACGGGGGTCGGGTATGCGGCTTGGCGTGTGTTTTGGCGACCAACACAGCGGGTGTTATCTGGGACGAGTGAGTTGGCGACGTTATATCGTGCTGAAGTAGGAAAGTTGGCTATCATCGGCGGGCTCTGTGCCGTGTTTTTTTCGCTGTCGGATGAGCTGGTGGTAAGTGGTTTGGTGGTCGGCTTGTTGTTGAGCCTGGTGGTATCTAGCCTGTCCGCGATTCTGTGCAAGACACCGCTAGCATTGATAACGGAATAGGGCCCAACAAGATATGGCAAGCGACGCGCTCACGACAACGGGTTATATCCAACACCACCTGCAAAACTTGACCTTTGGTCAATTGCCCGGAGGTCGTGGTTGGGGCCTGGCACACACGGCTAGCGAAGCCAAAGCAATGGGGTTCTGGGCGATTAATGTGGATACGATGTTTTGGTCTGTTGCGCTCGGCGTTGTCTTCCTGTGGGCTTTTCATAAGGCAGCGCGCAGGGCAACTGTCGAGACACCTAGCGGGTGGATTAATTTTGTCGAATGGGTGATTGAATTTGTTGACGACAATGTTCGGGGGTCCTTCTCTCATAAGAACGACCTGATCGCCCCGCTGGCCCTGACACTATTTGTCTGGGTATTGTTGATGAACACCATGGACTTGGTGCCGATAGACTGGATTCCAAGCATCGCCGCGTGGCTGGGCATCGAGTACATGAAAGTTGTTCCAACCACGGATCCTAATGCAACGTTTGGCATGGCCCTTGGCGTGTTTGCCCTGACGCTTTTCTATAGTATTAAAGTCAAAGGGCCGTTGGGTTTTGCCGCAGAATTGACGATGCAACCCTTTCAGGCCGACAACAAGGCACTCAAAGTGTTGTTCATTCCGATCAACTTTTTTCTAGAGTTTGTTAGTTTGGTGGCAAAGCCAGTCTCCTTATCGCTGCGGCTTTTCGGCAACTTGTTCGCGGGCGAGATGATTTTTATTCTCATTGCATTGCTGTTCTCTGGTGGCATAGCGTTAGCGCTGGTGGGCGGTGTCCTGCAATGGGCGTGGGCTGTTTTTCATATACTGATTGTTTTGCTGCAAGCTTTTATCTTTATGACTCTAACTATTGTGTACTTGGAAATGGCCCATAGTCACCATTAAATATTGTCTGGGGTAGATCGACCTCAACCTTGGATTTTCGTTACTTAGCGCAAGGAGAAATCATGGAAATTGCATTACTTTACGTCGCCGGAGCTGTCTTGCTTGGCCTGGCGGGTGTTGGCGTTGGGGTTGGCGTTGGAGTGCTGGGCGCCCGGTTCTTGGAGGGCATTGCCCGACAGCCAGAGCTATTACCGATGCTGCGCACGCAGTTTTTCATCGTGATGGGGCTAGTAGACGCTATCCCGATTATTGGTGTAGCGATCGCGCTCTACATCATGTTTGCAGTGGTCGGTGCGTAAGAAGATTGCTCGCTGAGCGTGCAGGAATTAACCAATGAATATTAATGCAACACTGATCGGCCAGACTATCGCGTTCGCGGTGTTTGTTTGGTTCTGTATGAAATTCGTATGGCCACCCATAGTGACTGCTTTGAATGAACGTAAGGCACGTATCACGGAGGGTCTCGCGGCGGCAGAGCAAGGGCGCCAGGAAAAGGCGGCAGCGGAACAGCATGCGCTGAAAGTGACTGATGAAGCGAAGATTCAGGCGCAAGAAATCCTGCGACGGGCAGAACGGCGCGAAGCAGAAGTCATTGAGGAAGCAAAGGTAGCGGCCCGTGTAGAGGGAGAACGAATCGTCGCGGCCGCGCGAAGCGAAATTGACAAAGAAGTCAACACTGCCCGCGAAACATTACGCAAACAGGTAGCAGCGCTGGCGGTTGTAGGAGCAGAGCAGATACTGAGCCGTGAAGTTGATTCGCAAGCCCACTCGCAGCTTTTGGATGAGCTGGCGACACAGCTTTAAGCGTTTGGCAAGCTAAGACCTCGACCGCAATGGCAGAACTTTCAAGTATCGCTAGACCCTACGCACAGGCAGTTTTTGAGCTGGCCAAAGATTCAGGGCAGTACGGGCCGTGGTCTGAGGTGCTCAAATTTCTGGCGATGGTCGCAGCGGACAAGGATATGGTTGCGTTGTTTTCTAATCCCCGAGTGTCGCGGCAGCAAGCAGCCGACATAGTCATCGACCTCTTTGGTGAGGCGGTGGGTGACGAGCCGAAACATTTGGTGCGTCTCTTGGCGCAGAACCGTCGTCTGCCGGCGTTGTCCGCTATCGCAGAACAATATGAAATATTGCGGGCAGAAGCAGAACGGACGATCAAAGCAGAACTGGAGACCGCTTTGCCGATCAGCGATGGGGAACAGCATCGCATAGCTGCGGCGCTTAAGAGCCGTCTTGGGCGCGAAGTAGAGCTGGTGGTTACAACAAATCGTGAATTAGTGGGTGGCGCGGTGATTCGCGCGGGTGATCTAGTGATTGACGGCTCGATTCGAGCTCGTCTAGAGCGGCTCGCCGCGGCAGTCAGCGCTTGACGCGCCTTTGGAGAACCAGGTGATAGATAGAGGATTATTGGAATGGCGATGCAACTAAATCCCTCGGAGATCAGCGAGCTGATTCGGGCACGGATCAAAGACTTTGATGTTGGAGCCGAGGCTCGGACGGAGGGGTCGGTGGTGAGTTTAACCGACGGAATCGCGCGGATTCACGGGCTTGCAGATGCCATGCAGGGGGAAATGCTGGAGTTTCCTAACGATACCTATGGTTTGGCATTGAATCTAGAACAGGATTCGGTTGGTGCGGTGATCTTGGGCGACTATGAGCATATTGTTGAAGGAGACACGGTCAAATGTACAGGGCGCATCCTAGAGGTGCCCGTTGGCGAGGGTTTGCTTGGACGAGTGGTTGATTCGCTGGGCAATCCGATAGATGGCAAAGGCCCTATCGAGGCTGCTGCATCAGAGCCCATAGAAAAAGTAGCGCCTGGTGTCATCAGTCGAAAGTCTGTTGATGAGCCAGTGCAAACGGGCCTCAAGTCGATCGACAGCATGGTCCCCATTGGTCGCGGCCAACGCGAACTCATTATTGGAGACCGCCAGACGGGCAAAACGGCGGTTGCTATTGATACGATCATTAACCAAAAAGACACAGGAATTAAGTGCATTTACGTTGCCATTGGCCAGAAAGCCTCTTCGGTCGCTGGTGTAGTAAACAAGCTCGAAGAGCATGGCGCCATGGCACACACCATCGTGGTGTCGGCATCGGCTGCTGAGTCGGCTGCTATGCAATACATCGCGCCGTATGCAGGCTGCAGCATGGGCGAATACTTTCGCGATAAAGGTGAAGATGCGCTTATTATTTATGATGATTTGACTAAGCAGGCCTGGGCGTATCGACAGGTTAGTCTGTTGCTTCGGCGACCACCGGGCCGCGAGGCTTATCCGGGTGATGTGTTCTATCTCCACTCCAGACTCCTGGAGCGGGCTGCTAGGATTAACGCAGAAGAGGTTGAGAAATTAACCGGCGGCAAGGTGAAAGGTAAAACGGGTTCACTGACCGCCTTGCCGATAATTGAGACGCAGGCAGGAGATGTGTCCGCATTTGTGCCAACCAACGTAATTTCGATTACCGATGGCCAGATTTTTCTTGAAACGGATCTGTTTAATGCCGGTATTCGCCCAGCGATTAACGCGGGGCTTTCTGTTTCTCGCGTTGGTGGTGCGGCACAAACAGGGTTGATCAAAAAACTTGGTGGTGGCATTCGGCTTGCCCTTGCCCAGTTTCGAGAGTTGGCGGCTTTTTCCCAGTTCGCATCTGACCTTGATGAAGCCACGCAGCGACAGTTAGCCCGCGGCGCGCGCAGTACCGAGGTGATGAAGCAGAAACAATACGCACCCATGTCTGTGGCTGCGATGGCGACGAGCCTTTTTGCAACCAACGAAGGCTACCTTGATGATGTGGAGGCGAATAAGGTCGTCGATTTCGAGCAGGCGCTGCAGGACCACATGAAAAGCCAACAGGGTGAACTGCTTGAGGAATTAAATCGGGATGAGGCGTATACCGATGCGGTGGCGGAAAAGATGCATGCTGCACTGAAGGACTTCAAGGAAAACGGCAGCTGGTAGGCGCCGGGACACTAGCGCACCAAGGACTAATCGATGGCCGGCGGCAAAGAAATTCGCACCAAGATCAAGAGTATTGAAAACACTCAGAAGATCACCAAGGCCATGGAAATGGTTGCTGCCAGTAAGATGCGTCGTGCCCAGGAGCGAATGCGCGCCGCGCGGCCCTATGCGGAAAAGATGCGCAATGTTATCGCACATGTCGCGCAAGCAAGCCTGGAATACAAGCACAGTTATACGGAAGAGCGCGAAGCCAAACGTGTCGGCTTTATCATCATCTCTAGTGACCGGGGCCTGTGCGGTGGGCTGAACATCAATTTGTTTCGGGCGGCTGTTAATGAGTTATCGGTGTGGCAGGATAAGCGCGTTGAGGTGGATCTGACGACTATTGGCAGCAAGGCGCTCGCATTTTTTCGGCGGTTTAGCCCAACGATTGTGTCGGAGGCGACACAGCTGGGTGATGCGCCACAGTTTGCCGAGCTAATCGGTGCAATCAAAGTCATGCTGGATGCTTATTCAGAGGGCCGCATTGATCGGTTGTTCATCGTTCACAACCGCTTTGTGTCCACCATGTCTCAGGAGCCACAAGTTGAGCAGTTGTTGCCGATTCGTGCGCTAGCCCCAGAGGAAGCGCTCAAGTCGCATTGGGATTATTTATACGAGCCTGACGCACACGCCGTTGTCGATGCCTTAATGACCCGATATATAGAGTCGTTGGTCTACCAGGGCGTCGTTGAGAATATCGCCTGCGAAATGGCGGCGCGTATGGTAGCGATGAAGTCGGCAACGGATAATGCAGGTAACCTGATTGATGAGTTGCAGCTGGTCTACAACAAGGCGCGGCAGGCGGCCATCACACAGGAAATTGCTGAAATTGTTAGTGGTGCAGCGGCTGTGTAGTGGTTGGATTGCGGCACCTATTTAATGGGTATTAATACGAAGGGAACATGTTATGAGTACCGGCAACATAGTTGAGATTATTGGTGCGGTGGTTGACGTTGAATTTCCACGCCAGGCCGTGCCCAGGGTTTACGACGCGCTGACTGTCACTGATACTGGGTTAACGCTAGAAGTCCAGCAGCAACTGGGTGACGGAGTTGTCAGGAGCATCGCGATGGGTTCAAGTGACGGGCTCAAGCGAGGTCTCGCGGTGAGCAGCACCGGTGCGCCGATCACGGTTCCAGTCGGGGAAGCAACGCTTGGTCGAATTCTCGATGTGTTGGGTAACCCGGTGGATGAAGCAGGCCCTGTTGGCGCCGAGCATCAACTCCCAATTCACCGCAAGCCCCCGAGTTATGCTGATCAATCCCCGACGGTCGACGCGCTTGAAACAGGGATTAAAGTCATTGATCTCATTATGCCAATCGCGAAGGGCGGCAAGATTGGTCTTTTCGGTGGTGCAGGGGTGGGAAAAACCGTCACCATTATGGAGTTGATCAATAACATCGCAAAAGAACATGCTGGCCTGTCAGTATTTGCTGGTGTCGGGGAACGAACGCGGGAAGGTAATGATTTTTACCACGAGATGAACGAGTCGGGCGTCCTGGACAAGGTGGCAATGGTTTTCGGACAAATGAACGAACCGCCGGGTAACCGACTGCGCGTCGCGCTGACCGGGTTGACGATGGCCGAACATTTTCGAGAAGAAGGCCGTGATGTCTTGTTGTTCGTCGACAACATCTATCGATACACCTTGGCGGGCACCGAAGTTTCGGCGCTGCTGGGTCGAATGCCATCCGCTGTTGGTTATCAGCCAACGCTGGCAGCGGAGATGGGTATTTTGCAGGAGCGAATCACCTCGACACGAACGGGTTCGATCACCTCTTTTCAGGCGGTTTATGTCCCGGCTGATGATCTTACGGACCCCTCGCCTGCGACGACGTTTGCCCACCTTGACGCGACCCTGGTGTTGTCCCGCCAGGTTGCTGAGCTTGGTATTTATCCGGCGGTGGACCCGCTTGATTCAAGCAGCCGTCAACTCGACCCCCTCGTTGTTGGGCAGGAGCATTATGATACGGCGCGTGCCGTGCAGGGCACCTTGCAGCGGTATAAGGAACTTCGCGACATCATTGCCATCCTTGGTATGGACGAGTTATCGGAGGAAGATAAGCAGATCGTTGGTCGGGCGCGTAAGATCCAGCGCTTCTTGTCGCAGCCATTCTTTGTTGCAGAAACGTTCACCGGTTCCCCTGGCAAGTTTGTCTCACTCAAGGACACCATCCGCGGGTTCCAGAGCATTATTGATGGTGAGCACGACGCACTTCCAGAACAGGCTTTCTATATGGTCGGCGGCATCGAGGAAGCGATAGAAAAAGCCACAACTGTCACCTGACCGGGTGTCACGAGTCTGTAATGGCAAATTCAATAAAAGTTGAAATCGTTAGCGCCGAAGAAGAGGTCTGGTCCGGTGAGGGTGTGATGGTGTTCGCGCCGGCCGAAATGGGGGAAATCGGCATTGCGCCGCAGCACGCGCCATTGTTGACACGGCTTAAGCCTGGAGAGGTGCGCGTGCAGTTGGATTCGGGCGAGGAACAATTTTTCTATGTTTCCGGTGGCCTACTGGAGGTTCAAGGGCATATGGTGACAGTACTGTCAGACACTGCACTGCGAGCTAAAGACCTCGATGAGTCCGCCGCGCTCGAGGCACAGAAACGCGCGGAGCAAGCATTGGCCGATCGCACTTCAGACTTGGAATTGGCGCAGGCCAAGGCTGAATTGATCCAAGCCGCGGCTCAGTTGCGAGCTATTCAGAACCTTCGATCGAAGGGCGGGCGGGCCTGACGGTCCGCAGCTGGCGGTCGCCGGCTTATTACCGATGTCTGAGCGCATCACGCCGCATAAACTGGTGTCTATCGCCTATACCATTCGCGACAGTCGCGGTGATATTGTTGAACATAGCGAATTACCAATTTCTTACATCCACGGCCTTAATGACGAACAACTGTTCCCAAAAATCGAGCGAGCGCTGGATGGCCTTTCGGTGGATGAGCACGCCGAAGTGCACCTGTTGGCAAGCGAGGCCTTCGGTGAACGCGACCCTGATTTAACCTTTACCGATCAGATCGAGAACGCGCCCGAGGAACTGCGTTTTGTCGGGGCTGAATTAGATGCAGAGAGTGACAACGGTGAAGTGCTGCACTTTCGAGTGACGCATATCAACGATGATGAGATCACGATTGATGCGAATCACCCACTGGCGGGTGAAGACGTGACATTTGTTTTGCGGGTTACAGAAGTTCGTGACCCGACGCTGGAAGAAATCTCAGAGATTGGTGACACCGTCGTTCATTGACGCCGTGTCGACGGCCTTAGTGGTCCGGGTTTCATGTCGAATTGAAGTAATATCCCCGCATGACTATTGAAGTGATCGTGCTGGCGGCTGGACGCGGTACGCGGATGGCCTCCTCCCGTCCCAAGGTGCTGCATACACTGGGTGGACGGTCTTTGCTCGATCACGTGCTTAACACGGCGCAGGCGCTGGACCCCAGCCAAATTCACGTTGTCGTTGGCCCGGAAAATGAGTCGTTGGCTAAGGCGCAAACCCGCGCCGCTTTAATTTGGCACATACAGAAGGAACGCCTAGGGACGGGGCATGCGGTTGAGGTGGCAATGTGCGCCGTGCATGAGCCCGCAACCGTGTTGGTGCTCTATGCAGATATGCCGTTAGTGCGGGTTGATACGCTAAGAGCGCTTTGCGCGCAGGCGCAGGATGATCGAGTGGTTATGCTCACAGCCCGTCCGGATGTGGTGGATGGGTTTGGTCGGATTATCCGTGATAAGAGCGGCGCGGTAACAGGCATTGTTGAAGAAGCAGATGCTACGGCAAAACAACGGGCAATTGGGGAAGTGAATACGGGGATTCTTGTGGCTCCGGCTAGGCGCTTAGGCCGCTGGTTGGCACAGGTCGAAAATGGCAATGAACAGGGGGAACGATACCTAACGGATGTCGTCGCCATGGCAGTGGCAGACGAAGTTGACGTTGTGGCGCATGCGGTAGCTGACCTTGATGAGAGTCTAGGTGTTAACGACAAGGCGCAGCTGGCTGCAGCCGAGCGTGCGTTGCAGCGCCGGCAGGCACATCAGCTTATGCAGGCAGGACTGACATTGCGTGACCCGGCACGATTTGATCTGCGTGGCCAAGTGGTATTCGGCAGCGATTGCGTAATTGACATCAATGTTGTCTTAGGGGGGTGTGTTGAACTGGGCGACCGGGTCACGATTGGCCCGAATTGCCAGGTGAGCAATGCGCGAATAGAGGATGATGTGGTCGTCCATTCGAATTGTGTAATCGATGACGCCAAGGTGGGCGCTGGCGCGCGGATTGGGCCATTCGCCCGTCTTCGCCCCGGGGCTGAGCTGGCGGCGAATGTGCACATTGGCAATTTTGTTGAGATCAAAAAGTCGCAGATTGGCACGAACACTAAGGTTAACCACCTTGCTTATATTGGTGACAGTGACATAGGAGATGCGGTCAATATTGGTGCCGGCGTTATCACCTGTAACTACGATGGTGTGGGGAAGTACAAAACAGTAGTTGGAGACGGTGCTTTTATTGGCTCGAACACCCAACTGGTGGCGCCAGTCACCATCGGTGCGGGCGCTACGATCGGTGCGGGTTCAACCATACGTCAGGATGCGCCGAGCGGAAAATTAACCCTAACACCAGGACGACAAAAAACGGTGAGTCGCTGGCGCCGACGACGAGATGACTCCCAGTGAGTTCGTTAGCGAAAAACATTGATCTGGAGACACGCCTGTGTGCGGCATAGTCGGGGCGGTCTCGAACCGGGATGTGGCTCCTTACCTGCTGGAAGGCCTGCGTCGTCTGGAGTATCGGGGCTATGACTCTGCTGGCGTGGTGGTGATTAATTCTGTCGGTAGCCTCGATCGTACCCGCGCAGTGGGCAAGGTGGCGGATCTTGAAAACAGCTTATCGGGCCGGATACTGAATGGATATACCGGCCTTGGCCATACGCGCTGGGCAACACATGGGAGCGTAACCGAGCCCAACGCTCACCCCCATATTTGTCGAAACTCTCTGGCGTTGGTGTGCAATGGTATTGTTGAAAATTACGAGAGCCTAAAACACGCTCAGCGAGAAGCAGGACTTCGGTTTTCATCAGACACCGATACCGAGGTGGTGGTGCATCAGATCTATCTTCACGTGGCGAGCGGCCTGGATCTGGTGGCTGCGGTGCGCGCAACGATGCGGGAGCTTGAGGGTAGTTATGCCCTGGGTGTGGTTTACGTTGGCGATCCAGATCGTTTGGTGGCGGCGCGCCAGGGGCCACCCCTTCTCATCGGTCTCGCCGATGGCCAACACCTGATCGCCTCTGACATCTCCGCGTTGTTGCCAGTGACCTCGCGTTATCAGGTGCTGGAAAACGGTGATATTGCTGATATTCGCCAGGGGCAATGCATTATTTTTGACTGCAACGGGGACGAAGTCGACCGACCGGTGCACACCAGTCTCCAGAGTAATGGCGTGATCTCGTTGGGTAACCACCAGCATTTCATGCAGAAGGAAATCTATGAACAGCCGCGGGCTGTGGCCGATACGCTGGAGGGCCGGCTAGCGGGTGATCGATTGCTTGAAGAAGCCTTTGGTCCAATGAGTAAAAAGGTGTTGGATCGCGCAGAGGCTGTGCAGATTATTGCGTGCGGCACCAGTTACCACGCGGCGCTTGTCGCACGGCATTGGCTCGAGTACGTCGGTATGCCGTGTAACGTTGAGGTCGCGAGCGAATTTCGTTACCGCCGTCACGCATTAAAAAAAGAAACGCTCGTTGTGACGATTTCTCAGTCCGGCGAGACGGCAGATACATTGGCGGCGTTGGAGGAAACCAAAAAGCTAGGCCTTCGCGACTCGTTGACGATCAGCAACACGCCCGAATCTTCTCTCGTTCGCGAGTCGACACTGGCGTTTTTAACGCATGCGGGGCCAGAGATTGGTGTTGCCTCGACCAAGACATTTGTAGCTTCATTAACCGTGCTGATGATGTTGTCACTGGCGTTAGCCCGCCGGCATGGCTACGACGAGGGTTTTGAGGCCCACATCGTTCGTCAGTTACGCGCGCTGCCGGCGGCGCTTGAGGAGGTGCTGCGCCTTGATTCGGAGATCAAGCGCTTGGCGCCAGCGTTTGCCCGTTGTCAAAACGCCCTTTTCCTGGGTCGCGGCGCCCATTATCCTATCGCATTAGAGGGAGCATTGAAGCTTAAGGAGATATCCTATATTCATGCCGAGGCCTATCCAGCCGGCGAATTGAAGCATGGGCCTCTAGCGCTGATCGATGAGGAAATGCCGGTCGTCGCCGTGGCCCCCAATGATCAGTTACTCGAGAAACTCAAGTCAAACATTCAGGAGGTTCGGGCACGCGGCGGGCGGTTATTTGTTTTTGCCGACCCCCAAGCTGGATTCGAGGCTGAAAACAACATGGATGTGTTGCATGTCGCTCCGGTAGACAGCGCGGTTGCGCCGATCATATACAGTGTGCCGCTGCAGTTACTGGCATACCATGTGGCATTGATTAAAGGGACCGACGTGGATAAACCGCGCAATCTCGCTAAATCGGTCACGGTGGAGTAAGTTTGCTCGGTGGTAAGTCAATCCACCCATCCAATACCGATATTTACTTCACTTTCACCGTAGAAGTCCGTTTTTCTAATCTCTGGGTAGAGCACCCTATTCCTCGTATCAGCAGTTTTTATACGACACCCTATGCAAGTTTCGTAAGAAGGGGTGGAACTACCAAGAAATCGCAGATTGATTCAATAGCAACGATTACAAGACGACACGGGGCAAAAAGTTCTATAACTCCAGTTGCCATTCCGTTGTCAAAAAGAAGCATTTGAGGGATGCCAGGTTGTCCGAAAGACACCCTTGCACAATCTCAAACTTTAGTGTTCCTTGAACGCTCAAATGCCCATTAGTATGGTGAGGGCAAGACCACCATCCATGCGGATGGTACGGATGACGGGATCGTGTTGAAATGGTACTTATTATTAGTTCTAATTTCTGCGCCCATCTGTATTCATGAAGATAAAAGGGAAACCTAAGGAACCTGGAAAATGACGATGAGTCAATGGCAAAGGTTGGTGATAGGAATAGGAACCGTACTGCTGCTTTTTGGTTGCAAGGCAGACCTCGTCGAGATCCAGATCAAGACGAAGGATTTAAAGGAGGCAATCGCGGGAGAGCAGATGGCAGTCGAGTTCGAAGCCGAGTTCTCTTTAATTTCTGAGTATGATGACGAAACGAAAGGACAGATGAATGTCTTAGAGAAGTCCGTTGAAAACTATATATCCCTAGAGGAGTTTGATATCTCAGAAGGTGATTTTGGTCTTACGATCACAATCGAAGGGGAAATCCCGTTGCTTTACGCACCGGATGGGAAAATCCCCAGTAACATCGAGTCACCGTGGGCAATTGTCATCAGTGACAATCAAGACGGTGGCAGTCTGTCGGGATATCCTTACAAGTTGACAATCGCAACCACCGCTCGGTTCTCTGCATTTGAAGGAGAACTTCAGAATATCAACTTCATGCTGAGTCCAGACGAGCTCCAACCTATCAAGTTCAAATTGCGATCAAGTAAGGATGACCAGTTAAAGATTTTCACCGGTGCAGTCGAGGTGGGAGGAGAAAGCAGGGTGGTGTATGAAACAGAAATCTCAAAGAGGATTACTTTGACAATGAAAGGAGGAGTCTATGACAGGACTTCTCAGGTGATTTACTTTTCAATCTGATAGAAGGAAGAGATGAAAAAACTATTACAAATCACAACTTTGGTGATGATTCCTGCAATATCGCACGCATCTCCGGCAGAAAAGAGTAGGTAAAACAATGAACCGACTTGCCACCAAACGAAAACTAGTTGTAACGGTGGAATAGTTTTGTACGGTGGTAAGTCAACTATGGAACATCAAGAAATTGCTGCTCAGTTAGAAACAATTTACGAGCAGATCAAGAAGTATCCAACACCCATCGCAGGTTGCGACGAGCAATTCAATTTTCTACTCTTAGAACGAGACCGACTGCGGAATTTACTTGCCACCGATCAACAACAATCCGTCACCGCCGACTAAGCCCATCCTTACTAGGAACGCTTGCAGGACTTACCAGCCTTTACAACGAAAGTGTCGGAGATCGAACTGAACAATGCTGGAGCGCTAGACTGAATCGACCCCGTAAGCGTTTTGGGCAACATTTTCTCATCGACAAAGGGGTTGCTCGCCAGATTGTCGAAGCGGCAGCCATCTCGCCACAGGACACCGTGGTCGAGATTGGTCCGGGGCGCGGTGCGTTGACTACTCATCTCGTGTCGAGCACGCCACACCTTCACCTGGTGGAAATCGATCGTGATCTTGCGGCCGCACTGAAAGAAAAACACGGCGCGAGTGCCCAGGTGCATGCCGCTGATGTGCTCCGTTTCGATTTCAAGCAGGTGCTTGGCGCGAATACCCAACCGCTCGTTTTGATCGGCAACTTGCCTTACAACATCTCGACTCCCCTGCTCATTACCATCCTGGGGCAGCTGCAGTTTGTGGGTCGAATGGTTTTCATGCTCCAACGGGAGGTCGCCGTGCGACTCGCCGCAGCACCGGGCACACGAAGTTATGGCCGTTTGTCCGTGATGGTAAACCGGCATTGCGCTATTGAGCGGTTGTTTGATGTTGCTCCAGCGGCTTTTGTGCCCCCACCCCAGGTGTTTTCAACCGTGGTGCGTGTGGTGCCGCGGCGGCAACCCCTTGGGGGCCCGGTCAATGAGGTGAGTTTTGCTCGCTTGGTCCGCGATGCTTTTTCAATGCGGCGCAAGACACTAAGAAATGCGCTAAAGCATTACTGCCCCGATGCTGCGTTAAAACAATGCGGTATTGATCCTGGTTGGCGGCCGGAACAGCTGTCGGTCGAGACTTTTGTTAACCTCACGAATGCTTTGGGGATAGATAGCAAGGACCGGGAGCCGCAGCTGGATTGTTAAGGCTGTTCAAGGAGGCGAACGGCTTCTGTTTCTATCCATTGCATAGCGTGATCGTTGATGGTGCGCGCCTTCTTACCTTCAGTCATGATCGGTGGACCTATCGATACTCGAATGGTACCTGGGCGTTTGATAAAGCCGCGCCGTGGCCAGAAGAGCCCCGCGTTATGGGCCACTGGAATAACGGGCACACCTGCTTTAGCCGCCAGCATCGCGCCGCCTGGAAAATAAACGCCGGATTCCCCGGGCGCCATGCGAGTTCCCTCAGGAAAGATCACGACGTAGCGGCCTTCGGCCAGGCGGTTAATCCCTTGGCCAAGGAGATCGCCGAGGGCACGGTGACGCGCGGCGCGGTTAATAGCAATCGGGTGGGTAGCCGCCAGGCCCCAGCCAAAAAATGGGATCCACAATGCCTCTTTCTTAAGCGCCCAAGTCTGGGCGGGGAAGATGGTTTGGAATGCGATGGTTTCCCAAGCCGATTGATGTTTCGACAAGATGACACTGGCAACGCTAGGCAATTGCTCAAGGCCAACGACTTCGTGTCGGAGGTTGCAGGTGAAGGCAAGCCAGCCCGTAATGAAGTGGGCCCACAGTCCGATCACGCGCATTCGCATGATCGGTGGTAGCGGCCGCGCTAGGAGCGCAATGGGGCAGAAGGCAATGGCCGACAGCGCCATGCCTGTAAAGAAGATCGCTGAGCGTATCCAAAGCGTCATTGTCATGTGGCCCAAAGCGGTGGAATTTAGGCGCGAGTTAGTCGGCGGCGATAATGGGTGTGTTGGCAAGGGCGGCCATGCGTTGTTCGTACACGCCAGCCAACAGGTCGTCGACAAAGGCTGCCAAATGGGTATAGGACAAGCCCCCCTCGTGAAACGCTTTCTGTTGGCCCGTTGGGCGGGTGCGTTGGATGAGTATGGGTAGGGCGCTAACGGCGTTCGCAGCGGCAAGATCGCTTGCTTTGTCGCCGACAAAGGGGACGCCGGCCAGTGAGACACCTAGGCGGCTAGCGGCTTCTAGTAATAGACCGGGCTGCGGCTTTCGGCACGAGCACAAGTCTTCAGGCTGGTGGGGACAGAAAAAAACCGCGTCAATCTGACCTCCTTTTTCATTAACCATGGTAATCATCTTCTGGTGAATGCGATGCAACATGGTGAGGTCAAACAAGTTGCGCGAGATCCCAGACTGGTTAGTGGCCACAATGACCCGATAATGATTTCGGTGTAGCCTGGAAATGGCTTCCAAACTGTCCGGGTAGGGTTGCCATTCGTCCGGGGATTTGACGTAGTCGGGTGAGTCGCGATTAATCACGCCGTCCCGGTCAAGGATCACTAGTTTCAAGTTGATTCGCCGCCCTCGAATCTAGAGACTCGCCGGCGCCCGTGTATGGTTCGGCTGTGGCGTTGGTCCAGTTCTTTCATCTTGTTCCAAAAAGACTGATTAAGGTCAAACTCAGCTGAGACGGCTGTGCCGATTAGCAAAATAAGGAGATCGGCACATTCCTCGCTCAGCGCACTCAGTGGTCGGCCCTTGGTCACACAGGCTGAAATCTCACCCAGCTCCTCTGCCATCAGGGCAACCCGGTAAGCAAGCTCCTCGCCACCGTTGGAGTCCAGGTCGTGCTTGTCATGGAACGTCTGTACCGCCGCTAACATAGACCGGTAGCTGTCCTTGTGCTCAGGATTATTCACTGGGCTGGAGGTGAGAAAAATCGGCAATGGCAAGAAAGAGATCTGCCAGGTGTTTTAGTAGAGCGAGCCGATTTTGACGCAGCGCGGAATCTTCTACCATGACGCGTACTTCTTCGAAAAAGCGGTCGGTTGGTGCTTTGAGTTTCGCCAAGTGCTTAAGTGCCTGAGCATAGTCCCCTTGTTGTAACAGTGGGCTAACAACAGAGGCGGTTTGCAGCAGGTGGTTTGCAAGAGCATCTTCCGCATCGAGCTCCAACAAGGAGGAGTCGATGCCGGCGGAGCCTTGTTCTCCAGCTTGCCGCAATATGTTGCTGATCCGTTTGTTTGCCGCGGCCAGACTTGCCGCTGCTGGATGTTGGCGGAAACGGGAAACCGCTTTAAGGCGTCGATTGAAATCGAGCGCGTGGGCAGTTCCTGTTGCGGCGACGGCCGCAAGTTCGTCGGCCCGATAACCCGCTGCTTCATAGAAGGCTCGGTAGCGCTCGGTGACAAAGGCGATGCTTTCGTCGCAGGCCTGTGTTGTGACCGGGCGCTTTTGGGCAATGTACGTTTTAGCGCTTTGGTGGAACAAGGATTTGAGATCCAAATCCATCCGTTTTTCAACCAACAGGCGGATAATGCCAAGCGCAGCGCGGCGTAGCGCATAAGGGTCTTTTTCTCCCGTTGGCGCTTCGTCGGTGGAAAAGATACCAATGATTGAGTCGATCTTATCTGCTAGTGCGACGATGCACCCAGTTCGGGTTGTTGGCAATCGTTCGCCGGCGTAGCGCGGTAGGTAATGTTCCTTAATCGCGGTAGTTACCTCGTTTACTTCACCCTCTTGGGCTGCGTAATAGTGGCCCATGATGCCCTGTAGTTCCGGAAATTCGCCCACCATGGCAGAAACAAGATCTGTTTTAGCCAGTCGGGCAGCTCGTGCGGCGCGGTTCGGTGCGACATGGAGCATGTCGGCAATGGCGCTTGCCAGCGTCTCTAAGCGCAAGGATTTGTCGAAAAGACTGCCAAGGTCGCGGTGAAACAAAACGCCCTTTAAGTCGGCTAAGCGCTGTTCAAGCGTGTGCTGGCGGTCCGCTTCAAGGAAAAATCGCGCATCGTCTAGGCGTGCTTTCAGCACGCGTTCATTACCTTCGCGAACACGCCCGCTGCGAGTCACGGGAATGTTTGAAACCGTGATGAAATGCGGTAGGAGATGGCCCGCCTCGTCCGTCACGTGAAAGTATTTTTGGTGATCTCGCATCGACGCGATCAACACTTCTGTAGGCATTTGAAGATAGGCGGTGTCGAAATTCCCCAGAAGCGCATGTGGTGACTCGACTAAAGCGGTGACGAGATCTAGTAACTCGGGTGAGAGAACGACGCGGCCGTTGACACGACGAGCGAGGCGAGTGGCTTGTTGTCTGATCAGGTTTCTGCGCTCATCAAAACTGACGATGACCGACTGTTGTTTTAGAGTTTCTACGTAATGATCTGCGCTGGTAATAGAAAAAGATGTGTTGGACAAAAAGCGGTGACCCCAAGTGCGATTGCTGGACTGAATCCCAAACACTTCACATTTGATCGAGCGTTTGCCATGAATCACTACGGTCCAGTGCACGGGGCGAACGAATTGCGCCGCTCCCCTGCCCCAACGCATGCGCTTTGGAATCGGTAGGTCTGCGGCTGCTTTTTTAATACAGTCGGGTATGAGGTCGATTGCAGCGAGCCCGGGTAGCGTACTTCGCCACACCAGATACTCACCGCCAGCTATCGTCTTCTTGGTGAGGGCGGGGATATCAACTCCGCAAGAGCGGGCAAAGCCCGTGGCCGCGGGGGTCGGTTGACCGGCGGCATCGAACGCTGCTTGTATCGACGGTCCCCGGCGCTGATGAATCTGGTCGGCCGCCCGGCGCGCAACGCCATCTAGATGAACGGCAAGCCGTCGGGGAGTGGCATACCAGCGTCGAAGGCCGGTGGGGGTCAAAAGCCCTACCTCCTCGAGTGCGCCGGCTAGGCGCTGCGCAAAAGCCTCACCGAGTAACGGCAAGGCCATTGGAGGTAGTTCTTCGGTTCCAAGTTCAACTAGAAGCGGGGCGCTGGCTGTGGGCACGGTTAAGCCTCTGCTCCAGTGCGGGGAAAGCCGAGTTGTTCGCGGCTGGCCAGATAACTCTGTGCCACGCCCCGTGCTAATGCCCTGACTCGGCCGATATATCGCGCCCGTTCGGTGACGCCAATCGCACGTCGGGCATCGAGCAGATTGAAGCTGTGGGAGGCTTGCAGGACCTGTTCATAGGCGGGTAACGGCAATTCACTGTCAAGCAACGTGCGGCACGCGGATTCGCAAGCATCGAAGCGCGAAAACAAAGTGTTAACGTCTGCCTGTTGGAAGTTGTAGGCCGACTGTTCCACCTCATTTTGATGATAGAGGTCACCGTAGCTGAAGTGGGCATTCCAGCGAAGATCAAAGACGTTGTTAACACCTTGGAGAAAGAGGGCAAGGCGCTCTAAACCATAAGTGATCTCGCCGGTTACAGGCCGGCAGTCAAGTCCACCGACCTGTTGAAAGTAAGTAAATTGAGAAACCTCCATCCCATTTAGCCAGACTTCCCAGCCGAGTCCCCAGGCGCCGAGCGTAGGGGATTCCCAGTCGTCCTCCACAAAGCGTACGTCATCGCTAAGAAAATCGATGCCAAGCGCAGCCAGCGAGCCCAGGTACAGATCCTGAAAATCAAGCGGAGAGGGCTTAATCATCACCTGATACTGGAAATAGTGTTGTAGGCGGTTGGGATTTTCCCCATAACGACCGTCGGTTGGGCGTCTTGATGGTTGTACATAGGCAGCGCTCAAGGGTTCGGGGCCGATAGCGGCCAGGAAAGTCGCTGGATGGAAGGTGCCAGCGCCCATCTCCATATCATAGGGTTGCATGACCACGCAGCCCTGGTCGGCCCAGTACCGCTGGAGTTGCAGGATAAGGTCCTGAAAGTGCAACTGTGTCGCCTGTCGTCGAATTCGGAAAGTCAGCGAATTATAGCGGTTGGACAAATGATACCGCTGACGGTAAGGAGACCTGCAAAGCCTTGCTTGGCCGCGTTAAATCAAACCGGGTCTGCGGCCAGGTTGATAAAACAGAAAGTCTGGCCGAAGTATTGGCTAGGCAACACCATCAAGGTGCCGTAGCATTCACACGCATGCCCACTCGTCAGACGCAGCCAAAGGCCATCGCCCTGATTTCCGGAGGCCTTGATTCCTTGTTGGCCGCAAAGGTGGTGAAGGAGCAGGGTGTCCATGTTGAGGGCATCAACTACTTCACGGGCTTTTGTGTTGAAGGCCATACCCATGCGATTCGTAACCGAGATCGTACACGGCATAAGCGTAACAACGCCTTGTGGTCAGCGGAGCAACTGGGCATTCAATTACACATTGTCGACGTTATTGATGCGTACAAGGATGTGGTGATCAATCCAAAACATGGCTACGGCGCTAACCTGAACCCCTGCCTTGACTGCAAATCATTCATGGTGACTCGAGCACGGGAATGGATCGAAGATAATGGTTTTGACTTTATTGTCACTGGTGAGGTGATTGGACAACGCCCCATGTCCCAGCGGCGGGGGACTTTGCCTGTGATCGCTAACGAGTCAGGTGCTGAGGATCGACTGCTGCGCCCCCTGTGTGCCCAGTTATTGGCCCCCACTTTGCCCGAGCGGATGGGCTGGGTTGACCGCGAGCAGATGTACGCTTTCAACGGCCGTAGCCGTAAGCCTCAGATGGCACTGGCCGAACAGTTTGGCATCAAGGAATATGCTCAGCCAGCGGGGGGCTGTTGCTTTCTGACGGATGCTACTTACGCGACCAAACTGCGTGATCTGTGGGCATCGCGGGGCGAGAAGCGTTACGAACTAGATGACATCATGTTACTGAAAGTGGGTCGGCATCTGCGACCACGCCCGCACTTGAAAGTGATCGTCGCCCGAGATGCCGGGGAAACCCAGTATCTGCGCGGCTACCGAAAGGCATATGCGCATCTACTGATGACCAGCCACAATGGTCCCATGACCCTGCTTGAGGGAGAGCTACATGACGGGGATGCTGAATTGGCAGCGCGTATTGCGGCTCGCTTTGGTCAAGGGCGGGCGGCGAGCGACGTGCGGTTTGACTTTGTCACCGCTGCGGGGGTTGCACGATCATTGGCTGTGGCGCCTTTTAAGCCAGGGGACATCGCGCCCGAGTGGTATGTGTGAGCGCTTATACCCTCGATGCAAAACACCTGTTGTGTCCGCTTCCGGTGATTCGTACTCAGGATCGGGTCGCGACGCTGAATATTGGTGACGTGTTAACGGTGTACTGTACGGATCCAGGTGCATTGAGCGATATTCCGACCTGGTGTCGTCTGCACGGCCACACGATGCTATCGAGCAAAGAAGATGTCGACGGAGTGATCGAGTTAGTTCTTAAAGTCCGAGGCTCGATCCAGAACGCACAAAAATAGTGCATTATAAGTAGTTTCGCCCTATTATAGTGCGATTTCAGGATCAACAACGACCGTGAAAAGTCAGTTGTCAGCAGGAAAGCATTTGGCACAGAATTTGCTTGCATATTAAGTGCGAGCGTGCCGGCTTGAAGTAAGACGGGGCACGCACTGAATACCAAAACGCCAAGAGACCTAATTTAAGGGGAACACGTGATGTCAGCTGCCAATGTACTCAAGATGATAAAGGACCAGGACATTCAATTTGTCGACTTTCGATTTACCGATACCAAGGGCAAGGAGCAACATGTTTCAGTGCCGGCGGCGATGGCGGACGAAGACATGTTTGATGAAGGGAAAATGTTTGATGGTTCCTCGATTGCGGGCTGGAAGGGCATTAACGAATCAGACATGATTCTAATGCCCGATGCGGATTCGGCAGTCATCGATCCTTTTCTGCAGGACACGACGCTATTGCTCCGGTGCGACGTGATCGAACCCACCACCATGCAGGGTTACGATCGTGATCCCCGCACGATTGCCAAGCGCGGCGAGGCTTATTTGAAATCGACGGGCGTTGGAGACGCAGCGTACTTTGGTCCGGAAGCGGAGTTCTTCATTTTCGATTCCGTCCGTTGGTCTAATGACATCAGCGGAGCCGCGTACGAAATTGAATCAAAAGAAGCGGCCTGGAGTTCCGATCGTGACTATGAGGAAGGCAATATTGGGCACCGCCCCGACGTGAAAGGAGGTTATTTTCCGGTTCCGCCGGTCGATGCGATGCAGGATGTGCGCTCCGCCATGTGTCTTGCCATGGCAGACATGGGGTTGCAGGTTGAGGTTCATCACCATGAAGTGGGCACCGCCGGTCAAGGCGAGATTGGCACACGGTTTGACACATTGGTCGCCAAAGCCGATCAGTTACAGGTTTACAAGTACTGTGTCCATAATGTGGCGCACGCTCACGGTTTGACAGCGACGTTCATGCCGAAGCCGCTGGTTGGCGATAACGGGAGTGGCATGCACGTCCATCAGTCGATTTTTAACGGCGACAATAATGTTTTTTCCGGCGAAGAGTACGGTGGGCTAAGCGAGGCCGCGCTTTACTATATCGGAGGAATTTTTAAGCATGCTCGGGCCCTGAATGCGTTTACGAATGGGACGACCAACAGTTACAAACGGTTGGTGCCTGGCTTTGAGGCGCCCGTGTTGCTGGCTTACTCGGCACGCAATCGGTCAGCCTCGTGCAGGATACCGTACGTGACTAACCCGAAGGCCCGCCGCGTCGAAATTCGCTTTCCGGATGCCTCCGGCAACCCATATCTGACGTTTACAGCGATGATGATGGCAGGTCTTGATGGCATCCAGAACAAGATTCATCCCGGAGATCCCATGGAAAAGGATCTTTACGACCTGCCCCCGGAAGAAGAGAAAAATATTGCGACGGTCGCCCACTCGCTGGATCTGGCGCTGGATGCGCTCGATGCAGACCGCGATTTTCTAAAAGCTGGGGGCGTGATGGGGGATGACATGATCGACGCCTATATTGCGCTGAAGACCGAAGAGGTCCAGCGGCTACGGTTGGCGACGCATCCGGTCGAGTTTGAGATGTACTACAGCGTTTAATCGGCGCTGGTTAATACGGGTTTGCGCGGAATAGTGTCACCGGCCCCATATGCACCATAATAGTGCATATGGGGCAGCCGACCAGACCAATGGAGACCGCTTTCGATGGCCTCGCGACGGCTTGTCTGTTTGCTGATATCGATGGCCGATGTCAGCACCTAAATTTGGCAGCCCAGAATCTGTTGTCGCTGAGCGGCAGGCGCGCCAAGGGACAGGCGTTAGCGCGTTTGTTGCCGCACCATGCATTACCAGCAGCGGTCGAGCGCGCCTGGAGTGGCCAGTCAATTACGCTGCGCGAACTGGCTATCGACCGAGTGATAGATCAACCACCGCTGATGATCGATTGCACGATATCACCGTTCGTCGCTGAGGCATCATCTGCACTGGTCGTGTTGGAGATGACGCAAACGGAGCCGTCTTTTCGCATGGTAGGTGATGCGCCGTTCGAGGCAGTCAGCGCGATGGCCGCGGGTTTAGCGCATGAGATCAAGAATCCGCTTGGTGGGTTGCGGGGTGCGGCACAGCTGTTAGAGCGCGAGCTACCGCGCGCCGAGCTTCGTGAATACACGCAGGTGATTATTCGCGAAGCAGACCGGCTCGGGCGTTTGGTGGAGCGGATGACAGGGTCACGGCAACCCTTGATGCGTGGACAATTCAATATTCATCGAGTGTTGGAACACGTGCGACGACTGGTTGCGGCAGAAGCGCCCATCGATGTGGAGATTTGTTGCGATTACGACCCCAGTATTCCCGAGTTGAGCGGTGACGAGGAGCAACTGGTCCAGGCTTATTTGAACATTGTTCGCAATGCAGCACAGGCGGTGGTTGGTGGTGGAATCATCACGCTGCGCACGCGTGTGCGGCGCCAGTTCACACTGCGGGCACATCGCCACAGGCGGGTCCTCGAAACCACGGTTGAGGACACTGGGCCAGGCATCGAACCTGCGCTGAGCACGCGCATCTTTTTACCGATGGTCAGCAGTCGAGCCGATGGCACCGGCCTTGGCCTGACCATTGCGCGTGAAATTATTGACCGACACGGCGGTGCAATCGATTGTGACAGTGCTGTCGGTTGTACCCGTTTCAATATCTACTTACCCATGACGGAACAATGACAGCCACAACCGGGAAGATCTGGATTGTTGATGATGACCAATCGATCCGCTGGGTGTTGGACAAGGCTCTGAGCGGTGCTGGGTTTGAGACCACGCTGTTTCGTTGTGCCGAGGAGGTGCTGGGGCGTGTAGAGACAGAGCGTCCGGATGTGATCCTGGCAGATATCAGAATGCCAGGGCAAAGCGGGGTGGAACTATTGCAGACATTGGGACAGGTCTATAAAGGCCTCCCGGTCATCCTCATGACGGCCTACGGGGATCTTGATAGTGCTGTTTCTGCCTATCGAGAAGGGGCGTTTGAATACCTCCCTAAACCATTTGATGTTGATGACGCGGTGTCATTGGTGCGGCGTGCGCTTAACCGTAACTCAAAACTGGTTAGCACTGGGCCGACGATCCGTTCCAATATCGTGGGTGAGGCGGCATCGATGCAGGCGGTGTTTCGAATTGTCGGACGCTTATCTCGCTCCAGTATGAGCGTTCTCATTTGCGGTGAATCGGGTACCGGCAAGGAATTACTGGCGCGGGCGATTTACGACAACAGTCCACGGGTAGGGGCTCCGTTTATCGCGCTGAACTCGGCTTCCATACCCGTTGAACTGTTGGAATCGGAACTTTTCGGGCACGAACGAGGGGCTTTCACGGGTGCTGATGCCCAGCGTCACGGTCGATTTGAGCAAGCTGATGGTGGGACGTTATTTCTCGACGAAATTGGTGACATGCCGGTGGACTTGCAAACGCGCCTTTTGCGGGTGCTGGCCGATGGAAGTTTCTATCGCGTCGGCGGTCACCAGCCGCTGCGCGTGGATGTGCGTATTATTGCGGCGACACATCAGGATCTTGAGGCGCGAGTCGCTGAGGGTTCGTTCCGCGAGGACCTGTACCACCGACTTAATGTGATTGCGATTGCGTTGCCACCGCTGCGTGACCGACCGGAGGATGTGCCGGCGCTGGCACGGCAGTTTCTGGACGTTGCTGCCCACCAGCTTGAAGTAGAGCCCAAGGCGTTGTCGAGCGCTGCACTGGACAACTTAATGCAAAGACGATGGCGAGGGAATGTGCGTGAACTCGAAAACTTGTGCCAACGTCTGACGGTGATGGCGCCTGGGCGGGTGATCGATGTCGCTGATCTGTTGCCAGAGACGCCTGGTGGCAAGCCACTGGAGAAAGAATTAACGGCAAACCACTGGCAGCTTGCTTTAGCACAAGTTGTTACGCGAAAAATAACCGATGGCCAGCAACAGCTATTGGAAGAGCTTGGACCACAGTTTGAACGGGTGCTTCTCAGCACGGCATTAACCATGACTCATGGGCGAAAACAACGCGCTGCCGAACTGCTAGGTTGGGGGCGAAATACGCTAACGCGTAAACTGAAACTGCTGAATCTGGATTAGGCTAGCGAGCAAAGAACCGATGACCAACGAGGAAACGCTGATTCTGTATCTGCGCAACGGCTGTGGTTACTGTTATTACGTTCAGGACGCGATCAGAAAACTGGGGTTGACGGTGGAAGAACGCAACATATGGGAAGACCCCGTGTTCGAAGAGGAACTCATGTCGGCAACAGGAAGGCGGGTGGTTCCGGTTCTTCGAGTCATTGATAAAGAGAGGGCTTCGCGCTGGATACCGGAATCACGCGACATCATCGAGTATTTGGTGAGTCACCACTCGCCCAATTGAATTACCCACTCACGGGTTTGTTAAACCCTGCCACGGTTGTTCGCCATCTCAAGCGACGGGATAAGATTCTCGGCGGCATTCTCCGTGAGACTGACCAGTGTCCGCTGTTTGACCAACGTGTATTAAGCGAGGAAGCGCTTTTTCAGCGCTTAGCGCGATCGATTGTTGGACAGCAATTGTCAACACGCGCGGCCAGCACCATCTGGGGCCGTGTTGTTGCGCCGGCCACAGGCCGCGGCGGATTGCGTAGACGAATTCTCGACTTGACCGAGGGACAGGCCGCTAAGGCTGGTTTGTCCAGACAGAAGAGTGCTTATCTGAAGGCATTGGCTGCTGGACATCGCGATCGGCAGATCCGGTTGTCTAGTCTCAGAAATGAGTCAGATGAGGTAGTGATCGAGCGCCTATCCGAGCTGCGCGGTATTGGTCGATGGACCAGTGAGATGTTTCTTATTTCGTGTCTTAAACGCTTGGATGTCTTCTCTGTCAGTGACGCCGGTCTGCGGCGGGCAATGCGGTACCTGTACCAGTTGCATGACCCCAGTGATGCGGATCTTGTCGCGCTGGCCGAGCAATGGCGACCTTACCGCTCGGTCGCGTCATGGCACCTGTGGCGCGCGCTAGATAACCATTGGATCAAATAGCTCCACGCCCAGCAGTTTTTAGCCAACAAACTTCCAGTAAGTATCTTTTTTACTAACCAAACCATTCTTAAACTCCCACAGGTCACAGCCGAGGTATTCAAAAGGGTGGCCGTCTTGGGGAGTCCCGCGAACAACCCATTCTGATAGGGCCTTGGTGTCGTCGCATATCCAATGCCGGATTTCTTCCCAGCGCATATCAGGGATATCCTGATAACGCGCCCGCAACACATCACCAATTTCCTTTTTGCCAATGCATTTCTGGCCTTCGGGCGCATGCGGTCCACGCGCCATTAACCAGACACAGTCAGTGGTAAAAGTAGACAAGATGGCGTCGACGTCGTGTCGGTTGAAGCCGTCTTGAATTTCATCTAGGTACGCTAGCGAGATGGGTCGCGGCATGGTGGTCTCCAATGGGGGTTAAGGCGCTAAACGCTGTTACTGGAATAATGAGGTTAACGGTACGGTGGCGTCTACTTCGGTAGCGGAGTATGAGTAAGTGAGATGCCGACAGACAAGTGTTATCGGTTAGCAAGTGCCCATACAGTTGCCTGTACTGATTGAGCTGCAGTTTCAGAGGGCAATGTTGCATTGCGTTGCACCGGCTCTGTATTGTGCTGGACAAGAGCTCTGTTTCAGCTTCAGACTCGTTGGCTTCGCAAGAGCGCTTTGAGATGGGAGGAGATTAAAGTGCAAGATATACCGATTTTGAGTCGACGACGTCTTCAGGCCGAGGTTATACAGCCGATCTACGACGAGATGGTGAAGCGACTGGGAGAAGATGAGGCACAGTCGATTTTGGACGCCGCCATACGACGGGCGGCAATTGCCGAAGGGGCGAACCTAGCCAGCCAAGCTCCTGATGGTGAAACCAGCATGAAGTCATTTATTGACTGCTTTGAGCTTTGGACCCGCGGCGGTGCTTTAGAAATTGAAGTGCACCAGGCTACCGATGAACGTTTCGAGTTCGATGTCACCCGGTGCCGTTATGCGGAAACATACCAAGAAATGGAGCTGGGCCATATTGGCCAGCTCCTATCATGCAATCGAGACGAGTGTTTCTGCGAGGGATATGATCCTAAGATCAAACTGGAACGCAAGCAGACCATTATGGCCGGAGATGCGCGATGTACCTTTCGTTACCGCTACCAAAGGTAAAAAATTAATTTCCCGAAACGAGGACAATGACTGCTATCGAAGGTGCTGAATTAGACGTCATCCAAGGCGGTCATAATGTCGCCAGCAATGTCGTTAACGTCACGAAGCGGCGTCAACGCACGTAATGCTCGGTTATAGTCCAAGAAGTCATTCGGGTTTTTATATACTTTTCGAAGCGTGCGTTCTAAGTCATCCACATCGCGGATAACGTTTGGACTGTGGCCATCTAACAAGTACTTTTGATTTTGGTACTGGTGAACAAATTTCTGTAGATGAAGCGGATGGCGCAGAGACACGCCGTAATCGTAACCCTGCATATCAAGGACAAGGGTTGGTGTGTCTAGGTAAGAAGCTTCAAGTCCGACGGTGGAGCCGTTATGAATGACCGCAACAGCGCTATGAATTTTGTCGAGTTTTTTCCACAATTCATTTTCCGCCATCAGTACACCGCTTTTCGTTTTTCCAAAATCAGAGTCAACGATAATGCCAGGCGTGTCCGCAAGTGCATCATATAAATCGGATCGTTTCTGCATAGGATAAAGACGAACAACCAACTTAAGGTGGGGGCTGATGTTCGATAAAGTCTGAGCCAACGTCCGCGCAATGTTTGTTTCTTGTTGCACCATTAAGGGCTCGTAAGTGGCCAGCATATAGTAGTAATAGTCAAAGTCATAAGGGGTTGTAACCTCTGTATCAGGCGAGGCTAAATAACGTTTGATGTAAGAAAATTGACTTGCTCCGATTGCCCGGATTCTAGACGGTGGGATGTTTTGTAAGGTGACCACATCGTTTTTCATCGATGAATTCCACACCAAGTATCGGTCCACATGCTTTGAGAAGGTTGCCTGCTTACAGGGGTGGTCCCAGCTGTAGACGTAGGCAACCATAGGTTTTTTAGTCCGGATAATTTGGGTTAGTAATATTTCAGATGGCAATTCAGTGAAATAGAAGAAGACATCAATGTCTTCGATCTTGACTGGAAAATAAATCTTTAGTTGTTTCAAAAAGAAATCAAATGAGATGAAGTTCGGTCTCAAGAACCGGATATAAGCAACTAATCGAAGGATAGTTCGTTGCAATCCAACATATCTTTCTGCTTTGAATAAGGCCATGATCAAGTAATTGAAGCGAGATTTCGGAATTCGGCCGAAAATTGAGAAAAGCCAGTACCAAAGAGAGTTAGAAGCACTTCGCTGTGGGTTATCTGCCGAGCGAATTTCAAACCCCCACTGCTTGATGCTGTCGGTGGTGGGCCCTGTTACGAAAAGACAGATCTCAGCTTTATTCCGAAGGTGTTCGACAATCTGGTGCATGTCGAGAAATTGAGGTTTGCGCGGTATTACAAGGCCGATTCTTGTCATTCAGGTTCTCATTGAAGGCGCACTACATATATTGTGCGTCTCTGGCGTATATGCGCAACGCTAACCGAGTCAGTAATTCGTTGGCTGCCAATCCGCAGCTCGCGAAATATTGATAACTGGTCGTAGCGTTTAATGCCTGGGCGCGCAAGGGAAAATTGGGGCCAAGTCTGTTTCTGGATGCAGTTCGTTGAGTGCTCCGAAGGCCTCAAGAATGACGTTTCCAAATATTGCCAAAACATACAGGGTCAGTCGCGTCATAGCGCTGACGAGACATGACTATATCAGGCTGTTTGGTTACAGCAATCAGGAAATTACCGAAGATCCGTAAAATCGCGCAGTAAAACACCGGGGCAGCCGGCGGTTGATAGCGGGCCCGTTGCATCGACGACACGATGCCCGTTGACCCAGACACCATGCAGTCCGACTGCGGGGGTGTCCACGCGTGTATTAGCGCCTGGCAGATCGCTAACTCGGCGCTTTGGGCCGCGGCCAACTCGATTGCGATCAAACAATATCAGGTCTGCGTAATAGCCAGGGAGAAGGCGCCCGCGATGTTTGATGCGGCAAATGTCGGCTGGTCGACTAGTGACGGACTGCACCGCTTGTTCGAGAGTCATATCACTGCGGTCGCGCGCCCAGTGTCCGAACAGATGTAGACCAAATCCGGCGTCGCAAAGAAAGGACAGGTGCGCGCCCGCGTCCGATAACGTGATAGCGGCATTCGGGTGGTTGAGCAGAGTCTTGACCCTGTCTTCTTGTGTGTTGAACAGTTTGCAGTCGAACATTGCATCCATCTCACCATCTAGGGCGAAATCGAGCAGCCAGTCAAAGGGGTCTTGGCCAGCTACGGTAGCGAGGTGACCAACGTTTTGTTGGACCAGCTCCTGGTGGCGGGTATCCGCTACGCTCATGATGGTGAGGTGATCAAACTGGTGGTAGGAAAATCGATTGGGTACACCCTTGGTGTTCGCCTCGGCCTTAATGGCCTGTCGAAAAGTGGGGTCGCGAAGAATACGTTCGTACGCCGACTGGTCCTCGGCTTCAATGGCGGGTCGCCACGCGAGAAATGCTTCGAGTGGATAAGGGTGTCGAATCGTAAACTCCATGCCCAGCGGAAAACATCCGACCTGGCCCCACAGTTCTCGACCCCGGCTACGAGCGGTTTCAATCTCCCTGAACTCGCGAAACACTCTTTCGGGGTCGTTAGGGTCGACGAACATAGCGGCGATCATGATGGGCCGCCCGTTGTTTTCAGCAACTTTTTCTAGAAACGGAACCGTCGTTGTCATACCTTTTGTTAGCATAAATACTCCCTTATCGGCCTCGCTGAGCGCGCCGGTTAACTGGAGCATTTCGTATTCATCAGCAAGACGTGAGGGCATCGGAATGCCGTTCTCACCGTTATGTTGCTCGAGCGTCGAGGTAGCAAAGCCGACTGCGCCAGCGGCCATGGCCTCGAGCAGTAGCGCTTTCATCTCGGCGACTTCCTTGGGAGTTGCTGCTCGGCTTGATGCTTCTTCACCCAACACCCAGGTACGAAGCGATGAGTGGCCGCAGTACGAGGCCACGTTGGGCACCATGCCCTTTTGTTCTAACAGATCTAGATATTCAGGATAGGATTCAAACGCCCAATCAACGCCCGCCTGCAAGGCATCCAGGGACATTCCTTCCACATGGGTCAGGTTTCGCAGCGTGAGGTCGCGATGTTCGGGTTTGCATGGTGCAATCGTGAATCCACAATTGCCAATCAATAGGGTGGTTACCCCTAGAGATGTCGAGGGAGTTGCAAAGGAGTCCCATGTCAATTGCGCGTCGTAGTGTGTGTGAAGATCAATAATGCCTGGTGCCAAGGTCATGCCATTGGCATGTACTTCTTCGCGGCTTGAACCTAAGGCTTTGCCAATGGAAGTAATGCGGTTGTCATCAATTGCGATATCGCCGTGCTGGGCAGGCGCACCCGTCCCATCAATAATCTCGGCGTTTCGAATAATCAAATCGTGCATGAGTCGTGCCTTCGGCGAGGTGGAATGATTGGTATTTCAGTCGATCCCTCACTCTAGTTCGATTGCAAGGTTTGTACAAGAAAAACAACGATGGTATCAACAGTGTTGATAATATTGAGGTGGTTTCACTAGATCAGAAAGACCGATGAAGACTAATCGAATTGAGCGTACCGCAAAGTATTTTCATGTTGCGCACCGTGAAGGTAAGCGTTACGAGGGCGCGCCCGTTGAATACCGCCCGAAGAATCTTGAGGAGGCCTATGCGGCGCAGGACCGGTTTCTTGAATTGTCATCGAGTGGTTCGTTATCAGTCGCGGGTTACAAGATAGCGGTTACGAGCCAGGTTATCCAACAGTTGGTTGGCTTGGCGCACCCGTGTCTAGGCACGATACGGGGTGGTTCGGTGCATGCGTCGCCTGCCCGTTTGGCCGAGTCCGGGTTTCAGCATGTAGCGGTGGAATGCGAAATTGCGTTCACACTAAAAAATCCCCTGGTGCCCGTCCGCGGTGAACAGGATCGAGAATCAGTGAGAGCACTAATCGAAACCTGTCATCCGGCATTCGAGCTCATCGAAGATCGGTATGCGGATTATTCAACAATGGATGCGTTATCGCTGATTGCAGATAATTGCTGGTGTGGTGGGGTGGTGTTGGGACCGGCGGTGATTGATTGGCAAACATTGGCGCTTGACCAGTTGACGGGGACGCTGGAAATCAACGGTAAAAAGGTTGGGGAGGGGGTCACTCGGGATGCTTTGGGACATCCGCTTGAAGGACTTGCCTGGATCGCGAATACCCTTGCTAAACAGGGTAAGTCGCTCACGGGTGGTATGGTCGTGATTACTGGCAGTATCATCGCTACTGAGTTTATAAGCAGCGGTGATTCAGCGGTTTTTTCGGTCGATGGCCTGGGCCACACAGCGCTCAACCTTTTTTAGACCGTTACCATGAAAAATGGTTATTCACTGGGCGTGTTGGTTTTTTTTCTCGGGGTCGTGATGCTCATGATCACGGACGAGAAAATTTGGCATTACATTACTTTTTTGCTGGCAGTGGGTTTGGTCGCGATTCAGATGGTGAGCGACAAGCACAAGCAAGAGCGCAAGTGATTGCTTGCTCGCGCTTCAAGCCGGCGTGCGATTGATAGTTAGCGACGTGATCTTATGACACAGATACCGGGGAAATCGTATCCATGAGCCACCGGGCATGGCCGGCCAACGGCCAATCGCTATGGGCTTGGCCAATTAACTGAATGCCAGTGGGTAGGCCTCTAATCCCTAGCAACGGTACAGTAATAGCCGGCGCCCCGAGTGCGGAGGTAGCCGCATTAAAAGCAGGGTCTCCGGTCTTGAACGCGTACCCGGGTTCTCCAGAATCTGCCAGGTGGTCGAGTGGCGGAGCTGGGCCCACACAGGATAGCGTAATCATCGCGTCCGCCAGCGGCGCGAGCGCGCGCAGGGATTGACGCATTGTCTCTCGTTGTTGCAGGGCGTCACGATAATCCTGCGGCGTGAGTTGCTCTGCCTTTTCAAGCCAGATACACAAATCCTCGCTGAGCAAACCCGTGTCGCGGTAGCTTCTAAAAGCCCAACGTGATTCGTAACTGCATACGATGCGGCAAAGGATAACGCTGGCTTCGATGGCCCGTTCAAATCGTTCAATGGCTTTATCGTCGCGCCGCGTGATGAGGGTAACGCCCTGACCGTTTAATTGGTCAAGCACCTGATGGAACGCGGATTGTGTCATCTCGTCACACCGGGCCCAGCCCTCGGTTTCCAAAACGATGAGGCGACCGGGTTGCTGGGCAGGAGCTAGGTGCGCCGGCCCAAAGAGCCCTGGGTAACCTGGATCAGCCCCTGCCCGTTGGGCGATCTCGTGTGCAACGGCCCAGAGGTCTTCGAGCGACGCCGCGTGTACACCCAGATGCAACTGACTCAAGCTTAAGCCTTCACCGCCGTGCAGTGCCCCCAGGGTAGGCTTGATCGCAAAGTTACCGCAGAAGGCGGCTGGGCGAATAATTGAACCGACCACCTGGTTGCCGAGTGCCGCCGGGACCATGCCGGCACCGACGGCGGCTGAGGTGCCGCTGGACGAGCCGCCTGGGGTCGCGTTGGGGTCAAAAGGGTTGGTGGTTGGGCCCGGGACAACGAAAGCAAACTCCGTGGTGACCGTTTTGCCCACGATGGGTGCACCGGCCAGACGGAGTGCATTGACCGATGCCGAATCCATATGAGTCTCGCGGCCTTTGAAGATGGGGCTGCCCAATTCTGTTGGCATGTCCCGAGTCTGAAGTACATCCTTAATGCCTATCGGCATTCCGTCAATGGGTGAAAGGGGCTTGCCACTACGATAGCGTTTAGTGGATTCCTCTGCTGCCTGGCGGGCGTTATCTTCATTAAGGGTTACCCAGGCCTTAATCGTCGGTTCTCTTTGAGCGATGGTGTCCAGGCATCGCTCAAGGTAATCCGTTGGGGTATCCGATCCCTCGAAGAAAGCCTGGCGGTTATCAGAGAACGTCCGCATGCGGTGACGACTGGGGTGATAAGTCGGTTGATCAGGGTGGGATTGCTTGGACATAAATAGGGCCTCCAACCAGGCAGTGTTGACGGATCAACGACTAGGATACCTTAGCCTAACGCACCTGGAACGATCTGGGATAAGTTTGCGCGGCGATGTGTGTCTCCATTGAGGTGACTGTGATCAAACAATCAGGGGAAATACCTTATTGAAATCAGGTGTCGATGGGTCAACCAGAATCAGCAGACTCGATTATTTTGTCGACCGTGCTTGTTTTGATCCGTGTAAAAGGACGATGAGCCAGGTCGTTGTGATTACTGATCTGCGTGGCCAGCGTTCTGTCGAGTGGTTAAGGGGGAGGTGTCCCGATAACACCGAGGCGGAAAATGTTAAGGCCCCGCTCGTAAATTAGGAGCAGAGCAGGAACCAGCAGCAATACCAGAAACGTACTGAAGGCGAGACCGAAGGCGATCGATGTGGCCATGGGAATCAGGAACTGTGCTTGTAGCGACGTTTCAAACAACAGCGGAGTCAGGCCCGCGATGGTGGTGAGCGAGGTAAGGAGAACCGCACGTAGACGCTGACAAGCCGCTTCTATCACTGCAGCATCGGCCGTCATACCGGATTCTCGAAGTTGTTTATAGAACATAACGAGAATAATCGAATCGTTTATCACAATACCCGCGAGGCCAAAAAAGCCGAACATCGACAGGATCGTCAGATCGATATTCATGAGTTCGTGTCCCCATAGAGCGCCCACGAGTCCAAACGGGATGATCAGCATGACCAGTAGTGGCCACCCGTAAGACGCAAACACCCACGCGAGGATCAGATAAATAAGTACTAAAGCAAGAATCGCCCCCCGTTTCATGTCGGTTAGGGTCTCTTGCTGGTCGGCCTGACGTCCCTCAAAGGAGAATTCGACACCGTATTCCCGTTCGAGGTCGGGCAAGGCGCTTTGACGCAGGTTGGCGATAATGCGGTTATCGTTGTTGATTGCGGCATCGACATCTGCTGTGACGGTGACGGCAAGCTTGCCATCTGTATGACGAATCGAGTCGAAACCTCGGCGGGTGGTGAGCGTGACCGCGTTCGTGAGTGGCATGGTTTTGCCGCCGGGAAGAATGATGTCGAGTTCCTCCAGGCTGGATAGGCGATCACGCCCGGCATCCGGTAGGACGGCCCGGACTTCCAGTTCATCATCGCCATCGGCGAGTACCTGGATCAGATAACCTTCGAACGCCGCTCGGAGCTGCCGCCCTAGGTTGTCGGCATTCAATCCCAATGCCTCGCCAGTGGGTGTGAGTCGCAGGATGACCTGTTCTCGACCATAAGGCATGTTGTCTTCTACGCCTGAGACGCCGCTGATTTCACCAAGCACATTCTTGAGATCGACAGCGGCACTCTTAACCGATAAAAGATTTTTTCCGATAATGCGAACGTCAATGTCACGTCCGGGTGGACCGCCGGCGCGCTCATTAATCGATAGGTTTTCAAGCCCAGGTAATACGGGAATGCGCGATCGCCACGCATTGATAAATTCGCGGTTGCGAACGTCTCGCTGATCAGGTTCTAAAAGCTCTACCAGCACGGAGCCTACGTAATCGCTTTTTCGCCGCTCAAAGTCGCCGCTTTCGGCCATGCCATGGCGCACGACGGCCGTTACGAGGAGGCCACCACCAAACTGTTCGTTCGTGTCCCACAACGCTTGCTCCATCTCCGCCAGGAAATTTCGCACGTCTTTTTTTGGAGTGCCGGAGACGAAGTCGGCGTTGGCGTAAAGAATGGTGGTTTCAGCGGTTGGGAAAAAATTAAAAGCAACCCGGCCGCTTACTACCCAGCCTACAGTAATTATCATAATAGAGAAAGCAGCGGCCAACGTGGTCCAGCGGAACCGAACCGCTGCAGTCACGAGCGGTCGAAAAATGCGTTCGCGGAACCGATTGAACTGCGCATCCAGCGTTTTTCTAATACCGCGTGGTTGGTAAGTCTTCATTCTGGTGAAGGCTCCCCTGAGGTGGCCGGGCAGAACCAGAAAGGATTCGACCAGCGAAGCCAGAATGACGCAGATCACCACAACCGGGATTACGCGCAGGATAATGCCGATGATGCCCCCGATTAGGAGCAAGGGCATGAAGGCAGCGATGGTTGTTAACGAAGACGATACGACGGGCGCCAGCATTCGCCGGGCGCCTTTCTCGACCGCATCGAGCGGCTGCGCTCCATTTTCAAAATGAGTCACCGCGTCTTCACCAACGACGATGGCGTCATCTACGATGATGCCGAGGGTCATGATCAGCCCGAATAGGCTGATCATGTTGATTGACCCCCCGTAGAGGTAAAGAATACCCAGCGCAGCGAGCAAGGAAGTGGGAATGCCAATAGTGACCCATCTGGCTGCAGGCGCATTTAGGAATAAGAACAGAATAATGATCACCAGTATCAGTCCGGTGGTGCCGTTCTTTAGCAGCAAGTTGATTCGGTCTTGTATGTATTCCCAGCGTTCATCGTAAAGATAAAGCCCGACGCCAGGGGGTAGCTGGGGACGGGTTTCGATTACCCAGTTTTCGAGAATGTCAGCTGCTTCGAGACTGTCTGCTTCCTTAGAGCGAGAGAGCCTGAGTTCGACCGCAGGCTGGCCTCGATAGGTCACATCAATTTCGCTGTCTTTGGGGCGCCGGGTTATCGTCGCGATGTCACCCAGTGTTAACAGGCGGCCGTCATCTGTGGCAATGATGGGCAGTGTTTCGAAGCCAAGTTCGCCGCGGCGTTGGTCGTTAAACCGGAGTTGTCGGGCGGCTTCGTCTCGTCCCACCACGCCGACGGGGATGTCTCGCGAAGCGGCGCTGATGCGTTGGCCGATTTGATCCAGAGACAGACCCAGCTCACGGAGCGTAGCGGCGGGGACCTGTATGGCGATTTCTTCTTTTGGCAGGCCGTAGATACGAATATTTGAGATACCCCGATTAATCAACTCGCGTTCAAAACGGTGCACCAGCGTTCGAAGACCCTGGGGATCATCGGGCCCGGTCACGAGCACACTGGCAACCGCCTCGTAGTTGATAATGCGACTGACCTTCGGGCGCTCGGCGGTACTGGGCAGATTGCGCACGAGAGCGACGCTCTCTTTTACCTCGTCGACAGCAAGGCCCATATCGGTGCCTTCTTCGAATTCAAGAGTAATGACAGCTCGCCCGTCGACCGACTTTGACAATATTTCTTTAACACGGTTGACGTTGCGAAGTTCCTGTTCCAATGGAACCGCAATCAGTGTTTCGATGTCTTCGGCGCTGGCACCACTCCACGGTACGGTAACCGAGACGAAATCGATATCGAAATTGGGAAAGAACTGGGTGTTGAGCTTGGACAATGCCCATACGCCGGAGACCAGCATGATGGTCATGAGAAGGTTGGCAGCCACTGGGTGGTTGGCCAGGGTGGTCAGGAGGCCCCGCTTCACAGTGATCACTTAATTATCGGTGGGTGCGGAGGCCACCTTAAGGCCGTCGACGGCGCCGGGTAGTTGGTGGCTTAACACCGCATCACCATCTTTAATAGCATCGCCCGTCACAAGGACCCAACTCCCCTGCTCGCCGTTGTCGTACTCACCGACGCGTTGAACGGCCACGTGATCAAGACGGTTGTTGATCACCCGGTAAACCGTGTTGGCACCATAGATGGCGGTGGCCGGTAACGGGATGACCTGGGCTTTGGCGGGGAGCTCGATGGTTAGTGCAATCGTGCGTCCAAGTTCTACCGATATGGCATGGTCTCGAAAACTGAAAAACGCATCGACCCCTCCTTGCCCGGGTTCAATTTTGCCGGCCAGTCGATCGAGTCTGAGGGATCGTACCCGCTCTTCAATGTCGGCTGTGGCGGTGATGGCAGCACCTGTGCTGAGGCCGTGCCGGAGAGTTGGCAGGTGACGGTTGGGGATCTGCGCGCGGACTTCGATCAGGCGGGTATCGAACACATCGACTAGTTGATCGCCTGCGCGGACTCGATCGCCGGGAGAGACATGGACCGCAGTGACTTTTCCCGGCGCCAACGCCCTCACGGCGGTTCGCTCTAGGTCGTTGCGTACTTGGTCGTGGAGCGCCTTGGCACGTTGCTGTCGGGCACGCAATTGCGCCAGCCTGGGGTTGTGGTCGTTAATGGCTCGTCGACGGTTAGCAATCGCCAGGGTTTGGGCCTGCTGTGCATGTTGTGCTTCATCGACGCGAGCCGCCGACCCCGCCTGTGTTCGCGCAAGTTGTTCGGCGCGGTCCAGCGCTTTCTCGCCCAATTGCAGTAACGTCCTCTCGATTTGCAGTGCTTCGAGATCGGCCGCGTAACGGCGTTTCTCGCTATCGATTTGCGCCTTGATTTCCAGCAGGTCACCTTCGCGTTGTCGTAGCAAGAGTTGGAGCGAGCGGTCATCCAGCTGGACCAGAAGATCGCCAGGGACAACGGTAGTTCCCGCGAGTACGGGTACTTGTTGCACATCAGCTGAAATGGCGGCGCGGCGGCGAGATTCATGTGGCGACTCGATTCGTCCGTAAAGGCGTACCGTTGGAGAAAGGGATTGACGCTGTGCAGTAACCGTGGTGACGGTCCAGGTCTTTTCAATAGCTTCGATCGGTTGGTCCGGCACTTGGCTCGCTTCAAGCCATAAAAACACAACAAGACTTCCCCCCAGTAACAGAACAGGCAAAGAGAATTTTAAAAGGCGCCGCATGATGGAAGTGGAATTAGTTAATTTGGTATAACCTTGGGAAGGAGAGGATTTTACACTTCGATCGCAGTCATTGTGTGCCAAGGAAAATGCTGCAGTCCATAATGCTTGGCTAACTGCACGATCAAGTGATTACGGGCCTTCAATCAAATTCTGAGAGCTAGGCTGGTACTAGTGGAGTTCCTGACCCTCCTCATCTTAACTATCCCAACAGCGTAGTGGTGTTGATGTGAACACGCCTATGCATCGCGTTTAAAGTTGCTTGACCAAAAGCAAAGATAATTCGTGTATGGTTGTAACCCGGGCTGCTTCGCGTAGCAGTTTGGGGAGTGAGTGATTAAAATTGCGCGCAACCTGCCTATCCATTGAAGCACGATGAAGGCCAATCCTTATAGGATCTCGGGAAACGTACACCATGTGTGGACGCTTTGATCGCCACCGCGAATTAGCCCATTTCAATACCGCAATGGGTGGGGTTGACTGCTCTGGTGGTGCCGAGTTGCCAGCCAATTACAACGTTGCTCCATCGCAATCAGCCTGGGTCGTTCATGGGTCAAATGGAAACGCAGCGGTGTCAGCGATGTCATGGGGATTTGTCCCTGAGTGGGTAAGTGAAACCAGATTTACGCGTCCGATCAATGCCCGATCCGAAACGGCTCACGAGAAGCCGATGTTTCGTGCGGCGTTTTCGAAGCAACGTTGTTTGGTCCTGTGTGATGGTTATTACGAATGGCAACGTTTGTCTAAAGGCCGTAAGCAGCCGCATTATTTTTCCCTGCCGCTGGACGCGCCGATGATTTTGGCGGGGCTTTATTCAAGTAACGAAAGCTTGACGGGTAATGTGTTAGACACGTTCTGTGTGTTGACGGTAGCCGCAAGCTCGGCAGTGAAGAGTGTTCATCATCGGATGCCGGTCATTTTGGACCAAGAGGGTCAATCAGCGTGGCTTGACCCAGAGCGACGAGAGGAAGTGGCATTACGCCCCTGGTTGCGTCCGTGGGCAGGGGAGATCGAGGTTTCCCCTGTGAGCACGTTTGTTAACAGTCCGGCCAACAACTCTGCGCAATGTATCCAACCGTTGCAGGCAGATAGTGCCCCCGTATGACAGCGCAACAAACAGTCGCGGTTATCGGTGGTAGCGGTTTCGTTGGGCGCCACCTGCTGGTGCGATTGGTTAATGCTGGGCTCCAAGTCACTGCATTGGCCAGAAGTTCGGCCGCTGAATCCGGGCTGAGAAAACTCGCGGGTGTGCGAGTGGTTAGGGTCAAACTTGAGAGCGATGAAGCCTTATCCGCGTGTCTTGCAGGGCAGGCGGTTGTAATCAACCTGGTTGGCATATTGCACGAGAGCCGAGAGATTGATTTTGACGCGGTTCATGTTGCATTCCCTCGCCGTTTGGCGCATTTGTGTCAAGCAGCCGGCGTCACGCAATATCTGCACATGAGTGCATTAAATGCCGATGCTGCCAAAGGGTCTAGTCGTTACCTTAAGAGCCGCGGTGAAGGTGAGGACGCGGTTCACCACGCCTGTGGTGGAGTCACGGTAACGAGTTTTCGGCCGTCCATTATTTTTGGACCAGGGGATAATTTTTTCGGTGTTTTTGATCGGTTACTCGACTGGATGCCGGTGTTTCCTGTGGTGTGTCCGCAAACGCGATTTGCACCGGTCTTTGTTGATGATGTGGTCGAAGCGTTTTATCAAGTACTCGAAAGGGGTGCGGATTTTAATGGCCAGCGATTGAACCTTTGTGGCCCGCAAATCTATACGTTTAAAGAGCTGGTCCAGTTTGTTGCGCGCGTCACTGGTCGCCGGCGCCTGGTGTTGGGAATGCCCGATTCGTTATCAAGATTGCAGGCGTTGGTGATGGAACGTCTCCCTGGAAAATTATTTACTCGGGATAATTATCGCTCCATGCAGATGGACAGTGTGTGTGGCGGGGATGATTTTGCCGCCCTTGGCATTACTCCAAAGGCGCTTGAAGACGTGATGACGCCGCTATTGGCCCGCCCACGTTGATCCTTAATCTGTTTCTTCGCGCGGGGCCCTGCCAAGAAGGGTCGTGACAGCGGATGCCGGGTCAAGATCATCGAAAATGACACGGTATACCTGTTCGCTGATAGGCATCTGGATGCCAAGTTCCCGGCTTTTTTCATATAGCACGCGGGCAGTATTAATGCCTTCTATTTCCTGACCGATCTCTTTAATGAGTTTGTTGATGGAACTGCCGCCGCCGAGCCCTATGCCCAGGCGTCTATTCCGCGATTGATCATCTGTTGCTGTGAGTAGCAGATCGCCCACACCGGTTAATCCGCTGAAGGTTTTGGCTTGGCCGCCAAGTGCGATACCAAACCGCGTCATTTCAGCCAATGCGCGTGTGATCAGTGCTGCGCGCGCATTGGCACCTAAACTCAATCCATCGCAAATTCCGGTAGCAATGGCCATCACGTTCTTGATGGCGCCGCCCAGTTGAATGCCAACGAGGTCGGTGCTGGTGTAAACCCGTACGCGTTCATTTCTAAACCAGTCGGTAAATTGTTGAGTCGCCGCATCATCCTCGCAGCCTACTGTCAGTGCAGTGGGAAATCCCAGAGCGACTTCATTCGCGAAACTGGGTCCAGAAATAACGGCGGGCACGGTGTCGTGGGTGTTCAGCACTTCATGGAACACCGCACTGGGAAGACGACCGCTGTTGGGTTCAAAGCCCTTTGTTCCCCAGCACACGCGCAAAGGCCCTTCCGCATGCTGTCGTAAAGACACCAGTGTGTTGTGAAACGCGTGGCTAGGAACGGCGATGACCAGGCCAAAAGTGTTGCGCACCAATGACGCTAGATCTGCTGTGACGTCGATGGTGTCGGGGAGGGTAATGCCGGGCAGATAGCGCGAGTTCTCTCGTTGTTGAGCAATCTCCGAAGCCTGTTGGGCGCTGTGACTCCATAGCCAAACCCGATGGCCGTTGCGTGCGATAAGAATAGCGAGCGCTGTTCCCCAGGAGCCAGCGCCCAGAACGCCAACGGGTTGCTGCGAAGCCATCGTTGTTATAGGGGCCTAGACGATTGCTGACCAGCGGCGCAGCAAATGCTCAGGCGCTGTTCGGCGCACCTTCTGCGTCCGGCTGGGGCGAAGACTTTTTTTGTTCATACATCATTTCAAAATTCACAGGGGCTAACAGTAACTGGGGGAACCCCCCCTTGGCGACCAACTGGGAAATCGCTTCGCGCGCAAAAGGAAACAATACGTTCGGGCAAGCGGCTTCCAGAATTTTTTCCAGTGGCGCGGCCTCGTAACCGGCTAATGTAAAAATGCCAGCCTGCTGGACTTCTGCAATGAACAGCGTGTCTTCATCCGATTTGGCCGTGCAGGTAATTGCGAGAACAACCTCGTATATGTCATCGGTATCGGCGACACGCTGATGCTGAATTTTCAACTGTACGTCAATAGCAGGATTGCGATTGGGGTTTTTCGGACCAAACACCTCGGGACTGCATGGTGATTCGAAAGAGGCGTCTTTTAGGTAAACCTGATTGAACTGGAAAGTGGGTGCAGTTGGCGTGTTGTTTTCGGCCATTGGATAAGATCCTTCGTATAGCGGTCAGCGTTGCACCGGAAGATGTTCTTTTTCCCAAGCATTCATTCCACCATCAAGGGTGTAGAGGTTGGGAAAGTTTTCTTTACGCAGCACCTGAGCACCGCGTGTTGCCTGTTGGCCAGATCGGCAGACTAAGACCATCGCGGTTTCTTTCTTGCGATGCTTTTCGAGACGTGCGAGGTTCAATTTGAGCTGATTGACAGGGATATTAATGGCCTTGGCGATGTGACTTTTCTCAAAGTCGGTATTGTCCCTGACATCGACGATGACCGCATTGTCATGGTTTATTAATTGAGGTAATTGGATCGCCGAAACGCGGCGTATTCCGCTGGAACGTCGTCGTATCGGATCGTAGGCAAGTAACCCGAGGATGGCGATAAGGGTGGCAAAAAGGTACCAGTTACTGGCGACAAATTGATTAATCATCGAAAAAGTTGGAGTGGCGAATGGTCTTCCATTCTACAGGAGGAGGGTACTTACTTAGCCGAAGACAGGCTCTGATTCAGGCGGGGATGAAAGCGGATCGGGTGCTTTCCATTAATTGGACGACTTTATGGTCATCGATGCGGTAGTAAACTTTGTTGGCATCTTTACGGGAGGCCAGGATGCCTTTATCCCTGAGAATCGATAAATGCTGAGAAATATTGCTTTGGGAGGTGCCAACCAAGTCTACGAGGTCTTGAACGCTGATTTCCTTAATGCCGGCAAGAATACACAGAATCTTGAGTCGCAACGGATGTCCCATCGCCTTGAGGGCTCTTGAGGCGACGTATAAATTCTTTTCGTCTGCTAAGAAACTCTGGAACGGATCCCCATTTACGGGGAAAGCGGTTGGGGTGGGGATATCTGCCATGCCGAGCACCTATGGGACAACTAAAGAATATCAATTAAATATTATACATTAATGTTCGAATTATAATATATCTTGGAAGGAAATGATATAACCCATTGTTAACAAAGACTAATATATGAAATCGCGATATTAAATAAGGTTAAACAAAGTGCTTCCAAGGCGGATCACGTGATCTTTTGGGTGTCCGCTTGACCAGTTTCTCCTGCGTGACTCGACTTCCTGCCGGGGCAGTTAAGGGCGGCTATTGCGCGGTTGGAACGGGCGCCCTCAAACGCAGACGCTATACTTGTTCGCGTTTGTCGCCACCATTACTGCACTAGGTTAAGAAATGAAGGGTTGCAAGGTTGAATTGCACCGTGCGTTATCGTTCGGGGTGCTTTCTGTGTTGTGTATCGGGATCAGTGTCGCTGCACATGCTGATACGACCGAGCCATTGCCGATGGAGGATCTCAAAGTCTTTTCTGAGATTTTCGGCAAGATTAAGAGTGATTATGTTGAGCGAGTCGATGATGGTGAGTTGCTCAAAAATGCGGTACGGGGGATGCTTAACGGCCTTGATCCACACTCAACTTACCTCGAGCCTGAGGCATATCGTGAAGTGAATATCGATACACGGGGAGAATTTGGTGGTTTGGGCATTGAGGTAACCCTGGATGACAACGGACTCATCAGGGTAGTGACACCGATCGATGGCACACCGGCTGACCGGGCCGGCATTCTCCCTGGCGATCTGATTATTCGGCTCGATGAGGCGCCGGTTAAGGGCATGGCGCTGGATGAAGCAGTGAATCGGATGCGCGGGAAGCCGGGCAGCACGATTGATTTGACCATTGCTCGAAAAGGGGCGCCGAATCCGATCCGGATCACGATTGAGCGGGCGGTTATCCACATCGATAGCGTGTGGGCACAATTGCTTGAAGCGCATTATGCTTATGCACGTGTCGCTCAGTTTCAATCGGGAACTGCGGCGTCACTGCGTCGTGAGTTGACCCGCGTGAAAAAAGAAGCGGGTGGAACACTAGATGGTCTGGTCCTCGATCTGCGTAATAATCCAGGGGGTGTCCTGGACGGCGCCGTTGATGTCAGCGATGTTTTTCTTCGCCAGGGGGTGATCGTGTCGACGCGCGGACGCACAGAAGATTCGCGAATCACTTTTAACGCGACGCCAAAGGACTACCTCGGCGGTGCCGCGATGGTAGTGCTGGTGAACGGAGGTTCTGCTTCCGCCGCTGAGATTGTGGCCGGCGCGCTTCAGGATCACGACCGGGCGGTAATTCTTGGTACTAAGACATTCGGTAAAGGTTCTGTCCAAACGATATTGCCCATGCACAACGGTGCAGCTCTTAAACTGACCACGGCTCGTTACTACACACCTAACGATCGTTCGATACAGGCCCGAGGAATTATTCCAGATGTTCTCACGGGGGATCTGACCTTTGCCGACCCGGGGGAGCCTAGCGGTGCGCTGCGGGAAGCAAATTTAGTTGGGCACCTCGGCCAGGAGACTACTGTAGAAGAGTCAGTGGGAAACGCCAGGGCGAGCCGCACGCGGCGCCAAGATAGTGACTACGAGGTGCGTGCGGCATTGAATTTGCTGAAAGGGATCAATATTGCTCGTCGCTATGCCGACTAACGTGAGGTGGTGATGTAGGCAGTGCCGAGCGCGCCCAATGTTTTTGCTTTTACGGGTTGCTCGATTTAAAGACGTTCGTTTATTGATTTTTTAAACTTTGCAACGTGGCCCGGCGGATAACAAAAGTTGTTTTGGAGATGCCGTAGTGACAAAAAAACTGGTGTTGGTCGATGGGTCGTCCTATCTTTATCGGGCCTATCATGCCATGCCGGATCTGACGACCTCGAGTGGTGAAACCACGGGGGCTATCTACGGTGTTATCAACATGTTGCGTCGGCAGTTGAAGGAGCATCCGTCAGATTATCTGGTGGTTGTTTTCGATGCGCCTGGTAAAACCTTCCGTGATGATATTTACCCTGACTACAAGTCGAACCGACCTCCAATGCCGGATGATCTGCGCGCGCAAATAGCACCCACCCACGATGTGATCCAAGCGATGGGTATTCCGTTGTTGTCGGTGGCGGCTGTTGAGGCAGACGATGTGATTGGCACGTTGTCTACTACGGCGAGCGCGATGTCGATTGACACGGACATCATGAGTGGTGACAAGGATCTTGCGCAGTTGGTTGGTAAGCGGGTCCGTCTGATTGACAGCATGAAAGGAGAAACTTACGACACGGCCGGTATTAAATCGCGTTTTGGTGTTGCGCCAGAACAGATTGTTGATTACCTCACGCTAGTGGGCGACGCAGTGGACAACGTGCCCGGAGTGCCAAAAGTGGGCCCAAAGACCGCAACGCGGTGGTTGGAAACCTATCGAACGCTCGATAATCTTGTCGCTCACGCTGAAGACATTAAGGGCAAGGTGGGCGACAACCTGCGCCAGTTCCTGGAGCAACTCCCTGTGTCTCGCCAGTTGGTGACGATCAAAACCGATGTTGAACTGGATGTGACGCCGAAGGATCTGATCCAGTCCACCCCAGACGAGGACCGCCTGCGGGCGCTGTTTTCGCGACTCGAATTTAAAACCTGGTTATCTGAACTTGGCGGCACGAATACCGCCGATACGCAGTCACCAGAGGTTAACTACACAATAATCCTGGATGAGAAATCCCTCAGGCAATGGATCAAGCGGTTGTCGAAGGCGGGTGTATTTTCTCTTGATACCGAGACCACATCCTTAGATACCTTATGCGCTGAACTGGTGGGCATTTCGTTTACTGATCATGCCGGTGAAGGTGCTTATCTGCCGCTGGCACATGATTATGTGGGGGCTCCTTTGCAGGTCTCTCTCAAGGATGCGTTGACCTGTCTTCGACCTCTTCTGGAGGACTCCAAGATTGGCAAGATTGGCCAAAACCTAAAGTACGATCGATCCGTGTTGCAGAACTACGGCATCGATCTTAAGGGGATTCGCTTCGATACCATGCTGGAGTCTTATGTTCTTAATAGCACAGGATCACGGCACGATATGAATACCTTAGCGCTCAAGTATCTCGGTTACCAAGTCGTTAAGTATGAGGAAGTTGCTGGCAGTGGTAAGTCGCAAGTGTCGTTTAGTCAAGTCGATGTGGAGCGGGCAGGTCATTACGCGGCGGAAGATGCTGACATAGCGATGCGACTGCATGAAAAGATTTATCCCCAGCTCCAGTTGGAGCCTGCATTGTGTTCGGTGTTGGAAACAATCGAGATTCCACTCGTGTCAGTTTTGTCGCGAGTGGAGCGGAACGGTGTGCGAGTGGACTGTGACATGCTATCTAACCACAGCATCGAACTGGGCGAACGAATTGCACAGATAGAGAAGAAAGCGCACGCGGCGGCGGGTGTCGCCTTTAACATTGCCTCGCCACGCCAGATTCAAGAGGTGTTGTTCGAAAAATTAGACTTGCCTATCATCAGCAAAACCCCGAAAGGGCAGCCCTCCACAGCTGAACATGTTCTTCAGGAACTGGCTGAAGATCACAAGTTGCCGCGGTTGATTCTTGAATACCGCAGCCTCAGCAAGTTGAAATCGACGTACACGGACAAGTTGCCGGAACTCGTTAGCCCGCTGACCGGCCGTGTTCATACTTCTTATCACCAGGCTGCGGTCGCAACCGGACGCCTGTCATCGAGCAATCCTAACCTTCAGAATATCCCGGTGCGAACAGAAGAAGGCCGGCGAATCCGTCAAGCCTTTATTCCCGACCCAGGGCATGTCCTCGTGGCGGCCGATTATTCACAGATTGAGTTGCGCATCATGGCCCACCTCTCAGCGGATGAGGGACTGTTGTCAGCATTCGCAAACGATGCAGATATTCATCGCGCGACTGCGGCAGAGGTGTTTTCAATTAAACCATCGAAAGTAACGGATGATCAGCGACGCAGCGCAAAAGCAATTAATTTTGGCCTGATTTACGGTATGTCAGCGTTTGGGCTGGGTAAGCAACTGGGAATCGGTCGTATAGAAGCCCAAGATTACATCGACCGCTATTTCTCCCGTTACCCGGGCGTTCAGGCATTCATGGAAAACACCCGAGTGCAGGCACGGGAACAACGCTTTGTTGAGACTGTATTTGGCCGCCGGCTGTACCTGAACGATATGGGGTCGAGTAACCATGCCCGTCGACAGGCCGCAGAGCGGGCTGCGATCAACGCCCCCATGCAGGGGACTGCCGCTGATCTCATCAAGCTGGCTATGTTGGCCGTGGATAAGTCGATTACAGAGCAAAATTTGCAGATGCGGATGATCATGCAGGTCCACGATGAGCTGGTATTGGAAGTCAGCGAGGATGACGTCGACCAGACGCGGGCTATGCTGAATTCACTCATGACATCAGTCGCTGAACTGGCTGTGCCGCTCAAGGTTGAGGTGAGTGCCGGTAAGAATTGGGCGATGGCGCACGCCTAAGCGGCGGTTGTCGATGGTCAGTTGTTGACTGGTCGGGGTTCGCTCATCAGTAGTTGCACGATTTTGGCCCGCGCCTCTTCGACACCCTCCTTTTTAGTGGCTGAGAAAAGTTGCGCGCTGAACAGCGGGAACTCAACCAGTTGTTTCTGCACCGTGCGCATTGTTTTTTGGGCAGCACTTCTGGACAGTTTGTCTCGTTTAGTTAGAAGCAAGTGGACCGGTAATGTGTGATGGCGGCACCAATTGAGCATTTCTTGATCCATTGCCATTAGGCCGCGGCGGATGTCGATAGGTAGGATGAGTCCTCTTAAAGCCTGTCGAGTACTGAAATAACGATTGATCGTTTTCTGCCAGTGTTGCCGCAATTCGTGTGAGGTCCTGGCAAAGCCGTATCCAGGTAGATCAACCAGCCGGTGATCGGGAGTTAGGTCAAAAAAGACAATTTGGCGGGTACGGCCGGGTGTTTTGCTGGTCCGGGCGAGGCCTGTACGACCCGTAATGGCGTTGATAGCGCTGGATTTGCCAACATTTGAACGTCCGGCAACGGCAATTTCGCTACCCGAGTCTATAGGCCACTCGTGGTGGGTGTGCGCGCTACAGACAAATTGAGCCTGGTTTAGGGTCGCGCTGTTGATAGTCTTCATGGAGGTTATAATCGCGCGCCAGTCGGAGATGGATTGGGGCCTGCCCCATCAGTTGTGATCGTCACACCAATGTGGCAAGGTTTTTCTGGAGCCGAGAACTTTTGGGGACTAGTGTAATGAAACGGCCAATATTGATCATTATCGCGCTTCTAATCTGTGTTGCCACACCAATTCATTCGGTGGTAGCGGGTGATGCCATGGCTGGGAAGGTTAAGGCCCAGTTGTGTGCTGCTTGTCACGGTGCGGGTGGCAATAGTGTGAACAGCCAGTTCCCGTCACTTGCAGGGCAGGTGCCCGGTTATATTGCGGCACAATTGGCCCTATTTAAGTCAGGTAGCCGTGCTAACCCAGTGATGGCTGGTATGGCAGCACCGTTATCGCAGACTGACATGCAAGATTTGGACGCCTATTTTTCGGCACAGCCATCAATCCTTGGCAGTATTTCTGAATCTGATGTCACGGCGGCGGAGAGCGGCGGTAGACTTTACCGCGGTGGTTTCAAGGCATTGGGTGTGGCGCCATGCATGGGTTGTCACGGGCCCGCTGGGCGGGGTATTCCACCGAAATACCCGCGTTTGGCCGGTCAGCATCCGGAATATCTGGAACAACAGTTGCGCGCGTTCAAGACTAAGACACGCGAGCATTCGATGATGAACTCAATAGCGTTCTTGTTGACTCCCCAACAGATGCGGGAAGTGTCGTTGTACGTCTCTGCCTTGAAGTAGGCAGTGTTTGAACATCGGGCGTATACGCGCTTGTTTCTCGCGGGGAATGTCTTTAAAGAGCGATGTGTGCCTACGAGTTTGTCTGTAGACATTCAGCAACCGACGTAGCATCCTGAGGCTATGATGGACAAGAGCAAACTCTGGTCCGGTCGATTTGATGGTGAAACCAGTAACCTGACCGAAGCGTTCACTGCATCGCAGCATTTTGACCGTCGCCTAGCTAAATATGATCTGGCTGGCACGATGGCGCACGTGCGTATGTTGCAGGCGTGCAGCATCATAACGCCTGGCGATAGTGAAGAGATCCTTACGGGTTTGCGGCAGATTATTGAGGAAATTCGTGAACATCGCTTTCCTTGGCGAGTGGAACATGAAGATGTGCACATGAACATTGAGGCCCGCTTGATCGAGCTTATCGGAGACGCCGGGAAGAAGGTGCACACCGGTCGTTCACGCAATGATCAAGTTGCGACTGATTTGCGGTTATTTGTCCGATCAGCGATTGACCAGACCTTGCAGGCTGTTTCTGCACTGCAATCCGCCTTAGTGGACGTCGCGGATCGTGAGGCTGACACGATTATGCCGGGGCTCACCCATCTTCAAAGCGCACAACCAGTGACTGCCGGGCATCACCTGCTGGCATGGGTCGAAATGCTGGAGCGAGACTGGCAACGATGCCGAGATTGCCGACGCAGGGTCAATATATCCCCGTTGGGGTCAGGCGCATTGGCTGGAACCAGTTTCCCGATCGATCGGGAAATGACGGCAGCAGAGCTTGGGTTTCAAGATGTCTCGGAGAATTCCCTTGACGCAGTATCAGACCGCGATTTCGTGATCGAGTTTTGTGGCGCGGCAGCATTGCTTGGCATACACCTGTCTCGCATGGCAGAGGACTTGGTGTTGTGGTCGTCCGAGAACTGCCGTTTCGTTGATTTAGGTGATGGCTTCTGTACCGGATCAAGCATTATGCCGCAGAAGAAAAACCCCGACGTTGCGGAACTCGTTCGTGGTAAAAGCGGCCGGTTGTTAGGTAATGTGACTAGCTTAATGGTCCTGATGAAGGGCCAACCGTTGTCCTACAACCGCGATAATCAGGAAGATAAGGAACCGTTATTCGACACGGTTGACACAGTGCTGGCGTGCTTGCAGGTAATGACCGCCATGTTGTCCAACATGAGATTCGATCGTGAAGTCATGCGAGCGGCGGCGTTACGCGGTTATGCGACGGCAACGGATTTGGCTGACTACTTGGTTCGCAAAGGTATTCCTTTTCGCGATGCGCACGCAATTGTGGGCAAGGTTATTCGGAGCGCACAGGATCAGGGCGTGGATCTTGACGAACTTTCGCTCGACGTGCTGCGGGGGTTTTCTTCACACATACAGAGCGATGTCTACGATGTGCTCAGTTTGGAAGGATCAATAGCGGCCAGAGATCAGGTGGGCGGCACTGCGCCTCAGCAGGTGCGTGAGGCGATCGACCGGTGTCGACAGCGCTTGGCGGGTCGATGAATATTAACTCTTATGCGTCGGATTCAGGTTGGGCGGGGCTAACAGGGGAATGGCGAGTCGCTGGTCGATACTTCATAAATGTTGTTTTGGCTCTCGCTGTTGTAGTGTTGTTATCGGCGTGTGGGCAAAAAGGACCGCTGTATCATCCTGAGTCAGTCGTTGATCAGGACCGAGCGACTGTTGATTAGGTAATCTGTCAGTGGAACCTTGTCACTACGAAGGAGATGCGCTGTGGATCGAAGGAGTGCGCCTCACCGATATCGCAGCCGCAGTTGGAACACCTTGTTATGTGTATTCCCGTGCCGCATTAGAGCAGCACTGGTTGGCTTTTGACGCGGCGTTTGGCGATTATCCACATCAGATCTGTTACGCGGTCAAGGCCAATGGTTCCCTGGCAATACTCGATTTATTGGGGCGTCTTGGCTCTGGTTTTGACATCGTGTCTGGTGGTGAACTTGAGCGAGTATTGTGTGTTGGCGGCGCCCCGAGTCAGATCATTTTTTCAGGAGTGGGTAAAAGCAAAGCGGAAATTCGTCGGGCGCTGCAAGTGGGGATCAAGTGTCTTAACCTTGAATCCGATGCGGAGCTTTATCGCGTTAATGATGTTGCAGAACAGTCGGGTTTAAAAGCGCCGATTGCGATTCGGATTAACCCAGATGTCGACGCGAAAACGCACCCGTATATCGCTACGGGTCTCCGTGACAACAAGTTTGGTATTGCCGTTGAGGCGGCTGTTGAGACTTATCGCGCAGCGTGTGCGATGGACAATGTTGAGGTGCTCGGAGTCGCGTGCCACATTGGCTCGCAATTGATTGAACTCTCGCCGTTTCTAAATGCGCTCGAAAGAACCATTGATTTCATTTTCGAACTGCAAAACGAAGGTATCGAGTTAACGCATCTGGACCTGGGCGGGGGTCTTGGTATTCGTTATGGTGACGAGTCGCCGCCCTCGCCGCGCGAATACATTGTGGCACTGCTTGAGATTCTTCATCGGCGTGGCTGTGGGTTGCCCGTTAGCATTGAACCGGGACGATCGATTGTAGGTAATGCTGGTGTTTTGCTGACCCGGGTCGAATACCTGAAAGAGAATGCGTGGCGCAATTTTGCGGTGATCGATGCGGCAATGAATGACCTGATTCGCCCCGCGTTATACCAGGCATGGCACGATGTCCTGCCGGTGAATCGTGCTGACGGAAAGAATGCAAAGGTCTACGACATCGTTGGTCCGGTTTGTGAGTCTGGCGATTTTCTTGCCAAGGATCGTCGACTCGCGACAGCTGAGGGCGAAGTGCTTGCGATTGGCTCGGCCGGAGCTTATGGCTTTGTTTTGAGTTCAAACTACAACGCTCGGCCGCGCGCAGCAGAAGTGATGGTGGATGGTGATGAATTTCATCTTGTCCGGCCACGGGAAACGTTTGAACAGATGCTGGGCGACGAGAGCCGGTTTCCTGGTTGATCATTCTGGTGAACCCTGTGTTGTTAGGATCAAACGGAAAGCACGCGAGATGGTGAACTGGCTCTTATCAGATCCTGCCGACCGGCGATTTCTTTGGATCACCGGGGTGTCGTGTGTGATTGCGAGTATTGGTTTATCAATCTGGGCGATCTACAGCGACCCTATTATCAATAACGATGGCGTCGGCTATGTGCGCACCGCGGAGTTCTTTGGCAATGGCCAGTGGTCTTTGGCGTTTGCCGATTTCAAATGGCCGTTTTATTCCTTTTTTATGTGGATGGTTTCTGCCTTAACCGGGCTATCTCTTAAGGGGGCCGGGCACGTGATTAACACCGTGTGTTTCTCCGGTGTCATCCTGTTATTTATTGCTGTCATCCGGGCGCTCGGTGGCAAGTCAAAGCGTCTCACGGTGTTGGCCGCCATCGTGGCGCTCGCGCATCCGGCTTTTAACGAGTACCGCTCGTTTGTTATTCGTGACCCCGGTTATCTCGCCGGGTATTTAGCCGCCCTGTATTGCTTGTTGCTTTGCCAAAAAGATTCCAGTTGGAGAGCTCGGGTTGCTGTATTGGTTGCGCTGGTGGCAGCGAGCCTGTTTCGTATCGAAGGGGTGGTATTTCTGTTTCTGTCGCCGTTGTTATTTGTCATGGTCAGCCAAAATTTTGATCAGCGACGTTGGCCGCTGCTTCTCATAGCGGCGACGCCGCTTATCGGTCTTGGAGTGATTTTGTCAGGGTGGTTTTTGGTACCTGATGGAAAGATCGGTTTTTGGAGTGTGCTCAGTAACCCCCAGGGCGTGGTGGTAACGGTGTGGGAGCAGGTTGCAGGCACCTTATCGAGCAAGCTCGATCTTTTACGTGAGGAATTCCTTGGACGTTATTCCGCGGGGTATGCATACGTCTTGTTTGGTCTGACGGTCACGACTATTGTGACCAGCGCGATCTTATCGGAGTTAACCATACCGTTCGCAGTGTTAGCGGTGTACGGTTACACCAGTGGCCTGTGCTTTGGCAATGGTGGCCAACGCCGCGTCTGGTTAGCGCTGCTTTCGATCAACCTGGCAATTTTGCTGGTATTTGTTTTGATCATGTTGTTTCTTGCGCCGCGGTACATGTTGACATTGTCTGTGACGGCTTTGCTGGCAGTGCCGTTTGTTTTGGAACATGTTCTGAAGCGCATTCGTTGGCGCGATTTGAAGGGTCTGCGATTGTTGGTGGCGGTGATTGTCTTGTTGTGGATTGCTGGCGAGAGTATTAGCGGCATCCACAATCCCGCGACAAAACTTCATTTACGTGAGTCAGGTCAGTGGTTACAACCGTATACGGTGGGTCGCGCAGGTTCCCTGGTGACCAATGACAAAAGGATTCTTTATTACGCGGGACGCTACATGGATCGAACCCATGTCGAGCGGGATCTTACGTCATTATTGCGCGGTTTAGAGAAACAGCGTTGGGAAGGCGCAGTGTTCGTTGCGGTCCGTCTCAGGGACGGCGAAGACGAAGTCGGTGTGGTGAGCGCGCTCGGTCTTGAGCACATCAAGCGGTTTGAAAACCACCGGGGGGACCGGGTCCTTATTTTTTCTTTAGACCCCTAGCGACCTCTTTGTTAGGCGGGATATCAGCCGACGGCAGGCACCTCGGAGGCACGGCGCCTAGGGAATGGGGGTTTTCCACTCGGCTTGGTGAGGGCATACGGTGCAGTTGATGGAGCCGCTTCTGCTAGGGTTCGGGATTCATTTGTAGCTAGAGGTGATGTCTCCCCAACGGATGGGTTTTCACTCACCGATGTTTTGACAACATTGGCGGATTGGCGCTGGGCTGATCCTCGTGTGGAAGCATCAGGCGTTCGATTTGGAATGGGGGGTTCAATTTTTCGCCGTGGTTTTCCGACCTTATCTCGGTGCGATGTTCTTAAAGGCGCTATATCCTGCGGTAAGATTTCCTGCTTGTTAAGCGTATGTCCGATGAAGCTTTCGATATCGATCAGCGAGAAGGCATGATCTTCACAAGCGAAACTGATCGCATGCCCGCTAGCCCCCGCACGGGCGGTGCGACCGATGCGGTGAACATAATCTTCAGGATCCTGCGGTAGATCAAAATTAAAAACGTGGCTGACGCTCGGAATATGAAGGCCACGCGCAGCGACATCTGTAGCAACCAACATTTGGAGGCGCCCTAAAGTAAATTCCGCCAGCAGGCGCTCTCTCTTTTTCTGCGGTACATCACCCGATAGCACGCCTACCGAGTATTTTTGCCGATCCAGTAAGCGACCGATTTTCTCCGTAGTGCCCCGCATATTGCAGAAGATCAGAACGCGCTCCCCGGCAAGTTTTTTAAGTAAACCCACTAGAAGCCCTAGTTTTTCCTCGTTTGCAGGGTAATACACCTCTTCAATTAATTGATCAGCTACTGGTGTGTCTGACTCGATCTTGATTGAAATGGGGTCGTTCATATGTTCGTACGCTAGTTCTTCAACGCGACGAGACATCGTGGCGGAGAAAAGCATATTGAGTCGTTCATCCGGCGGCGGCATGCGCCGCAGTACGTAACGTATATCGCGGATAAAACCCAGATCAAACATGCGGTCGGCTTCGTCGAGGACCAAGACCTGTACTGCCTTTAGGTCAAACAGGCCTTGCTTGTAGAAGTCGATAAAGCGGCCGGGCGTCCCAATCAGAATATCGACGCCGTGGCCCAGGGCTTCGGTTTGATCCTGGTAACCGGTACCTCCGTAAACCAAGCCCATGCGCAGGGCTGTGTATTTGCAGAGTTGGGTGGCGTCTCGATGAATCTGTATCGCCAGTTCCCGTGTTGGTGCCAGCACGACGGCACGGATACTTTTTGTTCCGTGTTCGATATGTGGTGACTGTCGTAATAGCCGATTAAATATGGCGAGTAGGAATGCAGCACTTTTTCCAGTGCCTGTTTGGGCCTGTCCAGCCACATCTTTGCCGGCCAGCGCAAGAGGCAGCGCCTGTTGTTGAATCTGTGTGCAATGGGAAAAGCCTGCCGTCTCGAGCCCGCGGATCAGTTCTGGCGCCAGATCAAGATCGGTAAATGGTTGATCTGTGAGATAAGAAGCGTTGTCCATTAAATAGGTCTGTACGTGGTCAAATGGTTAGTTCTCCGATGTCGGTGACGGTGCTTGAGCGCGGCCCCGATGCGGTATTTTGAGTTAGAAGATAAAGGGGAAACGGCGCAAAACGTTTAGTTATACTGTGAGGCTAGGCTGGGCTATTTATGTGGTTTATCGCAATCTGTCCCGCCAAGCGCTCATTGATCACGCATTAAAACAACTTGCTTCGAGTTGAATGTTTCTGGTACAAAACAATTCCTGTCGGAGAGGAAGCGTAGAGGACGGGTTAAATGCCCTGTTATTCGGCCGGATTATAACACGCTGGTACCGGGGACTCCTGATACGCTAGGCTCTCGACCTAAGTAACTAACTGATTTTAAGGATGCACACTGTATGGTGGAAAATATTCTGAACGTCAATGATGACTCGTTCGACGAGGATGTACTGAATTCAGATACGCCCGTGCTGATAGACTATTGGGCCGAATGGTGCGGCCCCTGCAAGATGATTGCACCGACGCTGGAAGAGGTTGCCAGCGAATATCAGGGTCGAGTCAAGGTGGCCAAGCTGAATATCGATGATAATCCTGGAACACCTCCAAAATATGGCATCCGCAGCATCCCTACATTGATGTTGTTCAAGAGTGGACAAGTAGAGGCGACCAAAGTGGGTGCTGTTTCAAAAGCGCAATTGACGGCTTTTCTAGACGAAAACCTTTAACTTCATCTATGATCAACAGATTAAAGCGCTGACCAGCAGAATATGACCAGTGACTGTAAAGCGCTGAAGTGGCGTAGACTAAAATGCCACAACGATGATATTGTGAACAAACACGGCAATATGCCGAATCGCTAAACCCCACCTTCCAACTTTAAGTTTCCTATCCAACAGCACCCGGCATCGACAATGCGTCGATTGCTGGTCAGACCCGGGAAATCCAGGCCTGTCACATTGCCTATCGTGAGTCATCTTATGTCACTCAGCCTTACAGAACTGAAAGAGAAATCCCCTACTGAGCTCGCCGACGTGGCACGCTCCCTCAAACTCGATAATGTCACGCGGCTACGTCGCCAAGACCAGATATTCGCGATTCTTAAATCGCACGCCAAGCGAGGGGAGAAAATCACTGGTGAGGGCGTGGTCGAAATATTGCAGGATGGTTTTGGCTTCTTGCGATCTTCCGTTAGTTCTTATCTGGCCGGCCCGGACGATATTTATGTGTCGCCAAGCCAGATCCGACGCTTTGGGTTGCGCACGGGTGATACGGTAACAGGTCTTATCCGTCCCCCGAAGGACTCGGAACGCTATTTTGCGTTGTTGAAACTTCAAACCATTAATTTGCAGCGACCGGAGGAAGCGAAAAGCAAGGTGCTTTTTGAAAATCTTGTTCCTTTGCATCCCGACGAAAGAATGCGTCTCGAACAGGGAAATGGATCTTCCGAAGATTTAACGGCGCGAGTGGTTGATTTGATTTCACCTATTGGCATGGGGCAACGTGGCCTTTTGGTGTCCGCGCCTAAAACGGGTAAGACAGTCATGTTGCAGCAGATTGCGCACTCGATTACTGCCTCTGTTCCAGAATGCACATTGATGGTCTTGCTCATTGATGAGCGACCAGAAGAGGTTACCGAAATGCAGCGCACGGTGCGCGGAGAGGTTATATCGTCGACTTTTGATGAACCCGCATCGCGCCACGTCCAGGTTGCGGAAATGGTGATAGAAAAAGCAAAGCGATTGGTCGAACACAAACAGAACGTCGTTATTTTGCTTGACTCTATTACGCGGCTGGCACGCGCCTACAACACCGTGCAGCCGGCTTCGGGCAAGGTATTGACTGGCGGCGTTGATGCTAATGCCCTGCAGAAGCCAAAACGATTTTTTGGTGCCGCGCGAAATATTGAAGGCGGTGGCAGCCTGACGATTCTGGCCACTGCACTCATTGATACCGGGTCAAAGATGGATGACGTTATCTACGAGGAGTTTAAGGGCACGGGTAATATGGAGATTCATCTTGACCGCCGCATTGCAGAAAAACGCGTCTACCCGTCGATCATTATCAGTCGCTCTGGAACACGCCGCGAGGAGTTGTTGACTGATCCGACCGAGCTACAGAAAATTTGGTTGTTGCGCAAGCTTCTACACCCAATGGATGACATCGACGCAGTTGAATTCCTGCTCGATAAATTGCGTGCCACTAAGTCAAATGCGGAGTTTTTTAAGGCCATGAACCGTTGATCGGCCTTGCCTGCGGTGTCTTAATCACATAACATCGCGCGTCCCCAGCAAAGGCCATAGGGAGGCCAGTAGCGTTTCGGAGAACGTCACATGAAATCTGAGATACACCCGGCTTACGAAACAATCAAGGTCACCTGTGCTTGTGGCAACTCCTTTGATACACGGTCTACCCTGAGTGGTGATCTCAGTGTAGAAATTTGCTCCGCCTGCCACCCATTCTATACGGGCCAGCAGAAGATAATTGATACGGCCGGTCGGGTGGGCAAGTTCAAGGCTAAATACGGTATTAAGGCCTGAGGCCTGCCCGTATGGATGTTGCAGGCTGATTCCTACAGCCGCAAGCCGTCCTCGTTTTGTTAAAGCCTTGGGCTGTGCGGTCGATGACTGGGCTGTGGTTTTTTCTAGTTTGGCCAGTTGTTGCATCGGACACTGCATCAGTGCGTCGCGCTATGGTCGAAGTGGTCATCGATGGAGACACCGTAACGCTTGATTCTGGCGAAACGATTCGCCTCGCGGGCATTAACACACCAGAGATCAAATCGGGCCAACCGTTCGCTGCCGTGGCACAGCAGTATTTGGAGCAGCGGGTGCACAATCGCCAGATCCTGGTAGAAAACGCGACCGACCCGGTGGACCCCCATGATCGGACTTTGGCATACCTTTACACGTTGGATGGAGAGAGCCTCCAATTAGCTTTGCTCGAGGCAGGTCTTGCCAGTGTGATAGTGATTGCACCGAATGACCGCCATCTTGATGAATACGCAGCGGCTGAGACTCGAGCGCGTATAGCGGGGAAAGGAATCTGGAGCGTGTCAAACTATCGTCCCCGGCACGCGATGACGATGACGCCAGGGGACAGGGGCTACAGGTTTGTGCGGGGGCGTGTTCAGCGCACCGTATTGGGAAAGAAATGGTTTGAATTTCATCTTCAGCACAATTTTGTGATTTTTGTCCAACGAGCCCGTTGGCAACAGTATTTTCGTTATTCCCCGTGTAGACTCGATCAGGCCAACGTGGTGGTTCGAGGATGGGTGTCCGGTAAAGGTAAGCGCCTGCGAACGACAATTAGCCACCCGTTTATGTTGGAGCGCTGTGCCGATACTGGGCAACCGCTATGCCATTGGTTTGCCGCGGCTGGCCGTTTAGCTCAATAGCGGTGGCGTTGTTTCGAATGTCTTAAGAGGAAAACAAATGGCCATTGTTAGAAAGGTTTCTGTTTTGTTGTTAGCAGTTTTCTTGATGCCTGTTACGCCGATAGCTGCGGCGGGACAGAAGGTGGTCGTCATGGAATGTGCAGCGGCAGGCGAGAAGCAGGATTACGATTGTGTGGTGGAATTAAGCGACAAGGAGAGTGGAGCGGCGGTATTGCATGCGGAGTTTCGAGTCAGGGCGGAGATGCCGTCGATGGCCGGAGCGCACCGAGCGGAGCCAGTGGTGGTGCAGGAATACGGACAGGGTCGCTACGGTTTTAGGATTGCACTGAAGAAGTATGGAGAATGGGCGATCACGCTGGATTTTTCTAAGCCGGAGCGGGATCGTGTAGTCAAGAATATGATGTTTAGCGAAGGACACGTCAGCCTATTGGGCAGGCATGTGCAAGGGCGCAAGCATAAGAAACACTCCATCGCAGTAATGGTGCACGATGCCTATGTGCGAGCAACGGCGCCGGGGCAACGCAACGCGGCGGCTTATTTTGTTTTACGCAACAATGCAAAGAGTGACGTTCGACTGGTGTCGGTAAAGTCGGATGTTGCCGAGGTTGCTGAGCCTCACAGTCACGTTATGGACGAAGGTATGATGAAGATGCGGCGGGTTGAGTACATCGATATACCCGCTGAGGGGGAAACAGTCCTGCAGCCAGGTGGGTTGCACATTATGCTGATGGGCTTGGTGAAACAGTTGCAACCAGGGGAGTACGTCTCGTTGGAGTTTCAATTCGACAACGGGCAAAAGCAGACCATGCGCGTTCCGGTGAAAATGATCGTGGGCATGTCCATGACATCGGGCCACGATAAGAAGAAACACAAACACAAACACAAACATGATTGATGCTATGTGGAATAAGGTTCTGGCCCACAAAAAAGTTCACAACCGACACATCAGTTGATGAAATACCCGACTTGGTCGACGCCTGCGTTGTTCGCTGTCACAGCACTGTTGGTCGGCATCTTCGCCAGCGTTTGGTTAGTGCCAACCAAATCTCCACAACCCTATCCTGGAATGGGGGGTGATTTCACTTTGTCTGCCATCTCAGGCCCAGTGGCGTTGTCTGATTTTGAAGGTAAGGCAGTGCTGATTTTCTTTGGGTACACCCACTGTCCGGATGTTTGTCCGACAGATCTTGCACGGATGGGTCAAGTGTTAAATGCGTTAACACCGGCTGAAAAAGCAGGGGTGCAGAGTCTTTTTATCAGCATTGATCCTGAACGGGATACGCCCCAACGGATTGCAGATTACGCCCGCTTTTTCCATCCGTCGATTATTGGTTTGACCGGCACGCCTGATGACATTTATCGGATCGCTAAGCAGTACCTGGTGCTTTATCAGAAAGCCGAGACTGGTGAATCGCAGGCGGGGTATCTGATGGATCATTCGACTAAAACCTATTTGATTGGGCGTGATGGCCACCTGGAAAAAGTGCTTGGTCATGAACTCGAGGCCAGTCAGGTACTCGCAGCGGTGCGTGATGCACTGATGAGAGATGCCTGACAACTCCCGCAAAGCGACCCTGAGGCACTGTGTTGCAGAGGTTGCCAGGCGACTGACCGAGGCCAATCTATGGTTCGGTCACGGCACTGACAACGCGTGGGACGAAGCGCTCTGGCTAGTGATGTGTGCCGCTGAGATCCCTATCAGTGAAAAAGTGGTTGATTGGCAACAAGCCCTGTCAACTGCGCAGGGCTGCGCTGTGACGAAACTCGCTAATGAGCGCATCACCAGTCGACAACCGCTCGCCTATCTCGTTGGACACGCCTGGTTTGCCGGATACCGTTTTGACGTTGACTCTCGGGTGATCGTGCCCCGATCGCATCTCGGTGAATGGATTGTTGAGCAACTGCGGCCTTGGTTGGACCCAGCGTCGGTGACGGAGGTGTTGGATCTTTGTACTGGCAGTGGGTGTATCGCCATTGCGCTGGCGCTTGAATTTCCGGAGGCCAGGGTTGATGCAACCGATCTTTCGGCACAAGCGCTGGTAGTCGCAAACCAGAATGTTGAACGACATGGTGTTACCGATCGAGTCCATTTATTCGAAGGTGACCTATTGGAACCGATTAGTGATCGTTGTTATGACCTGATCGTATGTAATCCACCGTATGTCGATGCTGAAACAATGACCACGCTGCCCACTGAATACCGGCACGAACCGGCAATTGCTTTTGCTGGTGGTGAGGACGGTCTGACGGTTGTGCGTCGCTTATTGGCCGACGTTGAGCCGCGGCTCATGGGGGGCGGTTCGTTGCTTGTAGAAGTCGGTGCCGCGGCCTCGCAGGTAGAACTGGCGTGGCCAACAGTGCCGTTCACCTGGCTAGTGTCGGGCAACGGCGAACCGGTGATCTTCCTGTTATCGAAGGAGGAGTTGAGGTTGCACCAACACAAGTTTGCGAAGTGTTGAAATGCCTAGATCTCAATCATTTCGAAATCGATCTTCGTCGCATCACAATCGGGGCATTGCCAGTTTTCAGGGATATCGGCCCAACGTGTTCCGGGGGCTAGCCCTTCTTCCGGTAATCCGAGCTCTTCGTCGTAGACAAAGCCGCAGATAACACACATCCAAGTTTTGTATTCCATAAGCGCAAAAAAAACCACCGCGATTCTAACGCAGTTTAGTGGGGGGTTGGATACAACAAAGAGTTGGTTGACACTACCCGCGACGGTGCCCATTCACTCATTTTGGATATTAAGGCGATGACCCAAGCATGTGGCAAACTATTTGAGCGCGCTCAGCAGGTAATCCCCGGTGGGGTAAATTCGCCGGTGCGCGCTTTCAAAGCGGTAGGAGGTTCTCCCGTTTTCATGACACGCGGAAAGGGGCCTTATCTATATGACAGCGAGGGGAAATCATACATAGATTATGTGGGTTCATGGGGGCCGATGATCCTTGGCCATGCTGACCCGGATGTGGTGTTGGCGGTACAGACTGCCGCCGAGAACGGTCTGAGTTTTGGTGCGCCAACGGAGGCTGAGACGGCAATGGCCGAACTGATCTGCGGGGCCATTCCCTCGATCGAACAGGTGAGAATGGTTAATTCCGGCACTGAGGCGGCCATGAGTGCCGTCCGGTTGGCGCGAGGTTTTACGGGCCGAGACAAGGTGATCAAGTTCGAAGGTTGTTACCACGGACACGCTGATGGGTTGCTGGTCAAAGCCGGTTCCGGCGCGTTAACACTGGGTGTGCCAACCTCTCCTGGGGTACCGGCGGCGATGGCACAGCACACACTGACGTTGGAGTTTAATAATGCACAGCAGATTGAGGATATATTCAGTCGGATGGGCCCCGAGATTGCCGCGGTAATCGTGGAGCCTGTCGCAGGCAACATGAACTGTGTACCGGGTTCGGCAGTATTTCACCAGGCGTTGCGTGATCAGTGCAGCAAGCACGGTGCAGTGTTAATTTTCGACGAGGTCATGACCGGATTTCGCGTCGCCCCCGGCGGTGCGCAGGCACTTTACGGGATCGTCCCTGATCTGACGACGCTCGGCAAAGTCATCGGAGGCGGGCTACCAGTTGGAGCATTCGGTGGTCGTGCGGAAATCATGCAGCATCTCGCCCCAGCGGGCTCGGTTTATCAGGCAGGGACACTTTCAGGCAATCCGTTGGCGATGGCGGCAGGTCTTGCCACTTTGCATAAGGTGTTGGCCCCAACCTTTTTCCAACAACTTGAGCAAAAGACCAGCCGTCTCGTTGATGGATTACGACGCGCCGGTGAGGTTACGGGTGTGCCGATGGTGGTGAACCAGGCCGGTAGCATGTTTGGCTTTTTCTTTACTGCCAGCAGAAGCGTAACGTGTTTCAGCGAGGTGATGGCAAGCGATCCGGATCGGTTCCAGGTATTTTTCCATGCGATGCTCGAGGCAGGGGTCTATCTTGCACCTTCTGCATTTGAGACTGCTTTTATGTCAATAGCCCATGGTGATTCGGAAATCGACCAGACTATTGAAAAGGCGACCGCAGCCCTTCACGCGATAGCATGAGTCGTTGCCTTTAGAGATTTAATGAATCGGCTAGTTATACAGTAGCCACAGTGAACCTTCCGCTGTGGAAAAGCCTCAGCGGACTACGACGGATAACGACAGGTGAGCCAACCCGTTCGTAACAACGGGTGGCCGGGTTGTCAGTCAGTCCGCAGGTACGACGTCTTCGGCGGCGGGACCTTTGTCCCGCGTTACCAGACTAAATTCCACGCGTTGGCCTTCGGCCAGGGTTTTAAAACCATCTCCACGAATTTCACGATAGTGCACGAATACATCAGCCCCATCTTCACGCGCAATGAAGCCGAAGCCTTTGCGTTCGTTGAACCACTTAACGGTCCCGTTGTGCCGCTCGGACATAACTCCTCCAGTCTAATTACTTCACAAAGCAGACGGTCGGAAAAATGGATGCCCGACCGCTACTGGCTAGCATTGTAACGGTCTTGTGTCCGGACGCAAACGCTTATGTTTCTAGTTCCGAGTAGGTTTTTCGTAACACGCGTAGTGGTGTGGTGGTATTTTGGTCAAACCAAGTCTCAATTAGTCGAAAGGAAATAGAAGTGGGCGTCGGTGGAACGAAGGTGCCGTCGCGCATTTGGTCTTCGATTTCTGTACGGGACAGCCACTTTGCCTCATCAAGTTCATGGTCATTAAGAACGATTCCGTTGTCGCCCGCTTTGGCGTGATAGCCAAGCATCAAGGTGCCGGGGAACGGCCATGGCTGCGAAGAGTGGTAAGTAGTGTTAACTACTTCTACTCCTGTCTCTTCCAAGACTTCTCGTACAACCGCTTGCTCGGCACTTTCTCCTGGTTCCACGAAGCCGGCAATGGTGGAGTAACGTGCCTTCGGCCACTGCGCCTGGCGGCCGAACAGGGCGCGTGCTCCATTTTGAACCAGCACGATGATGGCCGGGTCGGTGCGAGGAAATTGTTGGCGAAGACAGTCCTTGGCGGTACACCGCATGACGTGACCTCCGTTTCGCGCTTCGTTAAGTGTGCCGCAACGGCCACAGTGACGGTGTGTTCGCTGCCAGTGCACCATGGCTCGTGTGTAACCGAGAAGCGCGCAATCGGCGTCAGGCAACAGGGGTGCGAACTGACGCAGGTCACCAAAGAGGTGACCTGCGGTGTGCGGAGATGAGGCGGGCTGAATATCGATCGCGAAATGGTGTCCGCCATTGAAGCGACCGAGATAAATCATCGGCCCAGCGGGGTGGAATTCGGCGTCAAAGATAGATCGAGTCAGTGCCGCGACGGCGTACCCCGTCGTGCTGCTCGACACCAATACCTGTGAGTCAAGCACGGGAAGGAATCGGGCGTTGGTGCTGTCGGCCAGCACCGACAGTTCTTCACTGTTTAGTCGATATTCGGGTGCACGATCGATAGTGACACTGGAGAATAAATTCGCTGTGCTGCTCGAGAGGTGATCCACAATACTGATAGTCTACTGATTGGGTTAATCCGATTTTGTGAATAGGGTACTACATGGCGTTAGTGATCATGTGTCCACGTATTATGGCAAACGGTTACAATTCGTGACCCTGCGTCGTTGCATTACTTTCCACCTGTAGGGTTCGGCTTGTTCCAGCCCACTTGACCGAATAGCCAAGCCCAAGCCATGCGATCTGAAATTCGCTCACTTATCACTAGCGCAGTCGATGTGTTGCTACAAGAGCGCTCAATCGATTCGGGCGAAATACCGCTATGGTCATTGGAAAGAACGAAACAAAAGGATCACGGTGATTTCGCGAGCAATGTGGCTCTGGTGCTGGCTAAATCACTGGGTAGTAAGCCTCGAGATCTAGCACAGGCTGTCCTAGAGCGGTTGCCCGCGGCCGTTTGGATCACGCGAACCGAGATCGCAGGCCCAGGATTCATCAATTTTTATCTGTCCCCGGCAGCTTACTATCAGGTCATTGATGATGTGCGCGAGGCACAGAGCAACTATGGTTGTTGCCACATCGGCAAGGGTCACCGTGTTTTAGTCGAGTTTGTTTCGGCCAATCCCACCGGACCCCTACACGTCGGTCACGGGCGTGGTGCCGCTTATGGTGACGCCTTGGCACGGGTTTTGCGAGCCGCGGGGTATGACACCCAGAGCGAGTACTACATTAATGACGCGGGGCGGCAGATGGATATTCTGGCGCTGAGTGTTTGGCTGCGTTACCTGGAATTATGCGGTGAGTCGTTCGATTTTCCGCGCTCAATTTATCAGGGTGATTATGTTTTCGACATTGCTTCCATCCTCCACCGCGAAGGAGGGGCACGCTACCAACATGTGGTTAGCCCATTGATGCAGGATCTGCCGATGGATGAAGATGGCGCGACGGATATGCTCATTGAGCGGGCGCAACGTTGTCTCGGCCCGGAAGATTTCCACAAAATTCATGAGTTGGCCACAAACACATTGGTCGAGGATATTCGTCGTGACCTCTCCGCGTTTTCGGTTGATTACGATCAGTGGTTCTCGGAATCAAGTCTGATGGCGTCGGGTGCGATGGAACGGGCGGTGCAAAAACTGAAAGACAATGGTTACCTTTACGAAAAAGATGGCGCCTGGTGGTTTCGCTCAACCGATTTTGGTGATGAAAAGGACAGGGTGGTGATTCGAGCGAATGGGAAATCGACCTACTTTGCTAGCGATATTGCATATCACTTTGATAAGTTGGAGCGCGGGTTCCATGAGTTGATTAATATCTGGGGCGCAGACCACCACGGCTATATCAGTCGGGTCAAGGCTTCGTTATTGGCACTTGGGTGTGATCCGAGCGCTTTACATATCCTACTGGTGCAATTTGCTGTGCTCTATCGCGGTGAGGAAAAGGTGTCGATGTCAACACGTAGCGGTGAGTTTGTAACGTTACGACAGTTACGAGAGGAAGTGGGAAGCGATGCCGCCCGCTTTTTCTATGCGATTAGAAAACCTGAGCAACATATGGATTTCGATCTTGAACTGGCAACGTCCCAGTCAGCCGATAATCCGGTTTATTACGTTCAGTATGCCCATGCACGTATTTGCAGTGTTTTTCGTCAATTGGAAGTGAAAGGCATTCAGGTCAATCTAGAACGAGCTGATTATCAGTTACTGAACGAGCAGCGGGAACTGGAGTTGCTCCGTGCGTTATCGCGTTATCCTGAGGTCATTGAGTCTGCAGCGCGTTCGAGAGAACCCCATCAGGTGGCTTATTTTTTGCGCGAACTCGCTAACGACTTCCATACCTATTACAACGCCCACCCTTTTATTGCGGCAGAAGACAGTCTTCGCTTGGCCCGCCTGGCCCTGATCGATGCCACTCGACAGGTCATCGACAACGGGCTTTCTATGCTGGGCGTTTCTGCGCCTTCGAGTATGTAGGCGTTCATTTTGCAAAGCCGTTCGAAAAGCCAGGGTGCTCGAGTATCCAAGTCCAAAGGGACCCAATCATTCAGCGGTATCGTTGTACTGGCTATCGGCGTGGGGCTGGGGTTTGTTGCAAGCCTGGCGTATCAGGGTATCGAGAGTGGTGAATCGGATCGATTGGGTGCGGGGATCATGACCTTGTTCACGTCGACTAATAAGCGACCCACTCACTCCGAGGATAGTGCAAATGAGGCAGAGGCAGCGTCACCAGAACGGGCAACCTTTGACTTTTATACGGTCTTGCCAGAAATTGAGCAGTTGCTGCCCGCGCAACAAGGTGTTGAGACGCAGGTGACACCATCGGCTAAAGGCGCCCCTGAAAAACCCCCTGCCCAAGAGAAGGAGCCCTCTAGCCAGAGTCACTACATGCTGCAGGCAGGGTCTTTTCGAGAAGCCGATGCAGCGGATCACCTGCGAGCTCAACTGACCCTCGCGGGTTATCGGCCGATCAAGCAGCAGGTGACGATTCAGGGACAGGGACAGTTTTATCGTGTGCGTATTGGGCCTTTTATCGATATGGCACAGATGGAGGCTGCCAATCGTCGTCTCACAGCCATGGGCATCAAAACGCTTCGCCTAAAAGTTTCTCGGCGCTAAGGATGGGCCCGTTACTGCAGCACAGCGTGGGGCGCAGGACTAACGGCTTATCGGCACAAAAGTGATTGCTAAAGAGTTGCCAGCGCGTGAAGCGCTACCCGATACTCTATGGCGGACTTGATACTTGGGTATCCACAATGCTGCAAACACGAACAGGGGGTCGCATTCTGGTTGATGCACTGCGCCGCCACGGAACGGATCATATTTTCTGTGTGCCGGGCGAGAGTTTTCTGGCAGCGCTTGATGCATTGCACGATGTGACCGACATTCGCACCATTGTTTGCCGTCAGGAAGGCGGTGCGTCGATGATGGCAGAGGCCCATGGCAAACTGACGGGCCGCCCCGGGATTTGTATGGTGACGCGTGGCCCCGGTGTCGCTAACGCGATGTCAGGTGTGCATATAGCTGCGCAGGATTCGACTCCTTTGATTCTTTTCGTAGGGCAGGTCGGTCGAGACATGGCAGGTCGTGAAGCGTTCCAGGAAGTTGAGTACCGCGTTTTGTTTGCCGACATGGCTAAGGCAGTTGAGCAGATTGAGGATCCTGCCAGAATACCGGAGATTGTTAGCCGCGCTTTTCATACGGCGGTGAATGGTCGAGCCGGGCCGGTAGTGGTGGTATTGCCCGAAGATATGTTGGTGGCGGAAACTAAAGTGTCAGACACCGGTCCGTATCACCGATCCGAAGCAGCCCCTGCGGATGAGCATTTGTCACAATTGGCACAGTTGCTGAACAGCGCCGAGCGGCCGCTGGCGATTGTTGGTGGGCATGGCTGGCGGCAAGAGGCGCGAGAGGCATTTGAGAAATTTGCTTCGCGCTGGGGGATTCCAGTTGCCGCTGCGTTTCGATTCCAGGACCGTTTTAATAACACCCATGACCATTATGTGGGTGACGTCGGTATTGGAATTAATCCCGCACTGGCTGAGGCGGTCCGCAATGCGGATCTCTTGTTGGCGATTGGAATACGGTTGGGTGAGATGACTACAGGAGGTTATTCTCTACTGGTGCCGCCTTGTCCGCGGCAGCAGCTGGTGCATGTGTATCCGGGGATCGAAGAACTGGGCCGTGTGTATCAGCCTACCCTGGCTATTAATGCCGGGCCGAATCGTTTTGCACAGGCTTTGATGGGGTTTGAGCCCCCGCAAGCCCCGCGTTGGCCTGCCTTACGTGCGATGTTGCGCGAATCGTATCTGGCCTGGCGGCAACCGGTGGCGCATCCGGGACCACTGCAACTCGGTGCCACCGTTGACGCGCTGACCAACGAGTTGCCAGACGAAGCGATTATCACCAATGGTGCTGGCAACTATAGTGCTTGGGTTCACCGACATTATTGTTTCCGTGGGTTACCAAGTCAGTTGGCGCCCACATCCGGTTCAATGGGTTATGGCCTACCGGCAGCCATTGCGGCTAAGTTGGCTTACCCAGAAAGAACGGTAGTGGCCTTTGCCGGTGACGGCTGTTTCTTGATGACGGGCCAGGAACTTGCGACAGCGGTGCAGTATGCTGTTGCGGTTATCATCATTGTGGTCAACAACGGAATGTACGGCACGATTCGCATGCATCAGGAACGCCACTATCCTGGCCGGGTTAGCAATACGGATTTGGTTAATCCTGATTTTTGCCTGTTGGCAACGGCTTACGGTGTGCATAGTGAAAAGGTGCGGACTACGGAAGACTTCTTGCCTGCGTTTCGCCGTGCTCAGGCTACCGGGGTGCCCGCGTTACTCGAACTGGAGATTGATCCGGAGACGATTAGCCCGACCGCCACGGTCAGTAATCTTCGTGCAGCGGTGCAAGGCTGACTTTCGAGTGCAGCGAAGCGAAGTTATGGAGCGTGGCGCGCATATGCAATTACAACTGTGTAGCTGGCCCGAGGTCGAACGTTATCTCGAGAAATCGACCACTATCATGGTGCCGATTGGATCGGCCGAACAGCATGGGCCCATTGGACTGATTGGTACAGATGCCATCTGTCCCGAAGTGGTGGCCCGAGGTGTGGCTGAGCAAACGGTCACGCTGGTAGCCCCCACGCTGTCCTTGGGTATGGCTCAGCACCATCTTGCTTTTCCTGGATCCATTGCGCTCCGCCCGTCGACACTGATGGCATTGATCAATGACGTCGTGCGTTCACTGTTACGCCATGGCTTTGACCGCATTTATTTTCTCAATGGCCATGGCGGGAATATCGCTACGGTGACCGCTGCTTTTTCAGAAATCTGGGCTGATGCGAGTTTTGCCGGCGAGTCGCGGCCTGCGCCGCGATTGCGGCTTTATAACTGGTGGTCCGGAGAGCGGGTTCGCGGATTGTCCCGAGAATTGTTTGGCGGGGCAGAAGGCAGTCATGCGACGCCTTCGGAAGTATCTCTCAGTTATTACGCCTATCCACAGGCTGTTAAGCAGGCGCCTTTGTCACCCAAGGTGGCGCCGGTCGGGGCTATCCGTGACGCTGCAGATTATCGGCGCCAGTTTGCTGATGGGAGAATTGGGTCAGATCCGTCACTCGCGAGTGTCGAGCACGGCGAGCGTCTTTACCATGCAGCAGTGGCTGATGTGGGAGAGGACCTTCGACGTTTCGGTTCGACTGACTGAACAGACATTGAGTGTATGACGAAATCTTTTATCTCTGAATTGACCGCCCAGGTGAACGACTTCGTCACTGAACGTGACTGGGAACAGTTTCATTCGCCCAAGAATCTGGCGATGGCGATGATCGTTGAGGCCGCTGAGTTGGTTGAGCATTTTCAGTGGTTGACCCAGCAGCAAAGTGCCGCACTCGATGGTCAGAAAAAATCGGCCGTCGCGGACGAGTTGGCCGATGTACTGGTTTATCTTGTGTGTCTGGCAGATCGATTAGAGATTAATCTGGAAGAAGCTGTGTTACTGAAGATGGAGAAAAACCGGGCGAAGTACCCGGCCGAAAAAGCGCGGGGGAACGCTCGCAAATACTCCGAATTCTGATGCCCTCTGGTAACGGGGTCTGCCACGATGCGACGAGGGGCTACCTTAGAGTCCACCTGTAACTCACAAGTGATCAGGGGTCTGGGTCATGTGTTGCTTTCGCCGTGCTTTTAGATCACGTTCTTTTGATGCAGTCGATGAAGTTCCGCCGCATCGAGGCCTAACAGTTCCTCAAGCACTTCTTCCGTGTGTTGGCCCAGCATCGGCGGTGCGTGCCGATAGGAGACTTTCGTTGCCGACAGTTTTGCTGGACTGCCGATCAGACTGACGGGCTTGCCACCGGCAGCGGGGTGGTCCATTGTTATTTGCATGTCCCGCGCGGTTACCTGTGGGTCAGCGAATACTTGATCAATGTTATGGATGGGGCCGCAACTGATTTTGTTTTCTTCCAGTTTTTCAAGCCAATAAGTGGATGTCTGTTGTCGCATGACGCCATTAAGAATCTCAGTCAGCGCATCGCGGTTTCGCACGCGAGCCTCGTTGGTGGCAAACCGATCGTCACTGTGCAATTCGGGCACGCCCGCGAACTCGCAATAGCGCTTAAATTGCTGGTCATTACCCACGGCAACGATGATGTTGCCGTTGGCGGTTGGGAAAACCTGGTAAGGCACAATATTGGGGTGGGTATTGCCTAGCAATCCCGGCACGTCTCCTGAGGTCAGGTAGTTCAGCCCCTGAATTGATAACATGGAAACTTGGGTGTCCAATAAACTGATGTCCAGGTGTTGTCCTTCCCCAGTGACTTCGCGGTGGCGCAACGCGGCATTGATGGACACGGCGGCCCACAGACCTGCGGTTAAATCGGCGATTGGAATGCCGGCGCGATGGGGTTCCCCTCCGGGGGGGCCGGTAATACTCATGATGCCGCCCAGGCCTTGCGCCATGAAATCGTAGCCCGGCTGTTTCGCCTTGGGTCCGGTTTGACCAAATCCCGTGATAGAGCAATAAACCAGTCCCGGATGTTCGGTACGCAAACTCGTGTAGTCCAGGCCAAATTTGGCGAGATTGCCCACTTTAAAGTTTTCTACAAGCACCTGGCATTCGCCAATCAGCCGCTTGGCCAAGGACTGACCTTCGTCGCTGGTCAGATCCAGTGTGACCGAACGTTTGTTGCGGTTAGCTGAGAGGTAATAACCGCTTTCGGTGGTTTCGCTGCCGTTCGCGTCAAGCACGAAAGGCGGGCCAAATTTTCTCGTGTCGTCACCGACATCCGGACGTTCTATCTTGATGACATCGGCACCGAGATCACCCAGGATTTGTGTGCAACTCGGGCCGGCCAGAATGCGAGTCAGGTCGAATATGCGAATGCCGGCGAGGGGCCCGCTCATGGGGACTGTGTCTCGATAAGGCTCATTTCGGTTCTCCTACTAAAGTATGTCAACAACGATAAAAATTGGTGTTGGCGCTCACCCATCAATTATGTCGGCAGCAGTGCGGCGTTAACGAATAGGTAAAAGCACTCGGTATCCTACTCTAAATGTTCTGATGGGAATGGTAGGTCTTGGTCATTACTTCAGGAGCTAAGCTCATGCAGGAAGTCGGTCGCACAGTCCTTGATACTGCGTTGGCCCATGGCGATTTGATCGCACAGTGTGGTGATAAGTCCTGACTCATCACCCAGTACTTTACCTTTAACAAGTTCCGCTGACGATTGGGCTAGCAGTTCGCGGATGCGAGCGCGTCGTCGATCTGCTCGCGTTGAGTTCCGCCCTTGAGCGGCTGTATTGGCTGCCGTGAGCATCTCATCGATTCCTTCGCCCGACAGGGCGTTGGTGGCGATCACGGGCACCTTGCGGTTGCCTGATTGTCGCAGTGCCAAACTTGAACGCAACTGCTCTATGGTGGTTTTGGCCGGGATTAAATCAGCTTTGTTGACGACCAACACGTCGGCGATTTCAAGGATACCGGCCTTTAGTGCCTGAATGTCGTCTCCTTGCCCGCCCGTGCAGACAACGATACGGGCATCAGTGATCTGTGTGATTTCCTGCTCGTTTTGGCCTGTTCCCACAGTTTCAACTATGACGACGTCGAAGCCGGCCGCGTCGAAGACGTCTACCATGCGATGAATATGGCGCGTCAGGCCGCCGAGGTGGCCCCGTGAGGAGAGTGATCGTATGAAGACCCCCCCATCTTGGGCATGATCGGTCATGCGCAGGCGATCACCGAGAATGGCGCCGCCTGTGATAGCGCTGGAGGGATCGACGGCGGCTACGGCGACCTGGAGATCTTGCCTTCGCAGGTGAGCAATGGCCGCATTGATCAGCGTCGATTTGCCGCAGCCGGCGGGACCGGTTAGGCCGATCACGGTGGCTTGACCGGTGTAACCAGTGATTTCTTGGCAAAATCCAGAGGCGGCGACACTGTCGCCTTCAACCAGGCTGAGGGCTTTCCCAATGGCAGCGCGGTGACCTGCGCACACGGCGCTTGCCAGTGAGTCAGTGGGTTTTGAGAGATTGACCATCACTCAACGATCAGGGGCTGACCAAATCCAAGTTCACGCCGCAGACAGGCGACAGTCTCACCATGGGTAACTCCGATCGCGGTGCCGGCAACGACCGCGGCAAACACGTTATCGTCTTTTGAATTTGCAGCGCGTGCGATATTCGAAAGCGCTGCACTGACTTTTTCCTGGTCTCGCTGACGTTTGAAAACGCGCAGTGACTCGACATGGCGGCCCATGGTCTTCGAGTCAGGGCGTTCGGTTGCTGGCGAGGGGTCGTTCGTCTCGTTGTCATTAGTTGTGTAACAGTTAACGCCGACGATTTTTTGATCGCCATTTTCAACGCGTTCTTGCCAGGCCAGTGCAGAGCGGCCAATCATCGCCTGGACCAATCCCTTTTCCACGGCACGGTACATGCCGCCGGACTCGGCAATGGTATCCATAACAGCAAGAATTTTCTCTTCCATCTGGTCAGTGAGTTGTTCGATGTACCATGACCCGCCCAGGGGGTCGATGACATCGCATAAATGCGCTTCTTCTCTCAACAAATTCTGTGTGGCGACGGCAACGCGCGCCGGACCCTCATTGGGCGTGTTAATCACCTCGTCGTACGCATCGGTATGCATTGACTGCAGGCCGCTGAGAATACCCGCAATGGCTTGCACCGTGACGCGTGCAATATTATTTAGTGGTTGCTGCCGAGTCAGGTCAACGCCCGAGGTTTGACCATGAAACTTGAAGCGTTGGGATCTAGGATCCCGTGCGCCGAGTTTGTCTCGCGTTAGGCGGGCCCAGATGCGTCGCCCAGCACGAAACTTGGCAACCTCCTCAAATAGGCTCATCGATATATCGAAAAAGAAAGTGAACCGTGGCAGGACGTCGTCCGGATCCATGCCGTGGTTGATACAGTCTTCGCCGTACTGCAGGGCAGAGGACAAGGTGAAAGCCATTGCCTCAGCCGGCGTTGCACCGGCTTGTTGCATATGCTGGCCCACCACGGACAGCGGATTCCAGTGCGGCACCCGCTCGCGGCAATAGCTGATGTGATCGAGCAGAATGCGACGCGCACCGGGGAGTGACAGGCGAAAAAACATGTGGTTAGCGACACAGTGCGACAGGTAGTCACTTTGGTTTGAAGTGCCTGTGATCTTTTGCCAATGGACGTTGCGTTGTTGCGCCACGTTGAGCACAAAGGCGAGCAGGGTAAACGGCGACGGGTCGTTCATCGATGTTGAAATTTCTCCCACCGGGACCCCGTCCAGGGCGGTTGCCATATGATCAACGGTGTTCACCACGGTGCCGCAGGTGCCAAGCAACGGCAGTGGCACCTCATCGCAATCGTTACCGCGGTAAACCGAGTTACACGGAATAAGGCTAATGGCAGTGGTCCCCGCATCGAGCAGTTTCATCACCCGTCGGTTGTACTCAGCCGGTGTACCCAGCCCGATCAGTTGCCGCTGGCTCCAGGTGCGGCCCCGGTGCATCGTGGAGTAGATGCCCCGGGTATAAGGGGTTTGCCCCGGTAGGCCGAGTCGATCAACGTAATCTAGGGGAGGATCGGTGTCGGGCAGATAGAGTGGATCGATTTCTATTCCAGATCGGTTGTAGACCGGTCGCTCGTTAGCAAGATTCTGTGCGTAGGTCTTTTCCCAATGTTCGACTGCTTGGTCGTATGCGCCTAAGCGTTGTTTCTTAGTGGTCTCGGACATAGCTATGGCGCCTCGTCGATGGTTGCGGCACTGTCGTTTCGTGCTTCGGTAGCAAATGTTGTCACCTGTTCGCAGATGAATGCACTGGATACCCCCGGCCCAAAGACGGCACTGACGCCGGCGTTAAACAGCAGGGCATGTTCGTCGTCTGGGACGATTCCACCGACTACGACCCGTATGTGACCCAGTCCCGCGACCGTTAGTGCCCGCATTAGGTCGGGCACAATCAGATGGTCCGTTGACAACGAGCTGATGCCGATGACATCGACATCTTCTTGCAACGCTAGATCAACGACGGCATCAATCGACTGCCAGGGTGGCGTATAAATGACCTCAAAACCCGCATCACGCAGGAAGGCGGCGACCAGGCGGCTGCCGCGGTCGTGTCCGTCAAGGCCAATCTTAGTAATGAGCACGCGCGAGGGACGGGTAGTTTCGCTATTCATAAGGCCCTCGCAGATGGCTGCGCGAGACCGTTACGCAGGAGTGTTACCGTGAGTTGAGCAATTTCGCGCGGCGTTGCGCCGCCGTGTCCGTACCAGAACGGTGTCCAGTTGATGGCGCCGAGCAGTAATAGGCGAACCAAGCCGCAATCGGTCTGGGGAACCAGCGGTAACTCGGTAATTAATGCTCGAAACAGCGCTTCGTAGCGGTCACGCAGTGCGATCAGTTCGATTCTTGCCTCGCCGACATCTTTGGGCAGTACGCGGGTCATGACTCGGGCGTAGTCATTGGGTTGCAGCACCGCCTCGAGATGCGCGCGCACGGCGCTTTCGAGTCGTTGCCAGGGACAGTCGAGCGTTTCGATGCTAACAGCCAGTCGTTTTGTGACGCGGGTAACGGCTTCGCCGTAGACTGCAATCAAAAGCGCGTGCTTGGATCCGAAGTGAACGTAGACTGCCCCTGCAGTCATGCCGCATGCGGCGGCGACCTCGCGCACGGTGGTCTGGTCATAACCGCGATGGGCGAACAGATGGGCCGCGGCATCGCGAAGTTCCAGGCTGCGATTGTTGGCTCGTGACGGCCGGTTGGAAGCGCGCATGGGCAGATCACTAAGTAAACGAATGTTTACTTTACGTGTTGTCGGGCTGATCTTCAAATCGGCGAATAATGGTTTAGGCAAGAAAAGGGGCCCTATACGGGTATAGAGAAGCCAGTGATAGAGCGCAAGAAAAGGGTCGCAGTGCTGGTGATTCACGGTATCGGCGGTCAGCGCGCGGACTTTGCTGAACCCTTGATTCGGGGTGTGAACCGCGAAGTGAAGCGGCTGGGTGCGGATGCGAGTGCGATCGCCTGGCAACCCGTTTATTGGGATGACTTGCTCGTGCCGCGTCAGCAGGCCTACCTGAAGCGGGCGCTTAAGGATGGGCGTCTCAACTATCAGCGCCTTCGCCAGTTCGTGGTGTCTGCACTGGGCGATGCTGGCGCGTATCGTCAGCGGCCTTCCGGCACGCTGGCCGGGACCCAATCGGGTCGCACATACGAGCGGGTGCACGCGCGTATTCGGGAGCAAATGTCGGGGCTTTATCATGGCCCATTGGCCGGGCGGCCCTTACCGTTGGTGCTGATGGCGCATTCTTTTGGTGGCCACATCTTGTCGAACTACGTTTGGGACAGCCAACAGACCCCGGACGGCAAATTGAGCGCTTTTGAACGAATGCACTGGTTGGCTGGCTTCATCACCTTTGGTTGCAACATTCCCCTTTTTACTTTTGCCGTTGATAAGCCGGTGCCCATTCGCTTTCCAGCGACGCGATTGCCCGAGCGTTTCAAAGAAAAAGCGCGTTGGCTCAATTTCTATGACCCCGACGACGTCTTGGGTTGGCCG
>JAKUQS010000070.1 GCA_022451485.1 Gammaproteobacteria bacterium
TTCATCGCAGTGTTCGGCCATATCTATGAGAAATCCCCCTGGATTGTTGAGCAGGCCTGGGATCAAGGTCTCGCGAGTACCGAAGATTCGCCTGAAGGTCTGCGCCGGACCCTGGTCGCAATTGTCGAGGAGGCAGGTCCGGAACTTCAGCTCAGGCTGCTGCGCGCACACCCCGATCTTGCCGGCAAACTGGGTGTGGGTGATGTCCTGACAACCGAGTCCCGATCTGAACAAGCCGGTGCGGGACTGGACCGGTGTACAAAAGCTGAATACGCGGAGTTTCAGTCCCTCAATCAGTCCTACACCAAACAATTTGGTTTTCCTTTTATTCTTGCGGTACGCGGTCGTAATAGACAGCAGGTGCTGGAGAATTTCCGCGACCGAATCGACAGTGGCCGTGACGATGAATTTGCCGAAGCGCTCAGACAGGTGCATCGTATAGCCTGGCTAAGGCTGCAGGAGATCGAATGCTACAACTGAAAGCAGATGCTGAGCACAGCAGAGGCCTGTCTAACAGGTCAAGTGGTGACTGCTGGGAGAGTTCGCTTAAAATGTGCAGTGCTGCAGCTGGATTTTCAGAGCAGTTCTGAACACAGCTTATGTTCCACCCTGTCCGGGGTTCTGCCATAGCAATGGATCCTGGCCCGGGATCCAACGGCAGTTAACACCGCGATCTGCACAGTAACTTTGAATCAGCGAGGAAGCACAACTATGGTATTGACGCCGGACTTTGGCCCGAGAGACATCTATGCCCAGGTAGAAAAAACCGCGATCAAAGGTCGGCACCTGACTTTTATCGATGACCTGTCTTCAGATGAACTCGACAACGTTTTTCTAACAGCGGAAATGTTCGAGCCTTACTGGCGAAGCGGTCTGGAACTGCTTCGGCACAGGATCTTGTGTACTTTGTTTTTCCAGCCCAGCACCCGAACCCGGTTCAGCCATGAGACGGCCATGTACCGTCTTGGTGGCAACGTACTGACGGAGTCCAACCCGCTGGTCAGTTCGTCTGCAGCAAAGAATGAGTCCCTTTACGATTCGATCCGGGTGATCTCGCAATATGCCGATGTTCTTGTACTCAGGCACCCCGATGATGAAAGAGTGCTGGCAGATATAGAACTTCTGGCGGGTGACACAATTCCGATTATCAGTGGGGGTTACGGCAATGTGACGCATCCCACACAGGGTCTGCTCGACATGTACACCGCGTGGCGGGTGTTGGGCGGTGATTTTTCGACCATGAGTGTGATGATCGCCACGCCCGATCTGTCGCGCGCGCGTTCCGGGCAGTCCTTTGCCCTGGGCCTGGCTCGGATGGGTGCCAGGATTGTGTATTCCGGTACGACCGGCCTGCGTACACCGGATGTCATCCGTGAAAAACTCGACGGGATGAATGCGACGTATGTGGAACACAATGACCTGACGATTCGGCAACAGGAGGATCTGATTGCTGACGAAGGTATAGATCTGTTGTATCTGCCAGGGTGTTCAGTCAAGAAAGGTGATCCAGGGCGGGATGACTTCATGAAAAAGATGGAGGAATACTATTTCACCGTTGACGGGCTGGAAAAAATCCGTGAGCAAAGTGGAAAGACTGTGGGTGTTATGCACTCGCTGCCACGTAATGAAGGAGAATTCGACTTTGGAATCGACCAGACGGCACACGAACTGTATTTCAAGCAGATTGGTTTCTCAGTACCACTGCGGATGTCATTGATCGCCAACATCGTCGGATTAAACTGATCCTAATCTTTGGGTGTTGAGCAAATGCCGTCAGAACCTAAGGTCGTCATTGTCGGTACCGGCGGAACCATCGCCGGCCGCGCCGATTCGGCTACGAACCTCGCTTACAGTGCCGGTCAATTGTCGGTCGCTGATTTGCTGGAGGTCATTCCCGATCTGGCGAACGTCGCACAGATCAGTGGGCAGAATCTGTTTTCTTTGAATTCCAAGGATATGGGTCCTGAGCAGTGGCAGTTGCTCGCCAGGAAGATCAGCGAGGAGGCCAGCAGAAAAGACGTGACCGGTGTAGTGGTTACCCATGGTACCGATACACTTGAGGAAGCAGCGCTGTTTCTGCATCTTACGCTCAGCACCGATAAACCAATCGTGTTGACCGGCAGCATGCGCCCCGCAACAGCACTGAGCCCGGATGGACCGGCCAATCTTTTCCATGCGGTGCAGGTGTGTGCGTCGGCAAATGCCAGTGGCCGGGGTGTCATGGTGGTGATGAACGGTGAGATTCTGTCCGCACCGCACGTTGTCAAACGCCATTCCATCGCCACAAATGCATTCACTTCATCGCCCGCCAGACCGCTGGGGCGGGTCTATTCCGGCCGCACCTTCTTTTTTTCTGACTCGACTAAAGCAGCGCTGGCTGGCGCGTTTGCTGGTGCGCTGTCCAACGACGTGGTGTTGCCGGCTGTAGATATCCATTATGTTGCCGCTGGCAATTCGCACGCGGACCTGTTGTCCCGTGACTGGACAGAGCGCAGAGGCCTGGTGATAGCTGGTTTCGGATGCGGAGAGATTCCTGACGGGCTGGTACCGGAGATTAACCGGCTGGCGGACGACGGCATAACCATTGTTGTATCGTCCCGCGTCGCTGACGTCGTGGTGTTGCCTGAAACCATGACCCTGACAGAGGAACACCACATCGTTGCTTCGCGCCACCTAAACCCGCACAAGTCTGCACTGCTGCTTTCATTGGCACTGTCGGCTGGAGAAGATGTAGCGGCTACTTTTATGAGCACCGATGCAGACGGTTAAACCGGGATGACTTCACCTGCCCACTCACGGGAACTCCCTCCTCGGTTGTTGATCGCAGTGGGGGGAAATGCCATTCATCCTCAGGGCATTAAAGGCACGCCTGAAGAACAGATGGATACAGCCGCCCGTGCAGCCCAGACACTGTTACCCATTTTAGAACTGGAACGTGAACTAATCGTTACGCACGGCAATGGTCCAGGCGTCGGCAAAACAATGATGCGTCAGGCTCTGGCAAGACATCGGGTTACGCCCATGTCGGTTGATATCTGTGTTGCCAATACACAGGGGGTAACTGCTTATCTGCTGATGCAGGCTTTCGAGAACGCGCTGCGTGGCGCGGGTAACCCAAGACACGCTATCGGCTTGGTCACACAGGTTGAGGTTGATCCGGCAGATCCTGCATTCGGACAGCCGAGCAAGCCCGTGGGATATTTTTTCTCCGAGCAGGAGGCGAAGGAACTTGAATCTGAGCTCGGTTGGGTTATGCACGAAGATGCCGGCCGTGGATGGCGCCAGGTCGTGCCCTCTCCTGAACCCAAACACATCTGTGACATCTCGCTGATCGATGGACTGGCCAGTCGGGGTACGATTGTGATTGCCGGCGGTGGCGGTGGTATACCCGTTGTTAGAGATGCCCATGGCATACGCCGGGGGATAGAAGCGGTGATCGATAAAGATCTGACTTCACAGCACATGGCCAATGTATTGGGTATCGAACACATGTTGATCCTGACCGGGGTACCGCGGGTGGCGCTGGATTTCGGCGGGCCGAATGAAAAGGAGATTGCCCAATGTTCGGTCTCACAGATGAGACAGCACCAGGAGGATGGGCACTTTGCTGCGGGTAGCATGGGACCCAAGGTCGAAGCCGCAATACGATTTATTGAGCGGGGCGGCAGACGTGCGATCATTGCGCACCTCGAGCAAGCACTGCCCGCATTGATAGGAGACGCCGGCACCCACATCGTTGCTGACGACTGACAACCTAAAAGATCTGGAAAACAATCATGAGTGACAGCACACATCCGGGGTCGAGCACCCTGTTTGAAGAACTTGATCCAGAACCAAGACTGCTGATGGGACCCGGTCCCGTCGATGTCTATCCCCGGGTTCTACAGGCAATGTCCAGGGCCATGCTTGGGCAATTCGATCCGCAGTTCACCACCTATATGAATCAGGTGATGGCGCTGTACCGACAGGTGTTTCGTACTGAAAATCAGTGGACCCTGCTGGTTAACGGGACAGCCCGCTCAGGGATCGAGGCTTGTCTTACTTCGCTGATCTCGCCCGGGGACAAAGTGCTGGTACCGATTTTTGGCCGCTTTGGACATCTGCTGACCGAGATCGCACGGCGGGCCGGTGGTGATCTGGTCAACATAGAAACTGAGTGGGGTACAGTATTCGACCCCGAGCAGGTCACTGACGCGATTCGTGCGCATCAGCCCAAGCTGGTTGCGATGGTCCATGGTGATACGTCAACGACGATGCTGCAACCGCTGGGGGATGTCGGACGCTTCTGTCGTGAGGCTGGCATTCTAGTTTATGCCGACACCACCGCGACACTCGGCGGTAGCCCGGTGGAAACTGACGCCTGGTGCCTGGACGCGGTGTCGTCGGGACTGCAGAAATGTATGTCGGGACCACCTGGCACATCACCCGTTACTTTGAGCGAACACGCTGTGGATCGGATCAACGCCCGCAAGCATGTCGAGGCCGGTATACGAAGCGCAGAAAGCGTAGACGCTGAAGGTGCGATCATCCAATCCAACTACCTCGACCTTGCCATGCTGATGGATTACTGGAGTCCTTTGCGCCTGAATCATCACACCGAGTCGACTTCTATGCTGTACGCTGCGCGGGAATGTGCTCGAGTAGTTCTCGGGGAAGGATTGGAAGCCGGTTTCGAGCGCCATAGACTGACTTCTCAGGCGCTGCGAGCGGGGTTGGTTGCGATGGGGCTTGAACTCTTCGGTGATGCCGAGCATCGAATGGCCAATGTGACCGGTGTCTACATACCCGAGTCGATCGAGAACGGCGATACCGCTCGTGCCGCGTTACTGGACGATTTTGGTATCGAGATAGGAACATCATTCGGTCCACTGCATGGCAAGATCTGGCGAATCGGCACGATGGGTTACGGCTGTCGTAAAACGAATGTTCTGCGGTGTTTAAGCGCACTGGAAACTGTACTGCGGCGAAACGGCTATACGGCCACTCCCGGGGCGGCTGTCGATGCGGCTTATGAGGTCTACAGTGGTGTCTGACCAGAACGACTCACCGCCCATCGGTCGGGTATGTGCTGAACTGCTGCAGTCACGCCCCCGGGTCATCAACCTGGGGCTTGCTGTTTTTGCAACAGACCTGGATGCTCAGGATGTCGACGTTGTTCACGTTGATTGGCGCCCCCCGGCGGGTGGGGACGAAGACCTGGCACGCTTGCTCTCAATGCTGGCAGATTAATGGTGGACACTGCGGCGCTCGCCCCTGCGATTCGGAGGGCCAATTCAAAGGCGCTGGAGATTCTGTTACAGGGTGACCCGGTACTGATCGATGTGCTGCCGGCCAAGGAGCTCATCCCGGAATTGAAAGAGCACACGATTTTGCACGCCGGCCCACCCATCGAGTGGGACAGGATGTGCGGTCCGATGCGCGGTGCTGTCGCTGGGGTGGCGGTATTCGAAGGCTGGGCTCGCGATCTTGATGAAGCCGGCGTTCAGGCGTCGAAAGGGTGCTTCGAGTTTCATCCAAACCATCACTTTTCTGCCGTAGGTCCGATGACCGGACTGACAACCTGCAGCCAACCCTTGCTGGTGGTCGAGAACCGCGCAACGGGCAACCGTGCCTATTGCACCGTCAACGAGGGCTTGGGCAAAGTGATGCGGTTCGGGGGTAATGACGAATCGGTACGGGACAGACTGGCCTGGATTCGCGATTCGCTGGGCCCGGCTCTGGGCAGCGCTCTGCAGTGCTGTGGGGGTATTCCACTGAGGCCGCTGGTTGCCCGCGGGCTGACGATGGGAGATGAAATGCATCAGCGCAATGTGGCCTGTTCAAGCTTGCTCCTGCGCGAATTGGCACCTGCTCT
>JAKUQS010000071.1 GCA_022451485.1 Gammaproteobacteria bacterium
AATGGTTTACGGCCCCGGTTGAGATGCCGGCAGGACTTTACTTCCCAGGATTCAGTGCAGCCGATGCCAACCCAGATATGGGGGACTCAACTATTGTTGAGACGATCGGACTGGGTGGGTTTGCAATGGCTGCAGCGCCCGCGGTTGCCGGATTTGTGGGCGCCGGATCTGTTGCCGAGGCGGCCGGCATTACCGCCAGAATGAGAGAGATCACGCTGGGCGAACATCCCGAGTGGACGATTGTGAGTGAGAATTATCAAGGCGTACCCACAGGTATTGATATCCGACTGGTGGTTGAGACCGGGATCGTACCAACGATCAATACCGGGATCGCTCATCGAGAACCCGGCATCGGGCAGGTCGGTGCCGGTGTGGTCAAAGCACCGATGGCGTGTTTTGAAAAAGCGCTTCGAGCGCTTGGAGAAAGGCTGGGGATTTCATGAGTGTCACGGTCAACATAGTACGCGCCGGGGTTTTTCTCGACTCAGTTGTGCTGATGCAGATATCACGGGAATTGACAGCGATTCAGGGTGTAGAAGATGCGGCCCTGATGATGGCGACTCCAGCCAATTGGGATATTCTTTCTGACGCAGGCCTTCTGGAAGAGGACACTAGGGCCGGCCCCGGTGACCTGCTGGTCGCGGTGCGCGCACAGGATCGGGCCATTGCTGATTTGACACTGCAGCGGGCAGCCGAATTGATGGAACGCCCCGCGCAACAGAACAGCACTCCGCGAGAACTCCGTCCGCTTACCTTGCGCTCGGCCTGTCGCCAGCTGCCGGACGCGAATCTCGCTTTGATTTCGGTGCCCGGTGACTTCGCCGGGGCAGAAGCACGTAAAGCGCTCAGGGCCGGTCTCAATGTCATGATCTTCAGTGACAATGTGGCTCTGGCCGAAGAAATCTCTCTCAAACGCGAAGCCCGCGATCTGGGACTTGTTGTGATGGGCCCTGACTGCGGAACGGCGATTATCGACGGGGTGCCGCTGGCTTTTGCCAATGTTGTGCCGCGCGGTGATATTGCAATCGTGGGTGCTTCAGGCACAGGGATGCAGGAGGTATCCTGCCTGATTGCCCACGCCGGTGAAGGTATCTCGCACGCAATAGGTGTTGGTGGACGAGATCTGACCGAAGCGGTTGGCGCTATCAGCACCTTGACCGCGCTTGACTGGCTGGAAAGGGATGTTGCAACCCAACACATTGTGCTCATCTCCAAGCCGCCTGATCCTAGTGTTGTAGACCAGATCACTGAATTCATTCGCAGGAGTTCAAAAAGCTACACCGTCTGTCTGGTTGGTAGTGACAACCTGGCGTTACCCGACAATGCAAAGCTCACGACCACTTTAAAAGATGCAGCGGCGACCGCAGTAACAAACAGCAAAGGACTGGAAGCGCTGCCGGCTGTCCAGCGAGCACCGGTGGCAGGCAGCTACGTTAGGGGGCTTTATAGCGGCGGTACGCTCGCTGCAGAAGCACAGGTCGTCTTTCTTTCGCACGGACAGCCTGTTTTATCGAATGCGCCAGTACCCGGGGCACGCTTGTTTACGTCAGAGCGCACAAACCACATCATGATTGATTTGGGCGACGACCGGTTTACCCGTGGGCGGCCACACCCGATGATTGACCCGGCTGTCCGTGATGAGCCTATCTGTGCGGCGCTGTCAGACCCTGATGTAGGCGTGGTGTTGTTGGATGTGGTCATAGGTTTTGGTGCCCATGCCGATCCAGCTGGCCATCTTGCCGGGCTGTTAGATCGCCACGGCCGTTCCGGTTCGGTCGTTATTGCATCTGTCACGGGTACAGACGAAGATCCGCAGGTCCGGGCAAGACAGGTCAGTGTATTGGAGCGGGCGGGTGTTGTGGTTGCGCCCAGCAATGCGGATGCTGCAGAGCTGGCGCTGGCTTGTTTAAATGTCGGCTAAGACTTGGAACAGAAATTGAAAGTAAACGAATCCCAATACCCAGATTCAAGGACTGCTTTTCCTTGGTCGACCACAGAACTACGACCAGTGTTCGGCCCAGTGTTGAGGGCCCAAAGCATTGGTACTGTTGCTGTCCGTGAAATCAGTCAGTCGGTATCCGGACGGATTGCTGCCGTGTTCGATCGGAGTGTCTACGTTGATCTTGGCAGCCAGTGGATCTGTTTCGGTGATGCCACGGTTGGTAACGGGCCGGTCAACCTATCACTTGAGCCCACACCATACTCGGGCGTATTCGCCGATCTCGCAGTCGACCAGCCCGTGCGGGTTTGTGCGGGTGCTGTGCATCTTGGCAATCGACCTCTTATCATCAAGACGGCGGCCAAAGTCTGGTCACCACCGCTGGTTCCCTGCTGGACAAACGAGTCGCTGATGCGTGGTCTTGATGCGCTCAATGCAATCAGCAGGGGCCGGGTCCCGAGGCAGGGACTGGGTGTGTTTTTATACGGCCATGGTGCTGAATTATCAGGTAGCAGAGACGCGCATGTTTGCGCGCTTCCTGTTTTCGAGCTCGAAAGATGGTTGCTTAGTCATCTGGCTGACAAGCGTTGTGTAGAGGGTGTGCCGGAATCGACCCAACAGTTGATCGGCCTGGGCCCCGGGCTCACCCCCTCCGGCGATGATTTTCTCGGGGGTGTTCTTATTGCCCTTTCGCTAGTCCATCGTCAGGATATTGCCGCGTTACTTTATGCGGACTTATCTCCGCACCTGTTGACGAGGACCGGCCCGATCAGTCGCACGCATCTTGCCGCTGCGAGTGCCGGTCAGGGGCTTGAGACATTGCACCTGGCTATCAACTCAGTGATCGAAGGCAACGTGGAGATGATTCCCACTCGACTGCACCACATTGACCGAATAGGCAGTTCCTCTGGCTGGGATGCCTTGGCGGGAGCCTGCGTCGTGTTGCGCGCTTGTCTTGTTCAGCCTGCCTGGCTGCATAAAAACCCATTGAGGAGCAACTGATGCCCGCCCCATTTCACCCGGACGAATACAAACGTCGGCTGACATCCGTACGGGCCGCCATGGACGAGCGTCAGCTAGACGTTTTGATCATCGGAGATCCGGCGAATATGAACTGGTTGACCGGATTTGACGCCTGGTCGTTTTATGTCCCCCAGGTGATGTGCGTGGTCCCCGATGGTCCACCCGTTTGGATCGGCCGGGAAATGGATGCGGGCGCAGTGGGTTTGACCACACATCTGGATGTACGCAGCGTTGTCCCTTATCCGGAAGCGCTGGTGCAGCGCGACGATACCCATCCATCTGAATTCATGGCTTCGTGGCTACATGATGTAGGCCTGGGCGATAAGCACATCGGTTACGAAAGCGACAGCTACTTTTTTTCACCACGAGCACTTTCGGGATTGCAGTCAGGACTGCCCGACGCCCGGTGGTCCGATGCTGACCGATTGGTGAACTGGATACGTACGGTTAAAAGCCAGGTGGAGGTCGACATACTGGCACAGGCCGCGGCAATTGCTGGACACGCCATGCAAACAGCTTGGGATCTGGTTAAGCCCGGTGGACGACAGTGTGATCTTGCGGCAGAGATTATGGCCGCCCAGATTAGGGGTACCGAGGATTTTGGTGGTGATCAGACGGCGATCTGTCCACTTATTCTGGCTGGAGAAGGCGCAACGACAGCACATCCGCTATGGACCGACGAATGCTTTGCAAAAGATCAGACTGTTGCATTTGAGATCGGCGGCACACGCAAAAGATACAACGCCGGGCTGGCCAGAACAGTACACCTTGGTAAGCCTCCGGTTAAGTTGACGCAGACGCTGTCAGCCGTGAACGAGGGGCTTGATGCGGTGCTGGGTGTACTGAAGGCGGGTGTAACAGCCGGTACAGTGCACCGAGCCTGGCAGGACGTGCTGGATCTTTACGGGTTGGAAAAACCCAGCCGCATCGGTTATTCGATCGGTGTCGGGTATCCTCCAGACTGGGGCGAACGCACAATCAGTTTACGTGCTGATGAGCAGACAACCATCCCGCAAGATGCCGTGCTCCATGTCATGTTGGGCATGTGGCTGGACGGTTGGGGAATGGAGATGAGCGAGACCGTACACATCACGTCGACAGGCTGTAAGTGCCTGACCCATTTCCCGCGCGAGCTGCACATTGTGGATTGAGTGATCATGAGCGAATCAAACAGGGCCAATGCCGATATCAAGAGCATGAAGCTCTACCATCACGTTGATCGGGTACTCACTGAACTTCGACAGATGGGCAAAGAAGATGAGGGGCCGCTGTCCGTCGATGAACTGACTCCATTTGATCAGTTGCATTATCACGGTACAGAAGCGGTCGATCATGCCGTTCGGGCTACCGGTGTTAGCGCCTCCAGCTCGGTCCTCGAGATCGGATCGGGGCTGGGCGGTCCGGCCCGTCATATCGCCGCAACGGTTGGTGCACAGGTCACGGCGCTGGAACTCCAGAGCGACCAGAACCAACTTGCCTCAAACCTCACTGCTCGCTGTGGATTGACAGAGAAAGTGACCCATGCCTGTGGTGATTTTTTGACCTACAACTGGGTCGGGCAGCAGTTCGATGTTATTGTCAGCTGGCTTGCGCTCTATCACATACCCGAGCGGGACGTGCTGTTGAAACGTTGTTATGGCCTCCTGGATCAAGGTGGCTATCTCCATGCTGAGGATCTCTACGCCCGTGTGCAATTCACGGACAGTGAACGGTCTGAACTGGCCACGGAACTTTTTGCTAATTACCTGCCTGATTATGAAAGTTACTGCCGGGATCTCGAAAGGGCTGGATTTGAATTGGTCAGCTGTCAGGAGATGTCAGATGAATGGACCGCGTTTACCCGTGAGCGCATGGCTGCTTACCGCGAACAAAAATCAAGGCACATCGATGTGCACGGCGAAGCCGTGTTTGCCAGCATGGACGACTTCTACGATCTGGTGGTGCGCTATTTCACTGCGGGCAAGCTTGGTGGCATTCGTTTTGTCGCCCAGAAAGTGTAGGGTGACTTCATCATGGCTGTGTTGAAGACCACATGTAGTTCATGATTGGCTATGCTGATGGAGTGACCTATCCTCGGCAGTGTGAAAAACGAATCCTTCAAAAAACAAAGTACCGACGCAAAGTCTCAAACGCAGTTTGACTATGTGATTATCGGTGCGGGGTCGTCCGGTTGTGTGTTAGCGGACAGGTTGTCTGCGTCAGGACGCTATACGGTGTGCCTGCTTGAGGCCGGACCTCGCGGACACTACCCCTGGCTGCATATACCGATTGGCTATGCAAAGACAATGTTCCATCCCCGATACAACTGGAAGTTCTACACTGAACCTGAGCCCGGTTTGCATAACCGCCAGATCTACTGGCCGCGCGGTAAGGTGCTGGGCGGCTCAAGTGCCATAAATGGCCTGATTTATATCCGTGGTCAACATCAGGACTACGACCAGTGGGCTGAACTGGGGAACGTCGGCTGGTCATGGGCCGATGTAAGACCCTACTTCATTCACTCGGAACGCAATCAGCGCGGTGCCAGCGACTATCATGGCGATTCAGGACCCATGGGTGTTTGTGACGTTAAACAACCCAACCGTCTGGCAGAAGCCTTCGTGGAG
>JAKUQS010000072.1 GCA_022451485.1 Gammaproteobacteria bacterium
TGGCAGGGTTACGACGACTGTTTTCGAACAACCGATTATCTAGAGAGTAACGATATTACTTTCAACACGACCTATATCGCCTCGAACGAGGAAGTCATAACCAAACTAGCAGCTGGCGGTCTCGGTAAATACGACATCTCAACGATGTACTTTGGATATATCCAGATGATGGCAGAAGCGGGGTTAATTCAACCAATTGACGAAAGCAAAGTGGAAGCTCTTGTGGGCGGGAAAATTCTGCCGCAGTTTCTAACACAAGAAGCATTGCGATGGAACGGGCAGCTATACGGTGTGCCGTGGACGTGGGGCACAATCCCGATGATGTATGATCCTGCAGCGATCGAGGCGCCTAAGAGGTGGAAAGACCTTTGGGACCCGCTGTATAAGGACAAGATTGGAATGATCGCAGATCCATTGGGCAATCTTTACGTCTGGATACCCGCTATAACGGGCAATCCGAACCCGAACATGTCGACGCACGCTCAGGTCAAAGAAACAATCGACGCACTAATCGATCTAAAGAAGAACCACGCCCGCGCATTCTTTCAAGGCTACGGTGAATGTGCGGACGCTTTCGCGCGCAACGAAATTGTCGTGAGTGCAATGGGTTGGGAAGCGATGGTTGGTTTCGCGGCGGCTAAGGGCAAGGTTATTGATTTCACGATTCCAGAGGAGGGCACCTTGATGTTTATGGATGCCTTTATCATTCCAACCGATGCACCGAATCGCGACATTGCATACGACCTTGCTAACGTTTGTCTTGGGAAGGAAGGCCAGCTGTCGCTGGCAGAAGGGCTCGGTCAGGCGATTGTTAATACGGATATTGTTCCTTTGGTTTCTCAAGAAAACCGTGATATGTACCGTTACGACAATTTCGCAGCTATTTCCGAGAAGGCACATCTGTGGCCTGTGCCGCCATCGGAATCCGACGGTGTGCACGCGACTTTTGACGAAATGCTTGAGGAGTACGAAAGACTGGTCAAAGCCTAAGTCTTGGCGCATTGCTGCAAGCGGGCGTCCGGAACGATTGTCTTCGTTCCGGACCTGCCCGTTGCAGGTTTCTTGGGATTATTTTCGTTGGCTTGTCGTCAGGTTCAGGTTTGGCCGTGGAATCGGTCGTTACGTCTATCGCGCAGAAACCCAGGATTCGCCTCAAGTGTTTAAGAGGGTAACTTAGACTCGGAATATTATTGATACTGTTTCAAATCTGGACTTGGAAAGTTAAACATGGTTAACGATAGGGATAATCAGCTCAACCAAAAAGACAGCCCGCTGGTACGCTTGCGGGACCTGTCAAAAAGTTTCGGTCGGGTTGAGGCTGTAAAGTCGATCAATCTCGATATTAAGAGTCGTGATTTTCTGGCTATTCTGGGCCCATCGGGGTGCGGCAAAACAACTCTTCTCCGCTTAATTGGCGGGTTTGCCGAACCATCGAATGGGACTGTCGAGATAGGGGGCAACGATGTCACTCGACTTGGTCCAGAGCGACGGCCCACTAATATGGTATTTCAGGGATATGGACTGTTCCCTCATATGACTGTGCGGGAAAACATTGCATACGGTTTGAAGATCCAAAAAGTATCGCAATCGGAGCGCGAACAACGGGTTGATGACGTCATCGGGTTGGTTCGTTTGGAAGAGTTGGCTGACCGTGGCACGGGTGAGCTGTCCGGAGGCCAGCAACAGCGAGCCGCGTTGGCAAGAGCCATTGTCATGAGGCCCCAGGTCTTGCTGTTAGACGAACCACTGGCGGCCTTAGACCTTAAGCTGAGGCAAGCGATGCAGGAAGAACTTCGTCGCATCCATAATGAGATCGGCGGCACATTTGTTTTTGTTACGCATGATCAAGGGGAGGCGCTAGCATTGTCGAACCGGATCGCCGTTATGGATGAAGGGAACATTGTACAGGAGGGTGGTCCGGAGGATATCTATGCTAGCCCTGAATCTCGGTTCGTTTCAACATTTATAGGAGAGGCAAATATACTCTCTGGGAGGCGACAGAACAGTGTGGTGACTCTAGCAGCTGGACTGGATTTACCAAGTTCATCGGGACCTGATGGAGCCGTTATTTTGGTTATCAGGCCTGAGGCAGTCCAGATTTTGTCCGACAATTCGCAGGTCGATGTTCGTACAGAAGGGACAATCGTCGACAAGGTGTACTTGGGGGCATACGTCCGATTCCAGGTTCAGCTTTCAAGTGATGAGCTTATAACTGCCAACGTTCCAACATTGAATCTCTCAAAGGAATATTTTTCTGGAGATCGCATTGCAGTAGGTTGGGCCGGAAAAGATCATCGGATCCTAATGGATTCATAAGCCGTGCGGGAATTGATCAAGAGCTGGAAGACCGTACCGTCGCTCGCGGTACTGGCGGGCCTATTTGTAGCACCGTTGTCTTTGCTATTTGTTGTTAGCTTCTGGTCGAAGAAGTTGTTCCGGGTAGTACCGGATTTTGTTTTCGATGGTTATCAAAAAGCGTTAGTAAGTTACTGGGATGTTGGACTCAACACATTGGCTATTGCTATTTCCACAGGAATTATCACCACTACAATTGCTTTCTTTTTCGCATTTTTTATCCGATTTAAGGCGGGTCGCTACGGTGATATCTTGCTTTTCATTTCTTTGGTGACATTGTTCGGTGGATATCTGGTTAAGATCTACGCATGGAAGAGCATTCTCGGATTAGAGGGCATATTAAACACCGCGTTGGTTGGCCTGGGGATCGTTTCAGAGCCGCTCGGAGCGCTCCTCTATAACCGGGGTTCGGTCGCAACAGCCCTTACCCATTTTCTTTTACCGATCGCGGTATTGCCCATTGTCGCCTCGATGCGAAACATCCAAGATATCACCCTTGAAGCAGGGCGCGATCTTGGTGCGGGCCCAGTCCGTATACTGCTTGGGGTCGTTCTGCCACAATGCCGGGCCGGCATCATTGCCGCTTTTGCTTTCTCTTTTCTTATCGCTGCCGGGGACTACATCACGCCATTGTTTTTAGGGGGCACTGATGGCGCAATGATCGGGATGTTTATTGCCAGCCAATTCTCAATTCGATTCGACTGGCCGCTAGGTTCTGCGATGGCATTCCTTACGATGTTTTCATGTCTAACGGTTGTTCTTATTGCGCGACTGGCGATTGTAAGAGGGCGCAAGTGAACCGCTCTAGCGAATGGGGTTGGTGGGGTTTTGGTGCTCTGGTTGTTGTCTTTATGACGACGCCGTTAATTCTGGTTGTTTTGTTTTCATTCGGTGAGAGTGCGCTCACAAATTTTCCTATGGGGGGGATCACATGGAAATGGTATGAGGAACTGTTTGCCAATCGGGAGTTTTGGAAAGCGTTTAGAAACAGTCTGACTATCGCTGGTGTCGTTGTGGTTGTATCCACGGTTATCGGTACGATGGCTGCCTTGACTTTGGCGCGTATGCGCCCGACCCTATCGCAACCCTTGCTAATTGCGTTGTGTTTGCCAGTAATGATGCCTCCGCTTGTGATTGCTATCGCGCTGCTCGTTTATTATGTACGATGGGTCGGGGTCGAGCTCAGTTTGTTTACGGTAATCCTTGGCCATTTGCTTGTGACTCAACCGTTTGTCATATTGATTGTTTATGCACGAATGGCAACATTTAACTATGAGCTGATTGATAGCGCTCGCGACCTCGGTGCGAATTCTTGGGTAACATTTTTGACAGTGACCCTGCCGATTATTAGGTCAACGGTGATTGGTGCCGGCCTCATAGCATTAGCGGTTTCGTTAGACGAGTTCCTCATAACCTTTTTCACAATAAGCGGAGGCAATACGCTGCCCACTTTTGTATTTGGTAAGATCCGGACTGAAATGGATCCAACGATCAATGCAATCGCTACAATTCTGCTCGTATTGACTGTGAGCTCAACCATTATTGCTATGAAAGTGAGCCGGTATCGAGCTTGATATATCGCTGGGGGACCAACCTATGAATGCAAGAAAAGAACGTGAGGCACAATGGGAGAAAGAGGGGTACTTGGCGGTTGAGGACCTGCTGTCGGAAGACGATTTGGCCAAGCTGAGGTATAGATTTGATGATTTCGCGCGGCAAGGCCAGTATCTCAGCGAGAGCACAGATCGATTTAAATTGACCAGTTTCGAATCGATCAGCGACCCATCTGCGATTCAGGGAAACGCTGTTCAGGTTGTTGCGGAGCCCCATGAAATTGATGGTCAAATCATGGAATTGGCGAGAGACTCCAGAATACTTGATATTGTTGAAATTGCGTTAGGTCCGAACATTCAACTCTATTATTCGATGGTGTTTATGAAGCCGCCAAGCGTGGGGAATAATGCTCCTTGGCACCAAGATTTTTCGTTTTATGCCCACACACGTGCAGACCTTGTGCACGTCCAAATCTACTTCGATGACTCGACTGTTGAGAATGGCTGTCTTCGGATTGCGCCTGGAAGTCGAAAGTTAGGCCTATTAAATCATTTCAAAGATGGTGTTTTTACAGGCGAGCTTCAGGGCGACACTAGCCAGTATGATGAGCAGGAAGTTGTGCTGCCAATGAAGGCGGGGGGCATGGTGATGTGGCATACGATGACTCTCCACCGCTCTTATCCCAACAAATCGATCAAGCAGCGCCGCGCGCTAGTCCTCGCGTATAAGAATCCCGACGTCCGATTGATGGGTGGCGCTTGGAACACCTCGGCGGAAGTCCGACCGGTCGGTTTAATGGTAAGAGGGCAAGACCCGACAGGACAATTGCTGTCTGCGCACTAAAACTGGCGCAGATGTTTCAGGTGTAATTCAGCCAACCAAGCCCTGGTAACGTAAGGTCCTGAGCGCGCAGGTCGGGAAAGCTATTTAATGGAGTAACCGCCATCGACGGCGAGGCACTGTCCCGTAATAAACGACGCGGCATCTGATGCGAGAAAAACTGTCGCATAGGCGAATTCTTCGATTCTCCCTCTACGTTGCAGTGGTGTCATCCCGCGTACATCCTCTTCAAGATCGCCCGAGTAACCAGGAATAACGTCTCCCTCTTCTGGTGGCGTCTCGGTGTAGCCTGGATTTACTGTATTCACTCGGATATTAAATTCACCAAACTCTACTGCTAAGTTCCGCGCGACCGAATCGATGCCTCCCTTTGCGGCTGCAACGGTAATTAGATCATTGTAGCCAACAATACTAGAGTTTGCGCGAATCATTATGATTGTTCCTTGACGCGCCGTTTTCATAATCAGGTCAACCGCAGCTTGCGCAAGAAAAAAATATCCG
>JAKUQS010000073.1 GCA_022451485.1 Gammaproteobacteria bacterium
AGATGGCACAAACCACCTATGATCACCATCAACGCGCCGGTAAGTGTCCAAACTGGGCTAGAAAAACGACGATCCAAAAACCACCAGGCGGGAACAATCGCTCCGCACAGCACGAAGCCCAACCAGAACAACCAGGGGTAGACGCCCCGATCAACCAACAGAAATCTCTCTATGCCCTGGTGATGGGCCATATAAAGATTAGTCAGATGCTGCAACGCCACCTAATACAGTCCAGCGAGGATAAACAGAGCTGAGAGCCGACGGAGTTTTACTGACAGTTCAGGTGAAAGCGGGTAACCATTCCAGCGACACATTGTCAGAGTCGACACCCAGAAAACAGCCATCCCCAGTGACAGGGACATCAGAATAAAAAGGGGCGCCATGATCGCCGGGTCATAGGCATCTCGCGCAACAAGAAATCCGAAAATTGCCCCGGTACCCGAGGTTAAGATCAGTCTCCAAATCAATGCGACCACCCCTACCGACTTGACGTAACCACGCAAATGCGGCGTCATCATCACCCACAAGTAGATCAGCACCACCAACACAAATCCGGTGTATAGAAACACATTCCAAGCAAACACCGAACGGAAGTTGTAATACGTCATCGCCACAACCAGCCGGTCTGGTCGACCTAAGTCCAAAACAAGAACAACCAAACCGCCGGTCAGTAACGTGATTGCTAACAAACCGGATAGCCGTGCCAATGGCTGGTAATTTGAACCACCAAATACCGAACTGATTGATGCGGTATTAAGCGCACCGGAAGCCGACAAGATCAGGAATATCGCAAACACGTGAGGTAACCCCCAAACTACGCGGTTGTCCATCCCGGTCACCCAATGGCCTTGGGATTCCATGTGGTGTGCTGCAATCAGGCCAGCGCCAATCAGAATAATTAACAACCACAACAGCACCCGGAAACCGGTGTGTGTGCCTGCTAAAACCTGATACCGATTCTTGTCCATACGCTGAGCTCTAAACTCCGCGATAACGCACACCGGTATTCAGCGCAAGATCAGGCCGAAGTTCCCGATGGGATTCTGAGCGCACCGTTTTTGACACAACACTTTCACCGTCATTAAGATCTCCAAACGTGAGTGCGCCATGCCCATCAGTCGCACAACTTTCGACACAAGCAGGTGTACGATCGTTATCTACCCGGTGGACACATAAAGTACAACTCTCAACCGTACCTTTGCCACGCGGAGAATAGCTTTTCTGTCCAGTGACCTCTTCGTGGACAAAAGACCTTGCGTTGAATGGGCAAGCCATCATGCAGTAACGGCAACCAATACAGGTATGTTTATCGACCAACACCATGCCGTCTGCTCGTTTGAACGAAGCACCGGTGGGACATACCTCAACACAGGGCGGGTCCTCACAGTGCTGACACATCAGCGGTATAGATAGTGACCGACCGTTAGATTCATCGACCAATTCAACCTTACGGATCCATTGCGGATCGAGCTGCTTTCTGTTGGTCTTGGTCAGTGCGTGCTCGTCTTCACAAGCCGACACACAGGCGCGGCAGCCAGTGGTACACCGGTTGGCATCAACCAGGAGCCCCCAACGAGTTTCGTCTGACGCAGGCTCATCTTCATCTTTTGCCAACACCAGGTCTACGAGACTTACACCCGGCGCGAGCGCTAGAAGGGCGGTACCGGCACCCGTCCTGCTGAGGAAACGACGTCGTGGCTTGTTTGCTGAATTCGTCATCATTGTTTCACCACAGCATCAGGGACTGCAGCATGGCAACTAAAACAATCTATCTTGACTGCCGTATAGACATGACAGCTGCGACAGAATTGTCCAGGTTCATTTACCGAAATATAGGTCCCATCATCTGCCTGGGATGCATGACAGTCTACGCAACCCACCAGGCTATGCCTTTTAGATCGCACGCCCAAGTGCACCGAAATCTGTCGGTGGTGCATCAAATACTCAAAGTGATCACGACGCATGACATCTGTCGGTTCCACACAGGACTTACCCTTCCCTTTTGGGTATGACGGTAGGGTCACGTCAGCGTTACTTGATGTGCCGAAGCTCAGAATCATCAGTAACGTTATTACAAAACGCGGTGTCATTCGACTTCTGGTTCATAAACAAACAATCTTCTACTCCCCCATGCCCATGTCAATGTATCCAGTAGGGCACACATCCGCACAGATATGACACCCTATACATCGATCGTAATCGGTATCCACATAACGTCCGGTCGTTGACTTATCTTTCTTGACTCGGAACACAGCATCTTGCGGGCAGTAAATAACGCAGTTGTCGCATTCAAAACACATTCCACAGCTCATACAACGCTCTGATTCAGCTTTAGCCGCCTCCGCACTGAGGCCACGATGTCGTTCCTCGAAATGACTGAGAACTGCATCTGCATCGGGTACCGATGCTTCCCGTTGATAGCGATTCTCTTCAAGAAAATGGGCCAGAAAAAGTTTATCCGATGGAATTATTTCGTGAGCCGAACGATCCTCATAGTTGTGAATCACATAATCTGCCGTGTCGGTTCCCCAAGTCTGGGTATGATCGTACTCTGTCGGAGCGAGTTTTTGCTCATGGAGTTTATTGAGTAAGCTGAAATGGTGGACATCGACTTTGGGCCGACGTACCAGCTCCCGGGTTTTTAAATAATGATCGATGCTGTCAGCAGCGACGGCCGCTTGACCGATTGCGGTTGTCAGCAAGTGGGGGCGAACAATGTCGCCAGCAACGAAGTGGCCTGGACGCCCTTGAACCTGAAAAAATTGATCTGCATCGATCAGGGATCGCTCATTGCCCAGTTCTTCAATACCGGACAAATCACCTCCCTGACCAATTGCTGAGACCACCAGATCAGCCTCAATCTCAAATTCCGTGTTGTCAACCGGTTGTGGAACGCCTTGCTTGTCAACCACGCACTCACTCATTCGAACTGCGGTCGCGCGGCCATCCGCACCTTTAATCAGACCAACAGGCATTACGCCATTCAATATGGTCACTCCTTCGGTGAGGGCGTCATCGATTTCTTCTGCCGCCGCCGTCATCTCCGACTGGCCAAACAAAGCTGTCAACGTGACCTGCGCACCCTGTCGCATTGCTGCCATCGCTGAGTCATGTGCCGTGTACCCACCAATGACTGCCTCAGGGCGATCTTGGGTGTTTAAATTTTTTATACGCCCTAACCGACGGGCCACAGAAACCACATCAACAGAGGTATCACCTCCACCGATACACACCACCTTTTCTGCGCTCACCTGCATTCGACCAGTGTTGAATGCTTCTAGAAACTTCACACCGGATACACAGTTTTCGGTATTACTCCAACCGTCCACCGGCAGATCACGACCAGTCTGACAGCCAATGGCCCATAACACCGAATCAAATTCGGCCTCCAATTCCTCGATACTTAGATCACGACCGATCCGAACCCCTGTTCGAACATCTATCGCGTCCAATTCAGTTATTCGCTCAATCTCTCGGTCCAGAATGTCTCTTGGCGTCCGATAACCTGGAATGCCGTAACGAAACATACCGCCCAGCTGATCCTGCATCTCAAACACCGTCGAGGCATGACCGCGACGTCGCAACTGATAGGCAGCGGAAAGACCAGCAGGGCCACCACCTACGATCGCCACTCGTTTTCCTGACAGTTCCGGAGGTTCTTCAAACCGGTACCACTGCTGGAATGCGGTATCACCGATAAACTGTTCCACTGCATTGATGCCAACAAAGTCATCAACTTGGTTGCGATTACAGCCCGCCTCGCAAGGTGCTGGACATACCCGACCCATCATGGCCGGAAAAGGGTTTGCTTCCGTCGAACGGCGAAACGCATATTCCTGCCACTCAATACCTTCGGGCGGGGGTTCCATGCCACGAACAATCTGTAACCAGCCTCGGACATCCTCTCCCGACGGGCAACTGCCTTGGCACGGAGGTGTACGGTGAACATAGGTTGGACACTTGTGAGAATGATCCGCAGTAAAAATCTTTTCTTTTAAATCATCATAGGCATGGGTCTCCCCGTCTGCATATTTCCGAAAGGTCAGCGGCTGTGCCTCTACATCTGCCATCAGGGTTTCCTCTTGATTAACATCACTCATATTTGTTGAGCGGGTTCAAACACCAGCGCGTCACCGATTAGCTGATGAACACTCACCACCATATCCATACCCATGCCATATTCCGGTAAAACTTTACTGAACTGGCTTTTGCAAATTGCACAAATTGCTGCCATGTGCGTTACACCGTCTTCTTCGATAACCCGCTTTAAAGCGCTCACACGAGGCAGCGCTCCTTTTACCCTGAGCTCAAGAAGATCGTCGGTGAGCAACCCACCACCGCCGCCGCAACAAAATGTGTGCTCGTGCGTAGTTTCAGGTGCCATGTCAACAAAATTCGAACAGGCCGACTGGATGAGCGCTCTCGGAATGATAAATTGCCCTCCGGGAGTATCGCCCATACGCGAACCTCGCGAGACATTGCATGAATCATGGAATGTCACTACTTTGTCATCATTCTGGACTGGATCGAGCTTGAGCTGACCTTGTTGTAGTAAGTCATACGTCAGCTCACAAATATGTTGAGGCGTTGGGTATGCCGGATCTAGAAAATCAAATGGTCCGATCAACGTGTTCCAGAAACTGTAAGCAACCCGCCAGGCGTGACCACATTCACCCACCACAATCCGCTTTACGCCAAGATCGATTGCGGCTTGACGAATGCGTTCGGCGACCTTTTGCATGTTTTCATAGTTACCGATAAAAATTCCAAAGTTTGCAGCTTCTGAGGCATAAGAACTCAAGGTCCAACTGATACCGGCCTGATGAAAGACTTTGGCATAGCCAATAAGACCATCAACATGGGGCTCAGCAAAAAAATCAGCAGACGGTGTCACTAACAGTACATCTGCCCCCGCCTGGTCTAGCGGGAATTTGACGGGCACATTAATCTCTTCCTCGACTTCTTCTTCCAGGCCTTCGAGCGTATCGATAAGCGCCGGTTCTGGAAGCCCGAGGTTGTTCCCGATTTTGTGCACCTTGCCGATAATTTCATTGGCATACTTTTGTCCGACACCGATAGAGGCCAGAATTTC
>JAKUQS010000074.1 GCA_022451485.1 Gammaproteobacteria bacterium
ATTCAGTATAGAGCGACGCTAGCACAGCGTGTGTACGAGAGTATAAACGCCCCTATAGCCTCTATTGGTGTGATCTTCATCACACTGGAGAAGAGATAAAGATACGCTGTTTCCGCAGGCTACTCGCCTTCATCCGTGTCTCAAACCCAACGCTGTGGCGGTTAACAGCCATCATCCGGGGTCAAACACGAAGAAATAGCGGTTAAACCCCTCATCACCGCGCGAGTGGATGGCGCCGCACAATGGTCTCATCCCGCCCGGGGCCGGTCGAGATGATGTCAATGGGCACCCCTACGAGTTCTGAAAGACGATCCAGATAACGCCTGGCAGCCTCCCGCAAGGACGCCCCCTCACGATGACCCACGGTGCTCTCGTGCCAGCCGGGCACCGACTCATAAACAGGTTCAACCGCCTCTAGCGCCGCCGCATCCATCAAACTGTTCTCAACCTCCTCACCCTCGATGCGATACGCATGACAGATCTTGATCTCATCCAAGCCATCGAGCACATCGAGTTTGGTCACACAAAGCGAGTTAATGCCATTTAACTGGCACGCCCGGCGCACGCTGACCGCATCAAACCAGCCACAGCGCCGTGGACGACCGGTGGTCGCACCAAACTCCTGCCCCTTGTCCGCCAACCGCGCGCCGGTGTCATCAAAAAGTTCGGTCGGAAAAGGCCCGTTACCCACTCGTGTGGTGTACGCCTTAACAATACCCAACACCGTGTCGAAAATGGCAGGGCCAACCCCGCTACCCACCGACGCATTGCCAGCCCCTGTGTTCGACGACGTGACAAACGGATAGGTGCCGTGGTCAATATCCAGCAGCGCACCTTGCGCACCTTCAAAAAGAAAAGACTGCCCTTCCGTGACCTTATCTCCAAGTGCTCCGGCCACATCACCAATCATGGGCCCAAGTGCCTTGGCCCACTCGAGGATATTTTCTTTCAACGCGTCGACATCTACAGGTGCCGCCTGGTAATAGGAGGTCAGCATAAAATTGTGATATTCACCCAGGGCATCCAAGCGCTCAGCACAAAGATCCTCTCGTAACAGATCACCCAAACGAAGCCCGCGTCTTGCGACCTTGTCTTCATAAGCAGGCCCAATACCCCGACCGGTCGTGCCGATGGCCTGCCCGCCGCGTTTCGCCTCGCGCGCCTGGTCAATCGCCGAATGAAACGGCAACACCATCGGGCACCCCGCACTCAGGTGCAATCGACTGGTGACGTCAACTCCGGCTGCTTCGAGCTGATTCATCTCTGCCAATAAGGCGTCCGGCGCGACGACCACGCCATTACCGATATAACAATGAATATCCGGGCGAAGAATGCCCGAGGGAACAAGGTGCAATACGGTTTTTTGCCCTTCGATCACGAGCGTGTGACCGGCGTTGTGCCCGCCCTGAAAGCGAACCACCCCATCGGCCTTGTCCGTTAACAGGTCGACAATTTTTCCTTTGCCTTCATCACCCCATTGGACGCCGAGAATGACCACATGACGACCCATGCCAGTAATCGCTCGCTAACTATTGACGAGGTAGAGCACAACTAACCCAATGACCATACACATGGCACCTCCGATTCGAAGTTTGCCACTGTCCGTATGACTAACGGCCTCCATCATGCGCCGATACCCGTTCGGATTCACAAAAGGCATGATCCCTTCAATAATAATCACTAGCGCGAGCGCAACCAGCAAAGTGTGCCAGTCCAACGAATGGCACCCCTCTAATTCGCCGGTTCAGAATCGTTAAAGTAGCGGAAAAACTCCGAAGACGGTTCAATGACCAGCAGATTGTCCGGCGTTGCAAAGGTGGACTGATAGGCATCAAGGCTTCGATACAATCGATAGAATTCTCGGTCCTGACCAAAGGCATCCGCAAAGATCTTGGTCGCTTTGGCATCCCCGCGGCCACGCGTCACCTGGGCTTCGCGGTCCGCATTGGCAAGAATAATCTCACGCTGACGATCCGCATCGGCTCGAATGATCTCCGCCGTCTGCGCGCCCTGGGCTCGTAGCTCTTTCGCGACTCGCGAGCGTTCCGCCACCATGCGCTGATAGATTGATCCACTGATTTCAGGATCTAGATCAACCCGCTTTAGGCGAAGATCAACCACCACGATACCGAATTCCCTGCTGTCCTTATCAATCGCCTCACGCACCACATCCATGATTTCTTTGCGATCTCCGGCAATAACCTGCTGAACCGTTCGCTTACCAAACTCGCTTCTAAGCGCATCATTCACACGCTGCGACAAACGACTGCGGGCATTGCCTGCGAGACCACCGAGCTTGGTGTAATACTTGAACGCATCTTCCACCCGCCACTTGACGAAGGAATCAACGATTAAGTTCTTCTTCTCAAGCGTCAGATACTCTTCCGGGTCTGCATCCAGCGTCTGCATGCGTGCATCGTATTTCTTGACGTTATTGACAAATGGTTTCTTGAAATGAAGTCCCGGCTCATCATCCCAGCGAACAATTTCACCAAACTGAAAGACGATCGCTTTTTCGCGTTCATCAACAACATAAATTGCCCCACTGGCCACGACGAACAACACACCAAGCACAATGAGTAGAAGTAATCGCTTACCAGACATAATTAAAACCTCGAGACGCGGCCACTGGTACGACTGCCTCGTCGGGTGCTATCTCGGATACCCGAGGTGGAATCGCTACTATCGACACTCCCGCCAGTGGCTGCAGTGGCACGGCTCTGCTGGCCCTTGATCAACTGATCAAGCGGCAAGTACATGACGTTATTTCCGCCAGATTTCTGGTCGATAACCAACTTGGTCGAATTACCCAACACCGACTCCATCGCCTCGAGATACAACCGATCGCGCGTGATCACCGGTGCCTTCAGATATTCTTCGAGCACTTGTGTAAAGCGTGACGCCTCACCCTCTGCCAGCGCCACCTTGCTCGCTTCGTAGGCTTCTGCCTCTTGCAATAAGCGTGCCGCCTGGCCTTTTGCCCGCGGCAAGATATCGTTTGAGTACGCCTCAGCTTCGTTCTTGATGCGTACCTGGTCTTCGCGCGCTTTTACCGCATCATCAAACGCCGGTTTCACTTCTTCCGGCGGCTGCGCGTTTTGCATCTCAACGTTACGAATATTGAGCCCGCTTTGATAGCGATCCAGTATCTCCTGCAGCAACGTGCGTGTGGACTGCGCGATTTCCGAACGCCCGCCGGTAATCGCCCGGTCCATGGTGCTCAAACCGATCACTTCGCGTACCGCACTTTCCGTTGCCTGACGAACCACCTGTTCATCGGGCTCACTGACGTTAAACAACAATTCCTTCGGATCACGCACATCAAACTGTACCGCAAACTGAATGTCGATAATGTTCTCGTCCGTCGTCAGCATCAAAGCCTCACTGGGCACCTTAGCCAGCTGACCCGACCGCGTAGCCGTTCGATAACCCACTTCGACCGTGCGAATTTTCTGCACGTTAACGAGTTCCTTGCTTTCAATCGGGAGGGGCATGTGCCAACGGAGCCCCGCTTCTTTGATCTCTTTGAATTCGCCAAAGCGCAGCTCAACCGCCTGCTCACCCTGTTCGACGACGTAAAATCCCGTCGCAAGCCAACCGAGTACGACCAAGGTGATGATTACACCCAGGCCGGCTGCACCCATCTTGGATGCACTCCCGCCACCTCCGCCGCCGCTTCCGCCGCCGCGTCCACCGAAAATAGCGCCGAATTTCTGCTGCAGATCACGGATGACCTGATCTAGATCCGGTGGGGTCTGCTGACCGCCACCCTGACCGTTACCCTGACCCCAAGGATTGGGTTTATCCGACCCCGGTTCGTTCCATGCCATAAATTGCTGTGCTCCGTCAGAACTCAAACGATTCGATTCACTCATGGTATTTAGTTTATCACGCGCGGCCAACGAAGCCCGCATGTTGTTTCGAGCAAATCCCCACGCCTCCCGGTTTAATTTGTCCAGTAAGCGACATTGAATTCCTTCTGCGCCGCCAGGCGCCCCTCCGACGCCGCGCCAATCTCGATGTCGAGCACGCAGTGGCCGTCTTCATCGATGCGTTCCGACTCCACCCGTGCAAGAGAATAGACCTGCGCGCGTAGGCGATAACTTGTGGGTGGCAAACGTAATCTTTTGAGGACGCGACCGCCCGCCAAGCACTCAGCAATCACCCCTTGCAAGCCTGTCACGCCTTCTCCGGTAGCCGCCGACACCGCCACACTTCGCACTTCACCCGTTCCAAAACGCCGTACCGATGCAGCCATATCGGTCTGATCAATCTTATTCAAGACCACGATACGAGGAATAGCCCCCGCCCCAATCTCCTCCAACGTTTCTTCAACCTGGTGACTATGCTCTAGCTGCTGAGGATCAGACATATCCACCACGTGCAACAGAAGATTCGATAATCTGACCTCCTCCAACGTCCCGCGGAAGGCCTCTACCAACGTGGTCGGCAGGCCCTGGATAAAACCCACGGTGTCGGACAACAGCACCGTGCCGATACCCGCCAACTCCATCTTTCGAATGGTCGGATCCAGCGTCGCAAACAATTGATCAGCGACCAACACGTTAGCCGCCGTCAAAGTATTGAATAGGGAGGATTTTCCCGCATTGGTATAGCCCACCATTGAGACCAGCGGTAACTTGTCTCGACCACGCCGAACCAGACTGCGATGCGCCCGAACTCGTTCAAGCTGTTTCTTCAGCTTCGAGATCCTGGTACCCAGCAGTCGCCGATCCGTCTCCAGCTGCGTTTCCCCAGGCCCGCGCAGGCCGATGCCACCACGCTGCCGTTCCAGGTGACTCCAACCTCGGACCAATCGAGTCGAGAGATAACGTAACTGTGCCAGCTCCACCTGCAGTTGGCCTTCGCGCGACCGCGCCCGCAACGCAAAAATATCGAGGATCAAACGGGTGCGGTCAATCACGCGACAACGAATAACCCGCTCCATATTGCGCTCTTGAATAGGGCTCAGACGCTGATCCACAATCACCAACGTCGCACAGTGGCGCTCTACCAACCCCGCCAGTTCCAACGTCTTTCCCTTACCGAGAAAGCCCACCGGCTCCGGTCGATG
>JAKUQS010000075.1 GCA_022451485.1 Gammaproteobacteria bacterium
GTGCTGCTTACTGTGCCAACAAAGCGGGCGTGATTGGATTGACCAGGCAGATGGCGCTGCAATATGCCCGCCAGGGTGTTCGAGTGACGGCAATCTGCCCAGGTAGCACGCAGACACCCTATACCCGTGTCGCAATGGAAAGAACGGGCGACCCGGAGGGGACTTTGTCCGATTTCTCGGAGCGTCTGCCAATCGGTCGAGTGGCCAGGGCAGAGGAGCAAGCCAATGCGATTGCCTATCTTGCTTCCGACGAAGCCTCGTTTATTACGGGGGCAATACTTGATGTCGATGGTGGCAGCAACCTGGTCACCGCCCATGTGGGACCAGGGACTTATGCGGGCTCAGATGGCCCTCTAGTGGTCGGGGGGGTTGCGGTTGCTGCAACTGAGTCTTGAGACCTTATAGAGTCGAGGAATAACCGAATGACAGTACTTTGTTTCTCATTCTTATCGGTACATCTTCTTTCATGAACGACAAGACTCAATCCGGTTCCGTCTGGAACTGGCATCCTGAATTACCACTCAAGCTACCACCGGTGTTTGTCTGGCCTCCCAGACCGATCGCTGCGATTAAATATTTGTTGGGACGAAGTTTCCTTTTTTCCCAGATCACCTTATATATCGCCTTGTCTTTTGTCAGCTGGTACTACCTGTATCCAGACCTGTCTCACTGGAAAGAATTTTCATTCGGCTGGATTTTTCAGGTCTATGTTGTCAACCAGGCGATTTCTATAATCTTTGCGAGCGGTCTGCATTTATATTTTCACAGCTACAAAAAACAAGGGACGCATCACCGATACGATCATCGAGAACTCGCACGAGATAATCAACGCTTTTTATTCAACAACCAGGTGTGGGACAACATTTTCTGGAGCCTGGTCAGTGGAACTGCGTTCTGGACACTGTGGCAAGTAGCCTTTATGTGGGGCTACGCTAACGGCTATCTTCCCTGGAACGATTTCGAGACCAACCCCGTCTGGTTCGTATTTCTTTTCGTCCTTCTGCCATTCTGGAGCTCGACGTATTTTTACTTTATTCATCGAGGGCTTCACTGGCGGCCGCTGTACAAGCTCGCCCATTCCCTTCACCACAAAAACGTGACCCCTGGCCCCTGGTCCGGGCTGGCGATGCATCCCATAGAACATTTTATTTATTTTGGCGTGGTTGTGATTCACCTACTACTGGCGTCACACCCGATTCATTTGTTCTTTTTGATGCTTCTTAATGTCCTGGGTGCCTATTCAGGACACGCCGGATACGAGGACCTGGTGATCAAAGGCAAGTCAAGAATCGGCATTGCCAATCTTTTTCACACCCTGCACCACAAATATTTTGAGTGCAATTACGGCACGACCTACATGCCGTGCGACAAGTGGTTTGGCACGTTCCATGATGGAACAGAAGAATCGACTATACGAATGCGCGAAAGGCGAGCCAAACTATTCAAAACAGCATGGGACTAGAACATACTATCAGTCTGTATGCATCACCATTACTAATTACGCAAATTAACTGGACACTGAAGCAATTTAATTAAAGGAGATCAAAGATGAGCAATAACCGTTTGCAGGGTTGGAACCCACAGAAAACGGCGTTCACTTATGCCAAGGATCGCGAATTTGGCCCGGGCCTGCGTGGCGCCGCGTTATATGCTGACCTTGGACTTGCCGAAGCGACCGGCGGTCAATTTCATGGGGAGATCATCAAAATGGATCCAGAGAAGTATACCGGGGAAGTGACGACCGGAATGCACCGTCACGAATACGATCTTCAATTCAACTATGTGTTATCCGGTGAAATCGACTTTGTCATTGAAGGCATAAACGATGGGCCGGGCGATGAGAAACTGCTTTTCGGGGCGGGGGACACCTATATGCAGGAGAGCAGAATTCTGCATGACGAAACGCGAGTGTCTAAAGACTATTCAGTCATGCAGGTATATGGGCCAGCCAAGGCTACAACACAGACGGTCGGGCAGGCACGCGCTGGCGGTGAGGTGTCCGATGACTGGGCCGACAAACAGGCAAAGATGACCGTGCAACGGTTACAGGGTTGGAACAAGCAGACATCGACTTTCACTTATGCCAAGGATCGAGAATTTGGGCCAGGCCTGCGGGAAGCCAATCTCTATGCTGACCTTGGTGTTGCGAAGGGGACCGGGGGGAATTTTCACGCACATCTCATCAAAGTCAATCGAGAGAAACATACGTCTCAACATACGACCGGAATGCACCGTCATGACTATGATTTTCAATTTAATTACGTGATCTCGGGCGAAATCGATTTTGTAATCGAAGGGTTTGACGAAACCTTGACCTTCAGGGCGGGCGATACCTACTTTCTACCGTCCAAAATCCTTCACAACGAAACGCGGATTACTGAAGACTTTCAGGTGTTGGAACTCTACGGGCCAGCCAAGGCCGGAACAGTGCAACTGGAAGCCGAAGTCAATTAAGGTACCGACGGATTGAAGTGATGGGGCTTCCGTCAGGGGAAACAGGGACGAAACTGGGCGGAAAACAGTTCGTTTTAAAGAGCAATTAAGAAAGACGGAACGCCCTTGTGGGCAGGCGGCAGTAGATTCGGCGACCGTTTCCGGCATGTACCTGTGCCGGGAATTAGCCACTTCGTCTATGCCTTAACCGACGCGCTTATTTGATGAGCGTCTATCAACGGAGAATACAGCGTGAAATTCAGAACCAACAGGATCATTGAGAAAAACAAGCAGGGCAAAAAGGCTATCGGCCTGGGTCTGGTTTATCCGAGCGCCGAGGCGATCGAGATCGTTGGCATGTTGGGGAATTTCGATTTTATCCAACTAGACGGTGAACACGGCCTGTTTTCCCCGGAGTCGATTGATGATATGTGCCGAGTCGCCGACGGCTTTGGTCTCAATGTTATCGCACGGGTTCCAGATATTAGTGCCGCCACTATCAATTCATATCTTGATCGCGGGATCACCGGGGTTTGGGGACCGCACATTGAAACAGTAGAACAGGCCCAGGCGCTCGCTGACGCCAGCTTATTTGTACCGGAGGGTCAACGCAGTTGGGGTGGTGGCCGCGGTAATTATTACAACAATTCCGCGTTGATCGACATACCGGGTAGCCAACGCACAGAATACATGCAGCGGACCAACGACAATATGCTCGTATTGTGCCAACTCGAGAGTGCCCGCGCATTTGAGAATCTCGATGCCATTCTTGAGGTTAAAGGGTTTGATGGCTATGTCTTTGGACCACAAGATTTAGCCTCGTCCATGGGGCTTCCTGGGCAGCCGGACCACCCGGATGTGGTGGCCGCGGAACGTCAGACCGCGGATCGCATCCATGCTGCCGGCGGAAAGCTACACAGCGACCTCTTGACGGTTATCGAATTACGACACCTGATCGTTGATGCGGCACAGCAATTTGCAGCCGACCACGCTTAGTCAAAGGAGAAGATCGATGGCATTTGGACAGCACAGAATGGAATACGAGGTTTTGGAAGGTTGGGAACAACTGCCCGAAGGTTGGTCATTTGTCGAAGTGGCGGGTGTTGCTGTCGATAGCCAGGATCGAGTCTATGTCTTCAACCGGGGGGAACATCCCATCATCGTGTTCGATAAGGAAGGTAAATTTTTGAACGCCTGGGGAGAGGATATTTTCACTAACGCGCATGGCATTTATATCGACGAGAATGACCATCTGTTCTGTGCCGACCACTTTGACCATACCGTTCGCAAGCTGACCACGGACGGCGAGTTGTTAATGACGCTAGGAGACACCGAACATCCTGCCGAAACGGGTTTCAAGATCGATCACAGTCCAGTTCTCCATGCTGGCGGTCCCTTCAATATGGTGACCAACGCCGCGGTCGGCCCCGGTGGTGATCTCTTCGTGTCTGATGGTTACGGCAATGCACGCGTCCACCGCTTTAGCGCCGAAGGCGAGTTAAAGGCGTCCTGGGGTGAGCCAGGCAGCGGACCGGGACAGTTTAATTTGCCTCATGGGATCGTGGTTGATCGGTCCGGGCGAGTCTTCGTTGCTGATCGTGAGAACTCCCGGATTCAGATCTTTTCCAGTGACGGCGAGCTGTTGAACATCTGGGACTGGGTTAACCGGCCGTGTGACCTTTTTCTCGATCAGCAGGAAAATCTTTATATTGCCGAACTTGGCTGGTCGTTTGTTCCCTCTCCAAAAATCCATTTTAAATTGATGCAGATGCCACCAATTGGCCATGACCCGGTGGCCCGCGTCACGGTCTGTGACCTGGACGGTAATGTCCAGAGCCGTTTTGGCGGCTCCAATCCGATCCTGCCGGGTAACTTTGTTTCGTCCCACGGGATCTGGGCAGATTCGCGCGGCGATATCTATGTTGGCGAGGTGGTAAAAACATCCGGGGCGATCGAGCTTTTTGCACCATTGACTCCCCACTCGTTCCAGAAATTCATCCGCGCCAAGTGAGGACACCCTGAACTTATGCTGAACTCAAGTTCATGGGGATATCTGTTACCGGACCGCGCTGACGGGGTCTCTGTACAGATGGTTACGCTGTCCGTGGTCGGTGGAAGGTTCTGATTAAGGTGAAACAACCACGCTTTAAAGGGTGAAGGTAGGGGAGCGATGCAACGATCCCGATTGCCAGTTGGTGGCGGAAACATATTTCAAAAAATTCGGGCCAAGCGCTCTGAGACGGCGGCGCAAGGCATGGAATTATTCGATCTTTCGATTGGTGAGCCGAAGGGGCCCGCGCTGATGAGCGCGCGTAAGGCGGCCCGTGATGCTGTAATGAGCGAACAAGAGGCAATGCACGCCTATCAATACAACGACAGCCCTGCCGTTCCCGATTTCGCGCGGCGTTTCGTTACCGCTCATCTGAAGAGTGTGATGCCTTTAAAGGGGTTAGATTATTTGCCTATCCCCGGTATTAAACCGATGTTTGG
>JAKUQS010000076.1 GCA_022451485.1 Gammaproteobacteria bacterium
CCGTTACGGTGTCAGAATAACCTTGCCGATCGCCCGACGCCCGGACACCTCGCCAAAAGCATCGAGAAACTGCCCCAGCGGATAAGTACTCGAGACATGTGGCTGAATTGCACCTTCCGTAAACAACTCAAACAGTTCCGCCATGTTCTGTTTGTGTGCTTCGGGCTCTCGCTTGGTCCAGGACCCCCAAAACACGCCCACAGCAGCAGCACCTTTTAGCAAAGGCAGATTCAGTGGCAGTTTGGGAATGGGGCCCGAAGCAAATCCAATTACGAGGTGTCGGCCTTCCCAGGCGATACCCCTGAACGCAGCTTCTGCCAGCTCCCCACCCACCGGATCGTAGATCACGTTCGCACCAGCACCGTCGGTCAGTTCCTTGATCCGGTTCTTTAAATCTTCCTTCGAATAATCAATGCCGATTTCTGCGCCATGCTCAGCAGCAATGGCCAACTTTTGTTCGCTGCTGGCTGCTGCTATTACCCGAGCACCCATCGCGGCACCCAGTTCGACAGCGGACAGTCCAACACCGCCCGCCGCGCCCAGAACCAACAACGTATCGCCACGCTGAAGACCCGCGCGTTGTTTGAGTGCGTAATACGAGGTGCCATAAACGATAGTCAAACCCGCAGCCTGCTCAAAAAGCATACTGTCGGGAATTTGTGTAACAGCAGTGGCTGGGATCGCAATCTCCTCAGCAAATGCACCACTCAATCCGTTAAAACACACGCGGTCGTCGACCGACACACCGGACACGCCCTCCCCTACAGCTGTCACAACACCCGCGCCCTCACTACCCGGTACAAACGGCAACGGTGGCTTGAATTGGTATTCCCCACGCACGCACAGAAGATCGGGGAAATTAAGACCCGCTGCCTGGACCGACACCAAAACTTCACCAGCAGACGGGACAGGAGAGTCTATCTCTTCAACAGTAAGGTCGGTCTCAGGCCCGAATGCCCGACAATACAACGCTTTCATGACAATACCTCAAACAGTCCCGCGGCACCCATCCCACCGCCCACACACATGGTACAGACCACATACTTGGCACCTCGGCGACGTCCTTCAATCAATGCATGGCCGACCATGCGCGCGCCTGACATGCCGTAGGGGTGCCCGATTGAGATTGAACCCCCACTGACGTTGAGGCGTTCATTTGGGATACCCAGCTGATCTCTGCAGTAAATTACCTGGACGGCGAAGGCCTCATTTAATTCCCAGAGATCGATATCGTCTATCGCAAGACCGGTTGCTTTCAGCAGCTTGGGTACCGCATAAACCGGCCCGATCCCCATTTCATCAGGTTCAAGTCCGGCAACCGCCATACCGCGGTATACACCCAGAGGAGCCAGCCCGCGCTTTTCAGCTTGCCGCGCCTCCATCAGTACTGCTGCCGATGCTCCGTCCGAAAGTTGAGACGCATTACCTGCAGTTATAAAACGACCCTCGTCAACTTTCATTCCATCGGCAAACACCGGCTTCAAGGTAGAAAGGGTCTCAAGCGTCGTACCAGGCCGGTTACCTTCATCTTTTTCAAGCGTCACCTCAACATCGCTTACTGCACCGGTTTCACGGTCAACAGATTTCATGATCGAGGTAAGTGGGACAATTTCGTCATCAAATCGGCCTTCCACCTGTGCTTGGTGAGTACGATTCTGCGACTGCACGGCGTATTCGTCCTGCGTCTGCCGACTGATGTTGTAACGTTCAGAAACGATCTCGGCCGTTTCAAGCATTGACATGTACAAGGCAGGCCGGTTGGATTTAATCCAATCATCGCTTGCCCGATGGCGGTTCATGTTGTCATTCTGAACCAACGAGATACTTTCCAGACCACCACCCACCGTGACCGTCATCCCGTCGGCGACAATTTGTTTGGCTGCAGTCGCAATAGCCATCATGCCAGAGGCACACTGCCGATCAACTGACATTCCTGATACTGTGACTGGCAATCCGGCACGCATCAACGATTGGCGGGCAATGTTCTGGCCCGTGGTGCCCTGCTGCATTGCCGCTCCCATCACGACATCATCGACTTCAGCGGGATCAATACCTGCGCGAGCAACCGCATTTTTAATACAATGGCCACCGAGATCTGGGCCCGAGGTGTCGTTGAATGCTCCACGATAGGCTCTGCCGATTGGGGACCTCGCGGTCGACACTATGACTGCTTCACGCATGATTCTGCCTCCAATTATTTAGTTACCCGGTACCAGACAACCTGCTGAGTTGTGACCAGCAGTCGTCCATCCCGACTCCATATTGTCGCATGCTGATCATAAAATCCTCGTCCACCACGGGCACCCCGCGAATCGACAAGTAAATAATCATCTCCCACCGCCGCATAATCCGCGGAGGTCGCATGAAGATAGACGGTCATAGACACTGTTGCCACTGGCTCTTGTCGTCCGATCACCTGAAACAGGCGGGGCATCGGGGTGTCCGCCAGTGCAACCAGCCCAACACTGTCTAAATCTCGTCCTGGCGTAAATCGGACCCATGTTGAGTAATGGGTATCCGCACTCATGGACATCGGTGGATCCATTGTAGGCCTGATTTCGATCACTCGACGCCAGGCCATGGGCAAGTCGATGGTCTGACAGTTTTCTGGTGGAGGAACATCAGGGCGGACACCTTCAATCCACTCGAGCGTGTCCCGACGCCGCGCAAGAATAGCGATCGCCCGGTTGGTAGGATTCGTATCAGTTCGACCAGCCAAGACGGCCCGCCAGAACTCGGTTCCGCGTCCCGACCGGTCGGAATCCACATCAATTTGCACAGCAACACCGGACGGAACAGACAGATAATCAGTCGTCAGCGAAACCAACTCCAGGTCAGACTCACAGGTACCAATAATCGACTTAGCCAAGATCGCAGCAGTCCAACCTCCATAGGGGTCATTGATGTTTTTGAAAGCCGGATGCACCTGTCCTTCATAAGTAGCTCGATGGTCTGTAGTGTCCACCTGCACAAGTGCAAGTGCCTGATCGAACAGGTGATCACCCGACCGCAGTGTAGAGTCGGTCCCAGCTCCACCGGATGTAGATTTTTGCCCCCGCGTAGTTTGGGGGTACTAGATGGGTCGTCCACGTTCACTCATTATTTTTCGGCGGAATTTGCGCATTCCACCCAACCAGCGATCACGCTGTCCAGCACGCATGGTCTCGTAATCGGCCACATTGGGATGGGGCAGAGCAAAAAATGTTTTTTCCTCAATCGCAGTAAGCGTTACTTGGGCTACTGCAGAGGGTTCAACAATACCATCGACGCCTGCGATACCTCCATCTTCGCTGTCGCCTAACATTGCTGTTCGCACACCCTGTGGACAGACACAGACCACTTGCAGACCGTCATCACCATGGGCAATTGAAAGGCTCTCGGCAAATGCTACAGCCGCATGCTTCGTGGCTGTATACGGAGCAGCGCCTATCTGTGCCAGCAACCCGGCAGCTGAAGCCACGATCACAAAGATACCGCCGCCGCGTTCACGCATCCCCGGCCAGACATGGCGTGCTCCCCTGACTGCGCCCATCAGGTTCACCTCGAACGCCAGCTGCCAGTTTGCATCAGTCGCACCTGCTGCATCCCAGCTGGGCTCGTCGGTCATCAGCACACCCGCATTTGATACATAGACATCTATTGGACCTAGCGCGGCCTCAGTCTTCTGAACGAACTCGGCGACCTGACCTTCTACAGTAACGTCAACGATCATTCCAAGGCCACCGAAGGCTTGAGCCGCAGTCTCAGCCCCATCCAGATCTGCCAGCGCGATTTGCGCACCGCGAGCATGAAATGCCTGACCCATTGCCAATCCTATTCCTCGTGCACCGCCGGTAATCGCCACTACCTTGTTCGTATAATCCATGGATCCTCCTAATAATTGCGCATACGAGCAAACTTATCCGCATGAAAGTTTGCATCACCATATAACGCTTCAGCAACGCGCACCCGCTTCAAGAAAAATCCGATGTTGATTTCATCGGTCATGCCGATTCCACCATGCATCTGAATTGCCTCCTGTGCAGCCAGTTGTGCAACCCGTCCGACCTTAGACTTGGCAACAGACACGATCAGTTGTCTGTCTTTCGATCCGGCATCGAGCGCCTGCAACGCACGTATCACAGCTGACTTACCAATTTCAATTTCTGCAAAAAGATGCGCCGCACGATGCTGAAGCGCCTGAAACGAGCCAATAGTCCGGTCAAACTGACGACGGGTCGAGAGGTAATCGATTGTTTGTGCCAGACATTCCTCGGCAGATCCCAGCATTTCGGCTGCGAGACATGCGCGGCCGGCATCGAGCACCTGTTCAAGCGCTGCATAACCCAAACCCACTTCACCAACAAGCGAATCCGCATCGACCATAACGTCGTCGAGCTGTACTGACGCGGAATTTCGACTATCCACCATCATCTGTCGCTCGATCGTAATACCAGCCGAGTCGCGGGGCACAAGAAACAGTGAGATTCCGTTTTCGTCTTTATCATCACCGGATGTTCTGCCAGACACCAGAATCAGATCAGCCACATGGCCGTCTGCAACAAACGATTTGCTCCCAGAGATCCTGAAACCACGACCGCTGGACTGGACTGTGGTAGACACTAAAGCGGGCGAGTGGCTGCGGTATTCGTCTACGGCCACGGCCACATTTATCGAACCATCTGCAATCGTGGGAAGCCATCGGTCACGCTGACTTGTCGAGCCATTATTAGCAATTGCAACAGCACCCATCACAGCTGTCGAAAGAAATGGCGATGCCGTCAGCGTTCGACCCATCTCTTCAGCGATCACACCGGCCGCAACATGTCCCATTGCCACACCGCCGTGT
>JAKUQS010000077.1 GCA_022451485.1 Gammaproteobacteria bacterium
AGGGCTATGGTTATCCTGAGACGATGAGATACAGGGGATACATAACTTACAAGCAGGGGGTCGGAGGTTCGAGTCCTCCACCGCCCACCAATCTCAATTCAAACTGAAGAAGTCCTTGCAGAAATGCAGGGGCTTTTCGCGTATTTGTTGCAAAGTTGTTGCAATAGCCCCAAATAAATACCTTATTTGAGATCTTTGGCATAATGTGATGATTATGAATACACGTGCCAAATCACGCCTCACCCGAGCGGAGGTTGGGCCGAAATGATTGTTGACGTACACACCCATCTTCCAACTCACCCGGACACAGTGCCAGAAGACGAAATGGTCGTTGAGACGACCTGGCGATCGGGCGAGTCGGTTCAGCACACTCACTCGGTTGACGACTATGTCCGCGACATGGCACCGGTCGACAAGTCGTTTGTTTTTGGGATTGCCCCGCGCCCCTGGCGTCCAGATGAGCAGGTGCTTGCCGCCTCACGCTGGCCCGCCGAACTGAACCACAACGACGTGGCCGCCGAGACCGCCAGGCGCGATCCGGACAAGATCATTCCGTTCATGTCACTACACCCGCTCGATCCGAACTGGGAGGATGAGTACGACCGCTGCGTGGGCGACCTGGGCTGCAAGGGGATCAAGCTGGGGCCGAACTACCAGGACTTCGACCCGCTGAGCCCTGAGGCGTTCCGGCTGTTTGCACGTCTTGAAGCCGACAACATTCCGATCATGTTTCACCAGGGCACGTCGCCATTTATCTACGCACCACTTGCCTATGCACATCCGCTCACGACCGACAAAGTGGCGATGGCATTCCCTAATTTGACGATGGTGCTGGCACACCTAGCCCATCCGTGGCATAGCGAATGTCTTACGGTGGTTCGCAAGCACCCAAACGTTTGGACTGACGTTTCTGCGCAGTTTTACCGGCCTTATTCGTTCTGGCAGGGGATGCAGTTTTTTCACGAATGGGGCGTGACGGAGAAAATTCTTTTCGGATCGGACTGGCCAGTGACGACGCCGCAGGACAACATCGATCATTTACGCGGCCTGTCCAAATATGCGAAGGATCACTATCTGCCCTCCGTTCCAGAGAATGAGATCGAAGGAATTATCAACAGGGATGCAGTGGAAATCCTCGGTATCGACTGAGCGAGAAGGGCGGGCGTGGCGTGAGGCTCCGGGCGTAGAACTTACAAGCAGGGGATCGGAGGTTCGAGGCCGACCCCGCACACCAAATCCTGTCCTTATTGGTCTTTATAGATCACCCCTGCAAAAGTTCAGGCTCTGAAATCAACTTGACGTCATAAAGCCTATAAACCAACTTCCCAGCAGCAATGTCTTCTTCTCCAGCCCCAACTGCTTGAACTCGATTGAGCCACTTATATCGGTCATCTGCTGTTCTAAATGTTGGCGCGGTGGCGACTAATCCCTCACCCAAATAAGCTCTACCACTCCACGTTGCTCGTACAAAAGCACCATCATCAGTTCGAAGGGTTACGCTGACTTCCAACGTAGCTAATCCCTCATCGATCACAGTAGCGCTTACAGAAGCATCTCCCATTGCCATAGAGGCATCTATATTTTCGCCTTTTAGGCTCAATGCATTTATACCTATCGCTAACTGAGAGCCTTTACTAATCCCGTCGCCTTCTCCAGAAATTACTTCTATGAACTCCCCGAATTCGATCTTCATCAGCCCTATCTCTTGTAGTTCCGCCTTAGCCATTTCTCACCTCTCGAATATTGCGTATCTGTATTTCATCCCGAATCAGTCGGTATGAGCTCTAATGACTCGTCCCGGCAGGTCGCCAGAAGGTTCTCCATCGATAAGGGCCGATCGCCCGTTAACCAGCACATGGGATACACCAGTTGAATACTGGTGTGGGTTTGCAAAAGTAGCATGCTCGGCTATCGTCTCAGGATTGAACACGGCAATATCTGCGAAGTAACCGGGAGCAATCCGCCCGCGATTATGAAGGCCCAGTCGTTGCGCCGGAAGCAAAGTCATCTTTCGGATCGCCTCCGGCAGCGAAACTAGGTTCTTCTCCCGCACCATTCTTTGCAAATATCCGGCGTTCGAGCCGTAACTCCGAGGGTGCGGCTTGCCTTTCCCGAGTGGTCCTGTTGTCCGAAGTGAGTTGCCATCGGAGCAGACAGAGATATTTGGAGATGCAGCAATTGTTTCCACGTCAGGATCAGACATTGAATACAGAACTACTGACACCTCGGACTTCTCGATCATGCTGAATGCAGCGTCAACCGGGTCCGTGCCCTGTCTATCTGCTACCTCGGCGAGCGTCATCCCTTCGTATTCTGTGTTTGGTGGATAACCGGCTATTACGCAACCTTCGGCACCCTGAAACCTCACCGCCGAATATTCAGCCTCTTCGCGCAGCTTTGGACGCAAATCACTATCACCCAGCCGTTCTAGCAGGGCCGGCCGACCCCCATCGTGGGCCCAACGATTAAATATGGCACCACTTAGTGGAGTGCTGCATGCCACGTAGGGATATTGATCGCCAGCAACATCGATGCCCTCTCTGCGGGCCTCCGTTATTGACTCGAGGATTGCGGCTGAGCGTCCCCATACTCGTGGACCATGTGCCTTAACGTGAGAAATTTCAATGCGGGCACCTGTCCGACGACCAATTTCAATTGACTCCTGTATCGCAGTGAACAGACCGGGACTCTCGTCTGACTCCGAACGCATGTGGCTCGAGTACAACTTGTCCCGTTGGGCGACCGGTAGCGTTAGAGAGATGACTTCATCGGTGAGTGAGTAACTGCCTGGCGCAAAGTAAAGTCCGGTCGACAGGCCCATTGCACCAGCCTCCAGTGCCTCCACGACGTTCCTCTCCATATCTAGCAACTCGTCGGCGCTGGGCGCCCTTGCGACATCCCCCATCACAAATGACCGGATCTGGTTGTGACCTACCTGGGTAGCTATATTGATCACTGATCCGGCCTGCTCTAGCGCATTCAAATAGCCAGCGAAACTGGTCCATGTCGGCTCCAGATCAGGACTCGAACGCTTCGCCCATGACCTAAAGGACCCTAAAGTTTTATCGTTCATTGGTGCACAGAAACTCATCCCACAATTGCCAAGCAATTCTAGGGTGACTCCTTGACGCAATTTACTGTCTGCCAGTGGATCTACTAGGAACGATATATCGCTGTGGGCGTGAAGGTCGATAAATCCCGGCGACACAACGAGTCCTGTAGCGTCAATCGTCCTGGCTGCCTCAACCGGCAAGTGTCCGACGGCAATCACCTTATCTCCATTGATCGCCACATCCGCCCTCACCGGTTCGGCTCCGGTTCCGTCGATCACAGTGCCATTCTTAACTACAAAGTCGAACATTCCAGGCTCCTGATTAAGTTACCAAGCACTTCATTTTCGATGGATAACCTACCGGGTAATCGCATAAGCTGCGAACAGTTTTCAATCTACCATCGCATCTAAATTGATTTGGCATCTGATTAGATAAATCCAAGTCAGCGACAGTATCCCACAGCCACCAATTGGCTAACAACCTCGCATATGCTCGGGCGCACGAACAACAAAATCAGTTGAGAACGAGCCTGATATGTTCGGTGGTCATTATGTCGAAATTAGTGCAACAAATCGTCGCCGATACTCGCCCTGCAGGTTATTCGTTGCGTTTAAGCTCCATTTGAAAGTGTATTGGAATGGATTATCTCGTTAATCCACTTGCATGTCTGAGAGGTGTATGTGCTTAATGATCAGGATTTAGAAGTCATAGAAAATATTGTTATGCCGACTAATTTTTCTTTCATACAACTTGCTGATCCTCAATTTGGCCTATTCGCTGATCGAAGTGGTAAAACCGATGAAGAGATATCCGCAGCCGCTAAGCGCGGTCAAATCCTAAAAAAAACACCCAAAATTACTGGATTTGCCGATGAGACGAGATTGTTCTCACTTGCAATTGAACAAGTTCAACGATCAAATCCGGCTTTCATGGTTGTTTCTGGCGACATAATCAATGAAGCAGGTAACGAGGATCAAATAGCGGAAGTAAAACGGATTGCTGCGCTCTTGGATAAGTCCATCACTATACGGTGGGTTTCAGGTAATCATGACGTAGCCTTCGACCGGATCTCTCCTGATCAAGAATTGATAGATCTCTATCGTGAAAATTTCGGGCCAGATTACTATGCGTTCTCGCATCAAAATATCCGTTTTCTCGTAATCAATTCAACCCTACTTACACCGCCAAATACACTACTTCTTAAAGAGGCTTGGGACCAAGTGGCATTCGTCGAACACGAGGCAGCGAACACCAAGTATCAAAGAATCGTTCTTTTTAGCCACCATCCTCTTTTTATTAAGTCCCCATATGAGGCAGACAGTAATTGGTCTATCGAAAAAAAATATCGAAACCCTCTACTTGAAATGGCTAAGAAGCACGGCATAGAAGCGAACTTCGCTGGACATTTGCACCGCAACAAT
>JAKUQS010000078.1 GCA_022451485.1 Gammaproteobacteria bacterium
CCAGACGATGACACAGCAAGCGAGTCGGATGACATCAGCAGAGGAGAGAGTTAATGGCACAACGACCCACTAGAAAGCGGAAATTCTGTCGATTCACTGCACTGGGTGTTAAGGAGATCGATTACAAGGATCTAGATACGCTAAAGGGTTACATCAGTGAAACGGGGCGTATCGTCCCCAGTCGAAACACCGGGACAAAACCCCGTTATCAGCGCCAGTTATCGACAGCGATTAAACGCGCACGATTTTTAGCGCTATTGCCATATACGGATCAGCATTAGGGGAGTCTGGGTAATGGACGTCATATTGCTTGAGAAGATTAGTAATCTAGGTGAACTGGGCGATCTTGTCAGTGTTAAGCCAGGTTACGCCCGCAATTTTCTCGTTCCGCAGGGTAAAGCGGTGTGGGCTACTGCAGAAGCCAAAACTCGGGTTGACGAACGTCGACGTGAGCTTGCGGCACTCGATGCAGAGCGACTGGAGGTCGCGCAGGCTAAATTGCATTTGTTACCCGCAGAACTCACTTTACAGCGTAAAGCGGGTGAGGAGGGGCGGTTATTCGGATCAGTGGCGACGCTCGACGTGGTCGATAGTCTTGCACAGTTGGGTATCACTATCCAACGGTCCGAGGTCAGCATGCCCCATGGCCCCATCAAGGATATAGGTGAACATACCGTCGAGGTTATTCTGCATCCTGAGGTGCGTAAAACCCTGGGTGTTACAGTTGAGTTGGAGCAGGAATAAATCAACCGTCCGCCGCATTGTGCGACGTGGAAAATCTGCCGCAGGCTTAAATGGGCCTATATCGGGAGTCTAAACGCGATAGATTTCCAGCTGCTGTGATCCGAGGGAAATACCTAACGCCCATGACCGAGTAAGGCGATGATGGTTCGAGCTTTGTTCTCGAATGTTATGGTCAGCTATTCGGCGGAGGGGTATTGGTTGCGTTAGGATTGCCACTTACAGTGATTCGAGTAGAGACTCTCTAGGTTGCCTACCCGGCGCTTTCAACGACTGTGCAGGCTAGATGCTGTTTGCCGGAAAACACGGGGAGTTTGGCAGGCAGTAGCCTATGATTTGTGCAGAGCTGCTCGTAGAATCAGATAGCAGGGTCCATTTAACTCAACCTGAGGTCCAAAGGCCGTGGCCGAGGTCCAATTACGTCCAACAGTGCGTAGCGAACCGCGCCTACCACCTCAGGCGCTGGAGGCGGAGCAGTCCGTCCTGGGTGGTTTGTTGCTTGAATCGTCGCGTTGGGATGATGTCTCAGAGCAACTGTCGTTAGAGGATTTCTATACCCGAAGTCATCGGGAAATTTTCCAGGCTATCAGTGCGTTGCAAGGGCAAAACGAAGCAGTAGATGTTGTGACGGCGGCGGAGTGGCTCGAACGAAATAGTCAGCTAGCCTCAGCCGGGGGACTCGAATACCTCGGCGAGTTGGCGAATAACACACCTGGCACGGCCAATCTCATGGCCTATGTTGGCATTGTCCGCGAACGCGCTATTCTCCGACGGTTGATTACTGCCACTAGTGAAATTGCCGAGAAGGCCTACAACCCGGGGGGCGAGGCGGTCGGTGAGATACTCGACTACGCAGAACAGCAGGTGTTTCGAATTGCGGAAACCGACCGTTGGGATAAAAACGGGTTTGCGCCAATACAAGGGCTTTTGACCGCGGCGATCGATCGCATCGAAGAACTATATCAATCGGGAAGTTCAGTCACGGGTGTGCCGACCGGCTTTTCCGATCTTGACGATTTAACCTCGGGGTTGCAGCCAGCCGATCTAGTGGTGATCGCAGGTCGTCCTTCGATGGGCAAAACCAGCCTGGCAATGAATATCGTTGAAAACGCTGTTTTGGGTAATAGGTTGCCTGTTGCAGTATTCAGTATGGAAATGCCCGGTCAGCAGTTAGCAATGAGAATGTTGGCATCACTTGGGAGGATTAATGCACACAAAGTCCGCACCGGCCGACTCGATCCTGACGACTGGCCGAGACTGACATCGGCGGTTGGGTTATTGGATGAAGCGCCGCTATTTATCGATGATTCGCCCGCATTGTCGCCGCTCGAGCTACGCGCCCGCGCACGGCGCCTCGCGCGAGCGCATGGCGGTTTGGGAATGATTGTGGTCGATTACCTGCAATTAATGCAGTCATCTGAGGACAGCGAAAATCGGGCAAATGAAGTGTCCGCGATTACACGGTCGCTTAAGTTCCTTGCCAAGGAGTTGAATGTGCCCGTTGTGGTGCTGTCACAGTTGAATCGAAGTCTTGAGAGTCGCCCCAACAAGCGACCTGTCATGTCGGACCTTCGTGAGTCAGGAGCTATTGAGCAGGACGCCGACCTTATCCTTTTTATTTATCGTGACGAAGTCTATAACCCGGACAGTCAGGATCAGGGGACTGCGGAAATTATCGTGTCCAAGCAGCGTAACGGTCCGACTGGCACCGTGCGTTTAACCTTTCTGGGAGAATACACTCGATTTGAAAATTTCGTACGCGAATTCGATGATCGAGGATTTTAATTCTGTCGATACACGTTGCCTGAATGATTTGCAAAGCGTGATCGGGTCGTTGTGATGGTGGGTAAATCGTCGAGCAAAGTAAAATACATCTGCGACCATTGTGGTGGCATCGCTAGTAAATGGGCAGGGCAGTGCGCGCAGTGCGGCGAGTGGAATTCCTTCACCGAGATGGTTACACAAGATCGCCGATCACTGCATGGATTAAAAGCGGAGCCCGTTGGGCGAATCAAGCCTTCGGTGTTGGGAGACGTATCGCTCGATACAGTCGCTCGCAGCGCTAGCGGTTTGTTTGAGTTGGATCGGGTATTGGGGGGCGGACTGGTCCCGGGAAGCGCTATTCTTCTAGGGGGTGATCCGGGGATTGGTAAGTCGACGCTAGCGCTGCAATGCATTGGTCATTTGCAGCATGCGCAACGGGTGTTATACGTAAGCGGTGAAGAGTCGCTGCAACAAATTGCGATGCGGGCGCAGCGTTTGGGTATTGGCGGAGCCGATATTCATGTGCTAGGAGAAAACGAAGTCCAGTTGATCACGCGACATGCGTTAGATATTGGTGCGCAGTTCTTAGTGGCAGATTCGATTCAGACTCTGTTTCATGCGGAGGTCCCATCGGGTCCGGGCAGTGTCGCACAAGTTCGTGAGTGCGCGTCAGCGTTGGTCTCATTTGCTAAGCAAACTGGCTGTACGGTTCTTTTGATTGGACACGTAACGAAAGAAGGTGGTATCGCTGGGCCAAAGGTCTTAGAGCATTTGGTTGATACAGTGCTGTATTTTGAAGGCGATCATTCAAGCCGATTTCGACTAATTCGGGCGTTTAAGAATCGATATGGAACGGTCAACGAAATGGGTGTGTTCGCCATGACTGAGGATGGTTTGCGTGAGGTATCGAATCCATCATCCATGTTTTTATCACAGGACCGCGAGGCCGCCCCGGGGAGTGTTGTATTTGCACTTCAAGAAGCAACACGGCCATTGTTAGTGGAGGTCCAGGCCCTGGTAGATAATAGTTCCGTCGGCCACCCTCGAAGAGTATGTGTCGGCTTCGATCCGCAGCGCCTCGGCATGCTCTTGGCGGTGCTCCATCGGCACTTAGAGGTGCCGGTGGTCGAGCGGGATGTTTTTGTTAATGTTGCCGGTGGCATTCGTCTTTCAGAAACTGCAGCCGATCTAGCGGTGGCGACGGCTCTTTATGCCAGTGCGGTTAATCGGTCTTTTCCAGCCAACACGGTGTGTTTTGGAGAAGTGGGTTTGTCAGGAGAGATTCGTCCGGTCCCATGGGGGGAGTCGCGGATTCACGAGGCGGCCAGTCTTGGCTTTGTTTGTGCTGTTATACCAGCGAGAAACACAGTTAAGAATCTCCCGATTGGCTTTGAGCCGGTTCCCATCGCTTCATTGGCTGCGTTGGGGAACTGGATGGAAACGAGGAGTCAGGTAGATGGATAGCGGGCTATGGCAACAGCAATATGGGCTCGCCCCCATTCGCGTTTGCCAGAGCGATCAAAGCTTGTAAAGCTGTCTCAAGATTGGCCGAGTGCTCAGTTAGCGTTGTGGTTATTTCATCCGGCGCTACCATGTCGGATAGCCCATCGCTACACAGGAGGTAGAGATCGCCCTGTTGAGGTTCAATTTCAAGAACGGCCGGCTCAATGGCGAGATCTGTGCCTAATGATTTCAGGAGAAAATTGCCACCCGGATATGTGCTGATTTCTGATTCGTTAATCTCACCGA
>JAKUQS010000079.1 GCA_022451485.1 Gammaproteobacteria bacterium
ATGGCTCATTGGTAATTCAAGTAATTCAGAAGACAAACCGCGAGGTTAGCATACCATAATATTATAGGGGTAATTTGATAGGTTTAAGCTGAGCATAGACTAAAGAGATGGCACCGCCTGCTGCATTCATGGCGAGATCGCCGCCTGCCCACAAAGTGTGTATTGACGGAAGTTTGATTATGCAATCTGATTTGAAAAGGCGCATTGGTGTTGATGTTGGCCGAAGGGCCAAGCTGGAAGACGCTCTGGCATGGGCTGCTGTTAATGAAGTCTTCTATATCGATATTCAGCTTGATAGCGGTGCCAATGCCATAGAGACCTTCGACCAAGCACGCTGTGAAGCGGTCAAGAAGATATGCCAAGATCATGGCATTCATCTCGGGCTGCATACGCTTTCCGGGGTTAACATGGCTGAGTACAGCAATTTCTTTCGCCAAGCCGCAGACGAGTATCTCCGTGCCTACATTGATATGGCGACTCGGCTTGATGCCAAATGGATCGTTGTTCATGCCGGATTCCATTTCACCGCGGACTATGAGCAACGCAAACAAGCGAGCCTTGAGCGGCTTCAACGGGCCTGTGTTTATGCGGAGGACCAAGGGGTCCATCTGTTGCTAGAAAACATGAACCGTGAACCCGCAGATGCCGAAGTCAATTATCTGGGTTACACAGCGGATGAGTGCGCGTTCTACTTCGATCATCTGACGTCGCCTAATTTGCATTGGACCTTCACGATTAACCACGCGACATTGGTGCCAGAGGGGATTAACGGATTTATCGATGCTTTTGGAATTGAACGTATGCGCGAGGTTCGTGTCGCCGACAATTTAGGAGATAAAGAACATCACATGTTTCCCGGGCAAGGCAGTATCGATTTTCGGGCCTTGTTTTTACGTTTGGAAGGTTTGGGGTATACAGGCCACTACACCAATGGATTCGGAACGCTGGATGACATGATCCGTGGCAGGGATTACCTGGTTGCTGAAGCGAAAGCGGCGGGTGTGCAATCGGCCCAATAAATTCACTTGAGGTTTCGCTTGCCTGATTAGACAAGATACACATTATTTCTAAATTAAACGCGTGTAGCGTTAACTTAGATTCGAGCCGTTGCTGACGGCGATTTGTACTCCAGCGGCTCACTCAAGATCGACTCGGTGATCAATTAGCTTAGTGGCATTGACCTGATGCGATGTCTTGGCAAACGGGTAAGCCGCGCAGGGCCCTGGTACGTGAGTAGCCAGCACCCCAGCCAATTAGAGTGCGCAGCGCTGATATAATTAGCCATCGCGTCTCAACTGGGAGTTTGCGAAAGCTCTGGTTATTTGCCGTACTCTGAACCTCAGATTTTTGACTTGAAGGATGCTCCGATGAAAGCTGTCACCAGCAAACTGATTACCTCAAAGGCCGACGGCGTTGGCCACATCATTCTCAATCAGCCCGAGAAGCGTAACGCGATTGCTTATGAAATGTGGCAAGGGATAGCGGTGACGGCTGATGATTACGCGAGCGATGATACCGTACGCGTGGTAGTGATCAGCGGTGCAGGCGACAAAGCCTTCTCAGCTGGGGCTGATATTTCACAGTTTGCTGAGAAACGTTCAGATAAAGCCGCAACAGACGATTACAACGCGACGGTTAGAAAGGCGCTTGAAGCCGTGGATCGGCTTGGTAAACCAACCATCGCGATGGTTCAGGGTTTTTGCGTCGGTGGCGGGATGAGTCTTGCAACCCACTTCGACATGCGTATTGCCTCCGACGACAGTCGTTTCGGAATTCCGGCAGCGAAACTTGGACTAGCCTACCGTTGGGAAGATGTACACGCGCTGGTGCAGTTGATTGGCCCGACGTTTACTCGCGAGATCCTATATACGGGGCGGCTGTTCGATGCGACCGAAGCGCAGCAAATGGGATTGGTGAACCGGGTGATGCCTCAGTCGGAACTGCAAGCATTTGTCAGTGATTACGCGGCGCGAATTGCGGCCAACGCACCTTTGACCGTGCGTTCAGTCAAAGAGACCGTGAATCAGGCACTCAAAGATCCCGCAGCGCGGGACATTGCACAGGTAGAGCGGCTAATCGAGGCCTGTTTTGCCAGTGAGGACTATCAGGAGGGTCGCAAGGCCTTTATGGAAAAAAGAAAGCCCGAGTTCCAAGGTCGCTAGGTGGGGCCTAAATTCTTGAGGAATTAGGTAACCTTATTGTTTGCGAGTGTCTGAATTTCTTGGTCGGTGTAACCGAATTCTTTCAAGATTTGCGCAGTGTGCTCTCCTCGCTCCGGCGTTGGGCGATATTCCATCTCGGATACAGAACTCATCGTTACCGCGTTATTCGCTACGTGGGTATCGCCCAGAATCGGATGCGATATGGGTTTTGCCATACCCAGGTGTTTTACCTGCTCATCGGCAAATACTTGGTCGATCTGGTTAATCGGGCCGCAGGGAACACCGGCGCTGTTGAGAGCTTCGATCCATTCATTACTCGTGCGGGTGGAGAAATACTGATTCAGCGCTTCATGCAGCGCCTCACGGTGTTGTGATCGGTCGGCCTCACTGGCGTAATCGGGATGCTCTCTTAAGTCTTCAGCCTGCAGTTCCGTGCACAAGCGATCCCACATGGCAGCACCCGAGCTCGCCACATTGATGTGGCCATCGGCGGTAGGAAAGACTCCGGTTGGAGTGCTGGTGGGATGGTAATTGCCCGCTTGCGGTGGCACTTCACCCTTCATTAACCAACGGGCCGCCTGAAAGTCGAGCATGGCAATCTGGGCCTCAATAAGCGATGAACCGACCCATTGGCCGAGCCCGGTTTCTTCGCGTTGAAGTAATGCGATGAGAATGCCGATAGCGGCGTAGAGTCCGGCTGACAGGTCCGCAATCGGTACACCGACGCGGACGGGACCCTGCCCGGGCAGGCCAGTGATAGACATTAGCCCCCCCATACCTTGGGCGATCTGGTCGAAGCCTGGTCGATCAACGTAGGGGCCATCCTGGCCGAAACCAGATACGCTTCCAAGAACAATTTTCGGATTGCGTGCCGACAGCTCAGCGTAATTGATGCCGAGTCGGTTTTTTACGTCAGGTCGATAATTCTCGACCACAACGTCTGCGTCGTCCACCATGCGCATGAAGACCGCGTGACCCTCGGGATCCTTGAGATTAAGCGTCATGCTGCGTTTGTTTCGGTGAAGGTTTTGAAAGTCTGGACCGTGACGGGCACCACCCATGCCGCGCTCGGTGTCTATATGGGCGGGCGATTCGATCTTAATCACATTGGCACCCCAGTCAGCGAGTTGCCGAACGGCAGTGGGTCCTGCTCGAACTCGAGTGAGGTCAAGAACCGTAAATCGGGAAAGGGGAAGCGCTGCGGTGTTCATTTTAATACCGTGAATCGACAGTGGTTTCTGGTCAATGATTGATACTGATCCAGGCCGAAGGCCAGGTTACCCATCTTTGCAGGGGGATTGTGCACCATTGTGTGCCGCTTGCGCATCGATACGTAACCGGGGTTAGTACTTGTGGTGATCGTGGGGCTCGATTATGGTGCTCCGCTGTTAGTTAAGTCTCACAGGTAGGACATTTCATTGTTGCAGGCCATAGGACGTTGGACGGGAGTTCCACTGTCGTTACAAGGACCCGCGTTGCTGGTTGGTTTGGGCCACGGGGCAACGCACTGGATCGCTGCATTTTTCTACTTGTTATTGCCTTTTATGGGTCGCGATTTAGGGCTATCGTACGCGGACACAGGCCTGTTAGTCGCGGTTTTTCACCTGAGCGCTTTGGTTGCTAATTTCGGCAGTGGGCTTTTGGTGGACCTGTCGGGACGTCGTATCGTGTTTCAGATCGCCTCGCTGATCATCGGCGCCGTCGCGTTGCTGGCCTATCGATGGTCTGTTGACTATCTGTCGATTGCCGTGCTCGTGGCACTCATCGGTGCGTCAAATAACCTATGGCATCCTCCGGCGATCGCCTACCTGTCATCGATGTATCCGAACAATCGTGGTTATGCACTGGCTGTGCATGCGCTGTGCGCCAATCTTGGGGACACCGTGGCACCGCTGGTGGCCGGTACGCTGCTGGTTGTACTCACCTGGCAGCAGACAGCCTCGCTGGTCGCACTGCCCGTATTTGTCATCACTGCAATTCTCCTCTGGGTACTGTTGCCACGGGATCGTGTTGATCGTTTAGGTGGTGGTCGGTCAATGCCGTTGTCTGAGTACCTGTCCAGTGTGAAGCGCATGGTGCGCGATCGGGCGATACTGGGCCTGGCGCTGATGGCCGGATTTCGCAGCATTGGTCAGAATGGTCTCTACGTCTTCCTGCCGCTCTATCTGATACACGAACTTGATCTGGGGCCGCTGTGGATGGGTGTGGTGATGATGGCGCTGCAGTTAGGTGGTCTGGTGGCAGCGCCAATTGCCGGCGCATGGTCAGATCGCATTGGTCGGCGACCGGTTGTACTGGCCGGCCTTGCGTTATCTACTGTGGTCATTGTGTTGATCA
>JAKUQS010000008.1 GCA_022451485.1 Gammaproteobacteria bacterium
ATATGTTTGGGGCCCTAACCGAGATCCGTTATCCGGGTCCGGGACAGTGTGTGGTGGGTAGTTTGACTGGGGCGGTCTCCTCCCAAAGAGTAACGGAGGAGCGCGAAGGTACTCTAAGCGCGGTCGGAAATCGCGCGGTTAGTGCAAAGGCATAAGGATGCTTGACTGCGAGACTGACACGTCGAGCAGGTGGGAAACCAGGTCTTAGTGATCCGGTGGTTCTGTATGGAAGGGCCATCGCTCAACGGATAAAAGGTACGCCGGGGATAACAGGCTGATACCCCCCAAGAGTTCACATCGACGGGGGTGTTTGGCACCTCGATGTCGGCTCATCACATCCTGGGGCTGTAGCCGGTCCCAAGGGTATGGCTGTTCGCCATTTAAAGTGGTACGCGAGCTGGGTTTAGAACGTCGTGAGACAGTTTGGTCCCTATCTGGTGTGGGCGTTAGAGACTTGAGAGGAGCTGCTCCTAGTACGAGAGGACCGGAGTGGACGTACCTCTGGTGTTCCAGTTGTCACGCCAGTGGCATTGCTGGGTAGCTATGTACGGACGGGATAACCGCTGAAAGCATCTAAGCGGGAAGCCCCCCTCAAGATAAGGTCTCTCTGGATCCTTGAGATCCCTGAAGGGTCGTTGAAGACTACAACGTTGATAGGCGGGGTGTGGAAGTGCAGTAATGCATTAAGCTAACCCGTACTAATAGCCCGTGAGGCTTGATCATATAACACCCAAGAAGACTGGTTCGTAAGGCGGAATCGCCTCAAGTATCACTGCCAAAATTCGCACCAACTCAGTTGGTGCAAACAGTTTGCCTGGCGGCCATAGCGAATGGGAACCACCTGAATCCATCCCGAACTCAGAAGTGAAAACGTTCAGCGCCGATGATAGTGCGGGGTCTCCCCGTGTGAAAGTAGGACACTGCCAGGCATATTCATTCAGCCCTCGGTACCGCGTGTGCCGGGGGCTTTTTATTGGGGGTTAAAGCATCATGAACATTGTGCGGTTGGATCATTTGGTGTTAACCGTGAGGGATGTAGAAATGACGTGCGCGTTCTACTGTGGTGTGCTTGGCATGAAACGAATCACCTTTGGCGATAGCCGAACGGCTCTACACTTTGGCCATCAGAAGATCAATGTCCATCCGTTTGATTGGGATTATTATCTCAAAGCTCAAACACCCACACCGGGGTCTGCAGATCTTTGTTTTATCGTCGATGTTGCTGTTGAAGAATGGGTTGCGGAGTTGGCGGAGAAAGAGATTGAATTGATCGAAGGCCCCGTCGTAAGAACTGGTGCGGCAGGGCGCTTGCATTCGATCTATTTCCGCGATCCAGATGGAAACTTGATCGAATTGTCCAATGTGCTAACCGTCGAGGAAGCCCATTAACGAGGACTTGTCAGCTATGAAAAAAAACACAATACAGGATGCGCATTTTCGGGCGTTAGAGGCTATGTATCTTTCTGCACCGATTAATCAGTTCTATCGTCCGCGCATTGTTGTCTCGAAGGAGCAGGTTGAAATTGAAATTGATATTGATCAACGTTTTTTTCACGCAGCCGGAACAGTCCACGGGAGTGTCTATTTCAAGTTGCTCGATGATGCAGCGGGGCTTGCTGCGAATGTTCTGGAACGAGAAGTATTTGCAGTAACGGCTTCCTTTACGACTCATATGACAAGGCCTGTGTCAGGACCGCTGATGCGTTCGGTTGGACGCGTAGTCGATCAGACGCGGTCCCAGTTCCTGGTTGAATCGATTGTGTATGATCACAATCAAAGATCGGTTGGGCGGGGCAGCGGAGTTTTTATGCGTGGATTAGTTCGTCTGGCTGACTCATTGGGGTATCGTCTGAGTGAATAAGCTAAAAATGTTTTCTGAATAACGTTGAGGAGTAGCAGGTGAAAGAAGTACAACCAATGGCAGCGGTTAATGGAGTGGTTACTCGGCTGGAAGAAGCCCGTATTCCAGTCATGGATCGAGGGTTTCTGTATGGGGACTCGGTATACGAAGTATTTCGAACCTACGAGGGTGTGCCATTGTTCATGGCCGACCACTTCGATCGTCTGGCACATTCGGCCAGTCTAATTAGCATGGAGATCAGCCAGAGTCGGGAAGCATTGATTGAGGAAATACGTGCGACCGTGCGGGCCACTGGGGCCACTCATGAGCATGACCTCTACGTGCGTTATCAAATCACGCGAGGAGTCGGGGCGGTTGATCTCTACCCCGGTGACGTTCAACTCACCACATCGGTGATCATCGTCAAATCAGTGCCTGTATGGAATCCTGATTACTACCGCAAAGGAATGGCGATGGCGATTCCACGAGTGCGCCGCAACCCGGTTGATTCACTTGATCCGAATATCAAAGGAGGCAACTACCTTAACAATGTGATCGCCGTGACCCAGGCGAGACAACTGGGTGCTGATGACTGTGTGATGCTTGATCACAGGGATTTTGTTACCGAGTGCGGGAACAGCAATATCTGGTTTGTTATTGACGATCAGTTGAAAACGCCTGATGCGGGCAATTTGCGTGGCTTGACCAAGAAACATTTACATATTGCGTTAGCAGAGGAGGGCTATCAGTCAATCGAGACGCCTATTCATTTGGATCAGGTCTCACGGGCAAGTGAGTGTTTTGTCACTAGTGCAACTCGAGAGGTGATGCCGTGTCGTGCGCTGCGTCTCGAGGATGGTTCGCAGATATCCTTTCCTGAAGGTGGGGGTGAAATAACCAGACGCACGCGGAAGGTTTTCAGTGGGTATATTCGAAACTACATCGACATGCACAGTGAGGATCGGTTGTTATGACAAGCCTCTCACGATCGTGTGGTGTGGAATGCATTTGGCCCAAGCGATTCTGGTTTGAACTAAGGTGAGCAAGACACGAGTGTTGTTGTTGTTCGGTGGGCAATCGGCCGAACATGAGGTGTCGGTTATTTCTACACGGTCAGTGTATGCGGCCATTGACCGTCAACGTTATGAACCTATTCTGGTTGGGATTACGCGTCAGGGTTGTTGGCTGTTGGCGGATAGTGATGCTTCTATTCTCGAGCACGACACAGTGGACGATATGTCATTGCCTATCGTGTATCTCGCTCCAACTGGGCAGGAACTGAAGCTCTTCAATGCCTCGCCAAATGATCAAGGCGTGTCGTTTGATGTTGTGTTCCCGCTCCTGCACGGCCCTTTCGGCGAGGATGGAACGATTCAGGGACTGCTTGAATTGGTCGGCACGGCTTATGTGGGTGCTGGCGTCGCGGCATCGTCTGTTGGTATGGATAAGGCACTTGCGAAGTTAATCTTCAAAGCCAGCGGATTGTCGCAGACAGCGTATCAGGTGGTCCGACGTAATCGCTGGCATGCGGACGTTGAGTCTGTGGTGTGCAGTGTTGAAAAACACCTGACTTACCCGTTGTTCGTGAAGCCGGCGAATATGGGTTCAAGTGTAGGGGTTTCTAAAGCAATGGATACGACTTCGTTAACAGCGGCGCTTGATATTGCGGCTCAATACGACGTGAAGATGTTGGTGGAAGAGTCGGTCGAGGACTGTCATGAGGTTGAGTGTGCGGTGTTAGGTAATGAATCCCCGCGCGCATCGATTATTGGGGAAATTATTCCTGGCGCCGACTTCTACGACTATCAGACGAAATATCTTGACGATTGTTCTGAGTTAATCGTGCCAGCAAATCTTAGTTCCAGCGTAAGTGACAAGGTGCAAAGCATGGCGATCAAAGCATTTCAGGGCATAGATTGTACGGGATTGGCTCGGGTTGATTTCTTTGTTCGGCGCGCAGATGAATGTATTTTTATTAATGAAATTAATACTATGCCGGGATTTACGCCGATCAGCATGTACCCCATGCTATGGCAAGCGAGCGGATTGACCTATTCTGATCTTATTGACCAACTAATTCAGTTAGCGTTAGAGCGACATGCTGAACGTGATGATCTACGCCAGACATCGTGACAAAGTATCACCTCGCTAATCGGTTACTCGCTGTGCGAGTGATTTCCTCACTAGATAACCTGTTTCAAGGAGTTACGAATGAAGTACTTACATACGATGGTTCGGGTAACAGATATCGAAAAATCATTGGAGTTTTACTGTGACAAGTTGGGGCTCACGGAGGTGCGGCGCAGGGAAAGCGAGAAGGGCCGGTTTACCTTGGTTTTTCTGGCGCCTCCTGGCAACGAAGAGGCACAGGTTGAGTTGACATATAACTGGGACCCAGAGTCTTACACCGGTGGTCGAAACTTTGGCCATTTAGCTTATGAGGTCGACAACATCTATGCGTCCTGTCAGCGCTTGATGGATGGCGGCGTTGTAATCAATCGCCCCCCGCGAGATGGTCGTATGGCATTTGTTCGTTCACCCGACGGAATTTCGATCGAATTGTTGCAGGCGGGTGAAGCGCTAGAATCTTCCGAGCCGTGGTCCTCAATGGAAAATTCTGGTGAGTGGTAGTGGTTGCTACCGTTTCGCGCGCTGCCTTTCCATGACATCATGGTGTGAAGAAAAAAAGTATTTATGTCCGATCGTACAGATGCTTTCCAGATAGATTCGCTCGACGTGTACAAAGGTGGAGTGATTGGACTGGCGTATTGTCCGGGCCGATGTGGATTGGATGCGCAGGGTCACCTGTGGCGGCGTTCTTTGGATAAAGATGTAGCCACGATTCACAACTGGGGTGCGGCCGCGGTGGTTTCGCTTGTCACATTGAGTGAATTAAAAAAGCTTGGTGTGGGGAACCTGAGTTCAGCGCTATCGGCATGTAATATTGTCTGGCATCACTGTCCGATCAATGATTCCCAGGCACCTGATTGTGGGTTTGAGGTCATGTGGTCGACGATCGAGACAAAACTACTCAGACTCCTTTATGAGCAGCGTCGTATTTTGTTGCACTGCGCGGCAGGATTGGGACGTACCGGTACGGTGGCTGCGAAGTTGCTGATTGCAAGCGGTGTGCCCGCACCGCAAGCGCTAGCTCGTGTGCGGGCGGTTCGACCTGGAGCAGTAGAGACGGCGGCGCAGGAGCGTTACCTATTGGCACTTTCCGATGCTTGATGCTGATTATGTGATTATTGGTGCCGGTTCGGCGGGTTGTGTTCTTGCGGCACGTTTGAGTGAAGATCCAACGAACCGCGTGGTATTGATTGAAGCAGGTGGTAGTGATCGAAGCCTCTCTGTGCAGATGCCGGCGGCGTTATCACGGCCAATGAACTCTCGCCGATTTGACTGGGGGTTTTATTCAGAGCCTGAACCGGGTCTTAACGGGCGACGTTTGCATTGTCCGCGGGGGCGTGGACTTGGCGGATCTTCTTCTATTAATGGCATGGTCTATGTTAGAGGTCATGCATGTGATTTTGATGAGTGGGAAGAGCGGGGTGCGCTCGGCTGGAGCTATCGGGATTGCCTTCCGTATTTCAGAAAGGCTGAGAACTGGATCGGTGGCGAAAACGAGTACCGGGGGGGTCATGGTTTGTTGCCGGTAGGCATTGGTAACGGTATGCGGGGGAGCCCGCTTTATCAGGCATTCATTTCTGCAGGGGAGCAAGCCGGTTATCCACGGACTGATGATTACAACGGCTACCAGCAGGAAGGTTTTGGCGGTTATCACATGACCGTTGGAGGTGGTGTTCGTGCGTCAAGTGCGCAGGCTTATCTGCGACCGATATTGGGTCGTTCTAATCTTCGCGTAGTGACCCAGAGTCAGGTGCATCGAATTGTTTTGGAGGGTCGGCGGGCAGTGGCCGTGGTCTATGAATTCGATGGTCACGAGTTTCAGCTTGGTGCGCAAGCTGAAGTTATTGTCTGTGCCGGCGCCATTGGCTCGCCAGTGATATTGCAGAGATCTGGGATTGGCCCAGCGGATCACCTTAGCAATATGGGGATTGAGGTTGTGCATCCTTTGGAAGGTGTGGGACAGAATCTCCAGGATCACCTGGAGATTTACTTGCAGCATCGCTGTCGGGAACCGATCACGCTGAACGGGAAATTAGGATACTTGCAGCAGTGTTTGATTGGACTTCGCTGGTTGTTATTCAAAGACGGATTAGGCGCTACCAATCACTTTGAGGCGGGGGGGTTTATTCGGTCTCAGGCAGGTATTCGTTCGCCAGACATTCAGTTCCACTTTCTACCCGGAGCTATGCGTTACGATGGGCGCGCGGCGGTCGATGGCCATGGTTTCCAGGTTCACGTAGGTTTAAACAAAGTGGAGAGCCGTGGTCGTGTACAGATACGTTCCTCGAACCCACGCGATTTGCCATCAATACAGTTCAATTATCTGCAACATCACCATGATCAGTCGGTGTTCCGGCGCGCCGTCCGGTTGACTCGAGAGGTTCTAGCCCAATCAGCGTTAGATCGTTACCGTGGCGAGGAAGTCCAGCCCAGCGCGAGTAGGACGACAGATGAGGACCTTGATGCCTGGATAAGAGCTAACGCTGAGTCGGCTTATCATCCTTCTTGTACGTGCACGATGGGCAACCAGTCGGCGCCCGCCACGGTTGTTGATCCAGCATGTCGTGTTGTGGGCATAGAGCACCTTAGAGTGGTTGATTCGTCGGTATTCCCAACCATTACCAATGGCAACCTTAACGCACCGACCATCATGTTGGCTGAGCGTGCAGCGGATCTAATCCTTGACAAGACGCCGCTCGCCCCGATCGATGTGCCGGTTTGGGTGGATCCTGAGTGGGCGACACGCCAGCGTTCGGGGCAGGCGCATCGTGAAGGTGTTGCTAAGGACTCGGTTTCCGACCCCACGCTATGATCCATCGATCCGAAGATGCCGAACTGTTGCCGGTGGTCGATGGCGAAGATTGTGTTGTTGGCAGTGCCCGCCGCGACGAAGTGCACCAAAAAGGTCTTCGTCATCGGGCGGTGCATGTATTGATTTTCGATGGAGGCGGTCAGTTTTTTTTCCAAAAACGTGCGTTGTATAAAGAAAGCAGCCCCGGCTTGTGGGATTCTTCGGTAGCCGGCCATGTCGATGCTGGAGAGACTTATGACCAGTGTTGCCTGCGAGAGATCGCAGAAGAAGTGGGCCTTGTGATCGAGAAGGTCCCAATGCGTTTGTTTAAATTATCAGCGACGCCGATCACGGACATGGAATTCAGTTGGATTTATAGGCTAGATACCGTGACGCCACTGGTGCCGGACTATACTGAAATGGAACGCGGTGCATGGTTTTCAGTTAATGCTATAGATCAGTGGATCGAAAAACGTCCGCAGGAAATATCGACAGCGTTCCGAGTGATTTGGCAGCGTTGTCGGCAACAGGGGTTCATCGTCGGTGAGTGAAAGTGTGATTGTTACGGACCAGACCGTGTTGTTTTTGATCCTGGGCGCGGTGTTTGGGTTTCTGTTATGGGGGCGTGTCCGTTACGATTTGGTGGCGTTTGGAGCTCTCGTGGTTGCCGTGATCGCAGGCGCGGTGCCGAGCGGTGTTGCGTTTTCTGGGTTTGGCCACCCGGCTACGGTGATTGTGGCCTTGGTGCTGATCGTTAGCCGTGGGCTGTCGAATTCTGGCGCAGTCGAACTTCTTGCTCGTTATGTGGTCAGCAGTACGCGTCCTTTGGTTGTGCATATCGGATTAATGTCTGGCGTTGGGGCAGTTCTTTCGGCGGTGATGAACAATGTGGCGGCATTGGCGTTGCTAATGCCCATTGATTCAGAGGCAGCAACCCGGGCTCAGCGGGGTCCAGGCTTAACGCTGATGCCGCTGTCGTTTGCCACGATCCTCGGTGGCATGGTGACCCTGATTGGTACACCGACTAACATTGTGATTGCAACTTTTCGAGGGGACGCTCTCGGAGAACCATTTGCTATGTTTGATTTCGCGGCCGTTGGCGGCGTTGTCGCGCTGGTTGGGATTGTTTTTGTCACCGTGGTTGGTTGGAGATTGTTGCCCAAAGCTCGCAGACAACGTAATTCGAGGCAAGAATTGCAGGATCTTTCTGGTTACGTAGCTGAGGCGGTGGTGTTGGAATCGACCGGCTTGCTTGGGGAGCCTCTACGGGAATTGTATCCGTTGGCCGAAGAGCATGATATTGCGGTCCTTGGCATGGTTCGCGGTGGTCAACGTCTTCCGGGCACAGCACGTCGGGAGTCACTGCGCTCGGGTGATCTGATTGTGGTGGAAGGGGCTGCGGCTGCAATCGATGCTTTTATTGGGGCATCTGGTCTCGAGCATGCCGGCCGTAACGACCAAATCGAGTTGTTGGGTAAGAGTCAGGTACTAATGGAGGCTGTGGTCCAAGACGGCGCTCGTATCGCGGGCCGGTCTGCGCGCGATGTGCGGCTTGCCTACCGTCATGGTGCGATGTTGCTGGGTGTTGCCCGCCAGGGACAGCCTTTTCGAGAACGCGTGAGGAAGTTATCCATCCGTGCGGGTGATGTTCTACTGCTTTCCGGTCCGGAGGACCGCATGCTTGACATCATTGCCTGGTTGGGCTGTTTGCCACTTGCCGAACGGGGCCTACGTTTGTTGCAACGTCGCAAAGCGGGACTTGCGATTGGGCTTTTTGCGATCGCGATTCTGGCCGCCAGTACCGGGCTTGTCTATCTGCCGGTTGCGTTGGCTGCTGCCGCGGCGATTTACGTGGTACTTGGATTGGTGCCCGCATCGGAAGTCTATGAATCGGTCGAATGGCCAGTGATTGTGCTCTTGGCTTGTCTCATTCCGATCGGTGGAGCATTTGAAAGCAGTGGCTGTACGGCGCTGATTGTGAACGCGGTGCTCGGATGGACAGAAGGCATGCCGATTGTGTTGGTCGTTGTGCTTCTCATGTTGATTACTATGACGTTGTCTGACGTGCTTAACAATGTAGCCACTGCGTTGATAGCAGCGCCAATTGCATTGGAGTTGGCTAATCGCCTAGAGGTGAATCCGGATCCCTTGCTGATGGCCGTGGCGGTAGCTGCCTCGTGTGCGTTCTTGACGCCGATTGGGCATAAAAATAACACGATTATCATGGGGCCCGGTGGGTATCGCTTTGGCGATTATTGGCGTATGGGGTTGCCACTGGAAATTCTGGTGGTGGTAGTGAGCGTCCCCATGATTCTGCTAGTGTGGCCGCTGAATTGATGAAATCTGCTGGACTGATTACCGTGGTGGCTGCCTGAGATCAAGCCAGAGGTGCAATTGCCCCCTTGTGTTGAATGACCTGCGCAGCGATGGTGTGTGCGGCATCAGCGGCCAGTCGCGATGGGTCACCGACCAGACGACGGACGAGATAACTGCCGTTAAACGCATCACCGGCTGCCGTGGTATCGACCACTCGTTCGGTGGGAATCGGATAACTGTGGCTTTGCTCCGAAGGCGTCGCCAGCAATGCTGTCTTACTGCCATTCTTCACAATTACCTCTGCTGCCCCCCAATCGAGCCAACGTGCGGCAGTGGCAGTCGGATCTTGGTCTTTAAATAAGTGCTGTTCGTCATCGAAGGTGGGCAGGCAGAAGGTTAGCAGCGGGGCAATGTCCCGATAAAATGATTTGGCAATCTCAGCGTTGTCCCAGAGCATGTCTCTGTGGTTTGGGTCAAATGCAATCTGTGTGCCCCCATCAGCCAGTTGCTGTAGCAGTGACAGCATAGGAGCGGGATTGTGTTGTGCAAGAACGGCTAGTGTGATGCCAGTTAGATAGACAAGATCAAAACCTGATAAGCCCTTAGCAATGATCTGGTCTCGACCATTGTCGAGCAGCGATCGCGCAGCGGCTTGTTGTCGCCAGTAGAAAAATTGCCTTTCTCCACGAACATCGTTGTGGATCAGATAGAAGCCAGGCAACCGCCCTGCAAGTTGAAAAACCAGGTGATCGTCAAGACCTTCCTTTCGCCACGCGTCGACCAACTGATCGCTACATGGATCGTTGCCAAGGGCGGTCACATAGCTGATTCTCATGTTCGTGTTTGCAGGTATGGCCCGATACATGTAGATCGCTGTGTTCAGCGTGTCGCCGCCAAATCCGAACGCCATGTTGTTTCCGAAGAGGGGTTCGCCTGCAACTGCCTCGAGCATGCATTCACCGATCGCGGCGAGTTTCATTGGGGCAATTGGCTGGCGATGTCGATCGTCGTGGTCGCTCGCGCTGTGATCGCAGCCCAATCACCGCGTTGTATTAGTTCAGCAGGTGCGATCCAACTACCGCCGACACAGACAACGTTGCTACGCGTCAGATAGTCATCAAGATTATTGATATTAACCCCGCCAGTGGGACAGAAAGTTAGATCAGGCATGACACTTTTTAGATGATCGAGAAACGCGGTGCCCCCGGATAAGTCAGCGGGAAAGAATTTAAGTAATCGGTAGCCCAGCTCGCGAGCAGCGAGGGCCTCAGAAACGGTCGCAATCCCCGGGAGGTAGGGGACGTCTAGCTCGCTCGCGTGCTGCAGCAACACGGGTGTGGCCCCCGGGCTGACGAGAAATTCTGCCCCCGCTGCCACGGCCTGTGTTATCTCCTCGGGCGAGCGCAAAGTGCCGGCCCCCGTGCACAGTCCCGAAACTTCGCGCCGAATTTGATGAATCGCTTCAAGGCCAGCGTTAGTTCTGAGCGTAATCTCAAGAAAATGAATGCCTGCGACCTGCAAGGCTCGGGCAAGGGAGACGCCATCAGTCGGGTTGTCAACCGTTGCCACCACGATGATAGGTGGGTGTGTAGCACATTGCGCCAGAAAGTGATCAATCACCATGGGTGTGCCTGCCGGTTAACGATACTCGGTGGGTGTGGGGAAGCCGCTTCATAATGCAGCCAGCGTGTCGACAAAGTGGCGCGCAACACGGTAAACATTGGAGGCAGATGTCCCTGGAGAATAAAGTGCGGAACCGATGCCAAAGCCAGTTGCACCCGCTGCGAGATAATCGGCCATGTGTTTTGGTGTGATACCGCCTACGGGTAACATCAGTGTGTCTGGTGGGGTGATGGCAAGAAGTGCTTTGACAACGTGCGGCGAAATTAGTTCTGCCGGAAACAATTTGATTGCGTTGGCTCCTGCGTCAAGGGCTGCAAGTACTTCGGTTGGGCTGAGTGCGCCCGGCATCGAAATGAGACCACATCGTCGTGTCGCACGAATGACGTTAGGGTCGGTGTTGGGGGAGACGATCAGGCGGCCACCGGCGTCAGCCACTTCAGAGACCTCCTTGGCCGTAAGTACAGTGCCTGCTCCTATGATGCATTGGTCACCGAAACGGTCTGCGATACGAGCAATGGAAAGAATGGGTGACGGCGAGTTCAGAGGGATCTCGATGACGGGAAAGCCCGCTCGCACCAGCGCGTCGGCAATCGGTAATGCGTCGTCAGGCGTGATGCCGCGCAAGATAGCCACTAGTGATCGTCGGCCGAAAGCTATAGCGCTACTCATTTGGGTAATCATCGCACAAGCCGAGTTGGCGACCCAATAACCATAACCCCGCGACCGTCACCTCCTGTCCTGGCCAGAGTGTCACCGTGGCGCCAACCGACTGCAGCGCTTCTTGGTAGCGGTAGGCGGCATCGTTACCCCCGATGAGATGCACCGTGTCCTCGAGATAGCCGCTTTCTGCGACGGCCCGAATTTCTGAGCCAATCAGGATTCCTGACAGGTAACTGTTAATGTCACCACCACCGAGGTCGCCGGTGAGCCCGAGAGTGCGGGCACTGAAAAGTTGATGGAGTAGCCCCCCGGCCGCAATGGATTGCTCCAGTCCACGACTAAACGCGCGGGGTGAACACGGGTCATTGGTGATCAGGCGTCCAAGCAATGTGTGATCACATAGCGCCCCGAACAACTCACCCGTTAGAAAAGTTGAGAAGCTCTCGATGCGGTTGTTTCTAAGCGATACCCATTTGGAATGTGAACCGGGTAAACAGACAGTACCTGTTAAGCCTGGCTGCAAAGCCGCCAGACCGGCTATTTGTGTTTCTTCCCCACGCATCACCTCAGGTGCGCCAGAAAGGCCGGATGCGCTGAGACCAGGTACAACGTAGCCGGTCAAGCGATCAGTTGGTAGCGCAACCGCGTGTTGATGGATATTTTCAAGAGGGCAAGGGCACGGACAATAAGGTGCTTCGATCCATCCTTGTCGGCTACCGATCATTCCCGAAAGCAATAGTGGTGAGTTTGGGTATGCCCTGAGCCAGTCCCCGTGGATGTCCTCAAGGACGAGCTGGAACTCATGATTCTCTACGCTGGCAATTCCCCGGGGGTCTGAGACATGGTCGAGGACGTTTCCTGTCGCGCCCAACAAGTAGCCTCGGCAGTTGGATGTGCCCCAGTCAATACCGATCAGTGGTGTCTTTATTGGCATGCCGAGCAGAATCAGGCGCTGCCCTCAGCGTAGGCTGAACGGACTTCTTCACCGATAATGCGGATGCCGTGCTCAACTTGCTCCGGTGCCTGTGCGTAGGAAATACGCAAGCACTCATGGCGGTGTGACCACGAAGTGCCTGAGTCGGGGAAAAAGTGAGACCCTGAGATCACCAGCGTGTCACGCGCTTTAAGTCGTTGGTAGAGAAGATCACTGCTGACCGGGAGGCCTTCGAGCCACAACCATAGAAAGAATGCACCTTCCGCGACATGGATACGATAAGGCGTTCCCTCGAGTGCGACGTCCAGCCAGTGCATCGCCTGTTCCAGGCGTGAGCGGTAGTAGGGTTGGATATTGTTTTCAGCCAGGCCTATCAGTTGCCCACTGTTGAGCAACTGCTGAGCGAGGAGTGGTCCAAAACTACTGGGCGCAAGATTTAAGATGGCGTTGGCACCACGGATGGCCTCAGTCACTTGCGTGTTGGCGACAACAATGCCGGTGCGTACTCCGGGTAGGCCTATCTTTGACAAACTCAGGCAGACAATAGTGTTGTCATCCCACATCGGTGTGGCTTGCGAGAACACAATATTGGGGAAAGGAAGACCATAAGCTCCGTCAATGAGTAAGGGCACATTATGCTCGGCCGCCAGTTGACGCAGTTGTTCTAGCTCGGTATCGGTCAGTACGTTGCCAGTCGGATTCGTTGGGCGCGAGACACACAGCGCACCAACGTCCCCAGCCACTGCCAGATTGTCGAAGTCGACCCGGTATTTAAATCGGTGGGGTCCGAGGTGTTCGATTTTCGGTCGGTAGGTACGAAACAAGTCTCGACCGAGGCCTGCGTCGAAGTAGCCGATGTATTCTGGAGTGAGCGGTAGCAGGATACGACGAAACTGGTTGTCATCGTGTTCGCCAGCAAAGAGGTTGAAAAGGATAAAAAATGATTCCTGGCTGCCATTCGTTAGCGCAATGTTATCCGCTTCCACCGGCCAGCCACATTCCTTTTTCAGTAACTCGGCGATTGACTGGCGGAAGGGTAGGTTACCTTGGGGCCCATCGTACTGTCCGATGAAATGTTCGAAATGACCATCTTGTCGAACGAGGTGTTCGATGGACAACCTGAATCGGGATTCAACTTCGGGAATGCGTGCCGGATTGCCGCCGCCAAGAAGATTAAAGGGCCGTTGGGCGGATTGTATTTCCCCCAAATCATTCATTAATTGCACAATTCCGGATTCTCCGGACACAAATTGCCCCATTTTTGAGAACTTCATTGGGTTACCGGAAGTTCAGCGCTGCCGGTGGAGCGCCTTTCGTCGGAGACGATGCCTGTCGTGGCGTCGGCGGTCTTGATGCCAATTAGCGCATCAGCAAGAATGCGTGCCGTTTCGTTTAGTATGATGGTTTGGATCGTGTCGTTGACCTCGAGTGAGGACGCGTCTGTGTTTTGTTCATCCGTTGGGTCTGTTTTGGGCAGGTCAGCAAAAAGTGATTGCCGTTCCGCATCGAGGCGCTGCTTTTCATTGCGCCGAGCCGATTCCAGCAAGGAAACCGACTTTCGTTTGCCGATGCGACGATCCAAGGCAGCGGTACGTCGTAGGAAGAGCAGACTCGGGTGAATTGCTAGACGGGCCTCATGCGCTGCCTGGGTGGGCAGCAGTTCGTTGACCACACGGGAATCAGCAAAATACTGAAACTTGGCGGGAGTTATCCTCGCCCAAGGTAATGCGTGATCGAGGCCTCGTTCACCTTGGATTGCGCTGTCGACAGTCGTTGGTAGCACGATGTCGGGAACGATACCTCGGTGCTGTGTGCTACTTCCATCGATTCGAAAGAACTGGGCAGTCGTTATCTTTAAGTGCCCTACCGGGGAGTCGTCTTCGCTATAGCGGTCAAGATCAATCAGATTCTGTACCGTACCTTTGCCAAAGGTCGGTTCGCCAATGATTAGGCCACGTCGGTAATCCTGAATCGCCCCTGCAAAAATCTCTGATGCGGAGGCGCTTTCCCGATCGACCAGCACCGCCAGTGGGCCATTGTAGGCGATACCATTGTCTGGATCGTTTCGTGGCCGAATTCGCCCCCGGTCGTCGCGAATCTGAATGATTGGACCCGCCGAGATAAATAACCCGCTCAGGCTGATCGCTTCTGTCAGTGCGCCACCCCCGTTGCCTCTGAGGTCGATTATCAGTCCATCAATGTTACTGGATTGAAGTTCGTCAAGGAGTTTGAGGGTATCCCGAGTAGTACTGCGATAGTCGCTGTCACCTCGGCTGCGACCTTCAAAATCAGTATAAAAGGTAGGTATCTGAATAACCCCGATTCGCACGGATTGTTCGAGTTGCTTGATCTCAATAATTGATGTCTTGGCGGCCTGTTCCTCCAGCTTGATTTTATCTCGAGTGATTCGGATGATCTTGCTATTGGCATCAGGTCCCTCGCCGGTCGGAATGAGCTCCAGTCGTACGAGCGTATCTTTCGGCCCGCGTATCAGAGCGACAACGTCATCTAGCCGCCAACCGATGACGTCCACCATGGGTTCATCCTCTGCTTGACCAACGCTAATGATGCGGTCGCCAGCCTTCAGGTCGCCGGCGATGTCGGCCGCCCCCCCGGGAACGACCCGCAAAACTCGTGTGTAATCGCTGTCTGATCTTAGGACAGCCCCGATTCCTTCCAGCGACAGGCTCATGCGTATCTTGAAATTGTCTCGGGCGCGAGGCGAGAGATAGCGACTGTGAGGGTCAACAGATGTCAGATAAGCGTTGGCAAATATCGCCAGCACGTCCTGGTTTGTAAATTGATGCACGCGGCGTTGTATTTGACGGTATCGATCGCGCAACGTTTTCGTGATTTCATCAGAGGTTTTACCCGATGTCTTGAGTGACAGGTAATCGTTCTTGACTTTCTGTCGCCACAATTTATCCATTGCAACTGTGCTTGTTATCCACGCTGCATCACGTCGGTCAAATTGATATCGCTCGTCAATGTCAAAATTGAATTGGTTCGCCAACAGGTTCAGAGCATATGCGACTCGTTCCTCTACCCGACTGCGATAGATATTGAACAACGAAAAGATGGATGCCAGTTGTGCACGGCGTAATTGGTCATCTAAACGAGAGCGTAGGTGTGAGAATTTCTGAACATCGGTGGCGTAGAGAAAACTGCGATTGGGGTCCAGACTCTCGAGATAGCGATCAAATATATGTGTTGCTAAATCATCATTTAGCTTTACTTTGCGATAATGATGCCGCTGAACGAAATAATTGAGTAGTTTGACGATTCGCGGCTGTTCCTTTGAAGGGCTGAGTGTCGTGATGTGAGTGTCACCACTGGCGGGGACGCTACAAAGCAGTGTGGATGCGCTCACGCATAGGATAATCAACCCAAACGATTTGGTCAGAAATTTCAACAGTTTGGCCTGTCTTACCGTAAACGGTTTCGTGTCCTGTAGTGGTTTAAGGTGCTGTACTTGGGCAATATGCATTGCCCAAGTACAGCACCATGCGCGCGAGGTCGAAATATACCGTAATGTGAGGCGTCTTCCTGTGGGGGCGCAAGGTAAATGGCTATAAGGCACGACGGTTGACTTTACTGAGATCAGCCGGGAAGATCACAACTCGCCGCTGCCCGATGCAGAATAGATGGGTCTAATAAGATCGGCAGCGGGTAAAGGAGACGGTGCGGGGTCACAGCGGAGTCTTCCTGGGAAAAGGTCAGGCGGATTGTGTCATGGCACGCAACGGGCAAACAATTGTTTGGACCAAAGGAGGATTTCATCATGAAATCTCGCTCGCTTATATTTAGTTTTTTGGCTGCATTCGCGGTGGCCGTGCCGGCACAGGCTCAAGAGCTGAAGTTTGCCTTCCAAGGCACTCTTAATTCGCTGGACCCATATAACCTGAATGAAACGTTTCATCTTGGCTTTCAGGGCAATATCTACGAAGGTCTGATTCGTCGGGGAGCTGATCTCGCGATCGAGCCGTCCCTGGCAACCTCTTGGGAAGTCATTGAACCCACTCGGTGGCGATTTCACTTGCGGAAAGGCGTCAAGTTTCACAATGGTAACGCTTTTAACGCGGATGACGTGATTTTCTCAGCCACACGTGTCAGAGCTGAGGGTTCCGATTTGAAGACCCGTATCGCTGGCGATACTCAAGTTAAAAAAGTTGATGACTACACAGTCGATTTTGTCACTACTAAACCGAACCCTATTCTGCATGTGGAGTGGAGTACTTGGTACATCATGGATAAGGAATGGGCCGAAGCCAATAATGCAGTAAGCCCACAGAACGTCGGCGGCAGTGAGGAAAACTATGCTACTCGTCATGCCAACGGAACCGGGCCGTTTGTCTTAGTCAGTCATGAGTCGGGTGTAAAAACAGTTGCTGCTAAGAACGATGCGTGGTGGGATAACGGGAACCGTGACTCCAACGTCACGAAAGTGACATTCACACCGGTCGGTTCAGATGCGACCCGCGTGGCCGCTTTGCTGTCGGGTCAGGTCGACATGGCTTATCCGGTGCCTGTTCAGGATCAGAAACGGGTCGATTCAAACAGTGGCACGCGGATGTTGATCGGACCAGAGCTGCGGACCATTTTCCTAGGAATGGATCAACATTCTGATGAACTTTTGCATTCCAGCGTGAAGGGCAGCAATCCATTTAAGGACAAACGGGTTCGCGAGGCGTTCTATCGTGCTATCGATATCGAAGCGATCAAGAAAAAAGTCATGCGAGGATTGTCAGAGCCGTCGGCCTTGATGATTTCCCCCAAATTGACCAACATCTCCAGTGGTCGTTTCCAGCGCCTGGCTTATGACCCGGCAAAGTCGAAACAGCTGTTGGCTGATGCAGGTTACGCGGGTGGTTTCGAGGTCGGAATGGATTGCCCGAATGACCGTTATGTTAACGATGAGGCAATTTGCCAGGCGACCGTTTCAATGTTGGCAAAGGTAGGGATCAAGGTTAATTTACTGGCGCAGCCAAAGGCCAAGTATTTCCCCAAAGTGTTAGCGCCTAACCTGGATGTCAGCTTTTATTTGCTCGGTTGGACCCCCGGCAGTCTGGATTCATGGAACGTTCTGTATAACCTGCATGGTTGTCCCCGTGTTGCCGATGGCGCGCCCATTTGGAATAAGGCCGATCGCAATAAGATTAGCAGCGGCAAATTTAACCTAGGGGGTTATTGCAATGAGGAAGTGGACGCATTAAGCGCCAAGGTGCTCAGTGAAACGGATGCGGGTACACGAGATCAGTTGATTGAGTCAGCCTTTGCCAAGACCATTGGTGACATTGCTTATATTCCGTTACATCAGCAGGCATTGGCCTGGGGCGTGCGCTCCGGGGTAACGCTCAAACAACGAGCCGATAACCAGTTCAAGTGGCGTTTCGTCAACATTAAATAATCAAAGACTGATAGCAGTTTTCAGGGCCTGGACTCCTAGTGACGGTGGTAAGAGGAGCCCAGGCCTTTACTTTGTCCGGACTGCGGGAGCATTAATCAATGACGGCGCTAGTTTTGCGGCGACTTCTGCAGTCGATTGTTGTCATGTTGGTTGTTGCCTTAATGGCATTCACCATTTTTCGTTACGTTGGTGATCCTGTGGCGATGATGGTTGGTCAGGAGACGTCACTAGAAGAACGGGCTCAGCTGCGTGTGACGCTGGGTCTTGATGATCCTATCCCCGTCCAGTTTGGACGTTTCGTGATAGACATAGTCCACGGTAACTTTGGCATTTCCTACCAGATCGGCCGCCCTGTGTCTGAACTGCTGGTGGAACGATTACCTGCCACACTTGAACTGTCTGGGATTGCAGCGTTGTTCGCATTGCTGGTTGGCATCCCAATGGGGGTATATACCGCTCTTTATCCCACCCGGTGGTTGTCCAAAATTTTCCTTGGTATCTCTTTGATCGGCATTTCATTACCAACTTTCCTGATTGGGATTCTGCTGATTCTCCTTTTTGGCGTAACGCTTGGATGGCTACCAACCTTTGGTCGAGGTGATGTAGTAGCGATTGGTGGGTGGACAACGGGTTTGATGTCGATCAGTGGTCTTAAATCATTAATCATGCCCGCTTTTACGTTGGGTATGTTTCAACTTACTTTGATCATGCGTCTGGTACGTTCGGAGATGCTCGAAGTACTGCGCACTGATTACATTAAGTTTGCGCGAGCGCGAGGGTTGAGCAATCGGGTCGTGCATCTGGGGCACGCGCTGAAAAATACCCTGGTGCCTGTCATTACGATTACTGGGCTGCAACTCGGTTCAATTATCGCTTTCGCGATTATCACTGAGACCGTATTCCAGTGGCCGGGAATGGGTCTTTTATTTATTCAAGCAATCAGCATGGTGGACATACCCATCATGGCAGCGTATCTCGTGTTGATTGCATTTTTCTTTGTCATCATCAATCTGATTGTTGATCTTCTCTACCATGTGGTTGATCCACGGTTACGGATAGATACCGATCAGGGATGATTTGAAAGGTTTAAGGATTATGCTCATCGAATCTTTTCGTCGCTTTTTTGATAGTGACATTTGGTTCAGTTTCAAGCAGTCTAAGGTAACAATCTGTGCGGCCGCGGTTTCCGCTGCCATCATACTGGCGGCTATTGCCGCACCGCTGATTTCGTTGCACAATCCGTTTGATCCAGCTGTTATTAGTTTGATGGATGCATTCAGTCCGCCGGTATGGCTGGAAGAAGGCAGTTGGGTTTTCCCACTGGGCTCGGACGACCAGGGGCGGGATTTATATTCTGCCATCCTCTACGGTAGCCGAGTTTCATTGCTGATAGGTTTTTCGAGTGTCGTTCTGGCGATGTTCGTAGGCGTCGCTTTGGGTCTTGTGGCAGGGTATGTAGGTGGGGTGGTTGATGGCGTGATCATGCGCGTGGCAGATGTGCAGATCAGCTTCCCAGCGATTTTGATTGCATTGTTAATCGATGGTGTGATGCGAGCGCTGTTGCCAGGCGGGAGGCATGAGGAGTTGGTGTTCTATGTGTTAGTGCTCTCGATCGGGCTTTCACAATGGGTGCAATTCGCTCGAACGGTCAGAGGCTCAACCATGGTGGAGCGCAACAAGGAATACGTGCAGGCAGCCCGTGTAATCGGTATATCCGCTCCGATAATCATGTTGCGACACATATTGCCGAATGTAATGGGGCCTGTTTTGGTGATTGGAACGATCAGCTTAGCAGTGGCTATTTTGACTGAGGCAACGCTTAGTTTCCTTGGCGTAGGGGTTCCACCTACGGAGCCGTCGCTTGGCACGCTCATTCGAATCGGTCAGGATTTTCTGTTTTCTGGGGAGTGGTGGATCGTTATCTTCCCTGGAGTTACGCTAGCAACTTTAATTTTGGCGGTTAATCTATTGGGCGATTGGATGCGCGATGCATTCAATCCGAAACTTCGGTAGGGCCAGAGTCGGTGTCGACATCACACGCAGCCCTTTTGGAAATTAGTGATCTTAAGGTTGAGTTTCCAACTCGCCGCGGAACGCTGGTAGCGGTGAACGGTGTGACGTTCAACATCGAACCCGGCGAGGTGCTTGGTTTGGTTGGTGAGTCAGGTGCCGGCAAATCCATGACAGGAAACGCGATCATTGGTTTATTGGAGGCGCCGGGGCGGATCGCGGGGGGCACGATTGTGTTGGATGGTCGGCGTATCGACGATTTACCCTATGAGGAGATGCGCAAAATTCGCGGACGGGAAATTGGTGCCATCTTCCAAGATCCCCTGACGAGTCTGAATCCGCTTTACACGATTGAACGTCAACTAGTTGAAACCATGATGACTCATCTCGACGTTTCAAGGGGACAAGCTCGAGAACGCGCTATTGAATTACTGCACGAAGTGGGTATTCCGAGTGCAGGAGAGCGCATTCATCACTACCCACACCAGTTCTCAGGAGGTATGCGGCAGCGTGTGGTGATTGCGTTGGCGCTGTGTAGTGATCCCAAACTGATCATAGCTGACGAACCGACGACAGCATTGGATGTATCGATTCAAGCGCAGATCATTGGCCTTATGAAAAAGCTATGTCGTGACTACCAGACTGCTATTTTATTGATTACCCACGACATGGGGGTCATCGCCGAGACAGCAGATCGCGTTGCGGTGATGTATGCCGGGCGCGTTGTCGAGATTGGGTCAGTCAGGAATGTGGTACGGCGTGGCCAGCATCCGTACACCAGAGGTCTGATGGGTTCTATTCCAAAGGTTGGTGATGATGTTGAACATCTCATCCAGATTGATGGCGCAATGCCTGGATTGACTGAAGTTCCCTTGGGTTGTGCCTTTCATCCCCGATGCGGGGTAGCCATGGAGGTCTGCCGGCAAGACACCCCCTTACTGCAGCGATGTGAGCACACTGAGGTGGCCTGTTGGCAGGTTGTCAAGGCGAGAGCAGAAGTAAAGGGGGAGGCATGACTGAGAATGTGATGATCCGTGTCGAAAATCTGAAGCGATACTTCTACTCGACACCTCCTTTGCTTAATCGTTTAATTGAAGGTAAACGTCGGCAGACAATACGCGCGGTGGATGGCATTGATTTTGAAATCAAAACGGGTCGTTGCCTGTCGTTGGTGGGGGAATCCGGCTGCGGGAAGTCAACGGTTGCGCGACTAGTGGTTGGCCTATACAAGCCAACGGCCGGTCGTATTGAGTTTGGTGGGGACAGAGCAGACTCGCCCGCGGCGGTTGGAGAAACGGGCCAATCTCCACAACGCTTACAGATGATTTTTCAAGATCCTTATGCTTCGCTCAATCCAAGGTGGCGGGTGTCGGATATTGTCGCTGAACCGATCCGTCATGAACACCGCCGGAAGGGTCGTATGGAAATTAGCCAGCGAGTGGGTGAATTGTTGAATCTGGTTGGGTTATCGGTTGGGGATGGACGAAAATATCCGCATGAATTCTCAGGTGGTCAGCGACAGCGTGTTTCAATTGCCCGGGCACTAGCCGGTGACCCAAGTTTTCTGGTTTGTGACGAGCCGACATCCGCGTTGGATGTTTCAGTTCAAGCGCAGATTCTGAATTTGATGAAGCGATTACAACAACAATACCGATTGACCTATCTTTTTATCAGTCATGACTTGGCGGTCGTATATTACATTTCAGATGATGTGGGTGTGATGTATCTCGGGCGCCTTTGTGAGTTGGCTGATACTCAGACCTTGTTTGCAAGACCAAAACATCCTTACACACGATTCCTGCTGGACGCTATTCCTGATCTTGACATGGGTGGCCGTGAGAGGTTGCCTGTTGCAGGTGAAGTGCCAAGTCCTATCAATCCTCCTACTGGATGTTTGTTTCATCCGCGTTGCCCGTATGCTGACATACGTTGTAAGACCGAAGTACCGCAGTTGAATGAACATGACGGGACTCGGGTTGCCTGTCATGCTGTTGACGAAGGGCGTTTGCCGGATTCCAAAGACTGAGTAATGGGAAAATAGCGGTCAAGACTGTTTTAAGCCATAAGGAGAAAGTTGGATGAGTGCACTGTATACAGGGGGTATGGTTTTTGATGGAACGAATAAATCAATCGAAGGCCACGCTGTGCTTGTACAAGGCCAGCGAATCGACAAGGTGGCGCCGGTCGGCGAATTTGATGGCTTTTCGGGGCAGCGTGTCGAGACTACTGGTGGCACCCTGATGCCGGGTCTCTTCGATTGCCATGTGCACTTATGTTATGACGGGGCTGCGGATCCGTTTACTGCAATGAGCAAAATTGACGATGCGCATCTTGTTATTCGAGCATTGCGCCATGCACAGGCGGCGCTACGAGGGGGAGTAACCACGACACGAGATTGTGGAGGAAAAGATTATCTCGAATTTGCGGTTCGAGATGCGTGTAACGGCGGTGAATTCCTTGGGCCGACAATACGCGCGGCTGGACGGATGATCTGCATGACCGGAGGCCACGGCAACCGTATGGGTCGAGTAGCAGATGGGGTAGACGATGTCGTCAAGGCAGTTCGTGAGCAGATTCATGCTGGGTGTGATTTCATAAAGATCATGGCCACTGGCGGTGTTATGACGCCTGGCGTGAATCCGGAGGATGCACACTATACGGCTGAGGAAATGGCTGCTGGTATCGGAGAAGCGGGCCGCTTTCATCGGCACACAGCGAGCCATGCCCAGGGTCGTGACGGGATTCTCAATGCCGTGCGCGGCGGCATTGATTCGATTGAGCATGGTATTTTCATGGATGAGGTGTGCTGCACGGAGATGAAAGCGGCAGGTACTTATCTGGTTCCTACACTTGCGGCGGTCAACAATATTTTGCGCCACGCAGACCAGGGTATTCCTGCGTACGCGGTTGAGAAATCCCAACGTGTCGCCGAACGACATCGCGCGTCGGTCAAGATGTATTACGACGCCGGTGGTCGAATCGCGATGGGAACGGATGCAGGGACACCGTTTAATCGGCATGGTGAGAATGCACTGGAATTGGAGTACATGGTAGATATCGGTATGTCTCCCTTGGACGCGCTGGTATCAGGAACATCGACAGCGGCCAATCTGCTGCGTGAGAGCGAGCGTGGTCGGGTTGAGTCAGGCTGTTTTGCGGATCTACTGGTGGTTAATGGTGATCCGTGTGAGACGATTACTATGGCATCGAGAAAAGAGAACCATCGCTTAGTGGTTAAGAATGGCGTCGCGATTTAATGTCTTAAGGATCCACTAATTAGGTTGGCGTGCGGTTTTCTGGAAATAGTTTGAGCAGTTCTAACTCGTCGGCTGCACAAATGCCGCGCTCGGTAATCAATCCGGTCACGAGATGTTTCGGAGTGATATCGAAAGCCGGATTGAGTGCGTCGGATGTAGTTGTCACACGCACTTGTGTGGGCACATTGTCGAGACCAATGCCGTGCACATATAAAACCTCATCTTTGTTTCGTTCTTCAATCGGAATCTCTTTTCGGCCATCGCTAATATTCCAATCGATTGTTGATGAGGGTACTGCGACGTAGAACGGTACATCGTTATCGCGTGCCGCTAGGGCCTTGAGATAAGTACCGATTTTATTGCACACGTCGCCAGCGCGGGTTGTGCGATCGGAACCGACAATGCAAAGGTCAACTTGTCCCTGTTGCATCAGATGCCCACCCGCGTTATCAACGATAACCGTATGTGGGACGCCGTGTGCCTTCAGTTCCCAGGCAGTAAGGGCGGCACCCTGGTTGCGCGGGCGTGTTTCATCGACCCAAACGTGAATGGGTATACCGGCATCATGGGCCTTGAATACTGGTGCTAGGGCGGTGCCCCAGTCGACGGTAGCTAGCCAACCAGCGTTGCAGTGTGTAAGTACGTTAAGCGGATCCGTACCGCCTTTCGCTCGCCAGTGTTCGACAAAGACGGTTTCTCCGTGAGTACCAATACAAGCATTGTTATCCACATCTTCGTCACAGATTGTTTGGGCTTCTTGTAGTGCAATATCCGCACGCTGTTTGGGATTAGCTTGAAGTAATCGCGAGCACACGCGATCGACAGCCCAACGCAAATTGATGGCCGTCGGTCGGGCGGCGATCAACGCGAGTGCCTGGGTTTGAAGGTAATCATCAGATGGGTCCTCGAGAGTGGCAAGACGCAATCCACACGCCGCCGAAGCCCCGATTAAGGGCGCCCCGCGCACGACCATATTCTTTATCGCCAAAACAACTTCATCACAGGATCGCAGTGTACGAACTTCAAAACAGAACGGTAGCTGCGTTTGGTCCACCACAGCGATCGATAAGCCGTTATTGGTTAGCCAGACTGAGCGGTAATGATGACCGTCAACCTTCATGAGTGGACCCCATCATTTATGCGTCCAGTTGGGTGGGCGTTTCTCAATAAACGCCGACATTCCCTCTTTTTGATCCTCTGTTGCAAACAGCGAGTGAAAAAGATGGCGTTCGCTGTTGATCCCTTCTGCCAGGGTTGTTTCATAGGCGCGGTTGACTGCTTGCTTCGCCATGATGACCGAGGGTCGCGACATCGACGCAATAACGTGTGCCGCATCCATTGCTTCGTCGAGTAATTTGTCTGCAGCTACGATACGACTGACAAGGCCCGCTCGTTCAGCTTCCGCAGCATCCATCATGCGGCCACTCAGGCAAAGATCCATCGCCTTTGCCTTGCCAATAAATCGGGTCAGTCGTTGGGTTCCACCAGCACCGGGGATAATGCCCAATTTAATTTCCGGTTGACCAAACTTGGCTGTGTCAGCCGCGATGACGATGTCACACATCATGGCCAGTTCGCAACCGCCGCCCAGTGCAAATCCGGCCACAGCTGCGATAATTGGTTTACGGCAAGTGCTCGGGCGGCGCCACTCTTGACCGATAAAACCACCCAGATAAACGTCCATGAATGATTGTTCGCGCATCCCCTTGATGTCGGCGCCGGCAGCAAACGCTTTTTCGTTTCCCGTAATTACGATTGCCCCGATCGATTCATCTGCTTCAAAGTCGTCAAGAGCGTGCGCCATTTCGGTCACTAAGTCATTGGATAATGCATTCAGGGCTTTGGGCCGGTTGAGTGTGATAAGTCCAACGTTGTCTCTCGTTTCGCTCAATATGTATTGATAGGTCATTTCTATTTGTCTTGGTGTTGATAGTGATTGGGTCCGTTCTCGATGATTCGCTGGGCAAGGGAAAAAGTCTTATGATATTGGAATCTTGGCTAGTTTGATGCCGTTTTCCCCTGATTGGGGTCTGGGTCTCATTGGAGATAAGGCAACCTAGAATGTACAGGGAAACAAGGTTCTCGAAGTAGCATACGTAGGGTCGTTAACAACACCCCAAAGGAACAGCCTCATGGACAGCGCGTTTAGGGCAGTATATCAAAGCGCACTCGAAGACCCGGAGACATTCTGGGCCCAAGCCGCGGAAGATGTGCACTGGTATCGCCGCTGGGATCAGGTCCTCGATGATTCGACGCCGCCGTTTTATCGCTGGTTTCCCGGCGCACAAATTAACACATGTTTTAACGCCCTCGATCTGCATGTTGAGCAAGGTCGTGGCGAGCAGGCTGCGTTGATCTATGACAGTCCCGTGACTCAGACTCAGCGGACTTTCACCTACGCTCAATTATGTGATGAAACGGCCCGCTTCGCTGGTGTGCTGGCTGAACTAGGGGTAACCAAGGGTGATCGCGTTATCGTTTACATGCCAATGGTTCCGGAAACGGTGATCGCTATGCTTGCCTGTGCCAGGTTGGGTGCTATTCATTCCGTAGTGTTCGGTGGGTTCGCGGCGAATGAATTGGCAGTGCGGATTGACGATGCGCAACCCAAGGTGGTTGTGTCTGCCTCCTGTGGTGTCGAAGTAAGTCGGGTGGTTGAGTACAAGCCGTTGCTGGATGAGGCAATCGCACTCGCCAGTCATGTTGTATCGCACTGTGTGATTCTGCAGCGATCGCAGGCACAGGCCACCATGCAGCATAGACGTGATAAGGACTGGAATCAGCTGATGTTAACCGCCGAACCGCATGACTGTGTGCCGGTAGCGGCGACGGATCCACTGTATATTCTTTATACATCGGGTACTACCGGGCAGCCTAAGGGTGTTGTTCGAGATAACGGGGGCCACGTTGTTGCGCTGAAGTGGTCTATGAAAAACATTTATGGTGCTGAGCCAGGCGATGTTTACTGGGCGGCATCTGATGTTGGCTGGGTAGTTGGTCATTCGTACATTGTTTACGCGCCACTTTTTAATGGCAATACGACAATTCTTTATGAGGGAAAGCCGGTTGGAACACCTGACTCAGGTGCGTTCTGGCGCGTCATTTCAGAGCATGGGGTTAAGGTTATGTTCACTGCGCCCACCGCATTTCGCGCTATCAAGAAAGAAGACCCGACGGGTAATCTTCTGCAACACTATGATATGAGTCAGTTTGAGTGTTTGTTCTTGGCAGGAGAGCGAACAGATCCGGATACGTTGCACTGGGCTGAAACAAAACTCGGAGTACCTGTCATCGATCACTGGTGGCAAACAGAGACTGGTTGGAGTATCGCGTCTAATTGTCGTGGGTTGGGTCTGGTGCCTATCAAAGAGGGGTCGGTCACTCATGCGGTTCCCGGTTGGGATCTTCAGGCCCTGAAAGAAGACGGTACCGAGGCCGAGGCTGGTGAGATTGGTGCGTTGGCTGTGCGTCTACCGCTGCCACCAGGAGCATTCCCCACGTTATGGAATGCACCGCAGCGTTATGTCAGTGCTTACCTGGAACAGTTCAAGGGTTATTACAGCACTGCGGATGCCGGTATCATTGATGCAGAGGGCTATGTTTACGTGATGTCGCGCACTGACGACATTATTAACGTCGCAGGTCATCGGTTGTCGACCGGCGCAATGGAGGAGGTATTAGCAAATCACCCGGATGTGGCGGAATGTGCCGTGTTGGGTGTTGCCGATGCGCTCAAAGGACAAATCCCCATGGGCCTAATGGTTGTTAATGCTGGTTGTGATCGAAGCGAAGACGACATTGTCCGTGAGGTTGTGCAAATGGTTCGCGACCGTATAGGACCGGTTGCCGCTTTCAAACAGGGCTTAATTGTTCCACGTTTACCCAAAACTCGCTCGGGAAAAATTCTGCGCGGCACGGTTCGGCGGATAGCCGATGGCGAGGAATGGACTTTGCCGGCGACGATCGAAGATCCAGTAGTGTTAGAAGAGATTGCCGATGCATTATTACGTGCTGGCTACCCGAGTTCATCTGAGACTTTAGAATAGCTTTGTAATGACTGAATCGAAAAAAGTCACATTGTCCGACTGGAAAAAGTTGGCAACAAAGGAGTTTGGCTCACGAATGGAGTCCGACTACGAGTTGCAAACGCCGGAGGGCATTGTCATTAAGTCGTTGTATACGGCGGAGGATCTCGAGACACTGGAACACCACCAGACGTTGCCAGGTTTCCCACCCTACGTTCGCGGGGCCAGAGCGACGATGTATGCGGGTCGGCCCTGGACGCTACGACAGTATGCGGGGTATTCGACAGCGGAGGAATCGAATGCGTTTTACCGTCGGAATCTTGCCGCGGGTCAGACAGCGCTGTCTGTTGCTTTCGATCTAGCGACGCATCGAGGTTATGATTCTGATCATCCGCGGGTCGAAGGTGATGTGGGCCAAGCCGGCGTAGCGATCGACACAGTGGAGGATATGAAAACCCTGTTTGATGGCATTCCGCTGAATCGAATGTCAGTGTCGATGACTATGAACGGTGCCGTCGTGCCAATTCTGGCCATGTTTGTGGTGGCAGCGGAAGAGCAGGGCGCCGATCTTGGGCAGGTTGCGGGTACCCTGCAGAATGACATCTTGAAGGAGTTCATGGTTCGCAATACGTATATCTATCCCCCAGCCGCATCGATGCGCATCGTAGCCGATATCATTCGTTTCACTGCGGGGAAAATGCCACGATTCAACCCTATTTCAATCTCCGGTTATCACATGCAAGAAGCGGGTGCGACTGCGGTGCAGGAACTCGCTTATACGCTCGCCGATGGTATCGAATATGTCCGGGCTGCGTTGTCAGCAGGATTAGAAATAGACCAATTCGCGCCCCGGCTCTCGTTTTTCTTCGGTATTGGCATGAATTTTTTCATGGAGGTGGCGAAACTACGCGCGGCCCGCTTGTTGTGGGCGACTTTGGTGTCTGAGTTATTCGATCCACGCGATCCACGGTCATTGATGTTGCGTACACACTGCCAGACATCTGGTGTGAGTTTGACCAGCGCGGATCCTTACAACAATATTATCCGAACAACGGTCGAAGCGATGGCTGCGGTCATGGGTGGCACTCAATCGTTGCACACCAATAGCTTCGACGAGGCCCTTGCTCTACCGACGGATTTTTCTGCCCGTATTGCGCGCAATACACAGCTAGTTCTGCGTGAGGAAACAGGGCTGACTCAAGTGGTTGATCCGTTGGGAGGGTCGTATTATGTGGAGTCGTTGACAGCTAGTATTGTCGATGCGGCCCGTACGCTGATCGATGAGGTTGAGGAACTCGGGGGCATGACCGCAGCTGTAGCTAGTGGTTTGCCGAAGCGACGCATCGAGGAAGCCGCGGCGAGACATCAGGCTCGTGTCGATGGTAACCAAGACGTGGTGGTGGGAGTGAATCGATATCAGTCGGACAAAGAGCCCCAAGTCGATGTTCGGACTATCGATGACCGTGCCGTGCGCAAGATTCAAATTGAACGACTTAGCGCGGTTAAGGGCGCGCGTAGCGAAACGCGTTGCCGCAAAGCATTAGAAAAATTGGCGCAAGCTGCTGCTGATGACCAGGCCAAGTTGTTCGAGGTCGCCCTCGACGCGGTCCGCGAGCGGGCGAGCGTTGGTGAGATATCTTCAGCATTGGAGTCCGTTTTCGGTCGTTATCGGGCCGAGGCAGGTGCAATAACTGGTGTCTATGGTGCGGCCTACACCGATCGAGAGACGTTGCAGGAGATACGGCATACCACCGCGCAATTTGCCGACACACATGGTCGACGTCCACGACTGCTTGTGGCGAAGCTGGGGCAGGATGGGCACGATCGGGGAGCGCGGACCATTGCAACTGCATTTGCAGATGTTGGGTTTGATGTCGATATCGGGCCGTTGTTCCAAATACCCTCGGAGGTGGTGCGCCAGGCGATTGAAAATGATGTGCACGTCATTGGGATATCTTCACAGGCAGCCGCTCACCGGACGCTTGTTCCTCAGTTAATACAAGAACTGAAGGAACAACAGGCGGAGGATATTTTGGTTGTTCTTGGGGGGGTGGTGCCCTCGCAGGATGTGGCTGAAATGCTTTCGCTCGGGGTTGCGGCGGTTTATGGGCCGGGGACTAACATTCCGCAGGCGGCTGCCCAGGTAGTACGCTTGATCGAAGATCACCTATAGCATTGGATTATCTCTATGCAGAGAATTATTGAGGAACTGGAACGTAAGCGAACCGCCGCTGAGGAGGGTGGTGGCCGAGCCCGTATCGAGGCGCAGCACGGGCGCGGTAAGTTGACAGCACGAGAACGGATCGAAGTGTTGTTGGACCCGGGCAGTTTCGAGGAGTGGGGTGTCTTCGTTGAACACCGATGTAATGATTTCTCAATGAGCGATAAGACTGTACCGGGTGACGGTGTAGTCACAGGTTTCGGTCACATCAATGGGCGTCTGGTTTTTGTTTTCAGCCAAGACTTCACCGTTTTTGGTGGATCTCTGTCCGAAACCCATGCCGAGAAAATCTGTCGTGTGATGGATCATGCGATGAAGGTGGGTGCCCCGGTGATCGGGTTAAACGATTCTGGTGGTGCCCGAATTCAAGAAGGCATTGCGTCATTGGCCGGCTATGCTGAAGTATTTCAGCGTAATGTATTGGCCTCCGGTGTGGTGCCCCAGATCTCAATGATTATGGGGCCATGTGCAGGTGGGGCGGTGTATTCACCCGCGATCACTGATTTTATTTTCATGGTTCGCGATTCCTCGTATATGTTCGTGACAGGTCCTGATGTCGTTAAGACGGTGACTCATGAAACGGTGACCCACGAGGAACTCGGGGGATCAGTCGTTCATACGAGTCGATCCGGTGTTTCGGACGGGGCGTTTGATAATGATGTCGACGCTCTGCTCATGTTGCGGCGGTTTGTCGATTATCTGCCGTTAAGTAACCGTGAAAAGCCACCGATGTGGGCCGTGACTGACCCAGTAGATCGGGCTGAGCATGGACTCGATAGTCTGGTGCCGGATAACCCCAATAAGGCTTATGACATGCATGAAGTGATCGGCAAAGTGGTGGATAACGCCGATTTCTTCGAACTTAAACCAGATTATGCCGCTAATATCATTACCGGTTTTGCGCGTATGGCCGGTTCGACTATAGGGGTTGTGGCAAATCAACCGATGGTTTTGGCTGGGTGCCTGGATATCCAGTCGTCGGTCAAAGCGGCTCGATTTGTGCGATTTTGTGATGCATTCAATATACCGGTTGTAACTTTTGTTGATGTCCCGGGATTCTTGCCGGGTACTGCGCAGGAGCATGGTGGCATTATCCGGCACGGTGCAAAACTACTTTACGCTTATGCAGAGTGCACTGTTCCGAAGGTGACAGTCATTACGCGTAAAGCGTACGGCGGAGCTTACGATGTGATGGCCTCGAAACACCTGCGTGGTGACGTTAACTTTGCTTGGCCAACGGCAGAGATTGCGGTGATGGGTTCAAAGGGTGCTGTCGAAATTATTTTTCGCCAGGATCTTGGTAATGAGGAGAAACTCGCGGAGAGAACGGAGGAATACAGTCAGAAATTTGCTAATCCCTTTGTTGCAGGGCACCGAGGGTTTATTGACGACGTCATTTTGCCGCACGATACGCGGCCTCGAGTTTGTCGTTCCCTAGAAATGCTCAAGAATAAAGAACTCACGAATCCATGGCGTAAACATGGCAACCTACCGTTGTAGGTCATTTTCTCCGGCGTTATAGACCGTATTGCTAAATCCGGCGACAGACCGTCACGCCATCCCGTATTGGTAGCATAACTTGCTCAACGCGAGTGTCGGCAACCACATGGTCGTTAAAGCGAAGGATACCGTGGTCAGTGTCGGTAACTGGATCAAGCACACGGCCACTCCAAAGGGTGTTATCTGCAATGATCAGACCACCGGCCGGAATCATCGGCAAGACACGATCCCAGTAATCAACATAGCGTTTCTTATCGGCATCAAGGAACACCATGTCAAATGTTTGCCCTTGTACGGCCATTGACTCGATTGAACCTAGGGCATCGCCTAGGCAAAGGGTAATGCGATCTCCGTACGGGCTTTGGTTGAAGTAGCGTTGTGCTACTGCCGTCGCCACTGGATCAATGTCACAGGTCACAAGGCGCCCGTTATCAGGCAGGGCGGGCGCCATGCACAGCGCGGAATAGCCACTGAAAGTCCCGATTTCGAGCACGTTAGAAGCGCCGGAAATACTGACCAGAAGCCTCAGTAGAGCGCCCTCAACTGGACCCACCTGCATCTGCGGGTACTTCAGCGTTTTATGGGTTTCTACCCTGAGTTCCTGCAGGAGTTTGTCTTCAGGTTGGCAATGCCGTTGGACGTAGGTCTCGAGCTCATCGCTAAGCATAGATAACCTCTTTTCAGCCAACTTGATCGCCCCTTTACTGATTGCGTTGCCGCCGCCCTGGATCAGTGCGGTAAATATTGACGCACGTCAGGCCCGTGGATGCGCGCGACTTTATTCGTGGGGGCGACAGGTTCGTCATAAAAAAACGATGGCAACTCGTCATCTTCCACGGTGAATCCGGCAGCTGCGTTGAATTGATCCTCAAATTTCAGAACGTCACTGCCGAGTTCAGTAAAGAATGACGGCGTCAGTTCGGTTCCTAATGCCTGGTTAATTGCGCTCATTACAAAATCAATTCGAGTATTGGTTACCGACCTGCCGAACATGCAAAGACCGAGCGAGTCGGCCGCAGCAGTCAGTACCTGGGCCTCCACGCTGGCAGCGACCATCTCTTCCATGGTCGAGTCTGTACAGTCCATTGTGGGCACATTGCCGGCAGTGTGATCGGCACCTTGGGCAGTCACCATCATGGTAATACCAGTCACTTCTACGACACGAGGATCGTAGGCGCTGATAGCCTGTCGTTTGATGACTGGGACTCGAGCCACGTTGTAGTGGGCGCCAACATGGGCAGTACCACCCGCCCATACGCGACCGTTATCCGTCCCCTTGGCAATTTCTTCAAGGGTGCTGCGCATAAAATCGACGTCGCCAAATTGGCCGAGACCCGCTTCCATAAGGACGCCGATCATGGCGCCAGTTTCGATGGTATCAATCCCAAGATCGTTGGCAATAAAATTCATGTGTGCCAAGTCATCAGGGTTGTCTAGACCACAGTTAGTTCCCATCAGGCCAAGCGTCTCATATTCGATGGGTGAGGCAATTTCCTTACCGTCGGCATCGACATAGACGTTGCTGCACTCGATTGTGCACCCGGGCATACAAGCGTGCGTTGTTTCTCCACCGCGCTCAAGATTCTGTTGGCGAATATATTCGCCGCCCATTGTCATCGTTCCTTCTTCTGTATTGACGAGTTGGCCCGCGCTGAAGTTCCGAACGGGAATGCCGCCCATATGATTCTGTACGTCAGCCATGAATGCTGTACCGAGATTACGCATGGTATGCACCGGATCTTGTTCATCGAGCAGTGAGTTGTATTGTTTAACTGAGCCCATGAATTTCTTGCGATCATGCAATTTTGGCATCTTGTTCAACTCAATAACGATTGCTTTGACTTTTTTGCTGCCCATGACTGCCCCAACGGCGCCTCGCGCGGCCAGTCTAGAAGGACGCAGGTCAACATCACTGAAAGAAATGCCAGCTAGCAGTCCCTGATATTCACCAACGGGACCACACAGTGCAAGGCTGATCTTTTTCCCATAGTGCTGATGGAGCTTTGCAGCAGTTTCGAAATTACCCATACCAAGATATCCATCAGCCGAATCAAAACGGATAGAACCATCTTTGGCGATGTGAATGATGCTCCAGTCTTCACACGTACCGTTGAGGGTTAGTCCGGCAAGATGTAGTTGACCTAGCGCGAATCCAAACGTTCCACCGGTATTGGCCTCTTTAATACCCCCAGTCAATGGACTCTTACAACCGACGCTGGTGCGGTTGGCATTCGAAAAATTTGTGCCAGCGAATGGTCCGGCAGAGAAAATTAAAGGATTCTCTGGTGACAAGGGGTCAACTGTTGCTTTGCCTGAATCCAGTAAGGTTTTGGCAATCAGGTAGCGGCCGCTTCGCGCGATCGCTTCGCCTTCCAGTTCTGTTCGAACGATGGTCGAAGTGTTCAGATCGATATCAAGAAAAGAGCGCATAATGTCGTAATTCCTATTATTGGCCGGTCGTTATGGTGCTTGGGGGTGAGTGTAGTCGATACTAGACGCGAGATCGAAGATGCCTGACCCAGCAAATGCTGCTAAAGGGACTGGCGAGACTTTTCGATGATTTATCAATGATATGACGCGAGACCACAAAGAACTCATATCCAGGGAACAGGTAGAAGCCTTCCGCAAAGATGGTGTGATTGTCGTTCGCCAGGCGATTGATCGTGCAGGGGTGATCGCTCTTCGCAATGCTATCGAACGGGATATCCAGCGGCCTGGGCCGTTTGTACACAGTTATACGCCGCAAGATGGTCGTGGCCGCTTTTACGGCAACTTGCGGACATGGGAAACTGACTCGGCATTTCGGCATTTTTGTTTTGAGTCGTCACTGCCTGCGATGACTGCCAGTTTGTTGGAAACAGACCGCGTAAATTTGTTGTATGACCAGTTGTTTGTTAAAGAGCCGGCCACCCAAAATTCAACCCGCTGGCACAACGATCAGCCCTATTGGGCCGTGCGTGGTTGGCAAGTAATGTCGTTCTGGATTGCGCTTGATCCAGTGACGCTAAAAAGTGGCGCGCTTGAATTTATTCGAGGGTCGCATCGTTGGGCACGTTGGTTTCAGCCGCAGGCATTTGGAGAGACTGAGGGGTTCGATGATTACGATGACAACCCGAATTATGAATTGACACCTGATATAGAAAATGATCGCAGCGATTACGATATTGTGAGTTGGGAGTTAGCGCCGGGTGATGTTTATGCATTTCACGCCTTAACCTTGCATAGTGCAGGTGGTAACTTGATGGAGCGAGTGCGTCGCCGCGGTTATGCTGTTCGCTATACCGGGGATGACGCTGTTTATGACACTCGACCTGGCACACATGTCGATTTGAGGTCGGATAACCATATCGATGGTCAGCGTTTAGATAGCGATCGGTTCCCTTTGGTGTGGCCGCATTCCAGCAGATTAGATGATTGACGGGATTCAAACACCGCTGTCTGACTGTTAGTCGTACGTTACTTTTGTGCGGCACGCTCGCGCAGGACGAATTTCTGTATCTTGCCGGTTGAGGTTTTGGGTAACGGACCAAAGACAATTCTTTTAGGGCTCTTGAAGTGAGCCATGTGGTCTCGACAAAAGGCAATAATTTCACTGGCGTCAGCCGTAACACCCTCACGTAGCGTGACAAAAGCACAAGGTGTTTCACCCCATTTCGTATCAGGACAAGCGACGACGGCGGCTTCCAGAATCTTGGGGTGCCGGTACAGGGTTTCTTCAACCTCTAGACTCGAGATATTTTCGCCTCCGGAAATAATAATGTCCTTGGAACGGTCACGAACCTCGATATAGTTATCCGAATGTTGGGTTGCGAGGTCGCCCGTATGAAGCCATCCTCCGGCAAAGACTTCATTAGTCGCAGTTGCATTCTTGAGGTACCCCTTCATGACGGTGTTGCCTCGTATCATTATTTCCCCCATGGTCTGTCCATTCCGGGCGACGTCTTGCATGCTGTCCGGGTCCTTCACGCTTGCATCCTCGAGCGTAAAGTTGTGCACGCCTTGGCGGGCAATGCGTGCCGAGCGTTGATTCAACTCCAAGGTTGACCAGTCATCCTGCGGCAGGCAAACGGTGGCCGGTCCATAGGTCTCTGTCAGTCCGTAGAGATGGACCACATTAAACCCCGCGGCTTCCATCGCTTCGATCACGGCGGAGGGCGGGGCAGCACCGCCGGTCGCGATTTCAACCGTTTGGCTAAATACAGATCGATCATCGTGCGGCGCGTTGGCCAGCGCTGTTAGCACAACTGGGGCACCGCACATGTGGGTCACCGAGTGTTCCGCAATGGCCTGGTAAATTGGTTTGGGCTCTACTTTGCGCAGACAGACATGTGTTGCCATGGCTGCGGTTACCCCCCAGGTGAAGGTCCAGCCATCGCAATGGAACATCGGTAAGGTCCATAAGTAGATAGAGTCTCGCCTTACGTCCATGTTAGTCATGTTCGCAATGGCATTAAGGTAGGCACCGCGGTGATGGTAAACACAACCTTTTGGGTTGCCAGTTGTGCCAGAGGTATAGAGTAGAGACAGTGCCTGCCACTCACTAGTCGGCTGGGTGGCGCTGAAATGATCTGACCCTTCAGTCAGAAAGCTTTCATAGTCGAGATTGCCAATCAGGTCGCCCTCGTTTGCAAGGGGGTCATCGATGTCAATAACCAGGATATCCCGCTCCAACCTGGCCAGTGCAGCACTGATGGTCGAGGAGAAAGCGCGGTCGGTCAGAAGCACTTTGGCTTCACCATGGTCTAGTATGAAGGCCAGTGTGTCGGCGTCGAGGCGGATGTTAAGTGAGTTGAGTATTGCCCCGATCATCGGTACGCCGTTGTGGGCTTCTAGCATCTCCGGCGTGTTGGCGCCCATGATGGCAACGCAGTCACCGGCTCGTATTCCCCGAGCAGATAGCGCCGATGCCAGCCTGCAAGAGCGCTGCCAGAATTCCAGATAACTGTAGCGGCGTGTGCCGTGGATAATGGCTGTTTTGTCTGGACAGATACTGGCAGCACGTTTAAGAAAGCTCACCGGCGACAACGGAACATAGTTGGCAGGGTTCGGCTCAAGATTGGTCTCAAAAATCGACATGTTGCGTTAGGTCATAGTTAAAGGGGGCGTTATTAAGGTGAGCGATTAATCGCCACCGGGTGACGAGGGTTTCAGGTTTGCTTTGTAATAACGCGTATTGTCCACATAGTGGTCGGTCGCTCTCCGAATTGCTGCGATATCTTCATCGGTGAGAGGCCGCACAACCCGCGCCGGTGATCCTAATATTAAAGATCGGCCAGGGAATTCCTTACCTTCGGTGACCAGGCTGTTTGCTCCAACCAATGACTCTTCCCCAATCCGGGCGTGATCAAGAATGATGGCACCAATGCCAATCAAACATCCGCGTTCAATTGTGCAACCATGAATCATGGTGCTATGACCAATAGTGACATCTTCTCCAATGGTGGTGGGAATGCCAGGATCGACGTGAATTACAGTCGCATCCTGTACGTTGCTTCTTGCTCCGATTCGAATAACATCATTGTCACCTCGCAATATGGCCCCAAACCAAATGCTTGCTTCTGGACCGATCTCAACTGATCCAATGATGGTGGCGTTATCTGCCACATAAGCGCTGTCATCAATACGTGGAATCCGATCGCCCAGCGTGTAGATCATGCAGTCTCTCCTAAGATGGAATTAGGTCAGGTTCGGTATCCGGTCGTTATCGTTTAGCGATAGGCCACGGCGTCCAAATTTTCCAAACATCGTCGTGATACGTTCAAGCAGCTTTTGTTTTACGCTGTAGTGAAGTTCAAAAATGTCAGCGTTGTCTCGTTCGTTAAGCAGGTAGTCATCACTCGTACCAAGTGCATCCACTAAATTGAGCTCGTGTGCGCGTTTTCCCAGCCAGTATTCTCCTGTCGCAATCTCGCTGAGTTCAACGACGGGTCGTTGTTGCTTGACGAAGTCTTTGAAGAGGGCGTGTGTGTCTTCTACCTCCTGCTTCAGTTTTTCCCGAGCTTTGTCGGTTGATTCACCAAACATGGTGATTGTCCGCTTAAATTCACCAGCCGTCACCTGTTCGAAATCGACATCATGTTTTTTCAGCAAACGATGAAAGTTCGGAATTTGTGTAATGACACCGATCGAACCAATGATGGAAAACGGAGCCGCGATAATTTTGTCAGCAACGCAGGCCATTAAGTACCCACCGCTTGCGGCTACTTTGTCGACTGCTACCGTCAAGGGAATATTCCGGTCCTTGATGCGAGTCAACTGTGAGGCCGCAAGTCCATAGGCGTGGACAAGGCCACCACCACTTTCAAGACGAATCACGACTTCGTCGTGCGTTGTCGCCACAGTGAGTAATGCCGTGATTTCCTCACGAAGCGTACTAACTTCGCTGCCCCGAATATCCCCATCAAAATCAAGCACAAAAAGTCGCTTGCGCTTAGGTTCATCGCCACGTTTGAGTGCTTTTTCCTTTGCTTTGTTGGATTTCTTGTCTGCTTTGCGCCGAGCCTTTAACTCGGGTTTAGACAGCATGGCGTGATCTAGCGTATCACTCATATCACGATAGTGATCATTAATATTCTTGACCTCAATGCCCTCTGCCGGGGACTGCCGTTGGCGAATTGCCGCAGCTAGAATAAAGCTTACTATTGCGACAATGGCTACGGTCAGAGTGACCGTTTTTGCGAGAAATAGCCCATACTGACTAAGAAACTCCATCATGTTCTACCGTTCCGAAAAAACGACAGTTTACCTTGAGCGACAGACAGTCAGCGAAATCGAGCACCGTCAAACGGCGTGAGATCGACAGATGGGGGCGCACCCGTTGCAATCTCACTTACCAACCGACCGGTGATCGCCCCTAGTGTGAGGCCCAGGTGGTGGTGTCCAAAGGCAAAAATAACGTTGCGCAAATGCCGCGAGCGGCCAATCACCGGTAGGCTGTCGGGCAGGGTAGGGCGGAACCCGAGCCAGGTATCAGATGATCGTCCAAGCGTGGGAAGCGCCAGTCGTGCCTGGCCTTCAATATAGTGAAGGCGTTCTGGATTGGATGGTGCGTTGAGTCCAGCGAGTTCGACGGTGCCTGCGGCTCGAAGGCCATGGGCCATGGGTACCAAGAAGAATCCGGCATCAGGTAGCGCGATAACGTGACTGATCATCTGGCCGTCATCAGGGAAAAGCACGTGGTACCCGCGTTCGGTATCTAATGGCAGTGACTCGATGGTGTCGCCAAGAAAATGGCCTGACCAGGCGCCTGCCGCAATCACGACTTGACTTGCGGTGTAACTTGTCTGCTCTCCAGACACCTTCAACTGGTCTTTCGAGTCGTGTTCGATTCGATGCAGACTGTCGCAAATCAATGTGCCGCCGTCGCGACAGAATTGCTCTACCATTTGCTGCGTCATTTGTTGTGGCTCGATCACGTGAAAACCCTGACTGTAGACATAGCCATGTGGAAAACGACCGGCAAGCGCTGGCTCCAGTTCGCCGATCTCACCCTGATCGAGTTCGACCAGATCGTTACCCAGTAGTTGTTGACGAAGTTGTCGGTTGGTCTGATCGTTTTGGTAACTAAGTGCACTGGAATAAACAGATAGGAAGCCCTGTCGTGCCAGCAGATGCTCGGCGCGGGCAGCTCGGAATAATTCCAGTGCTTCATCTTCCGCGTGTCTCAGCAAACTGGCGAGCGCCTGCGAGATTGCACGGGAGTGGTGCGGCTGACAGTAGCGCAGAAATTGCCATAACCAAGGAATCATCTTGGGAAGGTAAGACCACGAAACAGCAAGTGGTTGACGTCGTCCCAAGAGCAGTCTGGGTAGGTGGCGCAAGAGCTGCGGTTGATTGATCGGAATGCAACCAAAGCGGGCGATGGTGCATGCATTGCCATAGGTCGTCCCCGAGCCTGGTGTGTCGCGCTCGATCAAAATGACCTGAGCACCAGTGCGCTGTAGGTGCAGGGCGCAGGAGGCGCCGACCATACCGGCGCCGATAACGACAATAGGGGCTGGGTTTTCCATCTAAGAGGTCAGTGGTGTGTTGTAAACGAGCGTAGGGGCAAAGTATACGTCCACGGGGTGCGTAAGTTGGGTACCGTGGCGCCTGGCATAGAGCGGTTGGCTATAATCACACCATCTGGCTACTGGCGTGACGGTTTATGAACATAAGGCAACGAGTGGATCGCTTATGCGAGCGGCTGGATGTTACACCTCAGTATCCCAGTCAAGGTGCAGTGGTCTTCGTCGACCTTGAGCGGCAGGAAATTCGTAAAGCCTACTTGTCGAGGGCAATGCTTCGAGATTTTCTAGGCGGTCGCGGCGGCAATATGGTGTTGCTATACAACCTGCTGGAAGACGGCCTTGATGCGCTGAACCCGGGTGTTCCACTTATTTTTGGCGCAGGCGTTCTGACCGGACACGTTCCGGGTGGTCCACGGGGTAATGTGACAAGCCTTGCACCGGACAGCGACGCGATATTGGATTCAAACGCGGGAGATTATTTCCCAGCCTATCTTAGGCGGCACGGTATTGACCATCTCGTAGTCTATGGCCAGGCGCTGCGTTGGACGTTACTTAAATTTGAGCACGGGCGGATTGAATTTTGTGATGCAAGTCGCTATCGCGGTATGAATAACATTGAACTAACGGGTGCTATTGAGCGGGACTTTGACTGTCGCGAGGGCCGTAATATGGCCTTAGCGCGTATTACCCGGGCGGGTGAGAACCAGGTATTGTGCAGCGGCATTATGGCTGGTCCCAAGTCGATATTTGCTCGTGGTGGGAGTGGTGCGAAGATGGGGTCACTGCGACTCAAGGCGGTACTGGTCAGAGGGAGGCCCCCCGAATTTCCGATTGATAAATCGCATCGCGAGGACAACAAACGGATTGGCCGCAAGATCCTCAGCACCGGAGTCGCGAAGAAAGTCCTGAAGACGGTGGGCACACCCTTTTTATACAAGCCGAGTCGCTTACTGGGTGCATTAGGCACCTACAACAACCAGCAAACCAGCTGGCACGACTCGCTTGATGCTGAAAATTTTGATTCGTTTCGCGACGGAATGGCAGGTTGTTACAAGTGTCCAGTACATTGCCGTGCACTTAATCGGATTCCCGATGCAGATGAAACTGATCCCTATCGCCACGGTGATGGCCCGGAATACGTGACCTTAGGGAAGTTCGGCCCGAATCTGGGAATAGACCGCCCGGAGCACGTGCTCAGATTCAATAACATACTGAACGATCTAGGGCTCGACTCTGCTAGCACAGGCAGTGCCATCGCGTGGGCAATGGAGCTTTATCAACGCGGTATTATTTCCGATGCGGACTGCAGTGGACTGGTCCCCAACTGGGGCGACCCTGTGTTGATAGAAACGTTGTTGTTTCAAACATCCGAACGTGAGGGTTTTGGTGACACTATTGCCGACTCGGCGCAGGCGGTTCAGCGTGGTAAGTATCCGGGGGAGGCGTTGCGCTATCGCATGGCCTCTAAAGGATTATTTCAATCAGATCCACATGACTCCAGGATCATCAAGGCTTTTGCCCTTGGACTTGCTGTTGCAACGCGGGGAATGGATCACCTTAGAAATCGGGTGACTCTTGAGATCAATCCGCGTATTAACGATGATCCGGATTACAAGCGGGAGCTGTATGGCGCCACAGTGTCTGCCGAACCGAATAGTTATATCGGTAAGGAGCACAGTGTGGCACGTTGTGAAGATCAGTACGCGAGTGGCGATGCGGTTGGGATGTGCCGTTTCAATACTAAATTATTTAATTCTCCAAGCCTGCCCGACAGCAATGACTTCGCAGGCCAGCTGACACGTTTGACGGGGATTCAATTCAGCCACGATGAAGTCCAGTTGGCAGGGAGTAACATCACGGCTCTTGAGCGAATGATCAATTATCGAATTGGACTTCGAGTCACCGACGACACCTTGCCGCAGCGTTGGTTCGACGAGCCTATCGATGAAGGCCCATTTCAGGGTGAATTGATAGACCGCAATGAATTCGAAGCGCTCAAGAAGCGTTATTACCATGTGGCCGGTCTGACGGAACATGGTATTCCAGGAGCAGAACGTCATGAGAGGTTAGCGCGAACAGTGACAGGCTTTTCTGTTCGTGTCGAGTTGCCACACGATCTGCCGGGCGAAGCTGAAAGGATTGTGGTCGTTGACGAGGTGGTGAACAACATCGCAGGCCTTCGTCAAACGGTCTGCCGTCGCTATCCGGAATTGGTCGATCGTATAGATGATGAGTTAACGCTCTCCGTGTTGAATGGGCAGACGATTTTGTCAGGCGAAGGTGAGGCGAAGATTAGCGATGGTGATCATATAAGTTTCATGCGGGCGATCGCTGGTGGTTAAGTGAGTCGAGACTTGTCTACCCTACGTGTCGATGTGCCACGAAAATATAATGCGGCACAACATTTTGTAGATCGTCATTTGGAGCTTGGTCATGGCGAACGCATTGCGTTCGTCGACAATGCAGGTCAGCATACCTATGCTGATTTCGTGAGCCGTGTCGGGCGAACGGGCGCAGCGTTGGCTGCACTGGGCGTGAACAGAGAGCAGCGCGTCCTCGTGTGCATGCTGGACAACATTGACTTCGCAGCCGTGTTCTGGGGTGCTATCCGTATCGGGGCGATACCCGTGCCAGTTAACACCCTGCTGACGGGGTCTGACTATGATTACATGTTGCGAGACAGTCGGGCCGTTGCTTTGGTGGTCAGTGACGTGTTGTATGACCGTTTTACGGGTTGCATAGAGGACCAGCCATTTCTCAAGCAGGTAGTAGTCAGTGGCAGTCACCCCAGCGGTGGCCTCGAATTGGATACCTTAATCAGGCGTGAGGAGGTGGCATTACCAGTCGCTGAAACCTGCTGTGATGATGCGGCTTTCTGGCTTTACACATCGGGTTCGACAGGTACTCCCAAAGGGGTGATCCATCATCAGTCTGACCTCATTCAAACGGCTTCTTTATATGGTGACCAGGTGCTCGGTATTCAACCGAATGATCGAGTGTTTTCTGCCGCTAAGTTATTCTTTGCCTATGGTCTGGGTAACGCAATGACGTTTCCATTGCATGTGGGTGCCTGCGCTGCATTATTGGCCGAACGACCGACGCCGGAAGCCGTGCTTACCATGTTAAAGAGCCAGGAAAGTTCAATTTTCTTTGGAGTGCCGACGCTTTTCAATGCGATTTTGGCAAATCCGGATAACGATCGATCGCGAGTGTCTGACGCGTTGCGGCTGTGTGTTTCCGCCGGTGAAGCGTTGCCGTCTGAGGTGGGGGAAGAGTGGGAGCGTCGATTCGGCGTACCGGTTTTAGATGGTCTCGGCAGTACTGAGATGTTACATATTTTTCTCAGTAACCGATCCGGTGATATTCGTTACGGCACTTCAGGTAGAGCGGTACCGGGTTATCGACTGCGGATTGTTGATGAGGATAACCAAGAGGTATCAACCGGAGCAATGGGAGAGCTGCTTGTTAGCGGACCATCTGGCGCCTCATCCTATTGGAATCAGCGAGACAAGACTGCGCACACATTTGAAGGGGGCTGGATCCGTTCTGGCGACAAGTATGTTGTCGATGAAGACGGTTATTATCATTATTTTGGGCGAACTGATGACATGCTCAAAGTTGGCGGGATCTGGGTGTCACCTTTTGAAGTCGAAAGTGCACTGTTAGCTGAATCCCGAGTGTTGGAAGTCGCTGTGGTGGCTCAAGAAGACGAAGCGGGTCTCATAAAACCAAAAGCCTATGTGGTGCTGAAGGACGATATTGCGGTAACGGTTGAGCTCGAAACGGAGCTTCAGGCTTTCGTTAAGACACGTTTGGCACCATTCAAGTATCCGCGATGGATCGAATTTGTCGAGGACCTTCCGAAAACAGCAACCGGAAAAATTCGAAGATTCAAATTGCGTGAGACCGCGCCTGCAGAGCCCTGAATGACATCGCTCGTTACTGCAGGCCATGCCCTATTATCGGTTCATCTGTTTTTGTAGTTTGTTGGCAATACAGCTAAGGAAGCAGCGTTGTGCTCACGAGTGATTACGCGTCCGTTGATGACACACAGTCACCACCAGATATAGGATTACCGTCGGCCTATAACGCGGCACTCGAGTTCGTTGATCACAACGTTCAACGGGGTTGGGGCGAGCGGGTGGCGCTCATTGATGATAGGGGTCCCTACAGCTACCGCGCGCTTTCGCAGCGTGTCAATCGCTGCGGTAATGTGCTGCGGGACATAGGGGTTGGGGTCGGAGATAGAATCTTAATTTGCCTGCCTGATGGAATTGAGTTGGTTACTGTTTTTTGGGCTACGGTCAAGATTGGGGCGGTAGCGGTGCCGCTTAACACTCGTTTGACCGAAGCGGACTATCGGGCACTCCTGTTTGATAGTGCAGCCAGAGTGGTGCTCACTGACAGGCATCTGGCGATGTCTTTTCAGCGATTGGCTAGGTCAGCGTCGTTCGCCTGTGAGGTGATTGTCGTCGATGAACGCAGCGCGCTCAGCACATCACTGTCTGGTCGCATGGCCGAAGCATCAAATGAACTTACGGCGTGGCCCACCACCTCCGAGGATATCGCGTTTTGGCTCTACACCTCGGGCTCCACGGGAACACCCAAAGGTGTCATGCATCGTCATCAAGCGTTGATTTATACCGCCGTATTGTTTGGGCAGAGTGTGCTTAAGGTATCTCCTGAGGATGTCACCTTTTCCGCTGCCAAGATGCATTTTGCCTATGGTCTGGGTAACGCAATGACTTTTCCATTTTATGCGGGAGCGACATCTATTGTGACGGGCCATAGGCCTACTGCTGAACACATTGTTGCATGTTTATGCGAGTATCAGCCGACGCTCTTTTTCGCCGTGCCGACGCTCTATGCACAACTTTTAACGGCGTTTGAGGAAATACCGAAAGTGGCACTGGCACGTTTGAGGTTATGTGTTTCTGCCGGTGAAGCGTTGCCGGAAGAAGTAGCCCGGCGATGGGTCGATCGGTGCGGGATAGACATTATCGACGGGTTAGGTACGACCGAAATGTTGCAGACCTTCCTTAGTAACCGACCTGGAGAAATCCGATTTGGGACTTCCGGGAAGCCGGTGCCGGGCTATACCTTGCGTTTGGTCGATCGCACCGGTGCCAAAGTGGCGCGCGGTAATGTGGGTGCGCTTGAGGTCAAGGGGAAGTCAGCAGCGGTGGGTTACTGGAATCAACCTGCGAAAACCCAAGAGACATTTGTTGGCGAATGGGTTCGGACCGGTGATCAGTATGTTGAGGATGATGAGGGGTTCTACCATTATCGGGGTCGTCGCGATGACATGCTGAAGGTGGGGGGTATCTGGGTGTCTCCCACGGAGGTGGAATCGGTATTATTGCGTCACCCCCAGGTCGCTGATGTCGCAGTGGTGGGTCGGCGCACCCGAGAAGGTTTGGAGAAACCCTGCGCATATGTTGTTCTGAAAGATAATATTGAGGTCTCGACACAGCTGAAAGATGATCTTAAGGCACTGACACGATCACAGTTAGCGATCTATAAATACCCGCGTTGGATAAAGTTCATCGATCAATTACCTCGCACTTCAACTGGCAAAATCCAGCGCTACCGGTTGCATGATATGTGTAGGGAATGATCAGGATAGAGTACGGTTTGGGTGTTTATTTTCGATCAACGAACTGGATAGTGTTATGGTCGTGGGCGAGGCAGGGGATTTGGGGGAGCGGTAGTTTTTTAACAGCGATTTCGATCATGGATAACTCGGAACCTGGACAATGACACAAGCATTTGATCCGACCGAAATTCGATCACTCGTCGATGCTTATTGCGCTAAGAAAGGGGCGCTGGCGGTCGGTATAGCGGATGTTGGGATTCTAGAACGGATGTCGCCCCCGGGCCACGGTCCTCGTACCGTAATGCCAAAGGTTCGTTCGGTTATCTCTATCGGAGTGGGCGGTGGGACGGCCGGAGCCTGGGCTGCGAACGCAAAAACCCTTGCCTATGTCGGCGATACGGAAACCTTGGCGTATAAGGTTGCGTTCGGACTGGCCTTCTATATTGAATCCACTTTTGGTTATCGTGCAGTATTTTGCCCACCTGACATTGATCCAGAGCAGGGAGCGCGCATTCCGATGCAAAGCATGAAACTCCATGCTGAGGTGGCAGGCATTGGCGCGCGTTCAATGGCCGGTGATATTCTTCTGCATCCCGAATTCGGTATGCTCTATTACAGTTCGGTATTCACGGAGATGCCGCTCGTGAGTGACGGACCGATGGCTGAAAACCCGTGCCCTCACCCGTCCTGTGTCGAGTTGTATCGAAAACAAGGTCGAACCCCATGTCAGAAATTTTGTCCAGCCGGGTGTCTCAGTGGGACAATCGATGCCAATGGCCGGACGGAAGAATCGTGTTTCGAAGCAGATAAATGCGCTGAGATGTCTCAGCAGTACGAGGCTATTCCTGGAGTGTTGATGGAAACACTCAAGGCGAAAGATCCACTCGATCAGGCGATGGCATTGTATGGTCCAGAGAGTCAGGCTATCTGGTACAAACTGTCGATTGGCGCCGGCGAACTTCTAGCGCTGTGCTTTGAATGCATGCGGGTTTGCCCCATCGCACAACAGGCACCGTTATCGAATCCGTTGAAGCGTGGCCTGGCACGCCGCAAGGCGACCGAGGCATCGATGGAAAACCCAGGCGGATAGACATATGCCCTTCGGCGTGACTCAGAACATGATCGATTCGTACGGTGAGGCCATCTATCAGCTGAGTCTGAATCGACAGCGCCGGCAGGGTGATCCGGTCCGATTGCTTGATTACGATGCGGTTGAAGCACAGCGCGCAGACATGGGGCTTACCGATACCGAAATTGCGTCGCGGGTAGGCCTCTCAGTGGATCAGGTTCGCTTCATTCGGGTTTACCTGGAACGCCAGCATTATCGAATTGATCAGCATCGAAAACTGTTCCACCTTGGAGGCGGTCGACGTTGGCGCGAAGACAGGTATGAAGATCCGGCAGATAGAATAAATTATCCCGAAGCCGGCATGCGGGTTAGGACAGCCCTCACATTTAATTCGGCTGAGGTTGCCGGTTTTCTGGCAGAAGGCTTGTGGGGAAAAGCCACGCTCGATACCTGGCTAAACCAGGCCACCTTGTCACGACCGAATGCACCGATGCTGATTGCCGGTGAGCACAGCATGAGTTACGCCAAGGTGGATGCGCAGGTAGGCGCGATTGCATCCGGTCTTAAGGCGCTTGGTCTCGGGCGGGGTGATGTGATCGCGATACAGTTACCCAATACAGTTGAATTTGTGGTCGGACACCTTGCTGTGGCGCGAATCGGCGCTGTTTTGCAAACCATTCACATGCCATACCGGGCCGGTGACATTGCATCTCTTCTTGAGCACAGTCAGGCCCGTGCTGTTATCGCTGCGGATGTTTTTCGTGGTTACGATCTTGCATCAATTATGCTGGCCGAAAGACGCCGCTTGGATTCGCTTGAGGAGGTCATCATTGTCGGCCAGGCTCCGCGCGAAGCACGGTCATTTTGGAGTCTCGCCGAGTCCGGCAAACCCCTCGATCAGCATGACCGTGCAGTGGCGGCGGATCCATGCCTGTTGTTGTATACCTCGGGTACGACATCAAGTCCCAAAGGGGTGCCGCTCACTTATCAGAACATGCTCGGCAATATCGAGTCAGCGGCGGACGAATTTGAGGTCACAGAACATGATCGCATTCTATCGGCGGCACCATTTAGTCATCTCTACGGGATATTCAACTTTCATATGGCACTGAGTCGCGGCGCGGCGGCAGTTCTGTTACCTGCATTTACGCCACAAGACCTGGGACAGGCGGTTTCAATGCACGAACCGACCATGTTGTTTCTCGGCCCGGCACACGCGGCCGCTATGCTGGGTCAGGGATTGATCAATGAAAGAGACTTTGCGTCTGTGCGTTTTTCTGTTTTCTCTGGTGCATCGTGTCCCACCCATGTACTTGAACGCTATCAATCGGCGATACCGACCAGTACGGTTGCCCAGTTATGGGGCATGACTGAAATCCAGGCGGGGAGTTTTACTCGCGCATCGGATCCGCTGAGTGTTGCGGCTACGAGTGCAGGTCCACCAGCTCGTGGTAATGAAGTGCGCATTCGGTCGCTCGACGGTGACATTCTGTCGGCGGGTGAGGAAGGCGAACTTGAAATTCGGGGTGCGTCAGTATTCGGTGGTTACCTTGATAACCATGAAGCTAACGCGGCGGCATTTACCAGGGACGGCTGGTTTCGTAGCGGAGATTTGGCCTGTATCGACGATTTGGGATACATCCGTCTTACCGGCCGCACAAAGGATTTGATCAATCGTGGCGGTGTCAAATACAACCCGACGGATATTGAAGCGCTGTTAATGCAGAACGATGCCGTTGATCAGGCAGCTATTGTGGCTATGCCGGATCCAGTATTGGGAGAAAAGGCCTGCTGTTTTGTCACCCTCCGACCGGGATTCGATCTGTCGTTAACGGAGGTCTGTGTGTTGCTTGAAGGTGAGAATGTATCTAAGGTGAAATGGCCGGAACGATTGGAAATCGTTGAGGAAATGCCGTTGACGCCAACAAGGAAGATTATTAAGGGAGCGTTAGCCCAACGGCTGAACTCGAGTTAAATGGCGAACTGTCTGGCCTGTTGGTTGATTGCCCAACAGTGAACATTTGGACATTCTGGATTCTCTGATGTCTGGGGTATGATTCACGCAGACGGAAGCCAGAATATAGAAACCGCGGTGCCGGCGATGCCGGATATCGTTATGACAACGCTGAAGGAGGAGCTGGAATGATGATGAGTCGTTTATTTAAGTATTTTGTTCTCTCGCTGGGGTTGGTTGCCACGTCAGCATTTGCTGACAACGTGCGCATCGGATTTGTCACAACGCTGACCACCCCGGCAGGCGCCATGGGGCGAGATATGGTTGATGCCGCAAACATCGCTCTGGATCATATTGGTCATAAGATGGGTGGCAAAGCCGTTGAATTTATCGTTGAGGACGATGGTTTTAAACCAGAAATCGGCAAACAGAAAACCGACAAACTGGTGAAACAGGATGACGTGCACTTTGTCACCGGATTTATCTGGTCACATGTGTTGCTCGCATCACGCAAATCTGCATTGGATGGAGGTAAATTTTTGATCAGTGCCAATGCAGGACCGTCACCGTTAGCCGGAAAGTTATGCCACAAGAATTTCTTTTCTTCCTCGTGGCAGAACGATCAGAACCCAATGGCTACAGGGGAGGTTTTGAACAAGAAGGGTGTAAAGAAGCTATATATCATGTCGCCTAACTACGCTGCCGGTAAGAACATGGTGGCAGGTGTTGAGCGAACCTTTAAGGGAGAAATCGTGGGAAAAGACATGACCAAGTGGGGTAAGGACATGCAACTTGATTTTTCCGCAGAACTCGCCAAAGCCAAAGCATCGGGCGCGGACGCTATCTTTGTCTTTTACCCGGGTCCGGCCGGGCCGGCGTTCATCAAGCAGTATGATCAGGCGGGATTACGTGGAAAGATTCCGCTTTACACGGTCTTTACGGTAGACGCGTTGTCTCTTGGGCGTTTGCAGAAAGCAAAACTTGGAGGTGTGCTTGGCTCGTGGAATACGATGTTCTGGGCACCAGATCTTGATAATGCGACGAACAATCGATTTGTCAAGGACTTCAAGGCCAAGACCGGTCGATACCCAACGCATTACGCAGCACAATCCTATGACGCGATTATGTTGATCAAAAGTGGGGTCGACGCCGTTAACGGAGACACCAGCAACCAGGATGGTATTCGAGCCGGCATGTTAAAGGCGGACTTTCCAAGCGTGCGGGGTAAGTACCGTTATGGTTCCAATCATTTCCCGATCCAGAACTTCTATCTGCGGACGGTTAAAAAGGATGCCAACGGGGATTGGTTTGTTTCGCATGTATCGACAGTGCTGAGTGATCATCAGGATAGTTATCACGGTCAGTGCAAACTGTAATTGCACTCGTATTTGGCTGAATGAATCCGGCAGGCAGGTGGTGAACCTCTGCCTGCCGGAATTAGTTCTACAAGGCTAATGTTGTTTTCCACGGCGGTTTGACATCATCATGGATTGGACGCTGCTGACTGTTCAACTGTTGAACGGTCTGCAACTTGGAATTCTGCTTTTTCTGCTTGCTTCAGGGTTAACCCTGATTTTCGGCATCATGGATTTTGTCAATTTGGCGCATGGATCGCTGTATATGGTTGGCGCATTTTTCTGCGCAACCCTCACGCAGTGGTTGGATTCATTTTGGTTGGGGCTACTGTTAGCACTGCCAGCCACTGCCGTTGTCGGTATTCTGGTTGAACTGATTGTTGTTCGGCACCTCTATGAGCGTGATCATCTGGATCATGTGTTGGCAACCTTTGGACTGATTCTCGTTTTTGACACATTGACACAGATGATATGGGGGCCTGATGGTCAGGTCATTCCATTGCCCGCATGGCTGGATGGCCAGGTTTCGCTGGGCGGTGCCATCGAAGTGCCAACCTATCGTGTGGCCATCATTCTGACTGGTCTTGCGGTTGCCTTCGGATTATTCATTCTGGTAACGCGGACTCGACTGGGGATGCAAATTCGTGCGGGGGCATCAAATCGCAAGATGGTCAGTGCCCTGGGTGTCAATATCGGACTGTTATTTTCAATTGTTTTCGTCATTGGTGCCGTGCTCGCCGGTTTAGCCGGCATGATGATTGCGCCGATTACTGAGGCATCAATCGGAATGGGCAATCAGATCATTATTGTGGCGTTTGTGGTGATCGTTATCGGCGGCATCGGTTCGATTAAGGGTGCGTTCATCGCGGCCATTCTGGTCGGATTGATCGACACTATGGGGCGATCGTATTTGGACGCTTTATTTAAAATGTTTATGTCGGCACAAAATGCTGAAACGTCCGCTCCTGCAGTGTCGGCAATGCTAATTTATATTCTGATGGCTGTTATTCTGGCTGTTCGGCCGTCAGGATTATTCGGGCCCCGCGGGCACTGAGTTCGGTTCTTTTTAGCGATGAAAAGTCTTACGGTGCGCGGATGGGTGACACTGGTAGTGCTGGTGGCCCTGGCCCTGTTACCGGTCTTTGTCAGCGTGACGGGCCGGGAGTTTTTTCTTGTCCTTGCAACGCGATTGGTGATTCTGGCGATTGCCGCGGTCAGTTTGAATCTGATCCTGGGCTATGGACGGATGATCAGTTTTGGGCACGCCGCGTACCTGGGCATAGGGGCCTATGCAGTAGGCATTCCTGCCTATTACGAGATTTACAATGGTTTCATACAGCTAGGAATAGCGATTGGTGTGTCGGCTGCCTTCGCCTTCCTGACAGGCCTGGTGTGTTTGAGAACTCGTGGCGTTAACTTCATCATGATTACCATGGCATTTTCAATGATGGTGTTTTTCGCTTTTGTTTCAATAGAAGAATACGGGGGCGACGATGGCTTGGTCATTGAAGTCCGAAGCGAGTTTGGACGATGGCTGAATTTAGAAAATGACACGGTGTTGTACTACGTTTGCTTTGTGTCTTTGCTGGGTGTTCTTTATTTAATCCGACGCATCGTACATTCGCGTTTCGGTATGGTGATTCAGGGTGCGCGCGGTAATGAGGGTCGAATGCAGTCTCTTGGTTTCGATACTTTCCGTTACAGGCTGGTGTGTTATGTCATCGCGGGAGCGTTGTGCGGTTATGCCGGCGCTTTACTCGGCAATTTCACCAGTTTTATTAGTCCGGAAATGATGGATTGGACTCGATCAGGAGAGTTGATCTTTATGGTGGTGCTGGGTGGGACGAGCAGTCTCTTTGGCCCGGTGCTGGGTGCCGGTTTATTTATTCTCCTGGAGGAGATCCTTTCAGGATTCTGGTTGTATTGGCAATTGATATTTGGAATCTTTCTCATTTTAGTGGTCTTGTTCGCCAAGGGTGGTATCGATAGTTGGCTTGGCAGGAATCCGGAGCGCTGATATGGGTGAGTCCGTAATTTTGAGTATTAAAGATTTGTACAAATCGTTTGGTGGCGTAGCGGCGACAAACGGATTGACCCTTGATGTGCTGGAACGAGAAGTCCATGCCGTGATCGGACCCAACGGTGCGGGCAAGACTACGCTGGTGTCACAGGTAACTGGAGTCGTGTTACCGGATGCCGGCCAGATTGTATTCCGCGACCGGGATATTACTCGGATGCCGGCCTACCGGCGGCCACATCTTGGCATGGCACGATCTTTTCAGATCACCAGCATTATTCAGGACATGACGGTGCTTGAAAATGTGGTACTGGCAGTGCAGGCGAAGGCAGGGCACTCATACCGGTTTTGGGAGCCAGCGATTGCTGACGACCAGTTAACCGAACCGGCCATGCGGGCACTGACCCAAGTGGGTCTCGAGCCTGAAGCAATGCAGATCGCAGGACCTCTGTCCCATGGAGAGCATCGGCAACTGGAGTTGGCGATGGTGCTGGCGACCGATCCGGAGCTGGTTTTTCTGGATGAGCCCACTGCCGGGATGGGGCGGGAAGATTCCGCTCGTATGGTGTCTATGCTGGAATCATTGAAGGGCTCGCGCACCGTCATATTGGTTGAACATGATATGGATGCGGTATTTGCACTCGCCGATAGAATTACTGTGATGGTTGAGGGTCGGGCTATTGCAACGGGTACCCCGGATGTTATTCGCGCTGATCGATCGGTGCGCGAGGCCTATCTGGGCGAAGACATGAATACGGCGATCGAGTAGGCCGGAGAGACATGATGTTCGAATACGTGAAAATCAAAGTAAACGTATGCTAGAGGTCAACGACATCCAGGCGTTTTATGGTGCGAGCCAGGCCTTGTTCGGTACTAGTTTTAAGGTCGAACCGGGCCAGGTTGTGACGTTGATGGGTAGAAACGGGATGGGTAAGACAACGTCAGTGCACTGCATTATGGGCATGCTACCTGTTCGAGAAGGCGAGGTAAGGTGGGAGGGACAAAAGATCACTAACCTATCGAGTTATCGCGTCGCGCAAAGGGGCATCGGGTTGGTACCCGAAGGACGACAGATTTTTCCGAATTTGACGGTTCTGGAAAATCTTGTTGCTACGGCTAAGTTAACGAATAACAGGGCCCGAAGCTGGGATCTTGATCGGGTGTTGGATATGTTGCCTGCATTGGCGGTGCGCTTGAAAGGATCGGGTAACTTATTGTCAGGGGGCGAACAACAGATGTTGGCGATCGGGCGTGCACTGATGACCAACCCCCGATTGCTGATACTGGACGAAGCGACTGAAGGGCTTGCGCCATTGGTCCGGAGAGATATATGGGCTTGTCTTGGTCAACTCAAAGCAGAGGGGTTATCTATACTAGTCATTGACAAGAATGTCCGAGATCTCGCTGCAATCGCCGATCATCATTTCATTATTGAGAAGGGGCGCATTGTCTGGCAGGGTGACTCGCGATCGCTTCTGGATGGTAGTGACGTAATGAGCCGCTATCTGGGTTTTTAATGAAGTCGATGGTCTTCACAAGGCGGCTGCAGTTTCTACCACCAGGCTGAGTTTGGCACGTTGTTCACTGATGGTTAGCGGGTTACCGCCGATAGTGCTTGCGAATCCACATTGTGGGCTGATGCATATTGCGGCAGGATCAATATGCAGTGCCGCTTCATCAACACGACGCATTAATGTATCAGAATGTTCCAGGGTCGGTATTTTGGTTGAGATCAGTCCCAGCACAACGCGTCGGCCCGTTGGCATAAACCGTAGAGGAGTGAAATCGCCTGCTCTGGGAGAATCAAATTCCAGAAAGTAGGCATCCACCGTCAGCCCGTTAAAGAGTAGTTCAGCAACCGCTTCGTATCCTCCCTGGGACAGAAAGTGTGCCTTATAGTTACCTCGGCAAAAATGCATTGCGACAGTGACACCTGGAGGACGATCGCGAAGGCTGTCGTTGCACAAGGCGACGTAATCCTGAAGCAATTGGTCGGGATCGATATTTTTTGACGCCACCTTCGTACGAACTTCAGGGTCACACAACATGGCAAACGGGACGTCGTCCAGCTGGATGTAGGTTGATCCTGCGGCTGCGAGCGCTGCAATTTCCTGTCGGTAGACAGCGGCAAGATCAGTGAAGTAGCTTTTAGTATCCGGATATACAGTTTGATCAATGCCTTGATCCACTCGCCAGAAGTGCATGGATGGTGGTGAGGGCAGGGTGGTCTTGGGTGTTTGATTCGTTGATGCACGCACAAATTTAAATTCATCGACTGCGATGGCTTGTTGTCGTCGCACAGGGCCGCTGACATGGGGTGCGGTGAATGCCTGTTCATGGCCACACTCGTCACGAAACGTGAAAGCAGCATTCTTAATTTCCAGGCCATCAACCCGTTCGACAAAGCTTGACCAATAGGAAGCGCGGCGGAATTCTCCATCAGTGATGGATTGGAGTCCCACCGCTTCCTGGAGGGTGATAGCCTCCCGAATGGCATCATCTTGAGCTATAGCCAGTGCGGCATCAGTTGCTTTTCCACTCCGATGGTCACGGTAGGCCTGCATTAAGGAGGGTGGGCGGAGCAGGCTACCCACATGATCCGCACGAAACGGCGGGCCATTGTTAGTCACAGGTCGTAACCATTATGCGGGCATGATTCAGTGTTGTATGCGAACGAATTCAAAATCTTCCGATTTGTTATCGATCATGCGGGCTGGCGGCGAGATCCAGGACGCATAACTGCCGGGTGCTGTTACGGGCCTCATAAGGGAAGCGATATAGGCTTTATCTTCAATGGACGGCAAGTACTCCTGCAGATTTTCCTGCCACTTGGTTTCGTTAATAATCATTCCTTGCGGCGTTGCTTTGATGTTGGAAAACTCTCCAACATGCCGGTTGAACGCAACGTGTGGCAGTTCGACACGAAACTCAATTCCTTCTTTGGCAATGAGTTGATTCCACCGTTCAACGCCTCGCGCGCAGTCGCGCACGTAATCATCCCGGAGTCTCATGTTGAGTGCGGGCAAAGCGGCTTCCTGGGTTTGGGTGATTACGCCGTTGATCAAACGCATGACTGGGTAAGTTGCGTCGGTAAGGCAATGATCATCGTCAATATCGTTTTCCTGGTAACGTCCTTTAAGGCCCGAATTAAAAAAATTAGCCGCATTGGTCGAAAGTTCTGATCCAAACAGGTCAAGTGAAACGGAATAATGAAAATTGGCTTTCTTCTGAATGGTGGGTAGGTCAATAACTCCTAGAGAGCGAATGCTTTCTATTTCGTTTGGATCTTCGATACCTGCTTCTTTCATCGCGCTACAAGTTTTTTGAATGACGCGGGAAATACCGCTTATGCCAACAAACATGTGATGGGCTTCTTCCGTTAACATAAATCGAGTTGTGCGTGATAGAGGATCGAACCCTGACTGTGCCAGGCTTTCGAGTTGCATCTTGCCATCACGATCGGTGAAAAATGTAAACATAAAAAAAGATAACCAGTCTGGCGTTTCTTCGTTGAATGCACCCAGTAGTCGCGGTCTATCTTCGTCCCCCGATCGGCGACTGAGTAGTTCTTGTGCTTCTTCGCGGCCATCGCGGCCGAAATATTTGTGAAGCAGGTAGACCATGGCCCACAGGTGACGGGCTTCTTCAACATTCACCTGAAAAACATTGCGCATGTCGTAAAGTGATGGGGCGGTTTGACCAAGGTACCGTTGTTGCTCGACCGATGCCGGTTCCGTATCGCCTTGTATGACGATGAGTCGACGTAGCATGGAGCGGTATTCTCCAGGTATTTCCTGCCAAACAGGTTCCCCTTTATGCAGGCCAAATGGGATACGTCGATCCTCCACTGCTGGCGCTAGTAGGATGCCCCAACGATAGTCGGGCATTTTGACAAAACCGAATTTGGCCCAGCCTTCACGTTCGACGCTAACGGCGGTGCGCAAGTAAACGGATGCATCTTGAAAACCTTCCGGTCCAGTTTGTTTCCACCAATTGAGGTAGTTGCTGTGCCACTGCTCGAGGCCGCGCAGCACTCGACGATCGGAAGCAAGACCAACATTATTGGGTATCAAGGTGTCATAGTTGACGTTGACCGAATCAGTCATTGATTATTCTCCGTTCGGGGAGGGTCGATTACACCCGTTCCCGGTTGAACTCGCCTTTTTGGCCACTGCCATAGCGTTTCAGCGCACCTTTCTGACCAACGGCGTTCGGCCGTTGAAAAATCCAGTTCTGCCATGCGCTCAAGCGCGAAAAAATTTTTGTTTCCATAGTCTCGGGTCCCGCAAAACGCAGGTTCGCCTCCATCCCGATCATGGCGTCAGGTGAGAACGCGGCACGTTCCTCGAGAAAAATTCGTATTTCATCATCCCAATCAATTTCATCGAACGCAAATGTCACCAATCCCATTGATTCGCATTCGTCACCCAGTAATGGAGTGTCAACTTTTGTTTCGATTTCTTTCAGCAATTCCGGTTGCCCCAGAAAACGCGTCTCCAGTCTGGTTAGGCCGTTAGACATTGGATAAGCACCAAAATTGACGCTGGTAAGTAAAATGCTGGCGGGTGGTATGTTGGTGCCTTCGGGCATTCCGCTCAACATGTAGCTACGGTCACAGGCAAAAAGTATTTCAGCGAGAGTTCCAGAAAAACAACTACCGGGTTCGATGACACTGACCATAGAACGGGAAGTTACATCGAGTCGCTTCAGTACACGCTTCCAGTAAAGTCTGATTTCTCTGCAAAGCCAGTGATCAGAATGCTGTTCCAGAAACTGATCATAGGAGAGGACTCTTGACAGGTCACCGTGACTGGCAAACTTAAGCACCCCTATCTCCGGTTCGTTGAAGCGCAGATACAGGATGGCATCGTCTAATTCTCGAGCAGTACTCAAGGACCAGAACGCAGACCCGCTGTTGATCAGTTCGGCCAAATCGGTCGGCGGAGGGGATTGCGGGCCCGATATAGTGAGCGTCGCAACCCCAACATCCCGCGAAATAGTCAGGTCGACCGTGGAATAGGTCAGATGATCAGGTGCAGAGCGCAGTTTCAAGGGCTCCAAGACAATACCTTTGGCATCGCGTGGACGATCGGACGTCTCCGCTAACTGTTGGGCGCTTTTTCCCACGGCTGAATCGAAATCACTGGCCGGAACGATCTCATCTACCAACTGCCAGTCGAGTGCCCGCTGGCCTTTGACGCCCTCTTCGAGTGTGCAAAATACATCGGCGAGGTCGCGCCGCACGCGACGCTTGTCAGTGATCCGTGTCAGGCCGCCTGTCCCTGGGAGTACTGCCAGTAGCGGGACTTCTGGCAGTGCGACAGAGGATGCCCCGTCATCGGCTAGCATAATGTAATCCGTGGCAAGGGCCAATTCGTAGCCCCCCCCGGCGCAGGCCCCATTAACGGCACATAGATAACGTTGTCCAGAATGAGTGCTCGCGTCTTCGATACCGTTGCGCGTTTCGTTGGTGAATTTGCAGAAATTAACCTTGAGATGGTGGCTGGCTCCGGCCAGCATTCGAATGTTCGCACCGGCACAAAAGACGCGATCAAGATGGGAACGAATGACAACGGCACGAACTGTGGGATGTTCGAAACGTAAACGTTGGGTCGCGTCATAGAGTTCGATATCAACACCGAGATCGTAAGAATTGAGTTTGAGTTGATAACCATCGAATAGGCCGTCGTCTTCCGAGACATCGAGCCACAATGTCGCGACGTCGCCATCAATTTCGAGGTGCCAGTGCCGATAACTTTCGGGTTGGGTTTGGAAGTTAATTTGCATTGGCATTAAGTCAACGAGCGGGGATCTGTAATATGGCTGAATTATGAACCGATTAAGACCGTACTGCACCAGTTGTGAGGTGAAGAACAGGTGTAGAAAATTACCCTAGTCTATTAATCAGAGTTTGAACTGCACTGAGTGTCGCTGTCGGCTTTTCGCGGTGAGGCGCATGGCCGCAGTTGGGGATGATGAACCGGGTCACGGGTGCCCGGCAGGATGCCTCAAGTTCGTCAAGTTGTTCGAGGCTACCGTATTCGTCATTGGCGCCTTGTATCGCGAGCACGGGTTGAGAGATGTCGGACAGGTATTTTCGAATATCCCACTGTTCAAAACCCGAGTCTAGCCAGGCGTTACACCAACCCCAGAATGCACAGTCGACGTTTCCCTTATGGTGCTTCTCAAGGCGGGGGCGCAAATCGCCATCAACGAATGCCATCCGGGCCCGTTCAATGGCTTCCAACCCCGCCGGTTCGGTAAAGAAATGGGGGGCTATTAGAATCAGGCCCCGTAGGCGCTCATCGCTGTGGGCGCCAGCGTAGATAGCAGCAATAGAGGCCCCATCACTGTGTCCGAGAAGGATCCCGCCATCGAAACCCACTCGGTCGAGGATGCCGGGGAGTACTTGGAAGGCCTCGTCGTGCATGTAAGTTAATGGGCGGGGTAGGTCGCACGGTGACGAAGATCCATAGCCGCAGCGCGAATAGGCAATTACTCGCCAGCCCGTTGCCTCGGCTAGGCGTTCGGGGAAGTCATTCCATAGAGAAACACAGCCGAGGCCTTCATGGAGCATCACGATAGTTTCTTTGGATGACCTGATGTCACCTATTGCGCGATACTCAAGTTTTAGATTGTTGATTGTCAGGGTATTGTTGTTGGGCATGATGGGTCTGATGTGGCGTTCTACGGTGAGATATGGCTATAAGCAATAAAGCGGTTGGTAGACTCCGCACTTTAACGCGCTGAAGCTTGTTGGCACTTTTTTATATTTCTGGATAGAGGTGATGAGTCAAGATCAACAAACACCGGTAATCCTCGAACAACATGGTGCGATTGCTGTGATTACGATGTCTAACCCACCGCTGAATACATTATCGCATTCTGTCAGATTGGGACTCGATCGGGTGTTAACTAAAGTTATAACCGATAGTGAGATCAAGGGTGCGGTCCTTTGCGGTGAAGGTCGCGCGTTCTGTGCCGGAGCGGATGTCCGCGAATTCGATCAAGCACCCCAAACCCCGAGTTTGCCGGACGTTATTCGCCTGATCGAGGCTTGCCCCAAACCAGTCGTGGCATTGATTCATGGGGTGGCTTTTGGCGGGGGCCTGGAACTGGCGTTGGGGTGTCATTATCGGCTCGCAGGGGGCGGGGCTCGGTTGGCTTTGCCGGAGGTGAAACTGGGATTGATTCCTGGTGCCGGGGGCACACAACGGTTGCCCCGGCTGGTGGGAATTGACGTTGCGATTGATTTGGTGACGTCTGGCCGGCCCGTGGAGGCCGACGAAGCGGCTGCGCTTGGCTTGGTTGATGCAATCATAGAAGGTGATGAGATTAAGTTTGCGATTGACTTCGTAAATCGTGGGTCACCGCCGTTGCCGGTGCCGTTGAGTCAAAGAGCGTTGCCAGAAAGTCCACCAACTCAAGTTTTTGCCGAGAAGCGGGCCCGCGTCGTTCGGCGGGCCAGGGGACAGCAAAGCCCATTGAGGGCCCTGGAATCGATTGAATATGGTTTGAGCGCTTCTTTTGAAGAAGGCCTTCGAAACGAACGTGCCGTATTCCAGGGATTACGGAAATCATCTCAGTCACGCGCCCTTCGACACGCGTTTTTCGCTGAACGAGCGGTGGCTAAAATTCCGGGTCTGGAAAACACGCATCCTCGGGATATTCAGCATCTCGGCATTGTGGGCGGTGGCACCATGGGAATCGGGATCGCGGTTTGCGCGCTCAAGGCAGGGTTCAATGTGGTGCTCTTGGAGCGTACTCTGGCAGAAAGTGCCCGGGCTAGAGCGGGGATTGAAGCCGGCTTGCAGGCATTTGTTGAGCGCGATCGAATGACTTCTTCGGACCACACTGCGGCGCGTCAACGTTTGGTGACCGATACGGACTACGCTTGTTTGTCGACTACCGAGCTTATTATTGAAGCCGTGTTTGAAGACATGGAGATAAAAAAAGAAGTTTTCCGGCAACTTGATGAGCACGCTCCGGACGGAACTATACTGGCAACCAATACCTCTTATCTGAATACCGATGAGATCGCAGCCGTTACCTCCCGACCAGAAGACGTCATTGGCTTGCATTTTTTCTCGCCCGCGCAGTTGATGCGCTTGCTTGAAATCGTTAAAGGCGAGAAAACGGGTTCCCATGTTGTAGCGACCTGCCTTGCCTTCGCGCGTCGCTTAGACAAGGTCGGCGTGTTGGCTGGTGTTTGTGACGGATTTATTGGCAATCGAATACTGTTTCATTACCGTAAGCAGGTCGATTACATGCTTGAAGACGGCGCGATGCCATGGGAGATAGATCAGGCGATGGAATCATTTGGTATGGCGATGGGCCCCTTTCGAGTTATGGACCAGGCTGGGTTGGATATTGGATGGGCGAACCGGCAGCGGTTGGCACCCACGCGCGCTCAGCGAGAGCGCTACGTGGAAATCGCAGATCGGTTGTGTGAACGCGGTTGGTTTGGCCGCAAGAGTGGTCGAGGTTGGTATGTGTACCAGGCCGATGGAACTGTTCTACCAAATTCAGAGGTAGAACAGATTGTTCATACTGAGTCAGCGCGGCATGGCATTAAGCGACGTTTCTTTTCTGTGAAAGAAATACAGAATCGGGTCATGCTGGCTATGATTAACGAAGCAGCGCGGGTGCTAGAGGAGGGCATTGCGCTGAGACCGTTGGATGTCGATATGGTGAAGGTTTTTGGATACGGGTTTCCGCGGTGGAGAGGAGGCCCAATGCATTTTGCGGACGAAACGGGGTTAGATGAGATCCTGAAGTTGTTAAGGGATTACGCGATGACAGATGATTTCTTCTGGAATCCGTCGTCGTTGCTAGAGCGGTTGGTGCGTGAGGGTCGTACTTTCTCTGATCTCAACTAGCATCGGCAAAGCGAGGCGTTCTTTGAGCGTATGGACGAATTCCTCCGTTTTTAATGCGGTCAGAAATCAAAGAATACGGTTTCGTTTTCCCCCTGTAGCACCATATCAAATCGGTAAACACATCGATCCTGTGTGGTTTCCTGACGGCGGGCGATGAGGGTTTGTCGGCGCGGAGCTGGCACACAGTGCTGAAGCACAGGATCGACAGCATTTGCTTCTACCTCATCGTCAAAATAAATGCGGCTATGCAGGTGAATATTTAGCCCGCGTGCGAACAAAGCAAGATTGATATGGGGTGCCATGGAGTGTTGGCTAAGATTTGTTACTGCTCCAGGCTTAATTGACTCTAACGTCCATATCCCCGAATCAGAATCAGTCACGGAACGACCAAATCCGCTCAGTCCAGCGTCCGCGGATGCCGCCTGAGGATCCGCGGGGTGTGCATAGCGGCCATGTCCATCTGCTTGCCAGAATTCAAGCAAGGCGTCCCGGACCGCTTCGCCATTGCCGTCGATGATTCGACCTTCGACTCGAATACGTTGGCCGTATGCTTGCGTGGTGGCTAACTGGTTACCATAAGTGCGAGAACGCGCCACGATACCGGAGACTGCGGGATAGAGCCCAATGTGCACAAAGGGTCCGACTGTTTGAGATGATGTTTCATGGTGTAGTGGATCTTGTGACATCATTTACAACCCATCCGGTTGGTTTTCGAAATGCGTTTGTTTCGGGCCACGCAATACCAGATCGAAGCGGTAGGCGAGACAGTCAAAGGGTCGCGACCGTTCCCTATCAAACGCTGCAACGAGCCGAGACTGGGCACTGCGATCGGGAATCGAGCTGAGCATCGGGCAGTCCCGGATCAGAGGGTCCCCTTCGAAATACATCTGAGTGACCAGGCGAGTCGTAAAGGCGGGCCCGAAAATCGAAAAATGCACATGGGAAGGGCGCCAGGTATTGGTACCGTTGGCAAAAGGGTAAGGCCCCGGCCGAATGGTGAGAAACTCGTAATTGCCCGATTCATCGGTGTGGCAGCAGCCATAGCCGCTGAAGTTGGGGTCAAGTGGCGCCCGGTAGTTATCGCTCGCATGTTGGTAACGCCCAGCGGCATTCGCTTGCCATATCTCTATCCTTGTTGCGCAAAGGGGCGTCCCATCTTGATCTATTACGCGGCCCGTAAGCAAAGTTCGTTCGCCCAACGGGTCGCGATCGATTCGTGCATTTTGCAGCAAGTCTCGATCGATTAGAGCGATATCCTGTGGAGAAAAAGTTGGCCCAGTAATTTCCGACAAAGTGGGTGAGAGTGGAATCAAAGGTTGAGTGGGTGCTCGGTTCAGAGTGGATTTATATTCTGGCCATAGTAGTCTGGGTTGCACCGAGTGGTCTCGGCGACGAAACTCACCTTCCAGAAAAGGCGTTTCAGGTGGTGTTGACATGGCTTATGGCCTGCGTCGTTCGCTTAGGAATCGGGTTAGCCGATTATGCGTAAGAAATCTGCACGGATACAAACATTTGAGTCACACATTGTGGTTGCGCTTTGAAACGACACCTACAGGCATATCTGGTACCCAAAGATATCCGTCTGAGTCAATGAGATAGGTTTCACGCAGTCCATGAGCCTTGTCGGTTGGCGTTTGTATGACCTCGTATCCCAATGCCTGGGCGCGTCGTGCGGCGGCATCGGGGTCACAGCCATGTAAACGTAGTTCTAGGGTGCCCCCTCGTTGTGGGAAGGCCTGAAGCCTCTTTCGCGCCGGGTGTTCGTCGTAGGTGTGATCGGCGTGCAGCATCCACTCGGCATCATAACCGCGGACAACAGCAAAGTCTGGGTCGCTATAGATCGCCTTAACCAGGAGAACCCGCTCATGAAAATCAAGCGCCGCATCGATCTGGTGGACAAGCAAGTTGACGGTCAGACCGCTGAGGGAGCGTGCGTAGGTGTCTGCTGCCATCCACGGTTCGCCCTGACGGCGTTTCATGATGGTTTGTCGCGTGGCAAAGAATCGCGTAGCGCAACGATTTGATTAAGAACGAGTTGATCTTTTTGTGTGTCAGGATCAACGCAGAAATAGCCGACCCGTTCCAGTTGAACACACATGGCGATAGGGGCATGTTCTAGACTGGATTCTAGTTGTGCGTTCTGAATGATGGTACGTGATGTCGCATTTAATTGATCTGTTAGTTCAATATTGGGTTCTTCCAAGGGGTTACTCGAAACAAATAACGGCTCGTAGAGTCTGACCTGGGCCGGTAGCGCGTGTGCTGCTGATACCCAATGGAGTGTCCCTTTGACCTTGCGCTTATCCGGTGTGCCACCGCCACGGCTGTCAGGGTCGTAGGTGCAATGGATAGTTGAGATATCACCGCTGGAGTCGCGGTCGACTCCAACACACGTTACGTAGTAGGCATATCGCAGTCGGACTTCGCGTCCTGGCGAGAGTCGAAAGAAACGCCGCGGTGGGTCCTCCAGAAAGTCGGCCTCGTCTATATAGATCTCGCGTCCAAACATTACCTCCCGACTTCCAGCAGACGGGTCACTCGGGTGATTGGGAATATCAAATGCTTCGAAAACTCCATCGGGATAGTTGTCGATAATTAATTTTATTGGTCGTAGGACACCGAGTGCACGCTGTGTTGTGGGTTCCAGAGATTCCCGGACACATTGTTCAAGGACATTCATTTCTATGCGTTGATTTTTCTTCGTTACGCCGATTCGATTACAGAAATCTCGAATGGCGGCGGGTGGGTACCCGCGCCTGCGCATTCCCGCCAGTGTCGGCATTCGGGGATCATCCCAACCGTCAACAGCACCGGCGTTTACCAGCTGAGTCAGTAAGCGCTTGCTCATGACTGTGTAGTCCAACTCAAGGCGTGAGAACTCTATTTGTTGAGGATGACAGGGTGCAGTGGTGTGATCTAACACCCAGTCATACAGCGGGCGGTGGTCTTCAAACTCCAGTGTGCACAATGAATGGGTTATACCCTCAAGCGCGTCGGATAGCGCGTGCGTGTAATCGTACATCGGGTAGATGCACCATTCACTGTTGGTTTGTTGGTGAGACTGATGACGAATGCGATACAACGTTGGGTCACGCAGGTTCATGTTGGGTGAGGACATATCGATTTTCGCCCGCAAAACATGCGCACCATCAGGGAAGTCTCCCGCGCGCATTCGCGCAAAGAGATCAAGATTTTCAGTAGCGGAACGATCCCGATAGGGGCTGTTACTCCCAGGTTGCGTGAGTGTGCCACGTGAAATGCGCATTTCCTCACTGTTGAGCGAACACACGTAAGCTTCTCCGTTTCGAATCAACTCTACTGCCCAAGCGTAAAGTGATTCGAAGTAATCCGAGGCATGTGTCAGCCTGTCGTCCCAGTCAAATCCCAGCCAGCGCACATCGGTCATGATGGCGGTGACGTATTCAGAGCTTTCTTTGAGGGGGTTTGTATCGTCAAAGCGCATGAAGCACTTTCCCCCATAAGCTTCCGCCATCCCAAAGTTCAGGCAGATGGATTTTGCATGGCCAATATGAAGGTGCCCGTTAGGTTCGGGTGGAAAACGTGTGGTGACCTTTAAACCAGGAGTTTCTTCTAGGGCAGCTTCGATGATCTGGTCAATAAAGTGGCTCATGAGTCACCGTTCTTAGTCTAGGGGTGTCGGTGGGGCACCTGACGAGTGATCGTCAGTTTAGTGCAAAGGACGCCGGCCTTGAGAATCCGACTGGGAATGGAAGAAACAACGGTACGACGACCGTTTTACCAGGTGGTGGGGCTGGAAAGCGCTGAGGGTTGTGAAGCAAAGTAGGCGGCTAAGTCACGCATGTCATCCGGAGACAGTCCAGTCGAGATGCCTTTCATGATGGGATTATTCCTGGCGCCAGATTTATAATCCATCAGTGCACGAATCAAGTACTCAGGGTATTGCCCGGCGAGAATGGGGAACTGAGGATTGGCGCTGTTACCGTCAGCACCATGACAGCCCGCACAAAGCGTTGACTTTTCTTTCCCGACAGTAGGGTCCCCACCTGCGACAACGGGCGAGGTGATGACGGATAACGCAAGTGTGAGCGGTAACGCGAAATGGATCGTTCTAATCATGACAGATGGAACTCCTGTTGGGTCAGGCTGTAATCGTTATGTTGCGTGGGTGTGTTGATTTAAGGCTAGTGCTTACCCAGAGTCTTGAAGTAAGCCGCGATGTTTTCCATGTCAGCGTCACTTAGAGACGAAGCCTGTGCCTGCATAGTAGGGTGAGAACGACTTTTGGCGCGATAGGCTTTAAGGGCCGTTACGATATAAGCGGCGTGCTGGCCTCCGAGCTTGGGAACACGATACGCTGGGTAAGCATTGCGCAGGCCTGGTGCACCATGACAACCCATACACGTGTAAGCCTTTTCTTGGCCGGCGAGGGGGTCCCCGTCAGCTGTTGCCAGGCCACTCATCATGATAGTCATCATGCCGAGTGCCGTCAGCCATTTGTGTTTCATTCGCTCGAAGCTCCCGTCTCCTGATTACAGGGGCCGAACTTTAGGCAAGAGCTCTCACCGATGCAACTGTGGCGCTGGACGCGATGGGCCTCGTTAGCCTAATACAGGCTCTGATCGGCATAAATAAGTCGATAGGTGTGCGCCGCCGTGATGGTGAGCGTTTTGGCCAGAAATAATCTGTCGCCCAGTGCGGTTGCCCTTGGCTACGGGACAGGGGGGCGGGAAACTATCGGGAGAGAATCTTGATTCGAGATCCATTTCGTGCTACCCCTAACCCAATCGATGATAAGAAATTCACGCATATCTGGCATGTCTAGCGGTCACGTAGCTGATGTTGGTATGCCACGAGGCGTGACAAAAACGGGTTACCACAGAGTTGGATGGAGGAGGCGACAACGACATGACAGAATACACAACGACTGACATCAGGAACGTAGCACTCGTTGGTCACGCAGGCTCGGGGAAGACGTCTTTGGCTGAAGTGCTGCTTCATAAGGCCGGTGCAATCGCTTCAGTCGGTCGGGTTGATAAAGGTAGCACGACCAATGATTTTGATGTTTTGGAAAAGAAATATCAGCACTCACTGGAAGCTTCAATAGCGGCTTTCCACCACGACAAGTGTCAGATTAATTTGATTGATACACCGGGTGCCCCAGATTTTATCGGCGTAACTCTCGGGGTTTTGTCGGCAGTTGAAACGGTGGTGGTGGTCGTTAATGCGGCTAACGGGGTTGAAGGCACAACCCGTCGGATGATGGAGTCGGCGAAAAACGCGAACCGTTGTCGTATGGTGGTGGTGAATAAGGTGGATGCGCCCGGAAGTGATCTGGCGGCTGTTTACGATGAGATTCGTGATGCGTTTGGTGGCGAGTGTCTGGCCGTTAATCTGCCTGCGAATGGTGCCACAGCTGTGGTCGATTGTTTTTTTAATCCTACAGGTGATGCTGATTTTTCATCGGTGGCGGAAGCGCATACGGCGATCGTCGATCAAGTGGTAGAGGTTGACGAGGAGTTGATGACCGTCTACCTCGATCAGGGCGAAGTGTCACCAGATCAATTGCATGACCCATTCGGGCAAGCAATGCGTGAGGGGCATTTAGTGCCGGTGTGTTTTTTATCGTCTGAGACTGATGTTGGCGTTGCGGAATTACTTGATGTGATTACGCGCTTGATGCCCAATCCTAAAGAAGGCAACCCCCTGAAGTTCGTCAGCGATGCGGAGGATGAGGCGGAGTTAGTGGTGGTTGCTGATCCTGAGAAAGCGCTATTGGGGCATGTCTTTAAGATTGCCTTTGACCCATTTGTCGGTCGCCAGGTTTATTTCCGAGTCCATCAAGGAAGCATCAAAAAGGACGAACCATTGTTTATTGACGATGAGCGTAAGGCCGTGAAGGCGGCAAATATGGCCAGTCCTCTGGGCAAGGAGCCGCGGGAGCGCGTATCTGCCACCGCTGGCGACATCATGATGTTGGCCAAAGTCGATGGTATTCACCTTAATTCGATGTTGCAATCATCTCAGAACGATGCGCCGCCAAGACTTGTCCAGCAGTCTTTGCCGATGCCTATGGTTGGTTTGTCGGTGACGCCAAAGAATCGTGGCGATGAGCAGAAGATAGCCGAAGCGCTGGGCAAGTTGATTGAATCTGACCCTTGTCTTCGCATTGAGCGTAATGCTTCCGCTAATGAAACTGTTCTCCGTGGCATGGGAGACCTTCACCTCCGTATCGCGTTTGAGAGGATGAAAGAGCAGTACGGTATTGAAGTCGAGACTGCTGTTCCCACTATCCCATATCGAGAAACCATCTCTCGAAAGTCGGAGGGGCATTGTCGGCATAAGAAACAGACTGGTGGCGCGGGTCAATTTGGTGAGGTGTATCTTCGTGTCGAACCCATGCCACGAGGAGAGGGGTTTGAATTTGTCAACGCGATAGTGGGTGGTGTGATTCCATCACAGTTTATACCCGCGGTAGAGAAAGGCGTGCGGCAGGTTCTGGAAGGTGGCGCTGTTGCCGGATTTCCAATCCAGGATGTTCGGGTCACGGTATACGATGGGAAATATCATGCGGTCGATTCAAAAGAGATCGCATTCGTTTCTGCGGGCCGCAAGGCTTTTCTCGATGCGATCGCTAAGGCGAATCCTGTTGTTCTTGAGCCGATAGCAGATGTTGAAATCACAGCACCAAGCGATAGCATGGGCGATGTGGCGGGTGATCTTTCTTCGCGACGTGGTCGGGTCTCTAATACGGACTCCCTTGCCGCAGGTGTCATCGCGATTTCTGGGCAGGCCCCACTGGCGGAAATGGAAGACTATCAGTCCAAGTTGAAATCGATGACCGGTGGCGAAGGTAATTTTTCGATGCACTTCAATGCCTACGAGCCTGCCCCGATAGACGTGCAGAAGCGACTGAGTAACGCTTTCCAACGACCTGAAGAAGAGTAAAACCCTCCGGCAGCAGGATGAAACCTCGTCTTTACGGGGAGTCCCGCCAATTCGGGTGGTATACTCGCGCCCCTTTTTTGGGCAACTTGTTGTGGTCACAATAAGGATGACTCGATGACGCAACCGAATACGCTTGATCTTAGAATTGCTGACATACGGGATGTTTCCTGTGCTGCATTGATATGTGAGGAATATCCGGTTTCTGCAGGGGCCGCAGAGTTGATCAGGTCTACTCGCGAGGCCGTGCATCATATGCTCGAGGGGAAAGATGATCGACTACTGGTCATTATCGGACCGTGTTCGATTCATGATGTGGATTCTGCCCGAGAGTATGCGGATCGCCTGCTGATGCTTCGTGAGCGCTACAACGAAGATCTTCTGTTAGTAATGCGGGTTTATTTTGAAAAGCCCCGTACAACGGTCGGCTGGAAGGGATTAATCAATGATCCAGACCTGGATGGGACGTTCCAAATTGAGAAAGGACTGCGTCTCGCGCGTAAACTGCTGTTGGATTTGAATGGAAGCGGTGTGCCGGCAGGCACTGAGTATCTTGATTTGTTAACCCCGCAATACACTGCCGACCTGGTTAGTTGGGGGGCCATTGGTGCCCGCACAACAGAAAGCCAGCTTCACCGAGAATTGGCGTCTGGTCTGTCTTGCCCTGTTGGTTTCAAGAATGGAACTGATGGTAATCTGAAAATTGCTGTTGATGCGATTTCTGCTGCAAATCATTCACATAATTTCCTCTCACTCACCCATGCGGGACAATCGGCTATCTTTACCACTACCGGAAATCGTGATTGTCATCTGATTCTGCGCGGTGGCACAGAACCAAACTACGATGGTGAAAATGTAGAGGTGGCGGCGAATCTGCTGCAGCGTGCGGGATTACCGCCCCGGCTGATGATCGACTTCAGCCATGCGAATAGTCTCAAACAACATGAACGACAGCTGTTGGTCACTCAGAATGTAGCAGGACAGGTTGCAGCGGGCGATACCCAAATTATGGGGGTCATGGTAGAGAGTCACATCGAAGCTGGCAGGCAGGACATTGTCCCTGGCCAGGAATTGCAATACGGCGTCAGCATTACGGACGCCTGTATTGGGTGGGAGGACAGTGTGAGTGTCATTGAACAATTGGCCGAGGCGGTGCGGTTGCGCCGCGCCGTTGTTGGCTCTGGTACCAAGGTCGGATGACTAGGACCGCTCGGCGAGCAGACCGCTTGATAGGGGTGTGTATGAGTCGCTTGGGCTGGCTTTGATTAAGCCTTATCAGGCAGCCCAACTGCAGCCATGTTACGTTGATGATGAGGCGCAGCGGGCACGGCTTGAGGGTGAAATACGTAAGTACGATGCGCTGACCATCAGTTCGGGGGCCGCGGCTAATGCAGTCATGTTGGGTGCGGGATATTTCACGCCACTAGCCGGGTTTATGTCGAAAGCTGATGCGCTATCAGTGGCGGAGTCTCTGCAGACCACCGAGGGACTTTTCTGGCCGGTGCCGATTCTGAATCTGGTTAGAGAAAATTCAATTCAACATATCGGCCGGAGCGTTGCTCTGCGCGACCCCAATCGTCAGGGACACCCGGTGTTAGCGATACAAGAGGTTGATCAGGTTGAGGAATTAAGTGGTGCAGAAATGGATCACATTGCTTCCCATACATTTGGCACAGCGGATCCCCAACATCCAGGAGTGGCTGCATTTCTTGCACAGGGTCGTCATCTGTTATCGGGGCCGATTCGAGTGTTGAATTACAGTTACTTTGAGCAAGAATTTGCTGATACGTTTCGCACGGCCGGACAGATACGACATGAAATTGAACAGTATGGCTGGGAGCGGGTGGTAGCGTTTCAGACACGCAACCCGATGCACCGCGCGCACGAAGAATTATGCAAGATGGCAGCCGAGGCGGTAGCAGCAGACGGTATTTTGATTCATATGTTGCTAGGGAAGCTTAAGCCCGGTGATATACCTGCCAAGGTTCGCGACGCTGCGATCCGTAAGATGGTCGAGATTTATTTTGAGCCCAACACAGTAATGATTGCAGGATATGGATTCGATATGCTGTACGCGGGGCCCCGCGAAGCATTATTGCACGCTATTTTTCGGCAGAATGCCGGATGTTCTCATTTCATTGTTGGACGGGACCATGCGGGGGTTGGAGATTACTACGGCGCGTTTGATGCCCAATCAATATTTGATGATGTCGTGCCGCTCGATACGCTTGATATTGAAATTTTCCGAGCGGATCATACGGCCTACTCTAAGAAACTCAAGCGGGTAGTGATGATGCGTGATGTAGAAGATCATGCCGCGGAGGACTTCATTTTGTTGTCGGGAACTCGAGTGCGGGAAATCCTGGCGGCAGGAGAGTCATTGCCACCAGAGTTTGCTCGACCCGAGGTCGCAGCCATCCTGCAACAATACTTTACCGAATCGAATCAATAGAGTGCTGTCCGAGTCAGGATTGTCCTGTGACAATCTCGACTTCACAGGCCATCGATCTGGTCTGCGGGAATGCTTTCTGCTTCGAGCATGATCGGAATTTGGTCGTCAACACGGTAAATGCGGGTTCCGTTAGTAGTGATCAAACCCTCACTTAAATCGGTGTCGACCACTGTGCCGTCGAATGTGCTCACTTGACCATCTGCAATGGCTGCATTCACACGCTCCAATTGGCCAGGTGACAGCGGAACAACAGGGTGTTTGGTCACCGGACAGCACAGTATCTCCAATAGTTTGCGATCAATTGCCATACGTGTTCAGCTATACAGTGTTAAACGTTGCCCGTGTTTGGAGGTCAGTATACTGTGGGTAGGCAAGGTAAGCACCTTGGTTGCATGCACGTTGCCTAATTGCTTGATTATCAATTGGCAGGAAGGACATTAATGTCATCGAATTCAAAAACTGCAGTGACCGCGGCCATTATCGGCAATGCGGGTCTGACAGTGCTGAAGTTTGGTGCGGCTCTAGTTAGCCATTCCCCCTCGATGATGAATGAGGCGATCCACAGTTTGATGGATACGACCAATCAGTTATTTTTGTTGTTCGGGCTTCGCGCTGCGGCGCGCGGCTCCGATCAGTTATATGCCTTCGGACATGGGCAGAAAAAATATTTGTGGAATCTATGGAGCGCGATCGGATTGTTCTCGATTGGCTGCGGTCTTGGATTAGCACACGCGTGGCATAGTTGGATAAGCCTGACGAATACAGGGCAGATAAGTGGCCTCGGTAGTGCAACGATATTGTGGTTTGATCCGATGTGGATTTCAGGGATCGTTCTGTTCATTGCATTGGTGGTGGAAGCCTATGTATTACGGATCGCCTGGTTGGAATATGTTTCACGGCTGGATTCACCATTGAGTTCGCGACCGTTTAGTCAATTGATGGAATGCAAGGATCCCACATTGCTTGCGGTATTGCTGGAAGACGCGATTGCTGTTACCGGTGTCGTTTTGGCCGCGGTCGGTATCATGCTCGCGCGGACATTGGATAACCCACTGTGGGATATCAGTATGTCGGTTGTGATTGCTGTGATGCTCGGTGTTGCCGCCGTCGTGTTGGGTCGAATCAACATGCGTTTCCTAAGCGATGTTCGGGATATTGAGGCAGAGAATATATTTGCAGAAGTCGTTCAGACTCATCGGGAGGTAGAGCGCTGTCACGATGTGAGAAGTATTGTGATTGATGAACAGCACACGGTGCTGGTGGCGGAAGTGGAGGTGCGTGAGGAGATGATGTTGGCGGGGCTGAGGCAGGAGATTGATCGCCACGAGCAATTTTTGCTCGAACGGGTTTCGCCAGATAGAAGAAGTAATGTCGCTTTGCTCGAGTATATTGCGGACCGTTCGGTGGTTGAGGCAACTTTGGAACGGACAGAACACATTATCGATCAGCTCGAGAAAGCGTTGCGGGAACGCTGTCCACGGATTTCGCATGTGACTATCGAAGTCCAAGGCATTGTTGAAGACAGTTCTGAGTAATGCCGAAATTTATCGATTAGGTCCCCACCTGGAGTTGCGGTGGTAGGATGTCGCTACGTCATGAGATCATGAGAGCTTGGTAATGGGAAAATGGTTAATGCTGTTTGTACTGGGGATGTCGGTGTCGGCTGGCGCTGACGACGCTGAGATCAAGACGTTTGGACAAAAGTTTAGCTACGCACTCGGCTATCAATTAGGTAGTGATTTGGCAGACCAGGTGTTGGGGAAACAGCTTGAGTTGGATCCCGAACTATTTGCGCGGGGCATTGCAGATGTGTTGTCGGGACGAGATCCGGCTCTTAACGCACAGGAAATGGAAGCGGCCTTTGAGGAGCAGCGCAAGAAAAACCCCCCACCGGTGTCCCGTGCCGAGCGAAACAGTAAGGACGGTGAGGCGTTTCGGGCTGCTAATCGCCTGAAAGAAGGCGTCATCGAAATGGAGACTGGCCTGCAATACCGCGTGGTTAAGGCCGGTGGCGGCGCGGCACCCACGCTTCAGAGCAAGATGGCAGTGCATTATCGTGGCCGATTGATCGACGGCACGGAGTTTGACAGTTCTTACAAACGCGGTTACCCGGTTGTGATGAGCCCGAGTGGAATTATTCCCGGATTTCGGATGGCACTCCTGAATATGGTGGAGGGAGATATTTGGGAGATTGTGATCCCACCGGAATTGGCTTATGGCTCATCCGGAGCGGGGCAGATGATTGGTCCTAATCAGACGCTCATTTTTGATATTGAACTGCTGGAGATTAAATAACAATAATTGCCGGGACGCGTGATGCGGAACTAAGCATCCACTAGGTGCCGGCATTCATCAGAATGATACCCACTGTTACCATCACGGCTGCTGTCAGGCGGATGGGTCCGAAGCGTTCCTTAAGTAGGCGGGTGCCAATCAATGCAGCCATGACGACGCTTGTTTCCCGAAGCGCTGCAACGATGGCAATGGTGTTAGTGTTCATCACGTAAATGACCAATCCATAGGCGCCCGCTGCGGCTATTCCACCACCCAACAGGCTGCGCCAGTTACTGCTGACGTAACCGCCGAGTCGTTGACGACGGATGAAGGCTATCAGCAGGCCAAAGGTCACGGCTTCGAGCATAAATAGGCTCGTGATATATCCCAGAGCGTTTTCAGAGTGGCGCACCCCAAGTGCGTCAGTCAGGGTGTATGCTGAAATCCATACGCCTGTTAGCAGGCTAAACGAAAGCGGTTTCCATTGGTGGCGGTCAGGAAGGCCTTGTTCTAAGCCAAGAGTGATAATCCCTCCTGAAACAACAAGCACTCCCAGGAGTGTCGTGCCGCTGATAAGTTCGTTGGCGAAGACCACCGCGCCACCGACGACGATCAGCGGTGCGGTACCCCGAGCGATGGGATAAACATAGGACAGTTCACCCGCCCGATACCCTTGGGCTAAAGACCAGTAGTAGCCCCAGTGAAGCATCACCGACAGCCCCAGATAAGGCCACGCTGCTCGGGCGGGGGGGCTAGCAAATGGCAGCAGAAAAATACAGATTGCGCCGGCCACGATATGTATAAGCGCCAGGCCGAGTATTTTGTCATCACCTGATTTGACAACGGCATTCCAGCTGGCGTGTAGCAGAGCTGCTATAAGAATCACCAGACAGGTGGTGGCAGTCATATTGAAGGGTTTAGTTTTGACAATCGAGCACTAGGTTGCCAGATTGCGACCCTGACCGACCAGATGACGCAAATTTTTCCAGCTCGCCTTTGCTCAATGCATCAGTGCAGCCCAGAATTGGCCGCCACTGCCTGGGTGCTGAGCCCTGGTGGTTTGTTGCGAATGCCTAACATTTTCATACGATGAATATACTGATTGCAGATAAATTTCCCGAGGCAGCGATTGATCAACTGATTGCCCAGCAGCACCAGTGTTTGCTCAGTCCAGAACTCGATGGAGATAGCTTGACATCGGCCTTGACTGATGTCGAGGTGCTGGTCGTTCGTAGCACTCAGGTGACCGCTGACATGATGATTTCTGCCGAGCGACTGCGTCTCATTGTGAGAGCCGGATCGGGGACCAATACGATTGACATGTTGGCAGCTGTTGAGCACGGCATTGCAGTTTGCAATGTGCCAGGTCGTAATGCAGCGGCAGTTGCGGAACTGGCGATGGGGCTTTTGATTTCCATAGACCGAAAAATTCCTGACAATGTGTTGTCATTGAGAGCCGGGCGCTGGAACAAGAAATTCTTTTCCGCATCCAAGGGGCTCGTTGGTCGCCGAATGGGGATATTCGGTCTGGGTGCCACAGGTCTTGCAATGGCTCAGCGCGCTATCGGTTTTGATATCGAGGTTTATGCCATCGATCGACCAGGCCGCTTCGAGGAAAAACGTCGCGAGGCCAAGAAACTTGGCGTGAACCTGGTTGCGGACCAGGATACGTTGATCGATGTGTGCGACATTCTCAGCTTCCACGTCCCGGCTACAGACCAGACCCGTAATATGGTGAATGCGAAGTTTTTGGCCAAACTTGCACCCGGAACGATCATCATCAACACCTCCCGCGGTGACTTGATAGATGAATCCGATCTGATTGAGGTAATGGATAAAAAGGATATTCTTGTTGGCTTGGACGTATACCGGGATGAGCCTGGTACTGCACAGGGTGGGTTTGACTCGGCGCTGGCTCGGCACCCGAACGTTTATGGTACTCACCATATTGGCGCATCAACTAGGCAAGCACAGATAGCGGTAGCCGCTGGCGTGCTTGACGTGATTGACGCGTTCACCTCGGGGCAGATGATTAACTGTGTCAATCCGTCGATTGGGAAATGAGGTGACTTTGACTATGACTCGGGCACACAACTTCAGCGCTGGTCCTTGCACCTTGCCAGTAGAGGTGTTGAAGGCCTTACAGGCGGAAATGGTTGACTATCAAGAGTCGGGCATGTCGTTGATTGAGATGAGTCATCGAGGTCAACATTTCGACGCGGTTTTTGAAGAAGCCATTGCGCTGGTTCGAGAGCAATATGGTGTGCCGAATGAATTCGAGATTCTGTTATTGCAGGGTGGTGCAACTTTACAGTTCTCGATGGTGCCAATGAATCTCCTTGGCGATGGCGCTCGGGCCGCTTACGTCAATTCCGGGCATTGGGCAAAGGGCGCCATCGCAGATGCTCGTTATTACGGCGACGTTTATGTGGCATGGGATGGTAAGGGCGACCGCTATGGTCGTATGCCAGTCACCGAAGAACTTAAACTTTTACCGAATACTCGTTATCTGCATATCACATCGAATGAAACTATCGGTGGTGTTCGTTATTTCGAATGGCCAGAGGTGGAGGTGCCACTCGTGGCAGACATGTCATCAGACTACATGACACGACCAGTTCCCTGGTCGCATTTTGATCTCGTATATGGGGGTGTGCAAAAAAATCTCGGTCCGGCGGGACTTGCGATGGTGATCGTTCGTCGTTCCGCCCTAGGTGATGCCAGTGAAAAAATTGGGAAATATCTTCGGTATTCTGTTCAGGTCGACAAATCATCGATGTTTAATACACCACCAGTATTCGCTATTTACGTTCTCGGCAAGGTTCTAAAATGGATGAAGAAAAAGGGAGGTCTCGAGGGTATCGAGCAGGAGGCCAATCGCAAAGCATCGTTACTGTACAGCGCGATCGATGGGAGCAACGGGTATTACAGTTGCCCGGTTACCCCTGCGTATCGGTCAGTCATGAATGTTGTTTTCCGCCTTCCCAATGAAAAACTGGAAGAACAATTTCTGAGAGAGGCGAGTGCTGTCGATTTGGTCAATCTAAAGGGGCACCGCACTGTCGGCGGCTGTAGAGCCAGCATTTACAATGCGATGCCGATGGAAAGCGTCGAGGTGCTAACTCAATTCATGCAAGATTTCTGCAACCGAAATCCGACTTGAAACGCATCGGGTTGCTCGCCAGATCATGACCGACATCCAGCCTTTTCCTGCGCATACGGTGCTGCCGCCAATGGCAAAGGCAGTCGTTGCGCCGCACTACGATTCCATGTCGGCAGCGGAACGTTTCCAGTTCGCGGAACAGCATCCGGATAATTATTTGAATGCAATGCGATCGGTTGATGAGTATCCGTTGGGGACGGCGCCATCCATTGATACCCTGATGGCCGATAATCGACGCACGTTGGCTAGATTGTTGAGCGATGGGTCGTTTTCGTCATGTCGCGCGTCCGCGTTCTATATATACCGGCAGGAGTCCAATGATCATGAGCAATCAGGATTGGTTGCGGCGGTGCCGCTGGCCGAGTACGAGCAGGGGCGTATGCTCCCCCACGAGCACACTCGCGACGACCGAGAAGAACAACTGATATGTTACTTGGAACGCGTTCGGGCGAGTTCGAGTCCTGTTTGTCTTGCTTATGCCGGTCAGGCGAACATTTCAACGCATATTGATGAGGTGATGGAGGCAGAGCCGCTCCTTGACTTCGTCACCGATGATCGAGTGCGCCAAATCGTGTGGCAGGTGAGTGATCCAGAGAGGATCACGCAACTACAACATGATTTTTCCAAAGTTGGTACGACGTATATTACCGATGGACATCACCGGGCAGCCGCTGGGGAGAAATTTGCAGCGCGTCAGATACGCGCGGGTCAGATTTTTTCTCCGAATGCAGGTTGGACTCAGCTTCTGGCTTTGCTGGTGCCGCTAGAGGGTCTTCGATTATTGTCTCATAATCGTTATGTGCGCTATCCCCACGGGTTTGATCAGGGCGCATTCCTGCGCGCATTGTCGAGTGTGGTGGTGGTAGAAAAAATTCAATCTGAAGCGATTGCACAGGCTGGGCCGACTCGATCTGGGGAATTTATTATGTTGCTTGGAGGAGAGAGTTATCGTCTCGATGTAGATAGGACACGCTTGCCTAACGAACTGGTTACTGATTTGGATGTTTCCTTGTTGCAGAAAAAAATCTTGGGACCGTTACTTAACATCTGCGACCCCCGCACCGATTCGCGTTTGGGTTTTCTAAGCGGAGAACTCGGTTTGGCAGGCCTTCGCGCCTGTTGTGATCAGGACTGTGATGTCGGGTTTGTGTGTTTTCCCCCGACTGTCGAACAATTAACAAGCGTGGCTGATAATCGGCAGGTGATGCCACCAAAATCGACTAACTTCGTGCCCAAGGCGAGGTCAGGTCTCTTCGTTCGAATGTTCTAGTTGTGCTCATGGGCCTAAGTCCGTCCTCTGCGATTAAGTAGGTTCCTTTCAACAAGGCATTTTTTCCACCTTAATAAACCCCGGGCAACACAAGGATTTTGTAGTCGCGAATAGGGTTGTTTTTGTCGCATGGGCAGATGCCATTAAGGTGGGCTTGATTTGGTGCTTGGCTGCTACTACAGCTAGAATTCCGCGCGATTGCGGCCGTTGAGTAACGCCATGAACGATACCCCAGATTCCAATATGCCTGAAGACGACGAGATCGATCTTAAGGCCTTGAGTGATGATGAACTCGTCGAACAGATGCACGACGATCTCTACGATGGCCTGAGGGAGGAGATTGTAGAAGGTACCAATATCTTACTGGAACGGAATTGGGCGCCGGATAAAGTGCTCAACGATGCATTGGTAGAGGGCATGCGCATCGTTGGGATAGATTTTCGCGATGGCATACTTTTTGTCCCGGAAGTGCTGATGGCAGCAAATGCGATGAAAGGCGGTATGGAAGTGTTGCGGCCTTTGCTCGCAGAGACTGGTGCCGCAACGATTGGCAAAATGGTTGCCGGTACTGTTAAAGGTGATATCCACGACATCGGGAAAAATCTGGTGTGTATGATGATGGAAGGCGCTGGTTTTGAAGTCATTAACATTGGCATCAATAACTCGGTCGAAGAATACCTAGCGGCGCTCGAAGAGCATCAGCCGGATATTCTTGGTATGTCGGCGCTGTTAACGACCACTATGACGTATATGAAAGTGGTGATCGACACGTTGATAGAAAAGGGACTGCGCAATGATTACATCATCATGGTTGGTGGCGCGCCGTTGAATGAGGAGTTTGGCGAAGCCATCGGCGCAGACGCCTATTGCCGAGATGCGGCGGTGGCGGTTGAGACGGCAAAAAGACTAATTGCTGAACGGCGTGGCACACCGCTGCCGGCCTAAACGGTCTTGATTGGGCAGATGTCCAATGACGCGTCACTGTTGATTATTGCCTGCGGTGCGCTCGCTAATGAAATCACTGCGCTGATCGAAGCCAATCGTTGGCAACATGTGAGCATTCAGTGTTTGCCTGCGGAGTTGCACAATAGACCAGAGGAAATACCGGGTGCCGTGCAGGCGAAACTGAATGAGGCAGGTAAAAAATTTGATCAAGTTTTCATGGCTTATGCGGATTGTGGTACGGGGGGTATGCTCGATAAGCTTCTTGAGGTAGAGGGCATAGAGCGGCTTCCTGGCGCACATTGTTATGAATTTTTTGCCGGTACAGATCGGTTTGCCCAGTTGCATGAGCGTGAGCCTGGGACCTTTTATTTGACCGACTTTTTGGCGCGTCATTTTGACCGCTTGGTGATTCAGGGGCTTGGTCTTGACCGCTATCCGGCGCTACATGAACAGTATTTCAAAAACTACCACAAGTTGGTCTACCTCTCGCAAGGAGATTCTGTCGATTTGCTTGAGCGAGCCCGTGGCGCCGCCGCCCAACTGGAGCTTGAGTTTGAGCATGTTGTGACAGGTTATGGTCAACTTGAAGAATCGCTGATCAGGGTCGCCAGCCCAACACCATGATAGCTCGATGGCAAAACTAATCACCATCTATTGGCGTGACATTCCATCGCAGATTGTAGCGAAGTCGGGTCGCCGTAGTGCTAAGGTGCGCCTCGCGAATCGTTTTCAGGACGCTATAGATCGAGCGGCAATGCGCGCGGGAAAGGGCAGCAGTGATGCTTATCTCAGTGAGTGGCGCCGTGACTCGAGAAATTGCAGTGATGATCTTGAAGCCGAGGCGCAGGCCGCAGGGGACAGCTTAGATCAACAATTTAGTGACGATGATTTACTTGCGTTGATTCGCTCAAAAGGTGTGGCTAATGCTGCAGAGGAATAATAAGAATGACCACAACATTAGTTAGTTCTGCCAAACGCGAGGTTCGCATAGGGTTTGATCAGCCATTTTGTATTATAGGTGAGCGGATCAATCCCACAGGTCGCAAACGTCTGGCCGACGAGATGCGCAGCGGCGACTATAGCCGAGTCGAAGTGGATGCTTTGGCGCAGATTGAAGCCGGTGCCCACATGTTGGATATTAACGCAGGTATTCCGCTTGCCGATGAGCCTCGGATATTAGCTGAGTGCATTCAATTGGTGCAGGGCTTGACTGATGTTCCGCTTTCGATTGATTCTTCTATCGTTGCTGCACTCGAGTCTGGTCTTTCAGTTTATCAGGGTAAGGCACTCGTCAATTCGGTGACCGGTGAAGAGGAACGGCTTGAATCTGTATTGCCACTGGTGAAGCGTTATGGTGCGGCGGTAGTTGCAATTTCAAATGATGAAACGGGTATTTCTGAGGACCCAGATGTACGTTTTTCGGTAGCAAAGAAAATTGTCGAACGGGCAGAAGATCACGGAATTTCTCGTGCGGATGTCGTTGTTGATCCGCTTGTAATGCCGATTGGTGCCATTAACAGTGCGGGTTGTCAGGTGATGGAAATCGTCCGCCGTCTGCGTGAAGAACTGAAGGTCAACACGACCTGTGGTGCGTCGAATGTCAGTTTTGGCTTGCCCAATAGACATGGGTTGAATGCGGCTTTTCTTAGTATGGCAATTGGTGCGGGTATGACTTCAGCCATTACCAGTCCATTGCATGCGGAAACGATCCAAGCTGTGATGGGGGCAGATGTGATGATGGGACATGATCCGCACTGTAAACGCTGGATGGGCCGATACCGAGATCCTCCGACCGAAGGTGCGCTTACGCGAGAAAGAGGTCGTAGCGGCCGGACTCGACGACGCTCGGTATGAGCGAGCAAACACTGGCCGGGGGATGCCTGTGTGGTGGGATTCGCTTTCGTATTCATCGCCCAGTTCGCGATGTATGGGTGTGCCACTGTTCGCAATGTCGGCGGACGAGCGGCCATTATTGGGCGACGACGGCCGTTGCGTTGGAGCGTTTTGAACTCACCGAATTAAAGACCCTGCGGTGGTTTCGATCCTCGGCGACGGCTCGTCGCGGATTTTGCCATTCCTGCGGGGCAAGTCTGTTTTGGCACAAAAACGACAGTGAGCAGATGAACGTTAGTGCGGGATCTATTGATGGCCCCACCGGCCTATTGACTGAGCGACACATTTATCTGGACGATGCTGGGGATTACTATCAGATTCATCCACAGGAGTTGCGCACAACTGGCACAGAAATGGACGATAACTGATGTTAGTCGCACCAGAAAGTCCTTCATCTGCCAGTACCGCAGCGGACGTACGGGTGGTTTTTACCCCATCGGGGCGCCGCGGACGATTTGCTAAAAATACCACTGTCCTTGAGGCGGCGCGTGAGCTGGGTGTTGATCTTGATTCAGTTTGTGGAGGTCGGGGTATCTGTGGCCGTTGTCAGATCGAGCTTAGCGAAGGATCCTTTGCTAAACACGGTATTGAATCTAGGCATGATCATTTGTCATCGTTTTCACGCATCGAGGCTGATTACGCGCGCGAACAATCGTTGCCTGACAATCGACGACTTGGGTGTTCGAGTCGCCTTCTGGGAGACGCGGTGATAGATGTTCCTCCCGATAGCCAGGTACATCGGCAGGTGGTGCGCAAGCGAGCCGAAGTTCACGACATGGATATCAATCCCTTGGTTCGTCTTTGCTTTATAGAGGTTACTGAGCCGAATATGCACGATCCTTCGGGTGATCTACGTCGGGTTCGTGAGGCGATCGAATTCGAATGGGGGTTAACGGACCTTGTCATCGATCTAACAGTTGTCGAGGACTTGCAGACTATTTTGCGGCTCGGTGAGTGGAAAGCTACCGTAGCGGTGTTCGATGGGCACGAAGTTATTGCGATATGGCCAGGTTTCAAGGATCGAGTGATGGGCCTTGCTGTTGATGTTGGTTCGACCACCATTGCCGCACATCTTTGTGATCTGGCCAGCGGGAATGTGTTGGCTTCATCAGGAATGATGAATCCACAGATCCGATTTGGAGAGGATTTAATGAGTCGGGTGTCATATGTGATGATGCACCCGGATGGGGTTGTTCAGATGGCCGATGCGGTGCGTTCTGCAATTTGTACTTTGGTTGAACAAGTCTGTTTAGAAGCCGAGGTCGATGCACATGATATTTTGGACAGTACTTTTGTCGGTAACCCGGTGATGCATCACTTGTTATTAGGTTTGAGTCCGGTAGAACTCGGCGTTGCTCCCTTTGCGCTGGCGACTGATGAGAGCGTTCGACTGCGGGCGAGCGAATTGGATTTGTCGTTTCACCCTGGAGCGCGCGCCTATACCTTGCCATGTATTGCAGGGCATGTCGGTGCAGATGCTGCAGCTATGGTGCTTTCAGAAGCGCCCTACCTTCGCGATGAGGTAACACTGCTAGTTGATGTAGGCACTAACGCGGAAATAATTTTGGGTAATCGCAGTCGGCTTCTGGCTGCGAGTAGCCCAACCGGACCTGCTTTTGAAGGCGCGCAGATCAGCTGTGGCCAGCGGGCAGCACCTGGCGCAATCGAGCGAGTGCGCATTAATTCAGAAACTTTAGAGCCACGATTTAAAGTCATTGGCAGCGAGTTGTGGTCAGATGAAATAGGGTTTGAAAAATCGATTGCTAACATCGGGGTCACTGGTATCTGTGGGTCGGGCATCATCGAGGCTGTTGCCGAGATGTTTCTGGTTGGCCTAGTCCAGACGAACGGGGTGATTGACGGAAACTTCGCATCTCGGTCAAGCCGGGTCGTTGCTGACGCGCGAACTTGGGCCTATGTGCTCCATCGCGGGGATCGGGAGATACGAGTTACCCAGAATGACATACGTGCTATTCAGTTGGCGAAGGCGGCGTTGTATGCCGGCATTCAGTTACTGATGGAGCATCTGGGTGTGTCGGGGGTCGACCGTATTCGACTAGCTGGTGCCTTCGGTGCACATATCGACGTCAAATATGCAATGGTGCTGGGACTCATCCCTGATTGCAATCTGGAACACGTTACTGCGGCGGGGAATGCCGCTGGGACAGGGGCACGCATCGCATTGCTTGATCGCAACGCGCGACAAGAAATTGAGCGGGAGGTGCGTCGAATTGAGAAGATCGAGACGGCAATTGAACCACGTTTTCAGGAACATTTTGTCGCCGCGATGGAAATTCCCCACGAGAATGCGGAATTTGGAGAATTGTTGAAAGTTGTCAACTTGCCTAAGCGAAGCGTGAAAGCGTCAGTATCGGCTCGGCGTAAACGGCGCCGGCCGCATCGATGAGCGGTTTGTTATGTTGGGGAATGGCTAGTCTGAGTTGTCAGGTCCACGAGAGAGCGCTACCCTTTGAGGCGTGACATCACGCAATGGAGATTGGCCTGAATGGGCAGAACGGGCTGAGCAAGCACTTACACAGGTGCCTTTGTTCTCAGGGCTTGATGCTATGGTGTGTCGCGAGATTGTCAGTCAAGGCCGTTTGCAAAGCGTGTCTAGGGGTGCGGTGGTAGTGACTGAAGGTGATGCACCCAGGGGGCTTTATCTGGTCCTGTCCGGACGATTGAAGGTTTTCTTGAATGATGATGAAGGTCGTGAAGTGGTGTTGGCGATTGAAGAGTCAGGCAGTGCCTTTGGAGAAATTTCGTTGCTGGATGAGGAGCCCCGTTCAGCATCCGTAGCGGCGATCGAACCCTGTGAGCTTGTTATGATAGGCAAAGAGGCGTTACTTGATCTTTTACAGCGGAATCCGGAACTGTCTCTGGCAATGATTCGGTCACTTGCTGCATTAGTAAGAAGGCTTTCAGGGAATATTCGAACCTTGGCCCTTAAAAATATCTATTCCCGTCTGGTTCACTTGCTCGAGAGTCGTGCTCGGCACGAAGGTGATCATCGCGTCATTCGCGAACGACTGACACATCAATTGATGGCAGACATGATTGGTGCCTCACGAGAAATGGTAAGTCGAATAATGAGTGACCTTATTAAAGGCGGATATATTGAGACTTCGAGAGAGTTGATTTGTATTAAGCGACGGTTGCCATCAGGTTGGTGAGTAAACTAGGGCTAGCAGCGACATTGCGTGATCAATTTAATCCAGACTAAAGATAGATGAATCAAGTGCAAGGCACTATACGCAAGATGCGGGTTACGCCAACTGCTCCGATCTCGTATCGATTGCCTGTCGGGGACACAGAGGTTGATCTGTCACCATACCTGGGCAGTACTGTGGCGTTGGAGTACTCTGGGAAAATCTTCTGTATCGAGTGTGGGCAACGTACGAAAAAGAGCTTTAATCAAGGACACTGTTTCCGCTGTCTGCGCAGGTTAGCCTCGTGCGACATGTGCATTGTTAAACCTGAGCAGTGTCACTATCACCTTGGCACCTGTCGCGAACCACAATGGGGAGAGCAACATTGTATGCAGGCTCATGTGGTCTATCTTGCTAATTCATCAGGCCTGAAGGTAGGGATTACCCGAGGGAGCCAGGTTCCGACGCGTTGGATCGACCAGGGGGCAACCCAGGCGCTGCCAGTGTTTGAGGTTAAGACACGGTATCACGCAGGACTGATCGAGGTTGCGATGAAAGACTTTGTCGGAGACCGAACAGATTGGCGGCGCATGCTAAAGGGTGAACCGGAAATACTCGATCTGATCGCTGAAAGGACCCGTTTGCTCGAAGCGGCCCGCATGAGTTTATCAGCGGAAGGCATTCCGTCGTCTGCACAGGGTGTACGTCTTCTCGATAATGCTTGTCCGGTACACTTTTCGTATCCCGTGCTAACTTATCCGGATAAAGTGCGGGCTCACAATTTCGATAAGAAGGCCCAGGTCGAGGGAACGCTGCTTGGAATCAAGGGGCAATACTTGATTCTTGATAATGGCGTGCTCAATGTTCGTAAGTTTGCGGGTTACGAAATTTGTTTCACACGCGGCTAGCTTTGTACTGCGGTCTGGTGTGGGAGGCGGAGGAGATTCAATGACGGAAATTGACGAACAGGCTCAGGTTAAGCGGGGCCTGAGTGGGGTCTATTTCGAGCGTTCTTACGCGAGCGATATTGATGGCGCTGCGGGTGAATTACGTTATCGCGGTTATTCAATACACGATTTGGCCGTGCATTCAACTTTTGAAGAAACTGCTTATCTTCTCCTTCATGGGGAGTTGCCAACTGCAAACCAACTGAGCGAATTTGACGAACAATTAAAGATTGCTCGAGTATTGCCACCTACGCTTCTAGATATCATCGCATCGGTACGCGAAGCGCACCCAATGGATGTCTTGAGAACGGCAGTCTCCGCGCTGAGTGGATTCGATGAGGAGCGCGGTGACAACACGCCAGATGCTGTACTTCGCCGAGGTATACGTTTGACGTCGCAGATTCCAATGGTGGTAGCGGCACACCACCATATTCGACAGGGTCGGGATCCTGTGTCCGCCAATCCTGAATTAGCTCACGCGGAAAATTTTCTACATCTGTTTAGAGGGGAGACGCCAAGTGAAGCCGCTGCCAGATTAATGGATGTGGATTTGATATTGCATGCTGAGCACGGTTCTAATGCTTCTTCGTTCGCAGCCCGAGTGGTAACCGGGACTGACGCAGATTTGCACGCCGCCTTAACCGCTGCGGTCGCTGCGTTATCCGGCTCAGCTCATGGAGGAGCGGCGGAGAATGTGATGCGAATGGCACAGGAGATTGGCCATGCCAGTAATGCAGCGGCATATGTTAGGGACAAGCGCCAGCAGCGTAAGCCGGTGATGGGGTTTGGCCATCGTGTCTATCGTGTGGAGGACCCAAGGGCGCGTCATCTGCGTGATGGGGTTGAAGCGTTGTCACGTGAAATGGGTCAACCGCAATGGTTTGACATTTTACAAGCGGTGGTTGCTGCGATGAAGCCGTACAGTCGCCGCGGTATTAATGTGAATGTCGATTTTTATGCGGGGGTCATCTACTTTCTACAAGGGATTCCTCAAGACATGTTTGTGCCGATCTTCGCGGTGGGGCGTGTTCCGGGCTGGACGGCACAGATACTGGAGCAACTTGACAATAATATCCTGATCAGACCATTGACCCTATATGATGGGCCCGCGCCACGACCTTATCGATTATTGAAAGAACGATAAAAACACCGTCCGTCTAAATTTGTGTTAGCAGCACCCGGGCAGTTGTTACGATATCGTTAGTGGTGGCACCGCGTGACAGGTCGCTAATCGGACGATCGAAACCCTGCAGAATGGGGCCAATCGCGCGCGCTGATGCCAGGTGTTGAGTGAGTTTGTATCCTATATTTGCCGCATCTAAATTTGGGAAGATGAGGACATTGGCTCGGCCAGCTACTTTACCCACGTCAGAAAGTTTTGTTTTGGCGACTGTGTGACTGAGAGCGGTATCAGCCTGGAGCTCGCCGTCAATGATAAGCGTGGGATGAGTGGTACGAACCTGGGCCACTGCTTCGCGTACTCGTTCAACGCGGGGGTGTTTTGCGCTGCCGAGTGTTGAGAAGGACAACATAGCGATGTGTGGATTGGTGCCGACAATTTTGCCATAACTGATGGCCGAGCTGACCGCGATATCTGCCAATTGTTCGGGGGTCGGATCTACGTTGACCGCACAATCCGCGAACAGCAAGACACGATGGCCTGGATTCTCAGCCTCAGGTAAAAACATCAGGAAGAAACTCGACGGTGTGTCAACGCCACTGGCTAGACCGATACACAGTCGGCCTGCTTCGATCACTCGGGCGCTGGGATACACGGCACCTGCTAAGAGTGTGTCGGCATCGCCAGACCGAACCAGCATGGAGCCAAAGTAAAGCGGTTTGCGCAGCATTCTGGTTGCCGCGTTTACTGATAGACGCGGACGTGCAGCGCAGTACAACTTGGCAAGTGCAGCGATGCGACTGTCGGTACGTGGGTCCACCAGTTCACAACCAGATAAATCCAGGTTGAGGGCCGCTGCTTGTTGGAGAAGTTTCTCAGGCTGGCCGAGCAGCACCGGGCAAATGGCATATCGATTGGCCAGTTGGGAAGCTGCAGACAGGACACGTTCATCATCGGCTTCCGGTAGAACTACTCGCGAGATCCCCTTGAGTGAACGACGGTTGAGTAGGCTTTCAAGTATGTCGGCATCAGTCATGATTAGATTATTCATTAAAGCAGGCGTCAGTTGGTAGCGGTGTGATGCATTGGATTAGCTGCTCTTTCAGGATTGGTCAGTCCATGTTGCCGTACGGAGACAGCCGATCTGACCTATTTCGAAAGCCCAAATAGGCACCCATGCCGGCGGAATTACGGCCCAGATGCTACGATCTCTCTAACCTGACCCAACTTGACTCTAATTGATTATGGAAGATGAGGCTGACGATCCTAGACCACTGTCGGTTGCGTTGTTGGTAACTTGCCTGGTTGATTTGATGCGCCCCAACGTGGGCTTTGCGGCGGTGAACCTGCTTCAAGATGCTGGTTGCACTGTCACCGTGCCCCGGGCCCAAAGCTGCTGTGGCCAGCCCGCTTACAACAACGGGGATGAGTCCAGCGCATTGGCGCTTGGGCGCCAGGTGATCGAGGTCTTTGAGTCGTTCGACTATGTCGTCGTGCCCTCTGGGTCATGCGGTGGCATGTTGCGTGAACATTATCCACGTCTTTTTGCAGCGGACCTGGAGTGGGTCAATCGAGCCCATGCGTTAGCCAAAAAAACATACGAATTGACCGAATTTCTCGTGGATGTGATCGGTTACAAGGGTGGTAACTCACATTATTCGGGTTTGTGTACTTACCACGACTCGTGTGCTGGTCTGCGTGAATTGGGCGTGCGTGTGCAGCCGCGTCGATTGCTTGCAGGGGTCGGCGATTTGGAATTAATCGAGATGAATGAGACCGATACGTGTTGTGGGTTCGGTGGTACTTTTTCAGTTAAATACCCTGAAATTTCTGGTCGACTGGCAGCGAACAAAGTAGCCAATGCAGATCGTACTGATGCGGATACGTTGCTGGGTGGTGATCTCGGTTGCCTGTTGAATTTGGCGGGCCGAATGCGGCGAGAAGGAAGATCTCTGAAGGTGTTTCATGTTGCAGAAGTGTTGGCCGGTATGGCAACTGGTCCGTCTATCGGCGAGCCTGAGGCAAGTGTATGAGTACAACGACACAAACTGTGACTTTCGGTGAGCAGGTTGATCTCGCATTAAATAATGTTCCTCTACAGCAGGCGATGGGCCGAGCGGAGAGTGGCTTTGTCGAAACAAGACGTCAATGTGTCGAGGCGATGCCGGAGTTCGAGTCTCTCAGAGACACGGCACGTGATATCAAGGAACACACGCTCGAGCACCTCGATAGTTACCTAGAATTTTTTGAAGCAAAGGTCATCGAGAATGGTGGCACCGTCCATTGGGCCAGTAGTGGCGAGGAAGCGTGCCGGATTATCCTCGAGATTTGTCAGCAGGCAGAAGCTCGGCTTGTCACGAAGGGCAAGTCGATGGTGGCAGAGGAAATTCATCTCAATGAGGCACTGGAAAAAGGAGGACTTGAGGTCGTAGAGACAGATCTTGGCGAATACATTATCCAGTTGGCGAACGAGATGCCCAGTCACATCATCGCGCCGGCAATGCACAAAACGCGCAGCCAGATTAGCGAGCTATTTCACACACATCATCAGTCGCTTGGCTACGTTGATAAAGCGGCTACCCGAGAAGAAATCGTCAGTCAGGCAAGGCAAGTACTGCGCGATGTGTTCGTTTCCGCTGATGTGGGTATTACGGGTGCTAATTTTCTTGTGGCTGAGACAGGGTCAAACGTTATTGTCACAAACGAGGGCAACGGAGACCTGACAAGCTGTCTACCGCGGGTCCAAATCATCACGGCGGGCATCGAGAAGGTCATTCCTTCACTGGAGGATTTATCTGTCTTCTTGAGACTGCTGGCGCGTAGTGCGACAGGGCAAGAGATGTCTGCGTACACCACTTTGTACACAGGCCCTCGCCGAGATGACGATCCAGAGGGGCCTGAGGAATATCATGTTGTTCTGGTCGACAATGGCCGATCAGCGATGCTTGCTGGGAACTATCGGTCGATGCTTCGGTGTATTCGTTGTGGCGCTTGTCTTAATCATTGTCCAGTGTATACGGCAATCGGTGGGCACAGTTATGGATGGATCTATACGGGTCCTATGGGGGCAGTATTGACTCCGTTAATGACTGGTCTGGATAACGCATATGATCTCCCTAATGCCTGCACACTGAACGGTCGCTGCCAGGAGGTATGTCCGGTCAGAATTCCATTGCCTGATTTCCTTCGACAACATCGTGTACGGCAGAATCAACGTCGCCTTGGCAGTGGGCTGAATCGTCAGATTGTGTCGATGTGGGCATGGTTGGCACGCCGCCCGCGTTTTTACCACGCGGTGATGGCGCTGCCGGTTCGATTACTCAGTTATCTGGGTCGTCATCGAGGGGCCTTTGAAAAACTGCCGTTTGGAAGAGGGTGGACTGTAGTACGAGACTTTCCAGCACCAACTGGGTCTACGTTCCAGCAGCAGTGGCAAAAACGCAAGCGGGCAAAACCATGAATGATTCTCGAGCTGAAGTGCTTCGGCGAATTCGCGGTGCCCTGAAGCGCACTGGGCCAGCGGCCTGGTCTGTTCAGCAATCACTGCACGATAGGATCGCCTCGCACCGCATCTCCGTTCGACCCATCTATAGCGAGGAGGTCATTGCGAGATTTCTTGCAAAACATTGCGCAGTGCATGGGACGTATGATTGGGTAGACGCGCCGAATGATGTGATGGACGCAGTCGTAGCTTATCTTGACCGACATTCCATTACGCCCAATGTTGTGACGGGGTCTGGCAAACTGATCGATGCCTTATCGTGGCCGAATGAGTGCACGGTCGAACGTCGGCCAGCGGTGAAGTTGGATAAAGTGTCGATATCTGAGGCTTTTGCTGGCATCGCAGAAACAGGCACCCTTGTTTTATTGTCGGCACCCTCTGCACCGGCATCTCATAATTATCTGCCTGATGACCAAATTGTGTTGCTTGATATCAAACGAATTGTTCGCTACCAGGAAGATGTCTGGACTTTGTTGCGCGAGGAATTGGCGCGATTGCCACGTACGGTAAGCCTTATTACCGGACCCTCTAAGACCGGCGATGTTGAACAGGCCATTGAGTATGGGGCTCATGGCCCCAGGCGATTGCACATAATTCTCATTGGATCGTAATGGAAGGGCCTGTGGTGAAAAGAGGCCAAAGAGATGGTTGGTCGCAGCTTCGCCAGGTCGTAGAATTCAGTTAACAGTGCTTAAGATTACCGCGGGGTTGCACACAGCAGATAGGTTCAATGACTGTTCAGCATCAATTTAATCGAGAAGAGTTATTGTCGTGCGCGCGCGGAGAACTCTTTGGTCTGGGTAATGCCCAACTGCCTATGCCGCCAATGCTGATGTTTGATCGTATTGTGCATATATCTGAAGAAGGCGGCGAGTATGGAAAGGGAGAAGTTGTCGCTGAATATGATCTCAACCCAGATCTATGGTTCTTTCAATGCCATTTCGTTGGGGATCCGGTCATGCCGGGCTGTTTGGGGGCAGACGCACTGTGGCAATTGGTGGGGTTTTACCTCGGTTGGTCTGGAGGCAAGGGTCATGGTCGCGCGCTGGGGTCAGGAGTCATCCGGTTTACCGGGCAAATCACGCCGGATTGCAAAAAATTGGTCTATCGAGTGTCTATAAAACGAATGCTGACGGGAAAGTTATATATCGGTATTGCGGACGGAATTGTCGCGGTTGATGATCGGGAGATTTATACGGGAAAGGACCTGCGAGTAGGTTTGTTTAAGGAGTTAGAAAGTCTATGAGTGAGATTCCACGTGTGGTGGTAACAGGTCTTGGCATTGTTTCGAGTGTCGGTGTTGGTTGCCAAGCGGTTTCAGAGGCACTCAGAAAAGGACAGTCCGGTATTCGATTTAGTCAGGCATATGCTGATCTAGGATTCCGCTCGCATATTCACGGTGATATTGAAGTAGATCTTGATCAGCAGATTGATCGGAAATTGAAACGCTTCATGGGGGATGCTGCGGCTTACAACTACCTAGCTATGGAAGAAGCTGTGAGCAACTCCGGTTTGACTCAGGAACAGATATCCGATTTGCGGACGGGCCTTGTCATGGGGTCTGGTGGCGGATCGCCTGCAAATATTGTTGAAGGCGCAGATCTGTTGCGCCAGCGGGGTGTCAAGCGGGTTGGGCCCTACCGTGTGACTCGCACGATGGCGAGTACTGCGACAGCCTGTCTCGGCACTGCCTATAAGATTCGGGGAGTGTCATACGCCATCAGTTCTGCCTGTGCGACGAGTGCGCATTGCATCGGCAATGCCGCTGAACTGATACAAATGGGGAAACAGGACGTGGTTTTTGCTGGGGGTGGCGAAGAAGTCCATTGGTCGACTTCCGTTATGTTTGACGCCATGGGTGCACTGTCGTCCAGTTATAACGATAGACCAGAAAGTGCATCGCGGGCTTACGATGCCAACCGCGATGGGTTCGTCATTTCGGGCGGAGCCGGGGTATTAGTGTTGGAATCTTTATCACATGCTGAGGCACGTGGTGCTCCAGTATATGCTGAATTGGTTGGTTATGGCGCGACTTCTGATGGCCATGACATGGTGCAGCCCTCGGGTGATGGGGCTGCCCGCTGTATGGTGCAGGCGCTGCAAAATGTCGATGGTCCAATCGATTATCTGAATGCGCATGGTACGAGCACCCCGGTCGGTGATATCGCTGAACTCGGGGCGATTCGACAGGTTTTTGGAGATCAGATGCCAAGCATTTCTTCGACAAAATCTTTGACAGGGCATGCCCTGGGTGCGGCGGGGGTGAATGAGGCAGTCTATGCCTTGTTAATGCTGCGTGAGGACTTTATCAGTGCGTCGGCTAATATCCAGGAACTTGACCCGATGGCTGAAGGTTATCCCATTGTTCGCGAACTTCAGGTTGATGCGGGCCTTAATCAGGTGATGTCAAACAGCTTCGGATTCGGTGGGACTAACTGTACGCTGGTATTTCGCCGTTTCACCGGTTGAATTGGTTTGTTGACGAAGTGTAATTGGGCTTTCTGACTGCCTGTGGGGTCACGGTAACTTAGGCTACAGTGTTCGCTGGCCTTGGTTGCCCATAGCGAGCCATGACGTATTGCTCAAGTCGTTGCTTGAATTGATCTGCAATGTCATCTCCTTTGAGTGTGACTGTCTTTTTTCCGTCTTCGTAAACCGGAGCGACAGATCGTTCACCGTTTCACGGCAGACTGATGCCAATGTCAGCATGACGACTTTCGCCTGGCCCGTTAACGACGCATCCCATCACCGCTACGGATAACTCCTCGACGCCCGGGTAGATGCGTTGCCATCGCGGCATGCATGAGCGCAGGTGCCGTTCGATATCTTGAGCGAGATGCTGAAACACGTCACTGCTGGTTCTGCCACAGCCCGGGCAGGCGATGACCTGCGGTGTAAAAGAACGAATACCCATATTCTGCAGAATTTCCTGCGCGATCCGCACTTCGCGACGGCGATCACCACCGGGGTCTGGTGTGAGTGAAATACGAATGGTGTCACCAATGCCTTCCTGTAAGAGGACCGCCAGGGCGGCGGTAGATGACACAACACCTTTATCCCCCATGCCGGCTTCGGTTAAGCCAAGATGAAGGGGATAATCACATTTCGTGGCAAGGTCACGATACACGGCAATCAAGTCTTGTACTGAACTGACTTTGGCTGACAGCACAATAGCGTCGTGAGGGAGACCCTCGTGTTCAGCAAAGTGCGCACTTTCAATCGCCGAGGTGACCAGCGCATCACAAGTGACGCGACTCAGGCTGCGAGGATTGGGCAAGGCCGCATTTTCATCGAGCAATCGCGCAAGGAGGTTCTGATCCAACGATCCCCAGTTAACCCCGATTCGAATGGGTTTGCGATGGTGTCGAGCAATCGAGATCATTTCGGCAAACTGGCTGTCTCGCTTGCTGCCCTGGCCGACGTTGCCCGGGTTGATGCGATATTTGCTGAGTGATGCCGCACAATCGGGGAACTTTGCAAGTAGTCGATGTCCGTTGTAATGGAAATCACCAACCAAGGGTACGTGATAGCCGTTAGCATCAAGGTTTCGGCGGATGATGCCAACTGCTGAAGCCGCTTCCTCGGTATCGACAGTAATACGAACCAGATCTGAACCGGCATCAGCAAGCGCTTGCACTTGTGTAACCGTGTGGTCAATGTCCGCAGTCAAGGTGTTAGTCATCGACTGGACGGCGATGGGCGCTTGTCCACCAATGGTCACCCCGTCGACAGTCACAGAGACGCAGTCTCGGCGGGCATCGCGGCGGTGTGTCATGTTGAGAGCAGCCTGTCGAAAGCAGTGTGCATTTTACTGGTTTATCATGATTAGTGTATGTCCAGTACTTAAGGTGCGCGGTGCCCTATTAATCTAGCGATTCTAGCGGAGTAACTTTGACGAGGGTGTGTGCTTCGCTGACGAGCTGGCCAATCGAAGTTTCGATCGATGCTATGTGTCCAGTGATGGGGGAGGCTAAATGATGCTCCATCTTCATGGCTTCAATGACCACCAGGATGGTCCCGGCTTGGACTTGCATACCCGGGGTTGCTCGTACATCGATGACTCGTCCCGCCATGGGTGCATTGACATTACCTGATGTAATAGCCTTGTCTACCTGCGTGGTCAGCCCATCGGTTACCACAAGACGAAAGAAGTGGCCACTCATGCCTAAATAATATCCCGTGGTACGCTCGACGGCAGTGATTTCCAAAGAAGGGTCATCACTGTCAGTCACTTTCAGTCGATTGGCTGTCAACCACTCTCCCGCAACTGAATGGGTTGTTTGCTCACCCACAAAACTGAGTTGGTTTGCATCAATGGGACAGGCACTCAAGTCAATTAGCTGTTCATCGAGCAGAAAGCGGAAGTGGATTTCTGCAGGCAGGTTGGTTCTCCAGCCATCGTTTGATTGCCATGCTGTGTCCAATGTCTGTGCTGCGGCTGCGCGCAGTCCCAGTGTGTATAACAGCCAGCAGGCAATACGTTGGATAGCGGGGTTGTTGGGGTCAGGTCCTGCGGTTAATTTGTTGTGGTGGCGCGAAATAAAGCCTGTATCGAATAGGTCGATACCAGAAAGTCCGGCGTTGGACAAGTTACTGAGAAAGGAAAGGTTTGTTTTCGGTCCGGCTAGCCAGGTCTGCGTCAAAGCCTTGTGCAATTTTGACCAGGCCGTGGTGGCGTCGCTATCGTAGGCAATAATTTTGGCGATCATCGGGTCGTAGTCGATTCCAATCACGTCGCCAGCCTTAACGCCGTTGTCGACTCGAATCCCGGCGCGGGGTTGTGGGAACTGGGCAAAAACCACCTCGCCACCGGTGGGTAAGAAATCGCGGGTCGGATCTTCGGCGTACAGGCGTGCCTGAACGGCATGTCCCCGACAGTGAATCTCCTCTTGAGTCATCGGTAACGGTTGGCCCGCAGCCACACGAAGTTGCCATTCGACCAGGTCTGTTTGGGTGATCAGTTCGGTCACTGGGTGCTCTACTTGTAGACGGGTATTCATTTCGATGAAATAAAACAGTTCATCTTTAACCAGGAATTCAACGGTACCCGCCCCGTGGTAGTCGATGGCCTTTGTGACTGTCAGTGCACAAGCTATCAAGCCCTCGCGTACACGCGATGACAATTCTCGGGCCGGTGCTTCTTCGATAACTTTTTGATGGCGTCGCTGCAAAGAGCAATCCCGTTCATAGAAATGAACGGTGTTCCCGTAGGTGTCGCCAAAGACCTGCACTTCTATATGTCGAGGATTCTCAAGAAATCGTTCGATGATTAATCCAGCATCGTTAAAGGCAGATAATGCCTCTCTTCGGCAAGTATCGAGAAGGTGGTCGAGGTCATCACCGGTTGCCGCGACGCGCATGCCCTTACCGCCGCCACCGGCACTGGGTTTGACGATAACAGGGAATCCAATCTTGTGGATCTGCTTAATCAGTGCGGTGTTGTCCTGTTGCGGTCCGTGATAACCCGGTACGACGGGAACGCCAATGGATTCCATTTCTTTTCTTGCCGTCGCTTTATTGGCCATCATCTCAATCTGAGCCGGCGTCGGGCCGACAAAGATGGCCCCTGCTTCAATGCACGCTGCGGCGAAAAGCGGATCCTCTGATAAAAAACCATAGCCAGGATGCACCGCATTGGCGTTGGAGCGTCGTACCGCGTCAATGATGTGCTCAGTGCTAAGGTAGCTGTCAGTAGCAGCGTTGGGACCTACCCGAAACGCCTCGTCTGCCTGCTTCACATGAAGCGCTGTCTGATCGCTATCAGAATAAATAGCGGTGCACGAAATCCCCAGGCGTTGGGCTGTGCGCATGATCCGGCACGCGATCTCTCCGCGGTTCGCGACCAGCAATTTGTCAAACATTAGCGCTAGGTTTTCCAGGTCGCCGGGCGCTTGTCGAAGAATGCAGCCAACCCTTCGGCCGCCTCATCGGTTTGCCGGATCTCAGCGATAAGCCGGGCTGTCCACGCATCGAGGTAATCGCGATCCCTCGCGGGAGCGGTTTCTTTTATCAGGTTTTTTGCGACAGCCTGTGCCTTGGGGCCCCCGCTCAGCAGGGTATCCATCATTTTCTCTCCAGTGGCTTGCAGTTCGTCGTGTGGGACTACCTCATGTACCAGATTTATCAAATATGCAGTGTTGGCATCAAATCTTTCACCGGTCAAATAAAAGCGGCGCGCAGCGCGTTGACCTATCGCAGCAATCACATAGGGGCTAATGGTGGCCGGTACAAGACCCAGTCGTACCTCTGATAGAGAGAATCGGGCTTGCGTACTGGCAATAGCGATGTCGCAGGCCGCGACCAATCCAATACCACCGCCAAATGCCGCACCGTTGACCAGGGCCAATGTTGGGCACGGAAACTCGTCCAGCGTGCGGAGCATGGCAGCCAGCCGGTGTGCGTCTGCGATGTTTTCTTCTTCACTGAAATCTGCTGCGCGGCGCATCCAGTTGAGGTCAGCGCCGGCAGAAAAACTCGCACCTGCACCCGTGAGGCACAATACCCGGACGCTGGAATCTTCACTGAGTCTGCGTAATGCTTCGAGAAGCGAACTGATTAACGCATCATCAAAGGCATTATGAACTTCGGGCCGATTCAGGGTCAGCAGCGCAACACCCCTTGGATCCGTTGCCAGGGAAAGGTTACTCATAATTTACATCCGGAAGACGCCAAAGCGTGTGGGTTGGATAGGGGCCTGCAATGCCGCGTGAAGAGCCAGCGACAGAATTCGCCGCGTATCGGCAGGATCAATGACGCCATCGTCCCACAGACGAGCGGAGGCATAGTACGGATGCCCTTGCTTTTCATATTGTTGCTCTATGGCCGATTTAAATTCCGTCTCAGCTGTTTCCGACCAGGGTTCCTGGCGACGCATCGCATTTTCAGATCGGACCTGTGCCAGAACTTCCGATGCCATGGTGCCACCCATCACCGAAATACGGGCGTTCGGCCACATCCACAGGAAGCGCGGATCATAAGCGCGCCCACACATGCCGTAGTTGCCCGCGCCAAAACTTCCCCCAATAATGATGGTGAACTTGGGAACCTGGGCGCAGGCAACGGCGGTCACCATTTTTGCTCCGTCTTTGGCGATGCCGGTTTTTTCGTAATGTTGGCCAATCATGAAGCCGGTGATGTTCTGAAGGAAAACGAGCGGAATTCCGCGCTGGCTGCACAGTTCGATAAAGTGTGCACCCTTCAGAGCTGATTCGGAGTACAGCACGCCGTTATTGGCGACAATCCCAACCAATCGCCCGGACAGTTTCGCGAAGGCACAGACCAGCGTTGTGCCATAGAGTGCTTTAAATTCATCAAAATCACTGCCATCTACGATGCGGCAGATAACTTCCCTCACATCGTAAGGATGGCGGGGATCCGCTGGGATGACGCCGTAAAGTTCGTCTGCTGAATAGAGCGGATCGACGGGTGGGTCAGACGCTGGCAGATCCGTCGGAGGACCGAGGTTTGCAACGATCCGACGCGTGATGGCCAATGCATGGTGATCGTTATCAGCCAGGTAATCGGCGACGCCCGAGTGCTTTGTGTGAACCTCGGCTCCCCCAAGGTCTTCCGCGCTGACCGTCTCACCTGTGGCTGCTTTAACCAGCGGAGGCCCTCCGAGAAAAATAGTCCCCTGGTTTCGGACGATGACCGTTTCATCAGACATCGCGGGCACATAGGCACCGCCGGCTGTGCAGGAACCCATCACAACAGCAATCTGCGGGATGCCAGCAGCAGACATATTGGCCTGATTGAAAAAACTCCGGCCAAAGTGATCTCGATCGGGGAATACCTGATCTTGCAGTGGCAGAAAGGCGCCCCCGGAATCGACCAGGTAAATACATGGCAGGCGATTAGCTTGGGCTATGTCTTGGGCGCGAAGGTGTTTCTTGACAGTGATCGGGTAATAGGTCCCGCCTTTGACGGTGGCATCGTTGGCAATAATGACGCACTCGCGCCCTGAAACGCGGCCAATTCCGGTGATCAGGCCGCCTGCAGGGACTATATCGTCGTATAGGTCGTGTCCAGCCAGCTGTGAAAATTCGAGAAAAGGAGACCCTGCATCAAGCAACTGACCGACGCGATCTCGTGGTAACAGCTTACCTCGTTCAGTGTGTTTTTCGCGCGCTCTCTTGTTACCTCCGAGTGCAATGCCGGCTACGGTTTTTCGCAGATCTGAAACGGCATGGGTAAGCGCCGCGTGGTTCTCCCGATACGTATCGCTTTGGGTATTAAGTTGGCTAGTGAATAGAGGCATAGCGTATCTGATAGCCGATAGGGTGAAATGACATCGGCTCAGCGGGTAAGAGGGTTATTAATTGTGTCGAAATGATTCAACTGATTCGTTCAAAGGCCATGGCGGTTGCCTCCCCACCACCGATGCACAGAGAAGCAACGCCAGTTGTGAGGCCTTTCTCTTCAAGTGAAGCCAGCAATGTGACAATAATACGGGCGCCGGAGGCGCCGATCGGATGCCCCAAGGCACATGCACCACCGTGAATATTAACGATATCGTGTGGCAAGCCGAGTTCGGTCATCGCGGCCATAGGCACCACGGCGAAAGCTTCGTTGATCTCGTAGAGGTCGATATCCGTCGTTTTCCGTCCGAGGCGGTCAAGTAGCTGTTGTACCGCTGATATGGGTGCCGTGGTAAACCAGCTAGATTCGTGGGCAAACGAATGATGACCGAGAATTTTTGCTAACGGAACGTGCCCGCCACGCTCGGCCTCAGAAAGACGCATCAATACAAGGGCAGCCGCACCGTCTGAGATTGAACTGGAGTTCGCGGGTGTCACTGTCCCACCTTTGCGGAATGCGGGTTTCAATTGAGGGATTTTCTCAATGTTTGCTGTCTGCGGTTGCTCGTCAGTATCAACTGTCACATCTCCCTTACGTGTGCTGACAGTAACTCGTGTGATCTGGTTCGCAAAGGCGCCGCTTTCAATCGCTTCGGTGGCACGGGTCAGTGATTCGATCGCATAATCATCTTGATCCTCTCGAGTGAAGCTGTAATGGTCCGCACAATCTTCGGCAAATGAACCCATCAGGCGCCCCGATTCGTAGGCATCCTCTAAGCCGTCGAGAAACATGTGATCGATAACGTCGGCATGTCCGAGGCGCAGTCCGCCACGCGCACGAGGCAAAAGGTAAGGTGCGTTAGTCATGCTTTCTTGGCCGCCAGCGATAACGATGGTTGAACTGCCTGCCTGAATTTGGTCGTGGGCGAGCATCACCGCTTTCATTCCCGAGCCACACATCTTGTTGACGGTGGTACAGCCGACACCGAGGGGTAAGCCCGCACCTAGGGCCGCTTGGCGCGCCGGTGCTTGGCCCTGACCTGCGGCCAAAACACAGCCCATCAAGACTTCATCTATCGTATCGACCGCAATCCCGGATCGATCCAATGCGGCCTCAATGGCGCTGGCTCCGAGATGCGGCCCGCTGGCGCCTGTCAATACGCCCTGAAAACCGCCTATTGGTGTGCGCGCAGCGCCCACGACAACGATTGGATCATCGGTCATATTGCAATTCCTTGTTGTTGGTGTCTGTTTGAATACCCATTAAGTGGTTTCCTCAAACAGTTCGCGACCAATCAGCATCCGGCGAATTTCGCTGGTTCCAGCACCGATTTCGTATAGTTTGGCATCCCGCAGGAAGCGCCCGGTTGGGTAATCATTGATATAGCCGTTGCCGCCGAGTGCCTGAATCGATTCCAGTGCCATCCAGGTTGCCTTTTCGGAGGCATACAGGATGGCGCCTGCGGCATCCTTGCGGGTAGCTTCGCCACGGTCGCAGGCAGCGGCGACAGCATAGACGTAGGCACGGCATGCACTAAGCGTTGTGTACATGTCGGCAAGTTTCCCTTGCATTAACTGGAACTCACCAATCGGTGTGCCGAATTGTTGACGTTCATGGATATAGGGGACCACGACATCAAGGCAACTTTGCATCAGCCCTACTGGACCGCCAGCCAACATGGCTCGTTCGTAATCAAGTCCGCTCATCAGAACGGCGACTCCCTTGTCAACTTCTCCAAGTACGTTTTCTTCTGGCACCGCACAGTTTTCAAAAACTAATTCGCCGGTGTTTGATCCCCGCATGCCAAGTTTGTCAAGTTTGGCGGTGGTGGAGAATCCGGGAAATGAACGCTCGACGATAAATGCTGTGATGCCGCGTGATCCGGCATCGACTGAAGTTTTGGCATAGATGACGAAGACGTCAGCGTCGGGCCCGTTTGTGATCCACATCTTGTTGCCATTCAGGACGAAATGCCCTTGGTGGTGATCGGCCCGCAGGCGCATGCTGACCACATCTGAACCGCTACCTGGCTCGCTCATGGCCAGTGCGCCGATGTGGTCCCCACTGATCAGGTTAGGCAAATACTTGCGCTTCTGCTCGTCGGTTCCATTCCGGCGGATTTGGTTGACGCAGAGGTTTGAGTGAGCACCATACGAAAGACCGACAGCCGCAGATGCGCGACTGATTTCCTCCATCGCCACCGTGTGCTCCAGGTAACCCATACCAGCCCCTCCGTATTCAGCTTCAACCGTGATACCCAGCAGTCCAAGGGTGCCAAACTTACGCCAGAGATCGGCAGGAAAATTATTGTCGCGATCAATCGCTGCGGCTCTCGGCGCGATCTCGGTTTGGGCAAAATCGTGCACCGTGTCGCGCAGCAGGTCACAGGTTTCGCCCAAGGCAAAGCCCAGCGTGGGGTAGGTGACTGTGCTCATCTCGTGTGCTCCGTAGCCGCGCTGTATCGTAAGACGATTATTCTGCTTGATGGAGGTGTTGCCTGGAGAGGAGTTTAGATTGACGTTTACGTAAACGTCAATCTAAACCATCTAATCTCATCGAGGTTGCGAAGTCTGGACTCCGGCCGTCACTTGTGCGTGGCGCCGGCTAGGTTGGGCTTGTGGCTGTTGCTCCCGGTTCTTTGATTGGGCAGGATATAAGGTCGAATACACTTGAAGCGAGCTCTGTACATCGATAGACTCACGTTCTTGAAATGCGGCATTTATCATGAAGATGTGGAAACCAAGGAACCCGAGAGGTTCCTTTTTTTTGGTGTGTAAACCAAGGAGCCCGAGAGGTTCCTTTTTTTTGTTGCGGAGAGTGGGTACGTGCTGGTTTGGGCCGTCTTGGTCGACCGACCATCTATACCAGCGGCTGTGCCCGTTGAGTCCGTTCATAGACTCGATATTGACGGCTGCCACTGCGTCGGGGCATTGCACCATTAGAAGTCAGTCAAGTTAATTCAAGGAGCTAGAGTTATGACAGATAAAGTGGTTAAAAAACAAACCGCCGATGAATCAGTGGACGTATCGCGGCGGCGGGTGATCAAGGGAGCTGCTGCAGGGGCCGTTGCAGGCACTGGCATCATCACCGGTTTTCCTTACGTCCATGCGTCGGAGCCAATCACCCTGCGTTATATGGCGACCGGTGTGTCTCAGCATAGCCAGATCGCGGCCAAGGCAAAGGAAGACCTGGGCATCACAATTGATTACATGACAGTGACTTCTGATGAGGAAGTAAAAAAGGCGGTGACGCAGCCCAACAGTTTCGACATTATGGAACCGGAATTGTGGATGGTGAAAAAGATTGTGCCCTCGGGGCAGATGCAGCCGATGGATACCAAGCGCCTGACGCAATGGGACAATGTGACCACCGCCTGGACCAAGGGAGAAGTCGCGGGTAAGAAGATTGGAGCTCAGGGTACGGCGCCGATTACTGTGATGTATCTGGATGGTCAGAAAAGCAAGAAGTTTTCCAGCAGTCCGACTCGCTGGGCGACTTTGATGCCGACAACCTATAACGCCGACACCCTTGGAATTCGACCGGACCTTATCGGTCGGCCGATCGAGCATTGGCATGAGTTGCTTAATCCGGAATTTAAGGGCAAAGCATCAATTCTGAATATTCCGTCGATTGGCATTATGGATGCTGCAATGGTCGTTGAGTCTATGGGGGAATACACCTTTCCAGACAAAGGCAACATGACCAAGAAGGAGATTGATCTGACGATCAATATTCTTATCGAGGCGAAAAAAGCGGGTCAATTCCGCGCGTTATGGAATGAATTTAACCAGTCTGTCAACCTGATGGCGTCAGGCGAGGTTGTTATTCAGTCGATGTGGTCACCGGCGGTGACTAAAGTGCGGTCAATGGGTATTCCGTGTATTTATCAGCCGCTTAAAGAAGGTGCACGTGCATGGGGTGCAGGCATGGCTTTTCCCCGAACTTTAAAAGGTAGGAAACTTGATGCAGCCTACGAATTTGTTAATTGGTATACCTCAGGTTGGGCAGGTGCATTTCTTTTCCGACAGGGTTACTACTCGGGTGTCATGGATACCGCAAAGCAGCACATGGAATCCTATGAATGGGACTATTGGATGCTGGGAAAGGCAGCGACTCAGGATATCAAGGGACCGGATGGCAGCGTGATGGAAAAAGCTGGCAAGATCAGGGATGGTGGTTCCTTCGATGCGCGTATGGGTGCAGTCGCCTGTTGGAATGCGGTGATGGATGAAAATCGTTACATGGTCAAGAAATGGAACGAATTCGTCGCTGCGTAAGATGAGTCACGCAGGCTGGGGCAGGGGAATCCCTGCTCCAGCCTGTTTTTAATTCTTCCTGATATTGGTTGGCCAGTTGCGCCAAGTAATCACCGAAGCAACGTTCCTGTTTCACGATAGTGGGGTGTTGACTATCACATTGGTGTCAGATCCACTCATGGGGCGCAAGCGCTTATGATTTGCGTGGCCAATGGTGATGGCCGTCAGGAGGAGTCGCCGCAAAGAGGGTGAATTTATGGATCGCATAGGACACTGCCGACTGACCGACCTGACGAAAGTCTATGGCGACGCAGTGGCGCTGAAGCAGGTCGACCTCGAGATTCCGGCAGGACAGTACTGTTGCCTGGTTGGCCCAAGTGGATGCGGGAAAACATCTACTCTGAGGATGATCGCAGGACACGAACAGATTTCAGAGGGTGAGATACACATTGATGGTAAGTGTATGAACAAACTTGCACCTTCTGATCGACCCACCGCGATGATGTTTCAGGATTATGCGTTGTTCCCACATCTGAACTGTCTGGACAATGTTGCCTTCAGTCTGCGAATGCAGGGCAGGCCCAAGGTGGCGCGCCATGCTCGAGCACGAGAACTATTATCGTTAGTGCATATGGGGGCTTATGAGAAACGTCTGCCAAGCCAATTGTCCGGTGGGCAGCAGCAGCGAGTGGCGCTTGCAAGAGCACTCGTAACCAACCCCAGTGTGCTACTACTTGATGAACCCCTGTCGGCATTGGATCCGTTTTTACGTGTCAGGATGCGTGACGAGTTAAGGCGTCTGCAGTTGGAACTCGGGATGACTTTTGTTCACGTTACGCATTCGCAAGAGGAGGCTATGGCCCTGGCTGATATGGTCGTGGTCATGAACGAGGGAGAGATCGAACAGATTGATACGCCGCAGGGGGTTTATAACCGACCTGCGAGTCAGTTTGTCGCCCGTTTTATTGGTGGACACAATGTTTTCAACGCGACCGTAGCTGAGAGTACAGAAACGGGGACCCGCCTTAACGGTAACGAGGGCACGACCTATCTGGCACCTGTTGCTGACCTGTCGCCAGGCGCTTCAGTGTCTTTTGCGGTCCGTAGCGACAAGATCGCGCTCAGTCGCCCTGGCGATACGACTCTGACCAATTCAGTTACCAGCGATGTGGGTCTGGTTGAGTACCAGGGGGCCTGGGTAAAGCTCGGGCTGAAGGCGCCGGATACCGGGGAGTTAACGGTAATCCTGACAGAGGATGTTTTTAACCAGATGCCTGTTCAGATAGGCGATCGGGTTGTGGTGTCGTGGATTCAGTCGGATATTCATTTTCTGGGTGGGAAAAGGATGCTGTCCGTTGAAGATGAATGGGAAGGTGTTCGTTGAAGCGGTGGAATAGCAGGCCACTCCTCCAGGTGGCACCATTAGGGATAGTGTTTCTGGTCTTTTTTATCGTGCCGCTGGTTTTAACGTTGATAGTTAGTTTTTGGGATTACACCGAGTACGCGATTATCCCTGACTTCACGTTTCGAAATTACCAAGAGATTTTCGAGGGATGCATTACGGGGTTACCTGATCTGTGCATGACCTTTAAGACCTATTGGAGTACCTTCAAGTTCAGTTTTATAGTTTGGTTGCTCACGCTGGTGATCGGCTTTACGGTGTCTTATTTTCTGCGGTTTCATGTACGCACCATGACCATGCAGATTGTTTTGTTTTTGTTATGCACGATACCGTTCTGGACATCCAACGTGATACGCATGATTTCGTGGATTCCATTACTGGGACGCAATGGATTGGTTAACCAGGGTTTGTTAGACGTGGGGCTGATCGATCAGCGTCTGGATTGGTTGCTTTATTCGGAATTTTCTGTGATTTTGGCTTTCGTTCATCTGTACACGTTGTTTATGATCGTACCGATTTTTAATTCCATGTTAAGGATCGACGAATCACTGCTGGAAGCGGCTTATGATGCCGGCGCGAGCGGTTGGCAGACGTTGGTGAACGTGGTTATTCCCTTGTGTCGGCCCGGTATCGCTATTGGCTCAATCTTTGTGATTACGATCATCATGGGTGATTTCATTACCATCGGTATTATGGGTGGTCAGCAGATTGCCTCGATCGGGAAAGTGATCCATGTAGAAATGCAATACCTGCAGTTTCCTGCCGCAGCAGCTAACGCTGTGATACTTTTGGCGGCAGTTTTGATGATTATCTACGGCCTTACCCGTGTTGTTGACATTCGTAAGGAGCTATAGCGGTGCGCAGTGCTACACGGACGCGAAGCTTTTATTTTCTGGCAACGGTGTTTACCGCGTTTATTGTTTTTCTCTACGGACCCATGGTCATTATTGTACTGTTGTCGTTTCAGGGGCCAGAGGGTGGTCTGACTTTTCCCATGAACGGGATCTCGGTATTCTGGTTTGAGCGGTTGTGGGAAGGTGTCGGAGTGATCGATATTTGGCGTGCGTTTCGCCGTTCCGTTGGATTAGGTCTGGTGGTGATGCTGTCTACCGTTGTTTTAGCACTGGCGGCTGGTTTGGCATTTCGTCAGCGGTTTTTTGGGGCGTCGTTTGTTTTTTTTGTGGTTGTGTCGAGTTTAATTGTGCCATCAATTGTGGTTAGCCTCGGTATTGGATTGCAGTTCCAGTTATTGGATAACGTTGTGATGTGGTTCGGTGAACGTTACGACATTGCTTACGTTAATGATGAGTTTCAGACCACCATGGGCTTGTTTACTTCGGCACTTGGCGCGCATTTGACCTGGACATTGCCATTTGGACTGTTAATTATGTTTGCTGTTTTCAATCGTTTTAATCCGGCTCACGAGGAGGCGGCGCGCGATCTTGGGGCGAATCCCTGGCAGACTATCCGGTATGTAGTGATCCCGATTATTGTTCCAAGCCTGATTGGTGTGGCTTTGTTTGGATTTACTCTGTCTTACGATGAACTGGCACGTACGCAGCAGGCTGCTGGTTCTACAAACACATTGCCGCTGGATCTCCAAGGCTTGACTACCACGGTAACGACACCCGAGATTTATGCATTGGGTACGGTCACTCTGGCGGTGTCATTCGCTATTATCTTTAGCACGTTGGGTCTGGTTATGTATCTGCAGAGGCGCCGATCAGCGCATGGCACAGATGCCGGGGAGGGAATGGTGTGATGGAGATCAGGATTATCAATCCCAACACTACTGCGTCGATGACGGAGAAAATCGGGCGTGCCGCGCAAGAGGTCGCGGCGACTGGGACGGTGATTACCGCTATCAATCCGGCCGATGGGCCAGCCAGTATTGAAGGTTATTATGACGAAGCGTTTGCCGTGCCTGGTTTGTTGCGTGAAATACGGCGTGGTGAATCACAAGGGGTGGCTGGCTACATTATTGCCTGTTTCGACGATGTGGGTCTGGATGCAGCTAGAAATGTTGCAACCGCCCCGGTGGTGGGTATCTGTGAGGCATCGGTTTATGTGGCCAGCATGGTTGCTGGATCGTTTGCCATCGTCACGACCTTACCGAGTTCGATTCCAGCAATTGAGAAGGTGCTGCGTCGTTATGGTCGAGATAATTTTTGTAAACGAGTGCGTGCGGCCGATATACCAGTGCTGGGACTGGAAGAGGGAGGTGGCGAAGGCGAGGCTCTGATTCGCGCAGAAATTGAAGCTGCTGTCCGCGAAGACGGTGCCGAAGCGATTGTGCTTGGCTGTGCAGGCATGGCTGATCTCGCTAAGCGACTAAGTGTCGATTTTGGATTGCCGGTAATCGATGGTGTAGCGGCCGCGGTGAAACAGGTCGAGGGACTGGTTGCCCAGGGTCTCAAGACCAGCAAGATAGGCGGTTATGCGATGCCGCCACGAAAAAACTATGTAGGTCAATTTGCTGATGACCAGCCGCAGCCTTGATGCCTAAACGGGCTTCTCCACCGGGGAACTGTCAGTCGGCGTGTGAGGTTCCGGTGGCGTCATTAAATTGATCAACTAAGCGATCCCAGATGGGTACCAAATCCATTAGGTGATTCCAGAATTGTGGGTTTCGGCGACTGTCAAAGGCCTCTATGCTGATGTTTTGTTGTTCTACCCAGGTGTAATACCCCAGGTTGAATATACGTTCGCGACTTCGTTGATCGAGCTCAAGCACGTGATCGGTAGCTGTCCCCAGTAGGTAACGACCGAATAGTTCAGCCGCTGCGCTGATCGGTAAATGGTTATCCTGAATATAGGTTGAGGGTTTTTCGAGTTCTGTTGTATACAGTTCGGCGCCATCGGTCGCGACGGTGAGTACAGCATCGGCAGCACCCAGATCAAGGTATTTAGCCAGCTTTATCGAGGCCAGGATGTTTGCAATGGCTGACAAGCCCAGATGCCGAAGGCTGTTGATTAGCGTTGGATCAAACTGTTTCTCGGTCGTGAGATAGGACTGCCCGCCTGTCGTGTTAAACAGCAAATTCAGTCCATCTGAGGCGGCATCCGGTATGCCAATCACAAAATCGGTATTAAAGACATTGTGGATCAAAGGAACATGCTTATCCCCAATTCCCTGAATGTTGTGTTCGCCATACCCGTTGTACAGCAAGGTGGGGCATTCCAGTGCCTCAACAACTCCTGTGCGGGTGCCGAGCGCTTGTTTAAGATAGTCGCCCGCTGCCAGAGTGCCGCCCGAGCCTGATGCAGCTACATAGCACCGTGGCGTGAGGTTGCCATCTTTGTTAACAGCGGAAAAAATAGTTTCCAGTGCGGGGCCAGTCACCGCACGGTGCACGATGTAATTACCAAATTCGCTGAACTGATTCAGGATAACGTTGTCTGGATCTTTCTCGAGTTCGTTACATGTGTCATAAATTTCCTTAACATTGCTTTCTGATCCTGGCGTTCGAATGATGTCGTTCTTGTCGACTACCCAGTTTTCTAACCATTCGAAACGTTCTCGGCTCATGCCTTCGGGGAGGACCGCAGTGCTCCGGCAACCGAGAATTGTTGATATCGCGACGCCGCCACGACAGTAGTTGCCAGTCGATGGCCAAACTGCACGCTGTCGATCGATATCGAATTGGCCGGTAATCAGACGTGGGGCCAGGCAACCGTAAGCGGCTAAGACTTTGTGCGCCCGAATCATCGGAAATCGGTAACCTAATGCAACAATAATTGTGGCGTCACAACCGGTCAGGGCGGGGGGCAGGACAAGGTGACCGGGCACAGTCTCTCGTTGCTTTCGGTCCAAGCCGTTGTACCAGTGGACTCGAAACAGGTTTTCGGTCACCGGCGAATCGGGATCAATCTGCTCAAGTCGCTGCTGAAGGGCAGTGTCGATTGAGTCCGGTCGCGTCAGTTCCGACCACTTAGGCAAGCGGCAGTTCATTTCGCCGAATCGCCGAACCGTTCGATCATAAGTTGATTGGTCGATGATTCCCTGTTCAAGTCCGTTAAACATCGTCATTCCTCATTTGAGCTAACGCTTGGTTTGCGCGCGAGTGTTCATTGTTATTTGTTGTGTGTGATTTCGCTCAGAGCGCCATACTCCTGAGGTTCTCGATGAATAGAGAAATTGAAAATGTTGTCTTGAATATCTCTGCATTCGTCTAGATTGCACGACCAGCTGATCAATTCATCCCCAAGTGTCTCGCAACGAACCTTAATTTCGCCGCTAGGTGCAACAATGCAGCTTCCGCCGATCAGGTCACAGCCTTCTTCCTCTCCTGCCTTGGCAGCGCCGGCGACCCACGTGCCATTTTGATAGGCACCCGCCTGAAGTGACAGATGATTATGAAAGTCCTGTAGGTGATCCATTTGGGGAGCTAGTGGGTAGTGGACCGGGGTGTTGTAACCGACCATGACGATTTCGACGCCCTTCAGGCCCAAGAGTCGGAATGTTTCTGGCCAGCGCCGATCATTGCAGAGGCACATGCCAAGCCTGGCATCCATCGCATCAAACGTTGGGAAGCCCAGGTTACCGGTCTCAAAGTAGCGTTTCTCGAGGTGTTGAAATGGTCGCTCAGGTTCATGTTCGCTGTGGCCCGGTAAGTGAATCTTCCGGTACTTGCCGATGATGGTTCCGTTACCATCGACTAAGATGCTGGTGTTGAACTGGTGGCGCTGTCCATTTTCCACACATAATTCTGCATAACCTAAGTAAAACCCGATGCCCATTCGTGCAGCAGCGTCGAACAGCGGCTGAGTCGCTTGATTAGGCATCTCGGTCTCGAAAAAAGCCTCAAGCTCGGCGGGATCTTCCAGATACCAACGCGGGAAAAAAGTCGTTAGTGCAAGTTCGGGGAAGACGATTAATTCCACTTTTTTTTGGTGAGCCTGTTCCATTAATTCGATCATTCGCCTGACGGCTGAGCTTCTGGATTCGTCACGGGCAATAGGCCCGAGTTGAGCGACGCCAAGGTTGAGTGTTCGGGTCATGAGTGGGGTCTCCTACTCGGTTAATTGAAGAACGACCTGTGTCAATACGTCGAGGCCTGCATCGATTTCTACTGCTGCGGTAAATTCTTTTACGTTGTGACTGATTCCGCCTTGTGAGGGAACAAAAATCATGCCAGTTGGACAGTTCGGCGCAAACATTTGGGCATCGTGACCCGCTCCGGAGGGCAGGCGTTGACAAGCATAGCCGCGTTCGTTTGCAGTGGTTTCGATAAGATTCATCACGTCAGGGCTGAACTCAACAGGGGAGAAACGGGCCAGTGAGCGGCTCGCAACTTCAACGCCTTCGATGGCAGCCAGCTTGGCAATGTACTGCGTCATGCTCGCCTCTGCCTGCTGAAGGATATTCTCTGTGGTATTGCGCAGATCCACTGTAATGCGTGCATGGTTTGCGATCACATTGACAAGGTTGGGACGCAGTTCCGTTACACCAACGGTTGCAACTTGATCACCGCCCAACCCATCGGCCAGACGGCGTGCTTCGGTGGTAATAGCTGCTGCGACGAAACCCGCATCGTGACGCAGCCTCATGGGAGTAGTGCCTGCGTGGTTAGAAGTGCCAGTCACACGGTATTCCGTCCATGAAATCCCTTGCACGCCTGTGACTATCCCGATAGTGGTCCCCGCTTCTTCGAGAACTGGCCCTTGTTCTACATGGAGCTCTAGGAAGGCTCTTGGCGTCATTGTCGCAACCGCATCATCGCCGGCATAACCAATGCGTTTTAATTCCTCTCCCACAGAAACATTGTGCTCATCTTTGGTTGCAAGCGCTTCGTTCAGGTCAAGCGATCCCTGATGCACTGCGCTACCCATCATGTCGGGCGAAAAACGTGCGCCTTCTTCATTGGTAAAGAAAGCAACCGCGAGAGGGTGCTTTGTCTGGAAATTGGCTTCGTTCAACGTTTCGACCAGTTCGAGTCCGGCGAGGACACCCAGGGTGCCGTCATAGCGCCCACCTGTGGCAACAGAATCGATATGTGAGCCGATCATGACCGGTGGGCCATCCACGGCACCAAGTCGGGTACCGACAACGTTACCAATTTCATCGATTGATATCACGAGTCCAAGTTCGGTCATCCACCGTGTTACCAAATCACGGGCTAAACGGTCCTCTTCTGTCAAGGCGAGTCGACAGACCCCACCGCCATCGATAGAACCAATTGCCGCCAGTAGTTCGATTCGACGTAGTAATCGATCGCTGCTTGCTCTGAGGTTTGGTTTCATGGCTTGTGTTGTCCGTTGGTCACTTCGTGTGCTGGTCGACCAACAATGTTGTGATAGCTTTCCGGGTCTGTTGCGCCTTCAGTTCCAAATACCAGCACGCGGCTTTTCTCGTCAAGCCCTAACAGGGTTCGACACTGTTGATCGCTGACTGCCTCTATCAGGCCGGCCAGACCGGCGACACCCGATTCCCCAGCGACAATGGGTGGGTCAACCCGTTGTGGATCAGCCAGCAACCGCATGCTTTTCTCTGCTACGGCATCATTGATGGTCATCATTGCGGTCGCGCCGGTCCTTAGGATCTGCCACGCCAGATAGGATACTTCCCCGCACGCTAAGCCCGCCATAATGGATTCCAGTGATCCAGCGACGGCAGTAGGATGACCTACTGATAAGCTGTCAAACCAGCATCCTGCGGTTTGTGGTTCAACCAGGACGATCGTTGGCGTGTCTTCAGCAAAAGTTTGCCAGAATTGCGCGCAGGTGGCGGCAGCCATGCCGCCAACCCCGGCTTGGAGAAAAAGATGTGTTGGTATCTGGTTGTCGGGAAGTTGGTCGATCGCTTCAGCCGCCATCAGCGTATACCCCTGCATGACGTTTCTTGGAGCGTCAATTAAGGTGCCGTCTGTGGTGTCAGGAATGACGTGCCAGCCTTCAATTTTTGCAGTCTCGGCCGCTTTTCGCACAGCATCGTCAAATGTCCCAGGGGTTCGAATTACTTCAGCACCATAGTGAGCGATCGCATGTTCGCGAGCCTTGGTGACGGTTTCATGAATAAAAATGATACAACGACAACCGAATAACTGGGCTCCCCAGGCGACAGAGCGGCCATGGTTTCCATCGGTTGCTGCCGTGACTGTGATGTCACCAGTAATGTGGCGATGTCGGCCCGTAATCAGTTCGCTTATATCGGGCGTTCGATCACCTTGGTGTGTAGCGATCTGTTTCTGCAACAAAGACGCAACGACGTAGGCACCACCAAGGGGTTTGAAACTACCCAGGCCAAACCGAGAATTTTCGTCTTTGTAACACAACGACGCTATTTCAAGTTCTCTGGCCAGATCACTTAGTTCAAATAATGGCGTTGGTGCATAGCCTGGCCACTG
>JAKUQS010000080.1 GCA_022451485.1 Gammaproteobacteria bacterium
CACGCCGCAAATCTACAAACTCGCAAAGCAATGGCTCAACGACGCCGAATGCGTGGTCGCGTTGACAGGCGCTGGCATTTCCACCGATTCAGGAATTCCGGATTTTCGCGGCCCTCAGGGTGTCTGGACGAAGGATCCGGATGCCGAAAAGCTTTCAGACATCCGCTATTACCTGGCTGATGCGGCGATCCGCAAAAAAGCGTGGAAAGCTCGACTCGATTCACCTGTTTGGCAGGCCCAACCAGGAGCTGGTCACCACGCTCTCGCTCAACTTGAACAGCTCGGAAAACTCGATACGCTAATCACTCAGAACATCGACGGTCTACACCAACAAGCCGGAAACAGTCCTGGCGTTGTTGTCGAGATCCATGGAACCATGCGCAAGGTGCGGTGCATGTCCTGTACCTATCTCGTTGACATGCACGTTGTACTAGAGCGCCTACGTCATGGTGAGGCAGACCCTTCGTGCCCGGACTGTCACGGAATTCTGAAATCGGCTACCATTTCGTTCGGTCAAAACTTGGTGCCAGACGATCTGGTCCGTTCTGAAACTGCGGCAAAACAGTGCGACCTGCTACTTGCGGTAGGCTCGACACTGTCAGTCTACCCAGCAGCGAGCATAGTGCCCATGGCGAAACAGTCTGGTGCCCGAATCATAATCATCAACGGTGGTCCCACCGACATGGACGGGATCGCTGATGCAGTATTGCGTGGTCAGATCAGCGAACTCCTGCCAAGCATCCTACCCAGCGCCCATTGAAAGCCAGATTCAGAACCGAAGAATTAACGTCCTAGTTGAAAAGCTGACTCGCGGGATTTAACGATCGCGGTAATTACTTCATTGTAAGGAGCTCGTGTACCGACGGTAGCAGCGACGACTGGCACCATGCCATTTATGGCATCAATTTCTGAGGGACGCCTGGCGAGATGATCCAGTAACATTGATGGCCGCGCATCCGGCATCTTACTGCCAAATTCGAGGACATATTTTTCCGCATCTGTGAACGAAAGCTGGACCTCTTTCGCTCGCGCAGCATCGTATGCCTCAAGGGCACAGCCTCGCGCGATCTGCCACGAGAAGGGATCGCCCATAATCTCTCCAAGGGTTCGCTCGAATACTGTGGACGGTCCGCTAAACGTGACATTGCAGATGAACTTTTCCCAAATTAGCTGGTTAATGTCTTCAAAGGCCTTGACCTTAAACCCCGCCTCCTGCCAAAGGTCAGCAACTCGCTGAACCCTATTAGTCAGACCGCCACGCATCTCACCCACCCGAATCAGCTCCATGCCATTGTGGTGCACATGGCCCGGACCCTTTATGGATGCACCAAATCCGCCGGCGACCCCCAACAGGATATTGTCCGTAGAACGATACTGCGCAATGCGTTCGCCGGCCCCCAGACCGTTCTGAATGGTCAGCACCAGTGTTTTGTTGCCAACAATAGACTCAATACTTTTTGCAGCGGGGCCTACCCCGGATGCTTTCGTAGCAATAATGACCAGATCACAGATACCTGCAGCGTCTGGGTTTTCCGCCACGTTTAGGTTGTTCACCGTGCGATCCCCACTCGCCCCCTCAATTCGCAAACCCCGCTCACGAATCGCATCCAGATGTTCCTGCCAAACATCGATTGCCCAGACTTCGTTTCCTGCATCAGCCAGCAAGCCTGCGTAAACCGAGCCCATGGCGCCGGTACCGACGACCGCGATTTTCATCTATCCAGATCCTCAATCATTGAAACAATTGTTGTGATTACTCTTAGATTATAAGTATCCCATTAAAGGATCCAACCGGCTTCAAAACCTGCGTTGTCGACGTTTCCAACCCAGTACCCGCACCCTCATATCGGTGGCACTTGGATCAACCCGGTCCGTTCAACCCCATCGTCACTGTGTACGATGACCGACTGGCCAGTCGCCCAGACGCTCTTCTGAACCATACCCAGTGCAACATTGCGCTCCAGCCGGGGTGACCAGATTGCCGACGTCACATAACCCACAGGGTTGCCAGACGCATAGACCGGCCAGGGTGAGCCACACGGCGGACACGGGCCACCATCAAACAGCAGGCCCCGAATTCTCTGCGTAGGGCCATTGCGTGAAATTTTTTCGAGGGCAGACCGACCAATATAGTCAATTCGTCCATCCAGAGTACAAAACCGGTCCAAATTGATCTCAAGGGGATTATTGTTGCGTGTCATCTCGTTACCATATGACAATAGACCACCTTCGATACGCTCAATCAGATTTGGGCAACCCGGTGCTACATCGAGGCCCTGGCCTGCCGTCCACAGCGTATCCCACAGCTCAGTACCTAATCTGCTGTCATCTAGGTAGATCTCAAATCCACCCTGCTTGCTGTAACCGGAACGCGCAACCACCAGTTGGCGATCAAGAAAGTCAAAACAGTCAAATTGAAAATAGGCTAGATTCCGGACTGCGTCACCGAACACGGCTGCAACCAGATCTTCGGCCCGCGGCCCCTGAACCGCAAGTGGAGATACGTCGGGCTCAGTGACCGCGACATCTATACCCAACCCCAATGCAAGCCCTTTGGTCCAGAGCAACACATCGGAATCGGCAATTGATAACCAGTACCAGTCGTCGGCACGTTTAAGTATGACCGGGTCGTTAATCAGGCCCGCAGTGTCATCAATCAGGGGGGCATAAAAACACCGCCCGACCACTGCACTGCCGAGATCCCGGGGCGTCATCATCTGGACCAATCGTGCGGCGTCCGGTCCTCGGACTTCGACCTGCCGCTGGCAAGAGACATCCCACAACTGTACGCTTGAACGTAAGTGCCAGTACTCCTCCTCGACCGTTCTTCCGAAGGCTTTCGGTAACAGTGTGTGATTAACAATCGAATAACCCTGAACACCCAACGCTTCAATGCGTTCCGTATAAGGGGTACGACGGTTTCGTCTGGAAACCGCCAATGATGGTGAACTCATTAAGAATTAGGTCCGTCTAACCAGACCACCAGACGGTATAGCTGTGGGGAGACAGCACGACCGGGATATGGTACCGGGCGTCCGGATCTGGCATGCTTATTCTGACTACAACTGACTGCACGTTTTGATGTGACTCTTCTGATATCACTGTAACTGGAAAATAGTCACCCGTATGAAACACCAGCTCATAAACTGCATCAGCTGGATTACCCACGACAGCAACGGATTCAGATATTCTGCCTTCACTATCCGAGTGTGTCTCAAACAACCGTTGTGATGGATCAGAATCGTACAATCGGAACAGCTCTATACGAATTCCGACCGCTGAGATTCCTTTTACAGCATCCAGTACATGAGATGATATAACTGCCATTGTCTTACCCTTATGTCACAGTTCTGTCGTCTACACCATCCTTGCAGACAGTTTCTGAATCTATTCTATAGAGGCCTTGTCACGCTTACCGGTCGTCGCGAGCACAATCGGACTGATAACACCCTTCGTCCGCACATTGACACAAGCTGTTTTGCCGCTGGCCATAGCCCTGTCTAGTGCTGGCCTTAGTTGCTCGCGATTCTCAACCAGCTCGCCGTAACCACCAAGCCCTTCAAATAGCGAATGAAACGGGATATCTCGGAAATCAGTGGCCACATGGCGATCGTGTCCGAACAATCTCTCCTGCTGTTGTGAGATGGTGGTCAATCCTCCATTGTTGTCGATCACAACCGTGATCGGGGCATTCTCCTGGAATGCTGCTTCAACACTTAAGCCTCCGGAAAGAAATGCACCGTCGCCACTGATCAACACAACCTGGCTGTCGGGGTGATTCAACTTGGCAGCCAACGCAAAAGATACGCCGACACCCAGCATACTGAATGCACCCGGGTGCAGAATTCCAGCCAATCGCTGTCCATGCCAGCCAGCCATATTGACCGCTATCTCTGACCAGAAATGAGTGTTCCCACCATCTATAACCAGCCAGTCGTCGCCACCCAACGGCTGCTGAACGTCCAGTGCCAGTTGCAGTGGGTGAATCCGGGCATCGTCTTGATCTGACTGAATCATTTCCGCCGTCATCTGATCTACCCACTTGCCCCGCAGCGCGCGATTCTTTTTCAGCCAGATATCACTTGAACTCCAGGTCGGCTCCTCCGCCAACACGCAAAGTGCATCGAGAAAAGCGCCCGGATCGCATAATAAGGTCTGGTCCGCTGCTCTATTTAGTTCGAGCTCTTCGGGGGAACCGTTGACGCAGATCAATTCGGTCGTCTCAGGAAAGAATGGTGGGTTGCCAAAATTCATCTGGTTGTCGAGTCGACCACCGATAACAAGCGTTAAATCAGAATCGGCAAGTGCATTCTTTGAAGGCGCATACTGGTGAATATCAGCGAGACCCATATAAATATCGCTTTCTTCACCCAACAACTTCTGATGGTAAGGAACGTTAAACACTGGCA
>JAKUQS010000081.1 GCA_022451485.1 Gammaproteobacteria bacterium
GCAAAAAGGCTCGCAAATTATGTTCTGTCGGCGAGATGGTTCGACTGCGCGAGATGATTTGGTCCGAATGCTCAAGCAGATTAAGGGTCGGATGAACAAGGCTAAGCCCAAGGGAGCGGTCTATTTCTCCTGCTTGGGACGTGGTCGCTACACGTTCGGTACGAACTCGGAAGAGGTTGGCCTCATAAAAGATGAATTTGGAGATCTGCCACTTGTTGGGTTCTTTGCCAATGGTGAGATTTCGCACCATCGCTTATACGGATACACGGGTGTCCTGACGTTGTTTATGTAGCGTAGGTGTTTGACCTGATAAGTATTTGTTTAGCCTTTGGGCTGGACCGACTCAGGCAGAATCCGGTAAGTGACCCGGACCTCACCCTCGGTATGATCATAGGGCTTTCCTCGGTATTTATCAGAGAGGTGATCGATCATGTCGTAGGCCCCTTGTTCAGTAATCTCGATGACCTTACCTCGGATTTGTATATACCGGTAGGGATTGTCAGGGTCGGATATCGCTAGAGCTACCGATGGGGTCCGACGCATGGCGCGGTCCTTAACCCGACCGAGGGCACTGTTGATAATGACGTAGGTCCCGTCATAGTCAAACCAGAGTGGTGTGCACTGTGGTGTACCATCCGCCAAGGTGAGTGCAAGGTGGGCAAATGCTCTCTTTTCCCAGGACATTAGGTCGGCAGCACTATCTGGAATCATCACTAGGGTACTCCTTTCGGTAAAAGTTGATGGCCATTTTATCTGAGTGGAGCAAATGAAAATAGCAATAGGATCTATCGAGTCATGGCGGTTCGCCCGTGACATGGCAGACCTAGGTGTGTAAGTGTAGGCATAGACTATCCAGCGGGTTCTCGAGGGTCAGTAGTTGTACCGCTGTAAAGGGGTGGCAGTAACCCTGACTGGAACCAATTGATGAACGAAATACCGCTGAAAACCGGAATACCGAGTTCACGGCGAAGCTCTGATGCATAGGGACCCATATTTGTGCATTCCAGGACGACCGCACCAACATCCGGATGATCGTCGACAAGTTGTCTACCTGCATCGAGTAGGTCGAGCCGGCAAGCAGCGGCATTCATATTTAACCTATTCTCCATAATAAATTGAAAGAATTCCCGGCCAGTTTCAGTGCCGGCGATGGGTGTATCTGGGGGTGCACCGGCAGCGCTTAGATGATCAGGGGTCAGGTTTTCTCGCGATACGGTCAAGACTCCTACCCGCTTACCGGAAGGTAAGAGTTTTTGAACCATGGGTACCTGCATTAAGGATGATGTGGCGACGGGTACATCTACGGCTTGTGCCAGTTCAGCCTGGAACAAGGAAAGAAATCCGCAAGTCGTGGTCAAACCATCGGCACCGTCGGCGACCAACTGTTTTCCCGACTCGATGAATGCGTTCAGTAGACCGTCGGCTCGTTCTCGAACCACACGGTGTGGTGATGCGCCGCGGACGACGCGATACATAACCGGAAACGGCCACGTGGCGGCATTTCCGAAGTCTCCGGGTATGCGCGGGAAAACCGTGTCCAGCATAAGAATGCCGACACTTGCACCGTAGACAGTTTTCCCGCCCTGTGCGAACTGGTGTTGGATGTTGGTGCTATCGCCCATGCTCAAGACTCCTTGTTAAGCATAGCCTACATCGTTTACGGGGTCATCGGTGGGGTTATCTGTTGATCTTGGGGTGTCTGATTAAGTTGTCTTGATCTATTGCTCCTGCTATCCTAGTCGTTGCAATCCGTTGGGGTGCCATAAGGCTGAGAAGCGAACGCTGACCCATCGAACCTGAACCGGATAATGCCGGCGAAGGAAACGGACACCCGCCTGCGGTTTCAAGCGCGGTCTCAGATTTCCAGAGCCGGAAGGAGAGGTCTGAAATGCGCATACTATTAAAGAGAAACCTTTTATTTGTTCTGCTGTTGATTACACCATCGCTGGTTGTTGCCGATCGGCTTACAGTCATACTCGACTGGTTTGTGAACCCAGATCACGGACCTATCATTATTGCGCAGGAGAATGGGTATTTCGCTGAACAGGGGTTAGAAGTAGAGATCATTGCCCCAGCTGATGCTGCTGACCCACCGAAACTGGTAGCCGCTGGTAAAGTGGACCTGGCGATTTCCTACCAACCTCAGTTACATCTTCAAGTACATGCAGGGTTGCCATTGGTACGGGTGGGTACGCTGGTTGCAACGCCGCTGAATTGTCTGCTGGTGCTGGATGAGGGCCCTATCAATACCATTGCTGACCTCAAGGGACGAAAAATCGGTTATTCAGTGGCTGGTGTCGAAGAGGCTCTGTTGACTGCAATTTTGGGGCGTTATGACTTATCACTGGCTGATGTCGAACTGGTCAATGTTAACTGGTCGCTGTCGCCGTCGCTGATGTCTGGCCAGGTGGATGCCGTAATCGGGGCCTACCGTAATTTCGAACTCAATCAGATGGAGATTGAAGGGGTAGGGGGACGATGTTTCTATCTCGAAGAGGAGGGTCTTCCGCCGTACGATGAACTGATCTATGTCGCAAACCGAAACGAGCATAATAGAAATTCAATCGTGCGGTTTCTCAATGCTACAGAAAAAGCCACGCAGTACATTGTGAATCACCCACAAAAAAGTTGGGAGATCTTCTCTTCTACAGCCAAAGAACTTCAGGATGAACTGAACCGTAAGGCATGGACAGACACATTGCCCCGTTTTGCGCTACGTCCCGCTGCTTTGGATGCCGGACGTTACCAGAATATGGAAACCTTTTTATATTCCGCCGGCCTGATCAGTGAAATCAAACCGGTAGAGTCTTTGGCGATTGATGTCACCCGAGATTAGGGTACTAACCCTCATCGATTTGGAGCCTATTGTGGGATGAAGGGACGAGGTTTGGCACCCCAGTTGCGGATTTGTGGTGGATTCAGGCATGGGGATGCCATTCTTTTTGAGGATCTCGACCTTGTGCTCGAAGCCGGCCAGTGGACCTGCCTGCTAGGTCCTTCCGGGGTCGGCAAGTCAACATTACTGCGGTTAGTGGCTGGACTGGACACCGGTGGTGAATTCGATGGCAGCATCGAAAGTACCAATAGTCGCCCGCTGCGAGAGCAGGTTGCCTACATGGCACAGTCTGATCTTCTTTTGCCGTGGTTGAACGTTCGTGCAAATGTGATGTTGGGGTCAACACTGCGAGGAGAAGTCCGGAAGCTCGAGCGAGCTGATCAACTCATCGAGGAGGTTGGGTTGGGTATGCATGCCGAGAAGCGACCCCATGAGCTTTCGGGAGGAATGCGGCAACGCGCTGCCTTAGCGCGCACGCTTATGGAAGACAAGCCGTTGTTATTACTGGATGAGCCATTTTCGGCTCTGGATGCACGGACCCGCAGTGAGATGCAGGAACTCGCTTTCGAGGTGTTGATGGATCGGACGGTGATGCTCGTAACCCATGACCCTAGTGAGGCGGCGCGGATCGCCCATCGGGTGTATCTGTTGACTGAAACAGGCTTACATCAACCGGACGTCACAGGCCGACCACCTATTCGAGCGTTTGACGATCCGGAAGCGCTCAATATTCAGTCCCGTTTGTTTAGTGCGCTCCGGTTATGATGAAAAAACTACGCGATTTCCTGTTCGTTGCAGCCGTTGCTCTGAGCGTGTGGGAATTGTTGGTGCGTATGACCGGAGTGCCGCCTTATATTCTGCCGGGCCCGTTGCAGGTCGCCAGTGCTGCGATCGAGTATGCGGAGATGCTCGGTGAGCATACGTTGGTTACCCTGTCAGAAGTTCTTGTTGGGTTGTTTCTTGGAACTATTCTGGGTGCGGGCACTTCGCTGTTTTTGGTGGTGTCAGGTTATGCCCGACGTCTGTTGCTGCCATTGATGGTCTTTAGCCAAACCGTGCCGATATTTGCACTTGCGCCTCTATTGACTCTTTGGCTGGGTTACGGAATGGGCTCGAAGATCGCGATGACACTACTGATTATTTACTTTCCGGTTGCGTCGACGTTCTATGATGGGCTGCGTAATACCCCGAGGGGATATCTTGATCTTGCGTTAACCATGAATGCGTCCGAAAGTCGGACATTGTTCAGAATCCAAGTACCCGCGGCGTTGCCTTCACTGGCTTCGGGACTCAGGCTGGCAGCCGTGTACGCCCCGATCGGGGCTGTAATTGGCGAGTGGGTCGGTGCGTCCCGCGGATTGGGCTACTTGATGCTACTTGCCAATGGCCGCGTGAAAATTGATCTGATGTTTGCAGCATTGTTTGCCTTGGCTGCCCTAACGATTGTTTTGCACACTTTAATTAATCAGGCTGGCCGTCGGTTGACTCGATGGTCGGTCGGTGACTAAATCGCATTGACAGTAAACAGACGATCACAACAACGT
>JAKUQS010000082.1 GCA_022451485.1 Gammaproteobacteria bacterium
TTCCCAGGGAAATGTACCGTCCTGCCATTGCTGCCATCGATCCTTGAATCGTTGCTGTGCCAGACGTCGCACAGACATCACCATGTCCCGCTGGGTGTCGGTTAATCTGTATGTGAGGATTTGTTCATCCATCATATTGTTCCAGTTGTGAAGCAATGGCGCATAAAATTTAGGTGGTCATTGCCTCAATTAGGCTTTCAATATTGCGATGCACCACCGCTCCGGCCCTCTCCAGTGCAGTAGCTTTCGCAGGAAAGCTGCCATGAAAACCATGTATCAAGGCACCGGCGTGACCGAGTGTTTTGCCAGACGGTGCAGTGGCACCAGCGATCAGGCAATGGCAAGGTTTATCAAAGGCTCGGTTGTTTAACGCCGCAGCCAGTTCTTCCTCTTCAGTACCACCGATTTCGCCGACCACAACAACAGATTCGGTATTGAGGTCAGTTGCAAAGTAGTCTAGCAGTTCTGCAAACCGAGTCCCCTTGACTGGATCTCCGCCGACGCCGATCCAGCTACTTTGCCCGAGGCCCTCGCGTACCAGGCGGTAACAGACCTCATAGGCAAGGGTGCCGCTTTTGGACATTACGCCTACCGACCCGGGGGCCAAAGCGATTTCCGGCATGAAACCTAGTTTAATTATCCCAGGTACTACGATACCAGGCGTTGAAGGACCGACCCAGATGGTTCCGAGATCCGTGGCTTTACGAAGTATGCTGGCACAATCGTGAACCGGCACGCCCTCGGTCACCGTAACCAGCAATTTGACGCCCGATGCCAGCGCTTCGTAGGCTGCGTCGGTAACCCTGTTTGCTGGCACAAACTGAATCGCGGTTACGGCACCTGTGGCGTCGACGGCATCTGCGCAGGTAGGGTAAATGTTGACTTCGTCATTCGGCCCAGTGGATCGACCGGGTGATACACCAGCCACAATTCGTGTGCCATGTTGTTTCATTACTGTGATATGGCGTCTTGCTGTATGGCCAGTCGCACCCTGGATAATAACCGGCGTATCAGCGATGAGTAGATCGTTCAGGATCACGGTAAGGACCGCCCAACCCATGTACGGATAGCGTTCAGGGCAGGTGAAAGATCTCGATGTAAGGAAATTTGTAGCGAGGACGCTTGCAGTAGGGTTCTCGCTTCGTCCTGATTGGGGCCAATAAGGCGGGCGATCACCGGTAGATGAGGCTGGGGCAGTCTGTCCATGGCCTGTATCAGCAGTTGGGCAAAGACGCCGAGGTCAGTGATACCGCCAAACACATTGATCAAAATGACCTTGGCGTTACTCCCTTCACTGATCCAGGTAAGCACATCAATCAGGCGCTGTGGATCATCGCGCAGGCCCCCGGTACGGATATCACAAAAATTGTACGGCGATAGGCCACGATTACGGAGTTCATCACACAGCATCATACTGAGTCCGGCGCCCGTTGTTAGCAGGCCGACAGTGCCCTGGGGGTCGGTCACAATAAAATCAAACCCATGTTTGTGTTTGAGAGCAGCCTCTGGATAATCGATTGCGCGATCTACAAGAAATTGCTCGAGGTGCGGTTGCCGAGTAAACGCGTTGGCGTCGAGAACGACTTTGGCGTCACCCAGCAGACAACTTTGATCGGGCAATATAAATAGCGGATTAATCTCAATTAGCAGTGCTTCAAGTCCTAGGAACGCGTCAGTGAGGTATTTAAAAAATGTCGACAGCGTCCGGTTCTCGGCGTTGAGCGCGTCGAAGAGCGATGTGCCCGCCGTGATCATGTCAGTTGAAGCAGGTCTAGCGAAGGCCCGATGCAATTCTTTTCCTTTGGCTACAGAGGATTCGATCTCAGTCCCCCCGGTTGGGGAGGCTAAAATATCCACAAGACCTGTAACTGGATTGAGTGAGAGGCTGAGATAGTACTCACGTGCGGCATCGATCTTCGATTCTATCCGGCAGCCCTGGACTGGCATGCCATTGATAAGCTGCGAACAGAGTGCTTGAACGATTGTTTCAAGTTGTGCTCGGTCTTCACAGGGGCGGATGCCGCCTGCTTTTCCGCGCCCACCAGTCGCAGCCTGTGCTTTGACGATCCATGGGCCGTCTGGCAATCTGTTGTCAATAATCTCATCTTCTGTCTTGACCCAAATGCCTGAGGGAATTGCGAGTCCGTACTGACTCAGCAGTGTTTTGGCATCGTGTTCTAGTAGTAACATACGGTGGTCGCGTGATCAGCGATGAATTTCAGTATTATGGGTGAGATGGCGGCAATCTGTCGTCGGAACTCGAATTAGGCTGCTGTACTGAAATTGCCAACACGAGTGTTCTGTTAACCGGATACGAGGTTGAAAAGGAGTAAGCCGATGCCAAACCTGAATGGAGCTCAAGCGATAGTTGAAGGACTACTGGCACACGGTGTCGATACAGTGTTTGGGATTCCTGGCATCCAACTCGATCCCTTGTTTGACGCACTTTATGCATCCCGGGATAGGATTCAAACCGTGCATACCCGCCATGAGCAGGGAGCTGCTTTCATGGCCATGGGTTATGCCCAGGCGACAGGACGAGTTGGTGTGTTCACTGCCGTTCCTGGGCCAGGGATGCTTAATGCAATGGCAGCTGTGTCGACTGCGGTTGCAGCAGGTCAACCGGTTCTGTGTATTACCGGTCAGATTCCGTCCTACCAGATCGGCGAAGAACTGGGTATCGCACACGAATTACGCGACCAGTTGGCTGTGTCACGTGGTGTTGTGAGTTGGGCCCAGCGGGCGGACCATCCGCACCAGGTGCCCGAACTGCTGGAAGATGCGTTCCGTGCAATGACCCAAGGCCGACCCGGTCCTGCGGTCCTCGAGATGGCTCCAGATCGACTGGCGTTTTCTGAACAGGTGCTAGTACGCGAATCGCCTTCGGGTGCAAGCAGTTCCGAACCGGACTCCATGCTGATCAAGCAGGCGGTTACAAGACTGTGTGCAGCGCGGAACCCGGTCATAGTGATCGGTGGTGGCGGAATAGCAGCCGGCGGGCCTCTCAAGCAGTTGGCAGAAAACCTCAGTATTCCAGTAATTTCTACCATCAGTGCCCGGGGTGTCCTGCCCGACGATCACCCGCTGTCTTTTAATTTTCTCGCCGGGCAGCATATCTGGGAACGCGTAGATGTTGCGTTGGTGGTTGGGACACGGTTTACAGCACCGGGACTCGCCTGGGGGCGGCAGCAAGATGTCGACATAATACGGATTGATATCGAGGAAGGCGCGATCAGGCGTCCGGTTCTTTCTGACATCGAACTGGTTACTTCCGCAGATAAAGGGCTGCAAGCGATCGTCGACTCAATACCAGCTAACGGTGTCGATCGCAGCTCATATCTCGATTTTTGCAATCAGGTTGCACAAGCCGTTGCTGAAAAGTTGTCGACCCTCAAGCCGTTGCCGGCACTTGCCGGTGCACTGCGAGCGGCATTGCCTGAAGATGGCACCGTTGTTGCAGATGTAACTCAGTTGGGTTCGTATGTTCGCTATGCACTGCCTGCGTATCAGCCGCGTACCATCATGGGGCCTGGATACCAGGCAACCCTGGGCTATGCTTTGCCGGCTGCTTTGGGAGCGAAATTAGCCGATCCCACCCGTCCCATTGTGGCTGTGTGTGGTGATGGGGGATTTATGTTCACCTTACAAGAACTTGCCACGGCCGTGCAACATAACATTTCGGTTGTGATTGTTATTCTCGACAATGCCAGTTTTGGTAACGTGAAGACTATACAAGCGGCAAGTTACGGTGCTCGGCACATTGCTGTTGATCTTACTAACCCAGATTTTGTAGCGTTGGGTGAATCTTTTGGGATTCGTTCATGTCGCGTTGAATCAGCGAAGTTGTTCGAGGCGGAACTGACTCAGGCGCTTGCGGCTGATGCGCCTCGGCTGATTGTGGTGCCGATTGGTACCGTGCCGAGCATCTGGGATCTGATCAAGCGACCGCCTTCTCAGGGTGTGGTTGCGAACTGAACAACAGGTACTGACTAGGTATCAGGGTTCGTCGCTCATCGATCGGATCTTGCTACGAATATCCTCCTCACTCAGTTGCCAGTCGTTGTCGAGTTCGGTTATCACCTGTGTCATAAATTTAGTCGAGAGGTTTCGAGCATCATCATCTCCTAGGCAGTCTGCGATCAGTGCCAAGGCCAACTGCCGGGGTGAATCACCTTCGTATGACCACTCAAAACCAAGATCGGTAAACTGCTCAAGGTCATAGCGTGTGTCAAGTGGTTTGCCATCTACGGTGACCATGATGCCATCGATAGTCCGGCAGCCTTGGTAGTACTTCATAGTGAATAAACAATCAGGT
>JAKUQS010000083.1 GCA_022451485.1 Gammaproteobacteria bacterium
ATCTCTGGTGTGTTGTTGAGTATGGCTCTGCTGGGCGATCAATTGACAGCCGGCATTATTTTTGGTGTTGTGTTTGTGGGTACCGGCCTGTATTTAGCAGCAGTCGGTTGATCGGGTTAAAGGCTAGCTTAATTCGGGGTAATATAGAGCTATTACAATAAGTTACTGAACATTTTGCATGAGGAGAGCCGTCATGTCTGAGAAAGAAAGATACTTATTCACAGCCAGTATGGATGTTGACCCGGAGAAGGAGGATTTGTTTAATGAAGTCTATGACACCGAACACGTACCTCTACTTTCCAAGGTTCCTGGTGTCATTTCGGTCCAACGGTTGGTTAGTCAGCCTTTTCAAGTCGCTATGGGCGGTGAATTAAAGGACGTAGACCCGTCGAGTGAGCCCCGTTACACCGCAACCTATGAAATTGAGAGTCCCGATGTGTTGACGACTCCCGAGTGGTCCGATGCGGTTGAACAGGGTAGGTGGCCGACCGAAGTCCGGCCCCATACCCGAAATCGTCGTCATATTCTGTACCGAATTATGCAGTCTGACGACTAAGCACTATTATTCAAAGAAATTTGGCAGCAATTGTTCTAAATGTAACGGAGTACAAATGACTACCACACTGATTCGAAGTGCCAGATGGTGTGCAGTCTGGGATGCCTCCCAGTCTCATCATCGTTATGCCCAAAACATAGATGTTGTCTTTTCAGAAGACAAGATTTCCCATATTGGTCCTAACTATGATGGGCATTGGGATCATGAGATTGACGGGCGGGACAGTTTTGTAATGCCTGGTTTAATTAATATTCATTCTCATCCACAACATGAGCCGTCTTACCGTGGAATTCGCGAAGAGCATGGAAGGCCGGAGATGTACGATACAGGGCTTTATGAGCGTTCCCAAGCGTTTGCTCTCGATGACGATGGTTGTCAAGCTTCCGCGGAGTTGGCCTACGGTGAGTTGTTGTTGAGCGGGGTCACTAGTTTGGCAGATCTTTCATCAATGTCGTCGTGGTGGATTGATTTGATTGCACGGAGTGGTTTACGCGGGTTCATCGCGCCAGGTTTTGCATCGTCTCGCTGGTACATGGAAAACTTCCATGAACTTAAGTTCAACTGGAACGAAGAGGCCGGCCGTAAGAATTTTGATAAGGCAATCAAATTTATGTCGGAAGCCGAAGCTCATCCCAGCGGGCGGCTTTCGGGTGTGATATACCCGATGCAGATCGATACCTGCAGTGAAGATCTTTTAAGGGACTGTGTGGCATTGGCCGAAGAAACCGATCGCCCGATTACGACCCACGCATCACAGTCACAGGTCGAGTTTTTACTGATGGCGAAGCGCCATGGTATTTCCCCGATCAAATGGGCATCGAACATTGGACTCTTGAGTCCGAGAACAACCCTCGGTCATGCCATATTTGTTGATGAACATCCTTCAATTGGTTGGCGAACAAAGGAGGACGTGAGCTTGCTGGTTGATTCGGGAACCTCAGTGGCACACTGTCCATCACCGTTCGCCCGCTATGGTCATGCCATGGCAGACTTTGGTCGTTATCGACGAGCGGGTGTCAATCTTGGTTTTGGCACTGACGTTACGCCACATAACTTAATTGAGGAAATGCGGCTCGCGATCATTCTGGCCCGCGTCATGGCAAATGATATTAAGACGACCGATGCTTCGATGGTCTTTCACGCGGCCACCGTCGGGGGTGCAAAATCGCTTTTACGCGATGATCTGGGCAAACTGGAAGCGGGAGCTAAAGCTGACCTGGTATTGGTCGACCTCACACAGACAATCATGAGGCCGGCACATGATCCACTTAAAAGTCTGATTTACCATGGCGCTGATCGAGCTGTGAAGACAGTATTTGTCGACGGTGAGTTGGTAGTTGACGATGGGAAGGTGGTTCACCTTGATATGGCAGACGCGGCCGGGCGATTGGAGGTGGCCCAGCAGCGGATGCTTAAAGATGTACCCAAGCATGATTTCTTGGGCCGCGAGGCGAAGGACATTACACCTCTATCGCTTGATCTGTAACTCATTGCCTCCTAAGTGTATGCACTCACTTTGCCAGTTGAGTTTCGGCCAAACGCGCGAAAAATGTAGCGCCTAACGGCAGTATTTCGTCGTTGAAATCATAACCTGGATTGTGTACTTCGCAATGGCCTTCTTCACCACCGTTGCCAATATTGATATAGGCACCTTTACATTCATTCAGCATGTAGGAGAAATCCTCGGACGCCATTATTCCAGGTCCCTGACGGTTGAGATTGTTCTCCGACACAATTGATGCGGCGACATCACCGGCAATACGTGTGGACTCTTCATCGTTTATCAGTGGCAGGAAAATTAGGCGAAAATCGTAGTCCGCAATAACACCCAGGCTTTGCGCTATACCCGTTGCGATGTCTCCGATTCTGCTTTCCATCAGATCAAGCGTGGCAGGCTGGAAAGCGCGGACCGTGCCGCCCACAGTGGCTTCGTTAGGAATCACGTTGTAAGCCTCACCACTGAGTAATCGCGTGACACTGAGCACCGCGGTATCTTGAGGGTCTACGTTTCGAGAGACAACACTCTGAAGCGCAGACACAATCTGCGACGCTGCCACGATCGGATCAGCGCTTGATTCTGGTCTCGCACCATGGGCACCTCGCCCAGTCAGTCGAATATCGAAGAATCCGCCACCGGCCATCATGGGGCCGGGCCGGATGGCAAACCGACCAACATCCAGCCCCGGTTTGTTGTGCATTCCATAGATGCTGTCCATAGGGTATCGTTCAAACAGTCCGTCATCGACCATTGCTTTTGCGCCGCCGAGACCTTCTTCTGCGGGCTGAAACACGAGATGGATGCTACCGTCAAAATTTCTTGTTTCTGCCAGATACTTGGCTGCCCCGAGCAACATCGTGGTGTGACCGTCGTGTCCACATGCATGCATTTTGCCTTCGACTTTAGAGCGGTGATCAAATTCGTTGGATTCCTGGATCGGTAGTGCATCCATGTCCGCACGCAAGCCAATCGTTCGGGTGCTTTCGCCATTTCGTAGAGTCCCTACCAGACCGGTGCCTCCTACACCTCTTTCGACCTGATAACCAAAGCCCTCAAGGTGATCAGCAACCAGCTTGGCGGTACGCTCTTCTTCAAAGCCGAGTTCCGGATGAGCATGGATATCCCTTCGCCAGGTCGTGAGTTCCGCGTGATTGTTTTGAATCTGCGATATAACTTTCATTACTGGTTCTCCGAGTCAGGGCAGGTGCGTATATTTATCAGTGTTATATAGAAATTAATTTGCAATATTTGATCGATTGGTTGACAAAAGGTCAAGAGAAATTTGGGAGCTGCAGATGACCTGCTAAGCTGTCTGTCTATTCATGATCGCCTGGTGATAACATGGGAGTTAGTCTGCGACTCTATAAAGTCCCAAACTTAAAATTACTACAGGAGCAAATTGATGCGGGTTCTGATTGCAATGATGAAGCATGAAACGAATACGTTCTCACCTGTGCCTACAGATCTAACCCGGTTCAAGAATTGGGCCCATTACACGGGCACAGACGTTGTTGATCATTTTGGCGGAACGAATACACCTACCGGTGCGTACATCGATCATGCACGCAAACGAGGCTGCGAAATGATAACTCCCCTGGCGACGGAAGCTATGCCCAGCGGACCGGTTCAACGAGATGTCTACGAGGATATGGTGGAAACTATTCTGGCGCCGATTGAGGAGAAGCCTTTTGATCTGGCGTTATTGGATCTTCATGGCGCTATGGTGGCCGAGCATGAGCCTGATGGGGAAGGTTACTTGCTCGAACGAATACGGGCTCTACAGCCGAATCTACCGATCGCCGTGACACTCGATCTGCACTGCAACCTGACCCAGCGGATGGTTGATAACTGCACAATGATGATTGGTTTTAAGACGTATCCGCATATTGATATGTATGATGTTGGGGACCAGATTTCCAAGATAATGTTTCGCGCGTTGGAAGGAGCGGTTAGTCCGGTGATGGTGTGGGGAAATCGCCCCATATTGGCTCAGACATTGTGCATGGGAACTGCTGATGTACCGATGTCTGGGTTGCAGGACATGACTCGAAAACTCGAGCGTGAGGGCATACCCGCTGCGACGTTTTTTGGTGGGTTTCCGATGGCAGA
>JAKUQS010000084.1 GCA_022451485.1 Gammaproteobacteria bacterium
GGAGCCCGATGCTATGTCCAGAGTGGGGCTGTTTTGGGCAGTGACGGGTTCGGTAATGCCAAAGAGAATGGTCGGTGGGTGCGGATTCCCCAGTTAGGCCGGCTCGAGATCGGTGACGATGTCCAGGTTGGGGCGGGCACCGCAATCGATCGAGGTGCTCTAGGTGATACGTCCATCGGACGGGGTGTGGTGATCGCCAATCTCGTCCACATCGCTCACAACGTGAAAATCGGTGAAGACACAGCTATTGCTGCCTGTGTTGCGATTGCCGGCAGTACGATCATAGGAAAGCGTTGCACACTGGCTGGAGTCGTCGGTGTGGCGGACCATGTGACTATTGCAGACGATGTGCACCTGACTGGTATGTCCATGGTGACGGGCTCCATCACCGAACCGGGTGTGTATTCTTCGGGTACCGGACTCATGGCGAGTAAGGAGTGGCGCCGCAGTGCGGTGCGTTTCCGGCAGCTGGATGACCTTGCAAAAAGACTGGCGGCCCTTGAGAAAAAGGTTACAGATTGAACCGCTGATTACTCGCTCGAGTGCTAGAACAAAAAGTGTCGATGAATTGTCACTAAATTGTAACAATCGATGTGTCTAATTCAGGTGTTGGGACCACAGAAGGGTAGTGATTTATGGCAACGCCAACGATTCTGGTAGTAGAGGATGATATCGCCATCCGTGAGATGCTACGTTTCGTTTTGGATCAGAATGGCTTTGAAATAATCGAAGCAGAGGATGCTGAGAATGCCCAGGGCTTGATCCAATCAAGCTGCCCGAGTCTTATTCTGTTGGACTGGATGCTGCCAGGAACAAGCGGAGTTGAATTTGCTCATAACTTGAAAAAGCGAAAGGGGACTCGAGATATTCCTATCATAATGATTACAGCCCGGGGGGAAGAGACAGATAAAGTAAAAGGGTTAGAAAGCGGGGCCGATGATTACATTACGAAGCCATTCTCTACCCGGGAACTGGTGGCACGAATTCAAGCTGTATTGCGTCGAATGGCGCCACATCAAAGTGATGAAGTCGTGGAATTGGATGGCTTACTACTCGATCCAACTCGCCGTCAGGTCGCTGCTAACGGAAACAATCTGAATCTAGGCCCGACCGAATTCAAATTACTGCATTTTTTTATGACGCATCAGTGTCGCGTTTATAGTCGTGGCCAGCTATTGGACTGGGTATGGGGTGTCAACAGTTTTGTCGAAGAAAGAACGGTTGACGTATGTGTCAGGCGGTTACGCTGTGCATTAGAGCCACACCGATTTGACACCCTGATTCAAACTATTCGAGGGGTCGGCTACCGATTTTCGTCGAGTAGGGCATGATTGTAGGAATTCGTACAGGCTTACTGGAGTTAATGGTACTTGCAATACCACTGGGGAGTATCACCACGGTTGCAATCATTACCGATATTCCGCTTCTGATAGTGGTAGCCCTGGTCGGATGTATTACTCTGCTCTATTCGCTCCAGTATTTCTTAATCTTAAAAAGGCTTAGTGGTGACAAAGCGATAACGACTGGAAGCTGGTTGTTTACCCCGTTCGGCCAGGCTCTTTTAGATGGTATATGCAAACAGAAAGCCCAGAGAAAGAATCTCGAATCAGACATTGAACGTCTGAAGAATCAAGGATTAAAGCGAAAAAAGAAATTGGTCAGTGCTGTTCGCGGGCTTCGAGAGTCTCTGTCCGCATTGCCCGATGCCATCGTTGCGCTCGATCGAAATAACCGTATTGAGTGGTGGAACAAGGCCGCAATCGAATTGCTCAATCTGTCATCGTCGCTGGATCAGGGGAAGAGAATTGAGGTAATAATTGATGCCAGAGGGTTTCGGGAATTTGTGGCACTGCCAATATCGGACGAACAACTTGATGTGCCGTCGCCTGTATCGCCAGACAAACTTTTGTCAATACGTATAACGCCTTACGGTAATGAACAACGCCTGCTCCAGGCCCGCGAGGTCACGCTGATACGGCAACTTGAGAGTGTTCGCCAGGATTTCGTAGCCAATGCTTCGCACGAGTTGCGAACGCCGCTAACCGTAATACACGGCTACCTGGAGTCTTTGATAGACAGATCTGTTACCGATCAAGGCCAACTCACTGCTGTGTTGAGCCAGATGTATCAGCAGACAACACGAATCAAAGGAATCGTGGAAGATATGCTTACGCTTTCCCATCTTGAACAGCAAATTAGCCCACCGACTCAACCGGTGGATGTTGATCGTCTTCTCGAGCAGGTAAGAAACGAGGCTGAGGTTCTCAGTGGCGAGAAGCGCCATCAAATTTCTTTGGATGTTGAATCAGGTTATGTGATTGAATGGAGCCTTGAGGAGGTCCGAAGCCTCCTATCAAATCTAACGGTGAATGCTGTCAGATACACACCTGCTGGCGGCCTGATTACGTTGCGTTGGTGGGTCGAGACCCGAGGCGCATATTTCGTTGTTGAGGATACCGGGATAGGGATTGACGAAAGCCACATTTCCAGAATTACAGAGAGGTTCTATCGAGTTGATGTTGCTCGTTCTCGGGAATCTGGTGGCACAGGATTGGGGCTCGCGATTGTCAAGCACGTCCTCGTTCGTATGCAAGGTGATCTAACGGTCAATAGCGTACTTGGCTCTGGCAGTACATTTACTTGTTATTTACCGGGTTCTCTGGTTCACCGCCGTGCGGCTTAAACATAAACGGCACAAAGATACGATACGGATTGACGCTGTAATTATTTTGTAACATGCGCTTGTTAATCTGCCGTGCAAAATAAGCAAACGTCAAACGGGCAAAGGCAGAATCCGCTTCGGCCCTAGGAAAAGATTGATGGAATTCCTTTCTGAAATCCCAATAGCACTCTGGATAGCAGGGTTTCTTGCGCTTTACATGGCTTGGGCGATTGGGGCGAATGACGTCGCCAATGCTATGGGAACCAGTGTCGGTTCTGGCGCGCTTACGGTCTGGGGTGCGATTATGGTTGCAGCCATTCTTGAATTCGCGGGCGCCTTTCTTGCGGGGGGGCATGTTACGGATACCGTAAGAAAGGGAATGCTTGACCTCAGTATGATGAGTAGGGAGCAGTTGATCTACGGTATGCTGGGTTCCCTCGCGGCTGCCGGGACTTTGCTGGTTGTGGCTACACGCTTTGGACTGCCGATCTCAACAACACATTCTATCGTTGGGGCAATTGTTGGTTTTGGGGCAATTGCGATTGGTCTGGACGCCGTAAAATGGGGAAAGATTGCTCAGATTGTCCTGTCATGGGTGACTTCGCCGCTTTTGGCGGGTGTGATCGCTTTCTTTATCTTCCAAATTACCCGATTAAAGGTGCTCGACAAGCCAGACCCTATTGTACAAATACGAAAACTAGGACCCGTATTTTTCTTCTTTGTTTTCTTCATCATAGGGTTAGTCACGCTATTTAAGGGCCTTAAACCCCTTAAACTTGATCTCAATTTGACTCAGTCGCTTATTGGATCGGTTGTGTTTGGCCTTATAGGTGCTGCTCTAGGCGCCTTTTTTATTCGTCGAGTCGATGTTGGGGAAGACGATCCGAAGCATCGGTTCAGTCGTGTCGAGCGTATTTTTGTGGTGCTACAGATTCTCACTGCATGCGCCATTGCCTTTGCGCATGGTTCAAATGATGTTGCTAACTCCATCGGGCCACTGGCCGCAATTTCCCATGCTGTCCAGGGAATGGATCTGGGGAGCAAAGCACCCGTTGAGCCTTGGATGCTGGCAATTGGAGGAATCGGAATCGTGATTGGCCTCGCCACCTGGGGCTATCGTGTAATGGAGACGATCGGCAAGAAGATCACGGAATTGACACCGAGCCGGGGCTTCTCAGCGGAACTCGCTGCCGGAACAACGATTGTACTTGCGTCACGATTGGGCATTCCCATCTCTACGACACATACCTTAGTTGGGGCTGTCCTCGGGGTGGGTCTTGCGCGTGGAATTGGAGCTCTGGATCTTAGAGTAGTCGGAAAAATTCTTGCTTCGTGGGTCGCAACGTTGCCGCTTGCTGCCGGTCTTTCAATTTTCTTTTTCTATTTCTTCAAGGGCTTGTT
>JAKUQS010000085.1 GCA_022451485.1 Gammaproteobacteria bacterium
AGGTGGCGTGGATATGGATAGTTGGCTCGCATTTCGCTGGGAAGAAGAGGCTCGCTTTTCAGCATTCATAAAACACGGTCGTGAGAGTCTGAGTTCCTTCGAAAAACCCTTCTGCTCATGGCGTAACGATGTGGCATTGTTCATGGGTCCGCGCCTGTCGGGTTACAGCGCTGTCAATGTCGAGGATCTCTCGGAGATTGAACTACGTTCCCGAGAACTTACGGCTCAGCACTTGGAGTTTTATCGCAACAATGCACCGGGGTTTGAGAACGCATTTCTTATGCTCGGCGCGCCACAAATTGGAGTCCGGCATAGCCGTCGCTTGACTGGTGTCCGGAAAATAGTCCGTGCACAGTGGGATGAAGGTACTGTCTGGGACGACGAAATTGGAGTATCGACATCGCTGTCGCCAAAGTTCCCGAATATCTCGGTTCCTTATGGATCGCTCGTTCCAGTTGGTCTAGATGGTGTGCTCGGTGCGGGTCGGCACATCTCCTGCGATGCAAACTCACACTCGTTTCTGCGCGAGATTCCACAATGTTGGATGACAGGACACGCAGCCGGAATTGGTGCAGCATTAGCGGCCAACTCGGGGATTCAACCCCGTGAAGTGTCGACTCAACTGATTCAGCGTAAGCTTCTTGAACAAGGTGCTTATCTTTCACCCTCAATCACAAATGCACTGGATGCACGGGACGCTAACAACACCTCTGCCTTGGCTGTCGCAACCGGCTAACGCGCAGAACCCCACAAAAGCCCCCCGTAAGAGCCGCTAGGTCATGCAAAGGTATGCAATCCTATGGACAAGAATCGCTTAGACCCTAGGGTTTCTAGCGCGAGATTGGGGCCAAAAAGAAAGTGTGGCGTCCCCAAGGGGATTCGAACCCCTGTTGCCGCCGTGAAAGGGTCAAACCAATCTATTTGCAGCCGCTCGGCAGAAGTTTACTGTCCACAGAGGGTACGGCAGCCAAAACCATACTCCCGCAGCTAGTTGCACAGCGCCATCTGATGGATTCGCCGCCTGATTTCGTTGCACACAGCAAAAAGCCATGGTCCTTAATTAACGCATGTGCAGATGATGAGAAAGTAATTCCGATCCCCCCGTCTTCAGTTGACATCCGTGTCCAACTCACTGAACTTACAAGTTCACTAGAGATTGAAGTTGGATCAACACCCAACAGAGAAATTGGTCCGGTTGGAGGAAGAGTGCTTTCAGCACTATCGTACTCAGCGATTGCAGTCTTGAGCGGACCGATAACTGTCAGACCTTCTGAGACCTGCGCCCGCGCAACATAATTGTTGTATTGCGGTATTGCGATCGCCAACAGTATCCCGATGACCGCAACGACGATCATCACCTCAATCAGCGTGAACCCATTGGATTTCATGCTAACAGTACATGCCTCTCATTTTCATACGACTATACCTGAGACAAAAACAGATAACGAACCGAATAGAAGACCAATGACGTACTGCAAACAAAGCGGTGGGCACGACTATTCACTCAACCAGCGAGAACGATGCGCCCACGTGCTGGAAATACTGGCGTCCCCAAGGGGATTCGAACCCCTGTTGCCGCCGTGAAAGGGCGGTGTCCTAGGCCAGACTAGACGATGGGGACAACTGTCCTGGTGGAGCCGGACGGGATCGAACCGACGACCTCGTGAATGCCATTCACGCGCTCTCCCAACTGAGCTACGGCCCCAGAGCGCGGGTATTCTGAGGGTCAGACAGGAGTGGGTCAAGAATTTTGAACGACCCGCTCGTTGATATAAGCCAACGCCCTATCGATCCGAGTTAATGTCCGCCATTTCCCCACCAACTGCAGCGTCACCTCAATAGAAGGACTCGCGCCCGAACCCGACACCGCAACGCGCAGCGGCTGTGCAACTTTCCCCATCTTTACATCATGGGATACCGCTGTATTCGCAACGATTTCATGAATCGTCTCTGTGGACCAATCCGTCACTTTCGTGAGCTCCGCCCGCACCGCCTCGAGCAGTGGCGCTGCAATCGGTCGTAAATGCTTCTTTGCAGCACTCTCCTCAAAGTTCTCAAACTCTCGATAAAAATATTCGCTCTTGCAGGCCATCTCCTGGATGGTTTCCGCGCGTTCCCTTAGGGCCTCCGCCACCGCCCCCACCGGTGGCCCCTCGGCTAATGTCAGCCCTCTCTCCTCAAGACATTCGCCTAATAAACTAGCGAGTCGCTCTGTATCCGACTCCTTAATATAGTGCTGATTCAGCCATCTCAATTTCTGAATATCAAAAGTCGATGCCGCGCGCCCCACGCCAGCGATATCGAATTTTTCTATCATTTCTTCAAGAGAAAATATTTCCTGGTCACCGCTTGACCATCCCAACCGCACCAGGTAATTGCGAAGTGCCTCGGGTAAATACCCATCATCACGATACTGCAGCACGCTCACCGCACCGTGGCGTTTGGAAAGGCGTTGACCATCCCCTCCAACAATCATCGGCACATGTGCAAAGATCGGAATTGGCGCATCAAGAGCCCGAAATATATTGATCTGTCGAGGCGTATTATTAATGTGGTCATCACCCCGAATAACATGGGAGATTTCCATATCGATATCGTCGATTACGACAGTGAAATTGTAGGTCGGCGTACCGTCAGTCCGAACGATGACGGGATCATCCAGCTCTTCATTTTGAATCGAGATCGGACCGCGTACTGCGTCGTTAAAAGACACCGTGCCTTCAAGCGGTGTTCTAAATCGTATAACCGATTCGACTTGTCCTCCGGGAACGTCGACCCGATCACGGCACCTGCGATCGTATCGGGGTTTCAGTCCACGCTGGCGTTGACTCTCTCGCACCTCGTCGAGCTCTTCTTTAGAGCAATAACAACGGTAAGCATTATTTTCGTCTAACAGCTGGTTAGCAATCGCCCGATAACGCCCGAAACGATCGCTTTGGAAAATGGGACCCTCATCATAATCCAGCGCTATCCAGCGCATACCTTCAATGATCGCATCCACAGATTGCTGCGTAGAACGTGCCTGATCCGTGTCTTCGACCCGCAGAATAAACTCCCCCCCTTTCGCCTTCGCGTACAGCCAGCAGAAAAGCGCCGTTCGGACACCTCCGATATGCAGGTACCCTGTGGGGGACGGCGCGAAACGGGTGCGAATACTCATTACAGTGGAACCAGGCCTCGACAGAGGCTAGATTATAGTTCCATTAAGGAGACACAACGGCTGAGCCGTGGCACGAAATGTGTCCTTAAACGGCAATAGTTGATTAACTCATAGAACCTTAAAACCAATGTCTGGAGCGCACCAACCCCTTTTCTATAATAATCAGCAAAGGGCAGCAATTTTTAACGTAAACAATTCTCTGTATGTCTAAAAGAATCAACAAATTGCCGTCATTCGTCATCCTCATTGTTTTGTTCAAAGACTGTTATTCTTGACTCAATGGGTATTGCCCCAAACGGTTAAACACCATCGGAAATGAAAGAAAGAAGCATCGAAAAGAACAAAAGAAGCCAAAAAAACGTCGTCAGGTTTCAAGCTGTGGTAGCCAATAAGGAGCAGGCGCTGGTCTGTTAATGGTTCTCCACAAATACGTAACGCTGGCGTTTATACTGAACCCGAGTGGATATTTGTCTCTTCTCATATCTGGAGACATAAACGTACTGTCATGCCACCTGACGGGGCGCGTAGCTCAGCGGGAGAGCACTGCCTTCACACGGCAGGGGTCACTGGTTCAATCCCAGTCGCGCCCACCATTTACTGGCATTAATTGAAAGACCCACAGCGGTCGTTCTTTAAACCAAGCAACAATCTATTTTTTGGGTTTGTACTTTTCCATCTTGTATTCACCTCTTGATCACTCTTTGCTAACTGAGCTTTCACATAGTGATTAAAACAATTATTTTTTAACCAACTGGATATTAAATAGCATGAAATTTGTGAATGCAGTACGAGCAATTACGATCGCCTTATCTCTGACGGTAGTCGCGTTCCCATCCGCTGCAGCAGACCATAAGCATAAGATGGA
>JAKUQS010000086.1 GCA_022451485.1 Gammaproteobacteria bacterium
CCGTGATGGTTTTCCTTCGGTTATTGCCGTTGATTCTAATGGGAAGTGTCGTCGGTGCGCTCGCCGAAAGATTTAACCGTCGTCGACTATTACTGGCTGGAGTCGTTTTTGTCTCAGTTGTTTGTGCTGTTCTATTTTTGCTGGCTCTGCCCGGTTACATCACACTCTGGCAGGTCGGTGTCGGTGCAGTAGTGAATGGCTTTCTGTTTTCGGCTGACCTTGCGATTCGTCGAATGCTGCTGGGTGAAGTGGCGGGCATGCGGCGTCTGGGCGCAGCCATGGGTCTGGATTCAGCGACTAACAATGCCACTCGCATGGCCGGACCACTTCTTGGCGGCGTGGTTTACCAGGCCGTCGGGCTTGAAGGCACCTATCTGGTCGGGTTTGTTCTTGCGGTATTGGCCGCAATTTTGATTGCGAAATTGACGGTCGATCCAACGGCACCGCCCGTACGAACTTCCTCTTTGCTCACGGATATCATCGAGGGACTACGTTACATCCGCTCGAACCGTGTTGTGATGGCGGTTCTGGTAATTACGGTACTGATGAACTTTTTTGCTTTTCCGTTTCTGGGCATGATTCCTGTTATCGGTAAGGATATTTTGCATCTTGAACCGTCTCTGATAGGTGTACTGGCCGCGGCAGATGGGTGTGGTGCGTTGTTTGGTGCGATTATCGTCGCGGTCTTTGCGCAGTCGGTATATTACCGGCGAATTTTTGTGATTGGTTCCGCGATTGTACTTGTGGCCGTATTTGTTTTCTCGCTTTCACGAGAATTTGGACTGTCTATATCTGTATTGTTAATCGGTGGGCTTGGACTGGCGGGTTTTGGCACGATGCAGAGCACTCTAATATTTGTAGAGACCCCAGCAGCAATCCGAGGGCGGGTCCTAGGTGTGCTGACGATGTGTATCGGCACGATGCCAATCGGTATGCTCGCAGTTGGATTAATTGCGGACTGGATTGGTGCTGCCCGTGCCATTAGTGTGATGACGGTGTGTGGGATGGCGGCATTAATTGCGGTGCTTGTACGCTGGCGTGAGATGCGGTGACACCGAACTCTTCAGGACAGAGTAAAATTCGCCTCCTTTCCGACAATCGCTTGTTAATGAGATGTCGGTGCCAATTTAGATAGAAAGGGCTAGGGTATTTCGGTGACTATAGATTTCGAGCAGGAAGTTGATCATTACGGTGTCAACTCGATCAAGTGGGAATTCGTGGTTGGTGATGATGGGCTACAGCACTGGGATCTAACCGATCCTGACCTAGGGGACCAGTCTGTGTTGCCTATGTGGATTGCTGATATGGATTTTCTGGCGGCACCGCCTATCGTCGAAGCGGTGACGCAGCGAGCGCAGCGTGGGCTTTACGGCTATGCGTCCAAGACTGACAGTTACCTGTCAGCGGTGTGTGGTTGGATGGCACGGCGAAAGGCATGGACTGTAGATCCGAAGTGGATCTTGATGATGCCGGGTGTGGTCACAGCTCTGCATGTCATTGTTCGACATTTCACCGCACCTGGCGACAAGGTATTGATCCAGCGACCGGTTTACCATCCGTTTACGTTCTCTATCGAAAATAACCAACGCGAAATCACATCCAGTGCTCTGCAACTAGTCGGCAATCGCTATGAGATGGACTTTGAGGATCTGGCAGAGAAAGCTGCTGATCCTGCTGTCAAGCTGGCGATTCTATGTAGCCCACACAATCCGGTGGGGCGCGTCTGGAGCCGGGAAGAACTTACCCGATATGCTGAGATCTGTCATACAAATGGTGTCCGGGTAATTGCTGACGAGCTTCATAGTGACCTGATCATGCCGGGCCGGCAGTTCGTCAGCTACGGTACGCTGGATGAACGATTTTTGAAAGACGTTTTCGTCTGTACGGCGCCTAGCAAGACATTCAGCCTGGCTGGTCTGCAGACATCTAATATTATCGTGCCCAATACAGAGCTTCGAGAGGAACTTAGGATCGAATTGCGGGCGCTGGGTCTTTGGGGTACAAACCCGTTCGGTCTTGTCGGAACTGAAGCTGCATACAATCATGGTGAAGCCTGGCTTGAGCAAGTGATCGACTACATCTGGAGTAACCTCGAATACTTGGATGATTTTTTGAAAAGCCGCCTGCCATCTATGAAGCTTATACCTATTGAGGGTACCTATCTCGCTTGGGTAGATTGTCGGGACCTTGGTCTTGATGGAGAAGCTTTGAATAGCGTTATGATGAAAGATGCCCGCGTCTACCTCGATAAAGGGCATATATTCGGGCCGGAGGGCGAGGGATTTTTGCGTGTCAATGTAGCCTGCCGTCGCCAAACGCTTGAACAGGCACTGTCCAGAATTGAGCGAGCGATCAACGATAAGATCAGTGGCTGACAGCTATTGAGGGAAAAATGAAACGAATGATAATTTCCGGTGGCTCAAGGGGACTGGGCGCAGCGCTGGTCGGTGAGTATCGTCAGATGGGGTACGAGATCACAGAGTTGTCGCGCAGTGGCCGTTCGGGTGACTCCGTCAAGGTGGATCTTGCGCAACCGAAAGCGGCGCAGCAGGTCTTAGACGATGAGTTTGGACGAATTGCGGCGGATCACTGTGATCACATACTGCTGTTCAACAATGCTGGCGATGTTATGCCCGTCGGTCAAGTTGCTGACAAGGCATTTGATGCAGTGCATGGCAATGTTAACGTAAATTTTGTTGGTGCGATTGTGCTTGTCAGGGCTTTTATGTTGGCTTTCCAATCGAAGGACTGCCCCAAGACAATTGTCAATATCTCATCAGGCGCAGCGCTCTCAGCTATGGAAGGCTGGTCGCTGTACTGTGCTGCGAAAGCGGGTATAGAGCATTTTATTCGGACGATTGCACTGGAGCAGACCAACGATCCTTTTCCGGTCAATACAGTCAACATCAGCCCGGGACTGATTGATACCGAGATGCAGGCATCGATCCGTTCTGTAGCGCAAACCGATTTTCCAAGAGTCGATGACTTCGTAGGGTTTAAGACCGACGGCGCCCTTCGCAGTCCAATGCTTGTTGCCCGTGCCGTTATGGCTATCCTAGCGTCTGACCCTGCATCCGGAAGCCGTCACGAGGTAGCAGACTATGTTTAGTAAAGTGCTGATGACGCCCCCATGATCGATCGCATTGGAGATAATTATGATTACAAAAGGAATTAAAGAACTGTGTGCCGAAGCCGAAGCTGTCGTCGAAACGTGGACAGTGGACGAGGCTCGGGAGCATCTGGAAGATGAGGAAGTGGTGTTTGTGGATATACGCGACATTCGAGAACTGTGGCGTGAAGGGGCTATTCCGGGCGCGGTTCACGCACCGCGCGGGATGCTTGAGTTCTGGGTAGATCCGCAAAGTCCCTATGCCCGGGACGTGTTTCAGTCGGGAAAACGTTTTATGTTTTTCTGCGCGGGCGGGTTGCGATCAGCACTGGCTGCGAAGAGTGTTCAGGAAATGGGTCTTTCTCCGGTCTGTCATATGGCAGGTGGATATTCGGCCTGGAAAAAAATCGACTATCCTACCGAAACTAAAGAAAAGAAATAGTACTTGACACTGTAACTGTCCTCATGTCGGCTGGCTTCGTCGGCCGCGTTCGATCAATTGTTGCCAACTCGCCTCGTCGATGTTACTGCCACACAAAATAGCGGCAGTGCGCTTTCCCTTAAGTCGGCCTTTTAGGGGCCCAGCTATAGCGGCCAGTACAGCTGCGCCGGCAGCTTCTAATGAGAACTTGAGTCGGTCGAAAGCGATGGCCATGCCCTGACAAAGTGCGTCGTCGTCTAACAAGACAATGTCATCGATCACATTTTGACAGACTGCAAAACTCTCGGGGCAATGGAGCGGCGCACCGATGCTGTCGGCAATGGTATCAACTTTTACTTTTTCTAGCGGTTTGCCTAGCGCTAGACTTTGGCTCATACCAGAGGCGCCTACTGGCTCTACGCCGTAGAGTGTAAGCGA
>JAKUQS010000087.1 GCA_022451485.1 Gammaproteobacteria bacterium
ATGTGCGGCAGCCATCAGCGGCTGGATAGAATTGCCACCACCAATCTCCACCGACATGATGGCATGAAAATGTACACCGGTAATCTCTTCCATGAGCGAGACCGCTCTGGCTATATTGCGACTGTCCGTCAGCCGTTCCTGGCCGACCAGCGGTGCCCCTTGGTTGGATACGACCGCGATTGTGTCGGTGTCATCCAAGGAATCCGGGGATATTAGACGGACGCGATGCCCTGCCGCATACAGCTGGCGCATGTTTAGTAGGCCCAGGTAAGGGCTGCCGCCGCCGCCCGTGCCAAGAATCCAGGCGCCGACGGCCAACGACTCAATATCGTCCAGACTTAATTCTCGCGGTTCACTCATTCCAGTAGCTCCCGGATGACGCGACCTGTGGCCGTGATAGCCAGCATTGTGGGCACGCCCACGATGGCTGAGACGATGGCTTTGCTGTGGGGGGTATAGCTCATGCAGTCCATCGCGACGAAATCTGGTTTTAGACGTGCTAGCCTATCTGCTGCATCGAAAGTTTCGGTATCATCTGCACTAGGGTGTAGAACCTCGGCAACTACCTCAACAGTGGAACGCTTCCACTTTGCTACCAGTTTGTTCGACTGCTCCGGCAGCGGAATGAGCAGCCCGAGCCGGCCACGCGGGAGCAAACATTCGGCAAGTGCATTGAGAATTCGAGAGGGAAAGATCACACCCGTATCACCGTTGATCGGAGGAAACTCGCCGGTACAGGCAAAGACCAACGTATCGGCACCATCGTCGCGAAGTTGTTGTAATGTGTCCGACGCCCGCTCAATCACATGGGTTTTTGAAATTTTGACATCATCCCCGCCGCGTAGTCGGGTGTACAGCGTATCAGCGCCATCCATCGGTGGACGCTGGGCAATCTGCTCATCGGTCAGGTTATCCAGACATCCCCGCAACAATACATGGGTGGACGCGGGCACCTGTTCGTAAAACAATGCCGCAATGTCATCGCGCGGTGCCTGTCCGATCGTGGCAATGCCCAACGTGCGTTCGGTAATCACTGGTATAAGGGGTTCAGGGCAGAGGTAGTCTTGCCAGTCTTCCGCCATCGACTGTGTAGATTTGACCTGTGACAAACGACGCGTCGTCTGAGACTAGCCAGGCTACCAGTGACGCGACTTCTTCGGGGGTGCCGGTCCGGCCCACTGGGTGGATGCGACCAATCTCCTCGCGGAAGCGCGCTGGGTCCGGCATCGATTCGATGAAGTCGGTATTGAGGTTGGTATCAATCCAGCCCGGTGCGACGGCATTACAGCGGATGCCGTCCGGCCCATGGTCAACCGCAACAGCGCGTGTTAACGCATGCAGACCCGCTTTTGACGCACAGTAGGCTGGGTGGCGCGCGTTCGAACCTAGGCCTTCGATGGAGCCGATATTAACGATACGACCCCCGTTTCGAAGATAGGGTAGTGCCTGTTTGATCAGAAGAAAAGGTGCGCGAAGATTAACAGCCAGCGTTCGGTCCCAGTCCTCGACAGACATTTGTTCGACAGTTGCCTCCAGCATTATGCCCGCGTTATTGATTAGGATATCGAGTTGACCAGCGTGATCGGCGATGTGCTCGATTATCTGGCGGGGGCCGTCGGTGTCGGCAAGATCGGCGCAGATACTGTCGAACTCAGGGTCGTCTTGCCTCTGTGCAGTGAACACACGAATACCCTGGGTAGCCAGATTCCGGGCACAGGCCTGTCCGATACCGCTTCGTCCACCGGTCACCAGCGCTACTTGTTTGCGGCCTGTTGTCATATTACTGGTTTTCCACCATTGATCTCCACCAGCGCGCCGCACATGTAGCGTGACTGATCAGAAGCGAGAAATAGCACCACATCGGCGATCTCTTCCGGTTGGGCGATATGCCCAAGCGGTACAGATCGATTGAGATCATCAATAGCTGTTTCAGGATCGATACCGCGTGCACTGAATCCGGAGCGCAGCATAGGCGTATCTACTTCGTTGGGACAGACCGCATTCACACGTATACCCTGGTGGGCGTGATCGTGGCCCAGGCATTGGGTCATCGATGCGAGTGCTGCTTTAGACATGCAGTAGAGGGGATGGTTGGGGCCTGGCCGTACACCCCAGCAGGATGAAACATTGACAATCGCTCCCCCGCCGTTCGCGGCCAGGATCGGTATGGCCGCCCGACAGATACGAAAGGGTGCTTCGACATTGACAGCCATGGACTGAACATAATCATCGTCCGTTGAATCAGTGATGACGCCGCGACGGATGACCCCGGCGTTGTTGATCACAATATCCAAACCGTCCAGTGCCTCGCGGGCTTTTGCAGGTAGTGCATCGCAGTGTGCAGGATCAGTGAGATCACCGGGGATAGCGGCATTACATGGGATATCTTCGAGTTGAACGTCCGTCGCGGCAATGGTCGCACCGGCGTCGGTCAAAGCTTTGACAATTGCCTTGCCGATACCCCCGGCTGCGCCGGTGACCAGTGCTTTTTTCCCAGATAAATTCGTCAACATATTGCGGGTGTACTTAGATGTATCAAGTTTTTAAAGGGTGTCAGACTAAAACAGTCCGGGTTGCAGCGGTGAGGCTGCGATGAGTCCACCGTCTATAGTTATCGACTGTCCTGTCGTGAATGCGCTCTGGTCTGATGCCAGCCAAACAGCGGCGGCGGCAATATCTCCAGGCTGACCAAAGCGACCAACCGGGTGTCGGGCTAACCCATCAGATTTTGAAGCAGCCGGATCGCTTGCCAGGCTGAACGCTGCATCAACCATACCGGTCATTATCCAACCCGGGCAGATAGTATTGCAGCGGATACCTTCGGCACCGTGATCTACCGCAATCGATCGGGTAAGGCCAGCCACAAATGCTTTGGATGCGTTGTAAAGTGCCATCGTCGGGTCTGCGTGCTCGCCACTTATCGAGCCGATATTGATGATCGAGGCGCCACCTGAAGCGGCCATGATCGGTATGAAGCGGCGGCAGACCAGAAACACCCCAAGCGCGTTGGTTCCCATCAGCTGGCTCCAGTCTTCATCGGTGCTATTAACCACGGTCTTTTCGAGCTGAATTCCGGCGTTATTTACAAGGATGTCGATGTCGCCAAGTTGATCGACTGCGAATTCAGCGAGTGCGTCGACATCATCTCGGTCACTGACATCAGCCCTTATCCAGTGAGCCGCATCCGGTAGATCGCTATCGGGCTCGTTCCGGCTACTGGTTACCACCCGTGCGCCTTCCTCTACAAATGCGTTCACAATGGCACGGCCGATTCCGCGACTACCTCCTGTAACTACAGCACCTTTGTTATGCAGTTGTCCGGTACCAGTGGGCTTACTCATGGGCTGCACGCCCTGCGATAGGTATCGAGCACGAGTCCGTGAAAATGATGTACTCCATGTTCACTCATACCGGACCCTTCTGGATCCACAATATAACGACCTTGATTAAAGGCTGGAGTCTGCATGCCGCGCTGTACGCTTTCAACGAGTGCGATGTCTTCAGGCTGCAGTACGTCATCGATGAATTGAATGGCCTCTTTCTCAGCATCGGAGGGTGTGTCATTTTCAAAAAAGAAATCAAATTCTTCATAAGTCTCTTCCGCATTAACCGGGATAATGCGCCATACCATGAAGTTACCTCTGCCGGGGTAACGCATTAGGGTCATGTTGGGCCAAAGATACCAGACCGCGTGGTCAGTCACAGTCACCTCACCGACTCCATAAGCTTGGTTTTCTGTACGGCCCGCTTTGGCCATATGGCTTGAATAGATTCCATGGGTTTTAAC
>JAKUQS010000088.1 GCA_022451485.1 Gammaproteobacteria bacterium
ATGACATGCAACCAGATGTCCCTTCGGGTGACCAGTGAGGCCGTACAAATTCACGGTGGCTATGGATTTGTCGAGGAGTTCCTCGTAGCCCGTCAGTACTGCTCTGCACGTTATGGTTCACTCGGCGGCGGCACTACTGAAACGCTATCGAACCTGGTCGGGCGCACATTAGTCAACGAGCTTGATGATGCCGACGGACTATTGGGCTATCAAAACTATTGAGAACGGTTCAATCCTCTCCAGGTGGGGAAGGCTCGATACGCTGTTCATGGCTGATCCCGGTACGTAACGGCGGCAGCTGGCTTGCTGAGTCCGTGGCATCCGCGCTAACCGAGTGCGGTAACGAGGATGAAGTCGTACTGGTCGACGACGGCAGTGTTGATGGAGCAGTTGAGGCACTCCCGCCTCATCCAAAACTCAGGACACTGTATCAGACAAAACAAGGACTGGTTGCTGCGCTAGAACATGGGCGGCGAGAGTGCCGAGGTCAATACATTGCCCGTCTGGATGCCGACGATATCGCACTACCCGGTCGACTGGGCCATCAGATCGCTGCACTTGATACTGACTCGAACCTTGCTGCGGTCGGCGGACGGGCCACACTTTTTACTGACCGCGGGCCGGTACCCAAAGGGATGCAACTCTACATTGACTGGGTCAATAATCTCGACGATCCGCACCGCGAAATCCTGGTTGAAAGCCCACTGCTGCATCCCGCCGTCACATTCAGAGCCGACCAGGTCGAACATGCTGGCGGTTATCGCAGCGGCGAGATGCCCGAAGACTATGACTTGTGGCTACGACTGGTGGCAACCGGTCTACGCATCGCGAATGTGCCCCACGAGGTCGTCTCGATTCGGGATCATTCGGGTCGGCTAACGCGTACCGATTCGCGGTACAGTCGATCTGCATTCGACAACTGTCGGCGTGACTTTCTTCAAGCGACAATCCTCACTGAACCGCGCAAGGTTGTTCTCTGGGCTGGTATACGCGGTGGACGGCCGTGGCTGCGATGGTTGCAATCCGGAGGTCATCAAATCATTGCGGTCATTGATATCACAAATTCGACCATTCGTTCTGGCATACCTGTTTTGCCCCCAGCCGCACTTCCGGACCTCGACCTCGACATGCTGCTGGTGGCGGTAGGCGCTCGCGGCGCACGAGACCAAATTCGTCATGAACTCGCAGTGCTGCGACCGGACCTGGTGGAAGGCCAAAATTGGTGGGCTCTGTTATGATGTCAAACAGAACTTCCAAACCAAAACTAGATTTTACTTTTAAGGGGGCACAATGTCTGACGGAATCGTTTTTATCGACAATGACTTTGTTTCACCGGCCGATGCAAAAATGTCGATCTTTGATATGGGATTTGTCTGGGGCGATACGGCTTATGACGTAACCTCGACCTGGAACAACTGGTTTTTCATGCTTGAGGAGCATCTTGATCGGTTTCAAAAGTCTGTCGATCGATTCCAACTGAAAAGCCCGTACAACCGCGACGAGATTCGAGAAATCTGTGCTGAGTGCGTCCAACGCTCTGGCCACTCGAACACCTATGTAAAACTGCAGATGTCACGCGGAGTGCTTTCGAGTCGTTCGGTCGATCCTCGGTTAACCGAAAGTAGGTTTGTGGCCTATGCAATTCCTTATGTGTGGATATGGGGCGAAGACAAATGCCGCAACGGAGCAAACCTCTACCTCAGTTCCTTCGAACGTGTTTCTTCAAAAGCCGTTGACCAGCGAATCAAGAACTATAACCGCGCGGATCTCGTTCAGGCTCGGTTCCAAGCACTGGATGAAGGGTGCGATGACTCGATTTTGTGTGGGCCCGATGGCTATCTGACTGAAGGCTCCGGCTACAATATCTTGGTGGTCAAGGATGGTAAAGTCGCGAGTCCCGATCACAACGTCCTGGAAGGTGTGACACGTAGTGTTGTCTCGGAACTGTGTGCGCTTGAAGGCATTGAGTTTGAACTCCGTAAGATTCATCCAAAGGAACTCTCCGACGCGGACGAGGTGTTCGCCAGCACGACTGCCGGCGGTATCATGCCGGTAACTCGTATCAGTAACCAACCGGTAGCAAACGGCCAAGCTGGCCCTCTAACGCTTCAATTACAGACCCAATACTGGAAAAAACGCGAACAGGGTTGGCATGGTACTCGTATAGACGAAATTCTGGAATCGGCTGTACTGAAAGCTAGCACTGCATAGCAAACTCTACACTTCAAGATTGTACCTGCGGCCAGTCTCCGACTGGTTCGTAGCACTGGAACTCTATGACCTCCTCTCGTGAACGGATGAGCGTCGCTGAATTTGCGTCGCTCGTCGCACTACTGACCAGTCTAATTGCGCTTTCCATTGACGCGATGCTCCCGGCTCTACCCCAGATCGCGGCTGATCTTGCTGTCGGCAACCCTAACGATGCCCAACTCGTGATTGGCCTCTTTCTGCTTGGAAATGCCTTTGGTCAGTTGTTCTTCGGACCACTGTCCGATACCTTTGGCCGGAAACCTGTAATTGTTGCAGGGCTCTCATTGTTTCTTGTTGGCTGTGCTGTGTCTGTATTCGCTGAGAGTTTCTCAATGTTGTTGCTAGGTCGTGTACTGCAGGGTGTCGGTGCATCGGGACCAAGAACTGTGACCATGTCCATGGTTCGCGATCTTTACTCTGGTCGATCAATGGCACAAATCATGTCTATCTCTATGAGTATCTTTATTCTAGTTCCAATGCTCGCACCGGCATTGGGTCAAGCGATTATGCTGCTTATGGGCTGGCGTTATATTTTTGGCACATTTATTTTATTTGGTGTGCTCGGCCTGCTCTGGTTACTATTACGCCAGCCTGAAACGCTAGCAGACGGCAATCGACGCCCGCTGCGACCAGCTGCGATTGCAAACGGATTTGTAATCGTCTGCCGAAGTCGTGCTGCACTCGGATACAGCCTAGCAATCGGCACCATGTTCGGAGCATTCATTGGATTCTTGAGTTCAATTCAACAAATTTTTCATGATGTTTTTGGCGTCGGAAAATGGTTTCCTTACCTGTTTGGCCTATTAGCTGTTTTCCTAGGCGTCGCATCATTTCTTAATTCGAGAATAGTGATGCGCTTTGGCATGCAAAAGATCGTCAGACTGGCCATGGCCTGCAGCCCAGTAGTCTCGCTGATGTACCTTCTTATTTGTCTGCTGGTCAACGACCCCGGTCTGATCGCCTTCATGGTATGGGGGGCATTATGCTTTTTTGGTGTCGGGCTTTGTGTCGGTAATATCAACGCGCTCGCCATGGAACCGCTTGGGGAAATTGCAGGCTTGGGAGCCGCTGTTGTGGGATTCTTTACATCATCCGTTGCAGTTCTTGTCGGTATTCCACTCGGCCGCGCCTATGACGGTACTCAAATCCCCTTAATCGCTGGATTTATTGTGCTGGGACTGATGGGACTGATACTTGTGCATTGGGCGGGTCATGAAAAACCCAGCAATAATGAAAAATAATCTAGCTGAGATTGCGTAACTAAAGCGTCAAACCCCCGACATAAGGCAAGTTCCTTCGACAGTACAGGTTGACTGAGCATACAATCTATGCGACAAAAACACCGATAGTTAGACAAACAATTTCATTCTATTCAAATGGACAGAAAACTAAGCACACTTTTTGCCTGCGACGTGGTCGGATTCAGCAAAATGATGGCTGCCAACGAGGAACAAACGCTTAATCTATTGAAGCAACGTAGACTCGTAATTGACGGCCTAATCGCTGAACAT
>JAKUQS010000089.1 GCA_022451485.1 Gammaproteobacteria bacterium
GACACGAAAGAAAAAATTCAGGAGTTCTCAGAAGGCTGGAATCTGCGTGTTGCGGCTGGGTTTCGTTTTCAGGATTGTGTCGACAATGATCATGACAATTACATCGGTGAGTTGGGCCTTGGCACCAATCCTGTGCTGACCGAAGCGATACAGGCTGCTGATCTGCTGATCGTGCTGGGCGTTCGTCTGGGTGAGTTGACAACGGCAGGGTACACTTTGATTGATATCCCGGTTCCGCGACAGCAGTTGGTGCATATTTATCCGGGAATGGAAGAGCTTGGCAGTGTCTATTACCCAACGCTCGCGATCAATGCGTCAGTAAACCAATTTGCTAACGTCTTGTCAGACTTGGGAGGAAGACCCATAGATCCGCCATGGTCGGTACTTCGCGAGCAAGGTCGTCAAGCCTATCTGGCTTGGACAAAACCGGTTTATTCGCCGGGGCGGGTCAACATGTCAGAAGTGGTCTGTTCGCTGAATGATGTCCTTCCAGACGATGCCATTATTGCCAATGGTGCTGGAAACTACACCGCTTGGGTTCACCGTTTCTACCGTTACCGAACGTTAGGGAGTCAGTTGGCACCTACCGCGGGCTCTATGGGATATGGCCTGCCGGCAGCCGTGGCCGCTAAGCTAGTTCAACCGCACCGGCCAGCAATCGTATTCGCCGGCGACGGTTGTTTTATGATGACAGGGCAGGAGCTCGCGACTGCTGCGCAGTACCAGCTTTCTGTGGTGATTGTCGTTGTTAATAACGGGATGTTCGGCACAATTCGAATGCATCAGGAACGACGATTCCCCGGCCGGGTCATCGGCACAGGACTTGTTAACCCTGATTTCTGTGTGCTGGCACAGGCCTACGGTGCTCACGCAGAACGGGTTGAGGAAACCGCAGCATTTCTACCCGCCCTACGGCGTGCCCTCGATGTATCAGGTCCTTCGCTAATAGAATTGATTGTCGATCCTGAAGCAATCACACCCACCCGAGCATTATCGGATCTAAATGTCGGCGGATAATCGAAACGGTCTAGGCGAGTACCAAGCGCAGCTTATCGATCACTGTGTCGAGTTGTTCTTGAGTGATGACTAGCGGCGGTAGTAGCCGGATCACGGTTGGTCCGGCCGGTAGCGCCAGTATGCCCTGGTTCAGCAAGGCCTGCAGATAGGGGGTGGCTTTTTCCTTGAGCTCAATACCGATCATCAAGCCAATCTGGCGTACGTCTCTGACCCGCTCCGGTTGGTGAGCTTTAAACTGACTGGAAAAATATTCACCCTTTACCCTAGCTTGTTCTGCCAGTTTTTGGGTCTGCATGAATTCAATGGCCGCGAGTGCCGCCGCGCAGGCCAACGGGTTACCGCCGAAAGTGGATCCATGAGTGCCTATGCCAGGATCGATACCTTCAGAGCACACTACGGCCCCCATGGGGACACCACCAGCAATCCCTTTGGCCAGGCACAGTATGTCCGGCGAAAGGTCATGATGCTGGCAGGCAAAGAAAGCACCAGTACGACAGAAGCCGGTTTGTACTTCGTCAATGATAAGAAGCGCCCCACGTTCATCACATAACTGACGAGCACCTGCTAGGTAATCTGCGTTGGCCGGACGGACACCCCCCTCACCCTGAACAGGTTCCAAAATTATGGCCGCAGTATTGTCATCGATGGCTGCATCTAACTTATCGATATTGTTCAGGGGAACGAAGCTGCAGTTCGGTAGTAGTGGTTCAAACGCGTCACGGTATTTAAAAGTTGCACTGAGTGCACCTAGCGTACGACCGTGAAAACCGCGCATCGCGGTAACTAATCCGTTGCGCCCAGTCGTTTTTCGTGCAAACTTGATTGCCGCTTCAGTGCTTTCAGTGCCAGAGTTGCAGAGAAACACGCGTTCCAGGCCAGGTGGTGTGACCTCGACTAGTTTTTTCATCAACCGTCCACGAGTGTCATTGAAAAATATACCCGGACAGGTAATCAGACTTTCTGCCTGGTGCGCAAGAGCAGCCGCTACCGCTGGATTGGCGTGACCAATGCTGGCAACGCCAACACCAGCGGCACAGTCCAGATATTCACTTCCCTGATCATCCCATAACAATGCACCTTCCCCTCGAACGATGGTTACACCGCGCCGGGGATAGACCGGCAAAGCGTAGCGTTCTTCGAGATCTCTACCGTTCATCGAATTGTCGTTCCATGGCCAGACAGTGCATCTTGAATGGGATGTTCTACTCGACCGTCTGCGATGACAACCTCTGCTGCACCAGCTGAGAAGAGAGTGCGTAAAGCCAGCATTTTACGTTTCATACGGCCTTCTACCTGCTGTTCGCGCTGCACCAGCTCTTCTTGTGTCATCTCGGGGACCACGCTCGTTGGATCTTTCCGATTATCAAGAAAGCCGGGGGCCTCAATCAACTGCAGAATTCTGGTCGCATTAATCCCTTTCTGCAGAATATTTACGATGTCATCATTTTCAGAGTTGATGGCATGACCTTGTTCGTCGATGATGGGTATGCTGATTACGGGACGGTATTCGTGTTTCAACAACAGTTCCAGCAAAGGGGTATTTACGGAACGGGGTTTGCCAGAAAAATCCCGCTTGAGGATTGTTTTCTTTCCCTCACGAACCCGAATACCGCGATTCCTTTCGCCCTGAACGAGGCGGCCATCCAGACCACTGAGGCCGATCGCGTTGATACCTTGTCGTTGGCAAAGCTCGACAAAACGACGGTTGCGAAGTCCCGCATAGGTCATCATGATGAGGTCTATGGCTTGCTCGTCAGAATAAACACTGGTATAGCCAGACAACGAAGTCAACTCCTGTTTGGTCGTTGCCAGACGTTCACCGATACTGTCACGTAGTGCGTTGGCGCCAAGTACCACAATAAATGGGTCATCTAACGCCGCAAGATCGTTTACGATGCCTGGAATATTGATATCGGCGCCACCACCGACTTTGATGATCAACATGTCTAAAGTGTCAAGATGCTGCGGTTAGCAATAGGTTGCCACTGGGTCCTGCCGGGGTAGGGTTCGGAGCAGACAATGTCGGCGGTTCCTTCCTGGCCATGGTACATCTGGAAGTATGCCTGATTTTCATTGTACAAGGTGGCGAGGTGCGAAGATGTTGTATTGGCAATAATCAAATTCATGGCGCGCACGTAGCGGGTTCTTTTCTCGATAATGGCTGTGCCTTTGGTCAGAGCCTCGAGCAGACCATGACGCTCAAATCGTTTGACGTAGTTGAAGATCTTTTCCGCTCCAATACGACCTTCCTCCTTGATTCGCACGCCTTGGAGTTCACCGTTGAATATAAATACCCGCTCACCGTCGAAAAACGGCATGTTATTTTCAACCGAAATTCCCTCGTCTCGAAAAGCACTTCGGGCATGAGCGACAAGCAGAGTAGTGGTGCCGAATTGTGAAATATCTTCCTGCCAGATGGGTGAGATATTCCGGTAAATTTGCCACTGGTTATTTTGAAGCCAGGCACAGCCCCAGCCATGCCCCTGATATTCTGAGCTGTCGCGTGACAAGGCAGCGAAAGGCGCTAGGTGATCGGAAATCCGGAAAGGTTGTGCAGCACGCACCCACAGTAAACGACACATCGTAGGTTGTCAGATATGATGCAAGCCCTGAAATTCGAGGCCACAGGTCTCGTCAAATCCATGCATGAGGTTGAAACATTGTATGGCCTGTCCCGCGGC
>JAKUQS010000009.1 GCA_022451485.1 Gammaproteobacteria bacterium
GGGTTGGATGTCCCCAAGAGCCTGCCAATAAGTGGGATTTAATTCAGGCGAACTGGTTCCCACTGGGACATCCTTTGCGGCAACAAAGATCGTTTGGACGGATGCTTTCGTGGACACAACGTAACTGCCGCTCGAATGGGCCCGAGTAGGTGCCCACGCAACATCTGACCGATGAGCTATGTTCGCCGTATAGTGGTCATCCCCGTCTTTGATACAGTCGCCTACCGCATAACTACCCGCTGCCCAATTATCTCGGCAAGAAGGATACAGATCAGTTTGCCCGCCTTCGGTTGCCAACTGATGCAAAGCAAAATAGTTCGCTTCCGGGATGTCCCCGCCCCCATCTGCCTTCCATGCATCCATGGATCTCCGCGCTGCCGACTTGTCGCTCGTCAACTGTTGATCGACGCGGTACGCTCTGCGTGCAAATTTCCTAAGGTCCGCGTAATGCGTGGTCAGCTGAGACGCTGTCATCTGAGACAATCGTGGAGCCATCGTCCTAGTGCAGGCCGACCCCGGTGGGTGCCAGGCGGTATGGCACAGACTCACAAAGTCATCTGACGGATCGGCGGGCGGATTTTTATCGCAGCGATAGCGTGCATGCCATGACCAAGCCGGAACCGGCCCCACCGACCCACGACTTGGATAAGAAGGCGTTGGCCCACAATACCATCTGAAGGCATGCCCTCCCGATAGGCTTGTATCGTGTTCGAGTGGATCGCCCCAGAAGGTGGCGACGCCAAACTGAACGTCGATACCTGCAAAGCGAGGATCCCCTCCACCTATCTTGTTTAGAATATTGACCGCGTTGGTTCGTGTCGAGTTAATCATCCCACCCATGCTGCCCGTGTTATCCATCAAGAACACCACATCGGCTTTGCATGAATCTGCTGCCAACGAAACCGTAGGAGGGAAAGCAAGAAAAACAAACGCAATACATACCCTGCAAAAGAAATGGCTTGTCCGCGCGAGTGAGTCACTCTTAATAATCACAAACAGACACCTCTCTCATGTCAGCACTTACGGCCTAACCGCGCCTTTGCCGCAGTACCCATCTGTTCCAATCACACCGACACTGTGCAATTGCCCAACCGGCTACGGACAAAACATAGTCGGGGTCGCTACAAACCCTAACAGTTGCTTGATTGTCTATCAATGTCTAACCCAAACATTACGATAGGCTTACCTAGATATCAGCCAATCACGCCACCGAGTTTCTGTTAATCATCGCTAATAAGCCTAATATTCCCGCCAATCCTCGTGTACTTTCACTTTCATCCTGCTCGCAAAGTGTCTCGCGACATTCAGATTTCGCTATAGGCGTCACATCTTTGACACGCACGACCCAAGGATCTCATGAGACCACTTACCTTCATTTAGCTACGGATCCTCATGAGGAGAGTGGCCTATTGATCGCGATGACTATCGCGACTATCCACTGCCTAGTGGATGTGATCGGGATCACCATCGAAAACAAATTTTATGGCAATGCCACCATGTCAGATCACTCGTCCAACCTCCTGTCCCGGTGGGAGATAGACTCAGAAACATGCATCTATGCCTGATGAGTCCCGATCAGTGAAATCCAAGACACTGAGCGCCACTTTCAATCTCGCCACTGGTTTTGTGCTTCTGCTCTATAACGGGGGATCACGATTCACCATGGGTCTTATGTTGAAACCGATGGCAGACGACCTGAACTGGACCCGCGCCGCATTGTCATTGACGGTAACGTTGTTCATGGTGATTTCCGCTGTGGTTCTCCCCGTCATCGGCCGACTTGTCGATCGATACCGTATTCGCACCGTACTGCTCGCCTCGGTTCTACTATCAAGTGCAAGCATCGCTCTGATGAGCGTGATCCAAACGCCCGCGCAGGCGGTCGTGCTTTACGGAATACTGTTCGCCCTCGCGACGGCAGGCACCTCAATCGCACCCATTGGTGTGATGATTAGCCGATGGTTCCCCAAGCACCTGGGACTGGCAAACAGCATTGCAATATCCGGAATGGGCGCCGGACAGCTGGTCATCATATTAGTGCTCACGGCACAGCTCGAGAGCATTGGGTGGCGCGGTGCTTTTGTAGTGCTGGCAGCGCTTGGCCTACTGTTGATCGTGCCATTAGCATTTTTGTCTATTCCAGAACCTGCACCAGGGGCTGCCGAAACACCGAACGCACCTTTAGGCAATACCAAATCGGAACTAAACCCTTCGGACCTACTGCGCGACTCAAAACTCTGGTATCTGCTCGTGATCTACGCCATTTGTGGATTTCAGGACTTTTTTGTAGCTACCCACGTGGTGGCCTTTGCGCGTGATCAAGGGATGGGGACCGTTGTGGCCGGCAACCTTTTTGCGTTGATGGGCTTGGTTGGACTCGCTGGAGTGCTAATGACCGGATTTGTGTCCGACCGCTTCGGCCCGATTCTGCCGACACTCATCTGTTTTGCCATACGCATTGTCCTCTTCGGTCTGATAACGGTCACTACATCGGTTGTTGCGATCATCAGCTTTGCTCTGGTTTACGGTTTTACATTCTGGATAACAGCGCCGTTAACCCTTGTCTTCGTTCGAAAGTATTTCGGCACTGCACACTTGGGGATGCTCACCGGCATCGTCGCGATGGTCCATCATGGCGCAGGCGGACTTGGCGCCTACGCCGGGGGTATCGTTTATGATGTTTCTGGAAGTTATCAGATCATTTTCCAAATTATGCTAATCGTCTCTTTCGCGGCGCTCCTCACGACCTGGGGACTTTCACGCATCCGCATCACCCCTGTGCGATGACGATGAGGAAACTTATCTCACGCCTGCAATTACGATGAGGCAAAACAGAATCGCTACACACTCGTTGAAGACGAAAATCCAACACGAATGGTGGCGTAATGATTGCAACCACTCGAACAACACCAATGGCCACTCGAGAAGATGTCGAGGATAATTGCTATTTCTATTTCAACTTCTATCTCTTTCTTATTCTCTGACGATTGTCTTTCATAGTTACCGTCAATAACTGCAGGACAATCCGACCCAGTCATCTTATCTGGAGTGAGAACTTGGGTTGATCACTGTGATGCCAAATTCTTCTCTGGTCTGCCATAGCGGCTGATGCAAATATCGCTCGGCATCATGCCACGGCCACTTTTTCTTCATCTTCAACGCACGGCCAATGGTCACAAACCCTACCAGGAATTGTTTCAACACCGCCCCATACACTCCCAGTCGCCCACCATGTTTTCTGTCGTAACTACTGATCACTTTGCTATAGCTAATGTTAGTGATCCTGAAGAATTGCCAATATTCTTTAATCGTGATATCTGATCCGAATATCGTCCACAAATCATTGATAGTTTCCCCTCTGATTTCAAAAGGGATTGTGCCAAACACTACATGCGTCAGATCGTGACGCCTGAACCAGGTGCTAGCTTCAGTGGAGCCGTCGTTTCTATTGAGAAAACGATAACCCGCCGAATACTCCTCGAGACCTTCAGCCAAAGTCAGTGGTGAGTCCTGCCTAAGATAATCGAATCGCGTCGGCACAATGCTTGCTCCAGGGCTGCCTAAAAACCTGATTAACGTCCCTAACGATTGCGCCCACTACAAGCCCTCTCGAGCAATGCCCAGGATAACCGAGCGCGGTACGATGCTTTGTCAGTCAATACAGCCATGCCCTGTGCAAATCATGGCATGAAACAAAACGACACCTCAACTTCTATTATTTTTCTCAAGGCGGCCTTGTCGTTCTAAAAGAGCGCGTTTACCCGACACGCCGGCACAGACGCAACTTACGCATACCCTTACCCGGCTTGTGATTAGGCATCATCAACAGGCAGTTATCGTAGGGTGTGACAATCGGTGTATCCCCATCATTGGCGATGACGGTTTCCGCTGTTTCGATGATTTCCATACCAGCAAAGGGCTCAACGAATTCGAAATCATCGGTTTCTGCGATGACGCCATCTGTGACGTCCCACATTTGTGCCGCCGGCGGATTGGCTGCAGCATCTGACAGGTGTTCTTCAATGAATGTTGGAGATACTGTGTTTGCCGAACGCAGAAAATGCAGCGCCGTGTCCAACGCCGCCATTCCAGTCGCTTTAGCCCAGTGCTGACCACATTCGACCAATAACGCAACCTTGTTGTTATTGACATCATTGAACGGCGTGTATTCGATGAGACGTTTACCAACAACATGTCCCGAGCCACACATGATATAGGCCGGGAAGTTGACCATCCGACTGAACGTACGCTCCTTTTCCAGCCCGTTGCAGATCATCAGAGCCCCAGAATTCGTACCCATGGAATGAATGTCCAGAAGCAAATCTACTGAATCAAAAACGGGGCGAAGCTCACGCGCGCGACGTAATTCGACAGTGTCCTCGTCTCCGTCTAACCGTTGCTCAACCCATACGCGATTAAAATCTTCATCGACAAATCTGGACAAATCCGGTGCCTGTGGGTCAAACGTGTGGAAAGCCATGTGATTGATGAAGCCAAGCGTGAGTTTTCCTTGGACAGGGCGCACGTCGGCCTTGAGCAATGCATCTAGCGCAATAGCACCACAGATTTCGTTACCATGAGTGACGGCATTAATCATCACATGTGGGCCCGCGACTCCGCTATCAAAGGTGGTGACAAACTCAACGCCAGTATTACCGGTCCGGTAAGGCTCAATGTCCGGTGCGGTCAGTTCGACCGGATAACTATTTTCTGTCATGTGTTGTTTCCTGATCGTTGTATTGTCGGATATCCATTTAAATGCGCACAATGGCCCAAATCAATCGGCTATTGGTGACTTAGTCTCCTCCGCAAATTGTACAGAAGTATCTTTTTCCTCCGACATCAATGCCACAGTGATTAGTTGGATAAGGCTGTTTCGTAATTACTAATTGTCGATTGGGGCGTCCGAATCTTAGAGGCCCTTATCCCCGACACCGATACGTTGGCCCGCGTGGCTGGCTAAATGAAATTACTAACTTAGAACCATCAGACAATAGACCCATCGTCGATTACCCATCAGGCTCCCAACGACCAATAAAGTCTATTACCCCGATAGTTTAATGCCGAAAGTCCGCACGGGCATAACGATCCTTTTAAACACAACGATATACCGCCAAGATCCCACCACGAACAGAGGCAATCTCTAAACTTCGCCTACCACTAGACCTTGCCCCGGCATCACGGCTCACAATACCGATCCGACCCTTACCCATTCCCCGAGAGAGCGACAACAATAAAATGGAAGCAAGGCGATTCATATTAAATGATGTCTCGCTGAAAACTCTGATGGAAGGCGTGCTTTGGGCAGGAAAAAAGAAAAATGCCACGTGAACAATTCTCAAGATTAGGAATTTCTGACCTGAGTCATTAAATTTCTTGGGCTATACCCCTGAGTTAGTCCATTACAACCCGGGACTTGTTATCCTGCGTCTACACCAATACAGCAATCAAGGTCTGCTCGGCAGCCCCGTTTGCATCGAATTCAATTGATAGGTCACATTCCATGGAAGTTTCAAACGACTATTCGTTTTCTTTAACCTTGCCAGAGTGGGCAATAGCCGAAAACAAAAAGCTTAAACCAACCTATGAAACTATAGAGGACCGCATGCGTGAGGTGCTTCGGTTTGCCCGGCGTAATACCGAAGAACAGACGGGCGGGCCTTTCGCTGCTGGTGTATTTGAACTCGATACGGGTCGACCGGTAGTCGTTGGGGTCAACCGTGTGATGCCGCACCTTTGTTCTTCAGCACACGCCGAAGTCGTGGCGCTATCACTTGCGCAAAAGATGTTAAAAACTTTTGATCTTGGTGCCGCCAACGTGCCTGCACATCAGCTGGTAGTCAATTGGAGGCCTTGTGCGATGTGTTATGGCGCGACGATCTGGTCGGGGATCACTTCACTTGTAATTGCTGGAGCCGGGTCTAAGGTAGAGGACATCACTGGTTTCGACGAAGGGCCGTTGCGTGACAATTGGAAAGAAGAACTTGAACAACGCGGCATTAGCGTCACCATCGGCGTGTTACACGAAGAAGCACTCGCGGGCTTACGTTACTTCGCTAACAGTGGCCACTTCGTCTACAACGCAAGACAGGACTCATCTTAGCGCTAGCGCGATGCGCCTGCCAGCGCTAGATACGCTCACAGGCACTTTCGCCTTTTTTTCAAACCTATCGACGAAGAAGCAGGCCCAGCAACTTAGGCAAGGGATACATTTTTCTTAAAAACAATTCTTTATTACGCCCTCTAAATCACCTTTCTTGTCCGAAGTTCAGCAATATCTTTCTCAGTAAATTGAAGTTCCTCGCGAAGAATCTCCGCTGTATGTTCTCCCAACTTAGGTGGGTGCCTGTGAACCCCAGCAGGCGTTTGTTCAAAGCGAAACGGAATGCCAGGTATTTTTAAATCTGCCACATCAGGGTGGTTAGCCGATACCACCAGTTCACGCGCTGCCGCTTGATCACTACTAAGCGCTTCTGGGACACTGTTGATTCGGGAACAGGGAATTTCTGCAGCCTCAAGAAGGTTGATCCAATAATCGCACCCCTGCGTTGCTAGTTCCTCGCAAACAAGCTGATCGAGTTCACCACGGTTCTCCACACGATCACGATTACGACGAAAACGTGGGTCGACTGCCCACTCCCCATGCCCAAGCAAGTCGCTAAAACGAATAAATTGACTGTCGTTAGCGACGGTAATCACGAGTTGTCCATCGCGAGTGGGGTAAGCACGATAAGGAACTATATTCGGGTGCCCATTGCCATAACGCTTCGGCATTTGACCATCGACCAGATAGGCAGAGGCAACATAGCTCAGCATTGAAATCCCCGTATCATGCAAACAAATTTCAACGCGCTGACCCACACCCAGGCGATGACGCGCCATCAGCGCCGCGAGGATCGCATTACTCGCATACATCCCGGTACAGATATCAACAATCGCTATGCCCATTTTCATGGGCTCGCCATTGATATCTCCCGTAATACTCATCAGGCCGGTCTCTGCCTGGAGGATAAAATCATAACCCGGCTGTCCGCCCTTAGGGCCAGAAGTACCATACCCACTAATCTGACAATGAACTAATTTTGGGGCGTGTGACTGGCGCCACGATTGATCGATTCCAAGTCGTTCAATCGTTCCCGGCTTGAAGTTATCAATCAATACATCAGCACTAGCAGCAAGTCGTTTCAGAATGGCATTACCCTCAGGCGCCTTCAGATCCAGCGTCATGCTGCGTTTATTACGATTGACGCCTAGGTTATAGGCTGACTCGGAACCAACGAAAGGAGGCCCCCAGGTGCGTGTGTCGTCGCCCTTTCCTGGTTGCTCCACCTTAATTATCGATGCCCCCATATCACCCAACAGCATCGTGCAGTAAGGACCGGCAAGAATACGTGTGAGATCTAACACACGAAGCCCCTCTAACGCGCCAGCCGTCTGCTTCATTCTGTTTGTAGAACGTCCGTGTTAACCAGCAACGATAGCCGTTTTCTAACGCGCTTCAAACAGAATCAAAACCCGCTCCATCATCACCATTCTATTAACGACGTGCCTGGTTTTCATCTCGATCTAAACCGGCTAGATATTCATCCATGATCCCACGGTTACGTTCCCGAAACTGTTGAAAATCGGGTTTGCGTTTGTCGAGAAACGCCTGCATCCCTTCAATCGACTCCTCAGTGCCCCAGATATTCGCTAGCAGTTCCATTCCCTGCTGCCAAGAAGCGTAAAGCTGATCCGATTCAAAGTTCAACGATTTTTTCGTTGCGCGAATGGTCTGACCACTATAGCCTTTAATTGCTTCACACCATTCCTCGGTTGCTCTCCTCAGCTCCGCTTTTGGAACAACGCGATTAATTAGGCCCACCTCCACAGCTTCGTGCGCCTTAAAGGTTCGACACAGAAAGATCATTTCTCGAGCAAGGCGTTCGCCAATCAAACGGGGAATATACTGAGTCGCCCCAACAGTCGGGCATGCACCGACCCGAGCACCAGTCTGTCCAAATATTGCGTCATCGGCTGCTATAACCAAATCACACCAGAGTGCGAGTTCATGCCCACCACCAACGCACGGACCGTGCACCATTGCAATAACCGGTATCGGAAGTCCGCGAATGGTCATCGCAAGATTCAGCATCCGATCGTTCCACATGTAAGAGTTGGCTTTGTTTAAGCGCATCATGGCATAGAAGTCACCACCTGCTGAAAAAGCCTTTTCACCAGCCCCAGTAACTACAGCAACTGCTATTGACGGATCTTCGCGGGTCGACTTGAGCGCCTCTGCCAGCTCATCAAGCGTTTGCTCTCTAAAAGCATTTCGACTCTCCGGTCGATTTATCGTGACCCAGGCCGTATTATTTTCAACTTCAAAAATAATTTCCTTGTAACTTCGTTCTTCACATGGGGATGTCATGATTGTCACAACTCCTATCGCGCATTTGGTCAGTTAGACATACTTCGAAAAAATTAGCAGCCACGGCTCAACTCCACTTCCATGGACTATATATAGGAATTTTTGTCTTCTTAAGCATCTTCTTAGCCTGGAACTGTACTCGATCCACGACTTCGTCTTCATCTATCGTTAACACTTTGCCTTTCTCAACAACGAAATTTCCATCGATAATCACACTTTCACAACTGCTACCCTGCGCCGAGTAAACAAAGTTCTGTAACTCGTTATACAACGGGACCCAGTCCGGCCGTTGCATATCGTAAATCGCGATATCCGCTTTCTTTCCCGCCTCCAATGAGCCAATTTCTTTCTCCATATTCAACGCAATAGCACCGTTAATCGTCGCCATTTCCAACGCTTTCTCAGCGGAACCCGCCGCCGGATCATAGCGATAGTCTTTGGGAGTTACCGCTGCCAAGTAAATTAAACGAACCATATCGTTAAAGTTTGAACAATCTGAAGCATCGGTCCCGATTGCAACGTTAACCCCGGCTTCCGACATTTCAGTAAAACGACCAAACGCAGCCATCCCGTATGAAAGTTTCATCGCCGTGTTCGGGCAATGCACCACATTAGCCTTCGACTTCGCCAACATTCCGATTTCCTTCTGATTCACATGAACCATATGAACCATCACTACGTTTGAACCCAACGCTCCTATGTTGTAGAGATGTTCAACAGGTCGTTCACCATGCAACGCCATCGATTCCTGAATATTTTCCAACATGTTTGCCTGGTGCATATGGAGCACAGTGTCATAATTGTCCGCCATCTCCTTCGATTTGCGGTAAAGCGTATCAGAGCAACGACCCATACCAACAAGAACGATACACGGCTTTACCAAGCCGACACCGTCCTGATAATCCTTCATAAAAGCCTCATTCGTAGACAAGCACTTCCGCGTTGAGTCAACTAACATATCGTGCCCCTGACTGATGTGGTCAAAGGAACGTCTCCCCATCAATCCTCGCATACCAATTTTGGCCACTCCCTCGATCGTTTCGGCCAAGTTATAGGAGCCCGCCTCAAGAAAAGTAGTCACACCGGTTTTTAGTGTCTCTAATAATGTGCCGAGACCCCCCCAAATTTCATCCTGAGGGTCGACAACCGTTGCCACTCGCCTATGTACAAAATCAGACCACCCCAAACCATTCAATGTCTCTGGAGACAATCCCCGATGCATGTGATGATAAAAATGAAGATGGGAATTAATTAATCCCGGCGTAATCAGCTTATTTTTTGCATCGTAAACACGCTTAGCTGAATATTTGGCTTTGAGCAATCGAGCCTTACCAACCTCCTTAATTTTGTTTTTCTTGATCGCAACAGCGCCATGCCGGATAACCCGGCGGTCTTTATCGATAGTAACAACCGTTCCGTTATCGATAAGCAGATCAATTGATTTTTTTTCAACCATGTTAACGAGCTCCTGCGTGTACCTTGTCTATGCCATATCACTGGCCTGTGCATCCCAAAACAACAGGCCTCAAAAACTACTACGGCCAACCGAATGCCTATATCTTAACTGAGCCTGTCCGTTGTCGCGGTTTCTTTGTTCTCCGCGGTAATAGAACAAAGGCACCCCTAGCCAGATAGATTTCTGTATTTCTTAAAAACTATACGGTAATTGCTGCCTGGATTTCGAAACTGTTTAGATTGATAAAATACTCAGATGAACCCCATCGCTCCAGACAACAACTGCACATGACACTGGCCGGTATAAGTAGAAACCGTTAGATTGCCCGATCATGTGTACTCGACCAACATAACAGTACAAAACAAATTTCCAAGGAATACTACGATGGATATGGTACGTCTCGACTCCCCACCGGAACTGACAATGCCGATTGGCGAAGCCATGTTTAGTCAACGTGCGACGCGTCGACTCGACCCAGATCGCCCGGTTTCCGATGCGCAGTTGCAAATTATCTTGAACGCGGCCTCCAAAGCCCCGAGCGGTGGTAATACGCAACCCGCTCGCTGTCTCGTCATCCGCGACAGGGATGCTATTCATGAATTTGGCAAACTGTACTTTGAGGCCTGGTGGGCCAAACGCCGTGATGCTTATGGCTGGACCAGTAAGGCCGATATTCCAGAGGACTCGGTCTACCGCTTGCCAGCACTATTGGCCGATGAAATGGTCAATGCACCCACCATTATTCTGGTCTATTCAGAGCCCTCAGGAGTAGCCGCTTCGTCTACCTTTCCAGGAGTTCAAAATCTGCTGCTTGCAGCCCGTGCACTGGGTCTTGGGAGCGTTCTGACCACACTACATCCACAAGTAATGGAACGCGTCAACGCAATGTTCGAAGTGCCCGAAGCAATGGAATTTCACTGTTGCATTCCGATTGGTTATCCGCGCGGCAAGTTTGGACCAACAAGCCGACGGCCCACCAGCGCAACCACCTCGTGGAACCGTTGGGGGCAACCGCCACCCTGGTAATAACCTACAGCGGTCTCACCCGGTTAGGGACAGCGACATCGGGTCGAGCGCGGAAGGCGACTTGCACATTTAAACCCCCATCACGCACTAAAAATTAGGGCGATTCACTGACATGGCACAGATCATTCTCCATCACTATCCCGCGTCTCCCGTGTCGGAAAAAGTACGAACAGGCCTTGGTCTTAAGCGGCTTACCTGGTATTCGGTAGAACCAAATCGGCTTCCTGATCGTCCGGAATTATTTGCTATGACGGATGGCTAAAAGGCGAATACGGGTTAACGATCATCGACTGAACCCAAGACATGGCATCAGTCAATTTCAGTCCCATTGGTCCCAGCGCATGACTTCGTCTAGCGACTTTCTGACGACAGTCCCGAACCGCCCCAATGGATAGCCCACTGGAATCAGACAAAATGCGGCCATGGTCGTTGGCAAATTGAGCACCTCAGCAACGGCCTGCCGATCCCGTAACGCCAGAGTGGTCGGTGTTGCACCCAATTCCAATGCCCTCGCTGCCAGTAACAGATTCTGAACACCTGGCCATATGGAGCCACCGCCGCGACTCATCAGGGTGGCATTCACTGGCTCTCCAAAGTCCATACACGCTATAACAATCGCCGGTACCGACGCCATATGCTCCATCTGCCAGATAACCGCATCCAGCATTCTCGAACGCTTTTCTTTTGATTGATGAGGTAAAGCATCAGGCCTTGTTTTCTTCGGCCCAATATAACTTTCAACCCCCTTTCTATTTAACGCGGCCAGATCTTTCTTGACTTCAGCATCAGTGACCACCAACCAACGCGCCATTTGCATATTGGACCCAGAAGGCGCCTGATTTGCCGCCCCGACCAACTCAACCAACAACTCCGCGGGCACCGGTTTTTCATCGAGGCGCCGCATCGAGCGACAGTTGTAAATTACATCGAATATATCCATCGCGTTATCACCTGGATCAGTAAAAGGTTGTAACCCAAGGGGCCAGTGTCTGACTCCTAGATCGGTTTGCATTTTTTAGTCGACTGCGCCGAAATTGTACCGAACAGAGCTTTTGGAAGCCCCATTTCGATTAATTCATGGACTGTGACCGCCTAACACTCAATAAACGAGGAGCGGAGACGAGTGCCTGCTAACACGCGTTGGACTGGTTTCGCTGCCAGTCGATGGCTGACAGACTCGCGCAGCGGGGTAAATGCTATAAGGACATCAACAGAGTAAAGAAATACCCATGGACAAGCCATGATACTCAGCAAGCGATGACAGAGATTGTTAAAGAAATCACTACAAACAACCACTTTGAGAGCCCAGCGTGATCCATCCGTTTCGAATAGACGTTCCTGATAAAACGCTGGAACAGATTCGCACACAAGTCGCCAATTACCCCTGGCACGAAATGCCAGATGACGGTGGCTGGGCTTATGGTACCCACCTTGGTTATATGAAGGAATTGTGTGCTTACTGGCTAAATGAGTTCGACTGGCGAAAACAAGAAGCCGCAATTAACCGCTTCTCCCATTTCATCGCGCCAGTGCAGGGAATCGACCTGCACTTTATTCAGGAGAAAGGAGATGGACCTTCGCCCCTGCCTTTGATCATTAGCCATGGCTGGCCCGGCAGCATCGTTGAATTCCTGGACATCATCCAACCACTGGCTCACCCGCAACGATTTGGTGGAAGTGCTGACGATGCTTTCGATGTCATCGTACCGTCCTTGCCGGGGTTTGGGTTCTCAGGTCGCCCGGCGCGACCGATCGGCCCACGTAAAATGGCCAACCTCTTCAACAGTTTGATGACAGACGTCCTGGGATACCGAAACTATCTAGCGCAAGGAGGCGATTGGGGCGGCGCCATTTCAAGCTGGCTTGGTTTTGAGCACGCACCTACCTGTCAAGCTATCCATATCAATATCTTGACCATGCGTCACCCCGATGGCCCGCATGGCCCTGAAGAGGAAGCCTGGGCAGTTCAATTTGAGCATGATCAACTACTGGAAAACGGCTATCGGACACAACAGGCTACCAAACCGCAGACCTTAAGTTACGCAATGATGGATAGCCCGGTCGGTGTGGCTGCCTGGATTATTGAGAAATTTAACTCGTGGTCAGATACCGAGGGCGACAACATTGAAAGTGCGCATACGAAAGACTCTCTACTAACAAACATCATGGTTTACCTTGTCACTAAAACCTTCAACACCGCCTCCTGGATCTACTATGGAAGACGAGAGGAAGGTGGTCGTCTATTGTCGACGGACAACAGACGCGTCGAAGTGCCCACTGCGGCCGCGCTCTTCCCCGCGGAACTACTCGCTTGGCCACCGCGATCTTACGTAGAGCGGCTCTACAATATTAGCCACTGGTCGGAAATGCCGCGCGGTGGTCATTTTGCGGCGCTAGAGGAGCCCGAGTTGCTCATCGACGATATCCGCGCTTTCGCTCGCACCTTGCGTTAATGGATGGACAACGTCATCGGGAAATACCTCCCTGGCCATCGCAACCCTTTGCAGCAATATTCCGCCTCAGATCTCCCCTTCCCTGAATTTCGAGTAACCAGCAACACATGTATGGAGGCCACCATGAATCATTCAGCTAACTGGTATTTTGACTTCATTTCGCCGTTTTCTTATCTTCAATTCAAGACTTTCCAGCGCCTGCCAAACTCTCTTGATATCCGCTTGGTTCCCATCTTGTTCGCTGGCCTACTCAATCACTGGGGACAAAAAGGCCCCGCAGAAATTCCAAGCAAACGAACAGACACGTATCAGTATTGTCACTGGTATGCCAAACGACATGGCATTCCCTTCAGAGCACCCCCGGCTCACCCATTTAATCCGCTTAAATCTCTACGTCTTGCCATCGCACTAAACACAACCCACGAGGTAGTGGACCTGGTTTTTAATTACATCTGGGGAGAAGGCAAAGATGCGCATACCGAAGAGGGGTTCCATGGGCTCACCATCGCAGCGAATCTCCCGAACGCTAACGACTTAATTGCTTCTGCCTCTGTCAAAAATGTCCTACGCCAGAATACCGAACAGGCCATCGCCCTCGGCATTTATGGTGTTCCCACATTTGCCGTTGAGCACGCTCTTTTTTGGGGACTCGACAGGACAGACATGATGCTGGATTACCTTCAGAATCCGAGCGTATTTGGAACCAGCGAAATGCGACGACTCTCGACGTTGCCCAAAGCGGTAGAGCGACGTCTGTAAGGGCGATCGATTCGACCTTAGACAACACCCTCAGATAAGAAGTCAACCGACCTCCTCATTACCTCAGCCAGCAGAGACTGCCACAATATCATCCACTCAAAACGTTATCGTTTTATCCCCCTCATTGTCCGCAACAATAGGCAGTTAAAAACGACGGACTAGTGAATCACTGCCGTAAAGATCTCTGAAAAATTGACGCCAGTCCGCTCTATGCCATTTGTCAGCCGCTGACTTCTAATAATCAACACCACCGCATAGACCGGAATCAGCATCGTAGAGGTAACTCTTTCGAATCAGTTCCCGAGTGTTTCTCCACTTGATCGTTGTCTCCTCATTATGTTTTATGCGTACTTCTTATGTCATTTCCTGCGATAACTGAAACGTAATCACCTCGACTAACATGGGGCTCCTCCTTCCGTGCTTTCATTCTCTTCAGTGTTAATGCACACCATTACTGCCGAGGGTGAGCACGAACCCCTTGCGATCACTATACGGGCCACGCCATCGATCTTATTCAGACCTCTCGAACCAACAACAGGGTGTCACCCTGATAGCGCATTAATCGATGCTTTGGGGCGGGATGGCGCGCGACCTCGGTGTATCCCAAGCGCCTGTAAAACCCCACCGCTGGGGTATTGTCAGCAAAAACAGCCAGGCATGTCCTGGAAAAACGGTTAATCCGAGTATCGTTATGTGCCTGTGCCATGAGCGCCTCACCGACACCCGAGCCACGAAATTTGGAATAAACAGCTACTGCCCTCACGTAATAACCCGCTTCACAACCGGCATCGTTGAAAAGGGCTCTAAATGGCGTCAAAAGACCTTGGCGATCCTCTCGCAGCCAAGGGTTGGGCGGTTCCGCATCAAATAACGCTAGCGAAAAAGCGTTTAATCCACCCACTACTTGTCCTTCACATTCGGCAACCCAGCAATTGGCTAGCGCCGTTGAAGCCGCAGCGCGAGAGAACAACCGTTCGATAACCTGCTTGGCCCCCTGCCCCGGTATAAGCTCATGATAAAGCGCCTCCATCACACCCCCGGAGGCCGACATCAGCACATACGCGAGGTCGGAAATATCGCATTCAGTCGCCGCTCTAACCCTAACACCCGCAGTCATCTCGTCATGGCCCTGATGGCCCTAATAAACACCCACCAAAGCGGTCACAGAAGATATCTGATACCCATAATATTTTCATTTGAGCCGTCACTGGCTTGAATTTCTATACAGTCGAATACGCATAAAGCCACCTTAAACCCGGCATACATCAAGACCCCGCGTTCAGGATAGCTCTCAGCGTAACGGTAACTGACATAGCTTACCCCGCCTGGTCTCACCGTCTGGAAGGTTGATATCAACTGCCTGACCGAATGTCCAATGATCTTTTGTGACCATCCCCAAAGCGATATTCTTCCTGAACGCAGGTGACCAGATTGCCGTCGTTACTTGCCCAACAACCTTGTTATCGATCGTTATCGGCCAAGGCGCAGCACAGGGAGGGCAAGGTCGACCCTCGAAAACGATACCTCGAATTCTTTGACTAGGACCCGATTCGGCAATTTTCTGCAGGGCGACCCGGCCCACATAGTCCACTTTTCCATCCAACCGACAGAATCGATCTAGATTGATCTCGAACGGGTTATTCTCGCGGGTCATCTCGTTACCGTAAGAGAGTAGACCACCTTCCACCCTTTCAATCAGATTAGGACAGCCCGGGGCCACATCGAACACGCCACCTGATTCCCACAACGTATCCCACAACAGCCCCCCCAATGAACTGTCATCGAGATATATCTCAAATCCTCCCTGTTTGCTGTATCCAGAACGCGCCACCACGAGACAACGGTCAGCAAACGGCAATTCACGAAACTGAAAATAACGAAGCGACCTGACTTCCTCCCCAAACACAAGGGCGACAAGATCTTCGGCCCGAGGCCCTTGAACCGCAAGCGGTGATACGTCAGGTTCAGTGACTTCAACATCCAGATCCATGCCCAGTGCAAGACCCTTCGCCCACAGTAAAATATCAGCATCCGCAATAGAGAACCAAAACCAATTCGGTGCCCGCATCAATATGACGGGATCGTTTAACAGTCCCGCCGCCTCATCGACAAGCGGTGCGTAAAAGCACTGGCCAACCTTCATGTGTGATAGATCCCGCGGTGTCATCCATTGCGCCAAACGCCCCGCATCCGGACCACGTAACTCCACCTGCCGCTGACAGGAGACATCCCAGAGCTGCACCTGTGTCTTAAGATGCCAATAGTCTTCTTCAACGCTACGATTGAAGGATTTTGGTAGCAACATATGGTTAACGATGGAGTAATCCTGAACACCACATGCTTCAACCCGATCGGTATATGGTGTGCGACGATTACGCCGGGAAACAACAAGACTTGAAGACAACGTGCGAATCCCCGCTTAACGCGACCACCAAAGAGTGTGGTTATGCGGCGCTATCAGGACCGGCACATGAAAACGCTCGCTAGCCTGGGCTAAATCGATTCGCACGACCACCTCAGTGATGGCCGACTGGGCAACCATCGACCCTTGTGTGCCAGCAAAGTAATCCCCACTATAGAAAATCAGTTCGTAGCGGGCATCTGCCGAGTCATCGCCCCGATCAATGTCAATTGAAATTCTGCCGCTCTCATCCGCTTTCGTATCAAACACAGGTTGCGCCTGACCGGAAGCGGATAACCGATGACAAATAACACGAATACCACCTGCATCGCACCCAGTCGTCGAGTCAAGAATATGAGAAGAAATCGTTGTCATCACGGCCCTTCGAGACGATACGTCAATCAAGTAAGCAAGTAATCAGTTATTCAACCATTCTATTCTATTGACGCCTTATCCCTTCTACTGGTCACTGCAGCGACAATCGGGCTGATCACGCCGCGGGTGCGCACGTTCACACAGGCCGTCAGCCCGCTGCTTAAAGCCCTGCGCACAGCCGGCACGATCTCGTCCGGATCTTCGACCAACTCGCCATAACCCCCGAGACCCTCACACATCGTGTGAAAAGGTATGTCGCGAAAGTCCGTCGCAACGTGACGATCATGTCCAAACAGCCGCTCTTGCTGTTGTGAGATGGTCGTTAAACCCCCGTTGTTATCAATGACTACCACAATCGGAGCCTTCTCCTGAAACGCTGCCTCAATACCGAGGCCACCAGAAAGGAAAGCACCGTCTCCGCTGATCACCACGGTGTTTGCCGTCGGGTGATTTAATTTTGCGGCCAGCGCGAAGGACACACCGACCCCTAACATGCTAAACGCTCCGGGGTGCAAGATCCCCGCCAACTGCTGCCCACCCCAGCCGGCAATATTAATAGCGATCTCAGACCAAAAATGTGTATTACCCCCGTCAATCACCAACCAATCTTCCGGCTCCATCGCGTTCTGCACAGCGAGCGCTAGTTGCAGCGGGTGCACCGCGCTCTTTCCTTCGTTCTCCTTGTGCATCGCTGCAAGCGTTTCCTCGACCCACTCGCCTCGCCGTACACGCTGCGCGTCAAACCAGCCTGAACCAAGGTTCCACCGTTTTTCCACTTTCAGTTGTGCCAGTGCATCAAGAAACGCACCCGGATCACTCAACAGTGTCTTATCCGCCGCACGATTGAGATCTAATTCTTCCGCTGAACCGTTCACACAAATAAGTTGGGTGGTGGTTGGAAAAAGTGGTGGATTACCAAAATTCATCTGGTTATCCAGGCGACCACCAATCATCATCACCACATCGGATTCTGCTAACGCCATTTGTGAGGGAGGGTATTGATGGACATCCGCTAGCCCCATATAGACCTCGCTAGTCTCTGATAACAGTTTCTGGTGATAGGGAATGTTGTAGACCGGAATTCTAAGTGCTAAACCGACTTCCTCTAGTTTGCGTTCTGCACCTGACCACCAGACCCCGTGGCCACCAATCAACATAGGTTTTTCGCTTTTCAGTAATAGCTCGAGAATCTCCTCGAGATCTTGTGGACGAGGCCACGCTCGGGCAGCCGAGCTGGGTGCACGATTGAAAGGTCTTTCATCACGCTGAGCGTTTGCATCGAAGGAAGCAAACATGAGATCAACTGGCACACTGAGGTGCACAGGGCCTGGATAGCCACTGATCGCGATCTTATAGGCACGATCAACAAACTCTGGAATGCGCTCGCCGTCAGTAACACTCTCGCTGTACTTGGTCAACGGTGCTGCTATCGCCACATCGTTAATCTCTTTGAAACCACCACTACCTTGGCGTTTCAACGTGCTCGAACCAGTAATAAAAATAACCGGTGAACGCTCACCCCAGGCCTCCATCATCGCGGGAATCGCGTTAGCAAAGCCTTCCGGCCCGACTAAACATACGGTCGGTTTGCGCGTAATTCGGGTATAACCATCTGACAGATGGCCTGCAATCTGCTCGTGGGGACAGTTGATGACACTGATTCCACACTGGGCGAGACCCTCAAGTGCCGGGTTACAGAATCCGCCACTCAGAGTGAAAATCTGGCTAATTCCTTTTTCCTGAAGCGAACGTGCAAGCAAAACGCCGCCGCGGATGTACTCTTGATTACTCATCTGTTAGCTCCAATTTCATCCATCAACGAAAAGCCCCGGGGGGCCGCCGAGCAATCCAAGCAAAGACTCCACGCAGCGTCGGTAGGAGGCCATGTGCTATACAAGGCATCGCGTGACGATGGCTTCGCCGACTGATCCACATCCAGCACGCTCGAGTCCAGCTTGCTGACCTGCTCATAGATCAGTGACCAACATAGCGCGATTCAATTGTCTGACATCGTTACAGCCCAACTGCGCCATGACGATACTCAATTCGTTCGCCAGCATATCAAGCAGGTGTCGAAGTCCATCCGGACCATTGGCCCCCAGCGCATAAAGGAAAGGGCGACCGAGCATCACGAAATTGGCACCAGAAACTAGCGCCTTCACGATGCCCTCACCACTGCGGACGCCACTATCAAAAAGCAAAGGATAATCAGGTCCTACCGCCTGACGTATCAGTGACAACATTTGAATAGCGCCTGGCGCCGCATCCAACTGTCGGCCCCCGTGATTCGACACATAGACCGCATCCACACCAGCATCGACTGCCATCTTGGCATCCGTCGGTGACATAACCCCTTTAACCACTAATTTGTGCGCCCACATCGATCTCAGCTGAGAAAGAAATGTCCAGTCAATGTGCCCACGTCCCGACTCGCGACGAAAGCCCGCCACCCCTCCTGAAGAGTGCGCACCACTCTCTGGCGAGCCGACATTCACTGGCTTCGGGGTCCCGTTTAACAAGGTATCAAGAACCCAACGTGGATGACGCGCAAAGTCGGCAACCTGTCGCGGGCCCATGGTGAAAGGGACCTCAAAACCATTCGCCAAATCACGTAGCCGTGGTGCCAACACAGGGACATCGGCGGTCAGTATCAACGTCTGGTAGCCTGCCTCATTAGCCCTTTCAACCAATGTCTGCGTTAGTTCATCGGATTCACCCGCGTACAACTGAAACCAGGCATTACCGTGAGCACGTTCAATGATACTCTCCAGAGAACTTGACGCCATGGTCGACACCGCTAGCGGCATGTTTCTCTGCCGAGAAACGCTGGCCAACGCCTCATCAGCGCCTGGCCAGAACAAGTTGCACATACCCATGGGTGCGATGCCGAATGGAAGATCCCATTGTCTATCTAGAAAAGTAGTGCTGAGTTCACGATGCTCTACATTCACCAGGATACGAGATTGCAATCGAATGTTTTCCAGTGCGGCCATATTCAAACGACTGGCTCGCTCAGTGCCAGCGGCGCCGTCTAGTGCATCAAAGATCATGTGCGGCATACGACGTCGCGCACCTCGCCTGAAGTCTTCCACAGAATAAAACGCTTTCAGCATGGTAACGGTGAACGCACCTAAAAAAGAATTTTTGGTAACCAGATAGACACTGCCGGGGTCATTATCATGTTGTCACACCGCATAGCGCAAACGCCGGCGCAACCACTCGCCCCGGCTAACTAATCCTCATCAACAGAGGTCAGAAAGCGCTCCAGTTCATGGACAAATTCCCGTGGTTTTTCAGCGTGAAGCCAATGCCCCGCACCAGCTATGGTCCGAATGACTGAAGTCGGAAACATTTTTTGAATGACTGGTTCATGCTTGATTTCAACGTAATTGGAATCACCACCACGCACAAAGAGTGTCGGACCAGAATAACAACCCGGTAACACAGGAAAGTCCGCCAGCATCGGCATATTGTCGGCGAGCGCACGAAGATTGATCCGCCATGCATAGCCCGTTTCCCGCCGAATCAGATTTTGAAGGAGAAACTGGCGCAAACCGGCATCTGGAACATCATAAGACAACACCACCTCTGCATCACGTCGACTCTTCACGGCTGCCAGATTCAGCTTGCGCAATGCGCGCACGACACTAGTGTGACGATTATCTGTTGCCACTGGGGCAATGTCGACGACGACAAGCGACTTAACCAGATCTGGATAACGGACAGCCAACACCATCGCTACCTTGCCACCCATACTGTGACCTAGCAGTATGGGATCTTCTAGTTGATGCTGTTCGATGAACTGTTTCACGTCATCTGCCATATCCAGATAATCCATCGTGTCGTGCCATGGCGACACACCGTGATTTCGAAGATCAACCCGATCAACGGCATAAGACTTCGTTAAACACTGTGCAATAGACCTCCAGTTTGCCGATGAACCAAACAAACCATGCAGGATAATAAGAGGCGGGCCAGACCCCGTCCGCTCAAAAGCCAAAGTAATATCACTCATCATGGTTAATCTCATCTACAAAATCTGCCCCGCATCGATTTGGAACAAGGCGAGAACACGCGGTATTTTTGAAGGATCGGGCATCGACCTCATCGATGGCTACATTCACTTCTCTACTGCCGAACAGGTTGCGCAGACGGCCGCTCGTCATTTTACTGGGCAACGCGATTTGGTCTTGGTCACTGCGGATGCTACTCATTTATCCATTACCTGGGAACCGGCGAGAGACGGTGACCTGTTTCCACACCTCTATGACACACTACCCATGACCGCTATTATCCGCGTTATCGATATTCCAGTTGACGACAACAACCAGCATGCGTTTCCGCCCGAAATCCCAATTTACCCGTAGCAGAAAACACAGCAAAAAGGTTTCGGAGATCACACTCACTCTTATGGTATTTTGCCCACTAGGCCACATTAACTATTAATCCGACAACTTCCGATTGTGGACTGTGATCTCCTAATTACCGGCGATCTGTTGATCGACCCCTTATCTGGGTTTAAGGGGCGCGGCCAGATAGCCATCTCAAACAAGCGGATCGTCGCTTTTGAACCCGATGCGACAAGCTGGAATGCCCGCCAAGTGCTCGATACCACTGGGCAGATTGTTTGTCCTGGCCTCGTTGATCTCCATGTGCATGCCTACGAATGGGTCACCAATTTCGGATTACCGGCAGATGATGCCGGCATCCATTCAGGCGCGACCACAATAGTTGACCAAGGCAGTGCCGGGGCGTGGACTGTCGGCGGATTTAAAGGACATATTGCCGACCATGCCAAGACCGATGTGCGCAGTTTTGTGTCTGCCAATCTGGCAGGTGCGTTGCAAGGCGGAATGGAAGGAACCACTCTACACAGTCCGGAGATGACGCGAGTCGACGAGATTGTGCGTGTTGCTAACCAGTATCCCGATTTTGTTAAAGGCATTAAATCCCACGCAGAATCGGGCGGACTCTCACATTGGGGCACTACCGTTCTAGAAATGGCATTGGCCGCTGCTAATCAGGCTGATTTACCTATCTACGTGCACACCGGTGAATTATTCCCTGTTAATGAGGCCACCCGGCCGGCCACCGAGACAGTACTAAAAGAAGCCGTTTCACTGCTGCGCCCCGGCGATACCTTAGCCCATGTTTACAGTGCGATGCCCGACGGGATCATGGGCCAAAGTCAATCTATTCCAGCGAGCGTGTTCCAAGCCCTCGAGAAAGGTATCCACTTTGATATCGGGTATGGACTGAACTTCAGCTATGCCATCGCGTCGCGCATGCTGGAAGCCGGAATTCTTCCCCACACTATCAGTAGCGATGTACACGCGGATTTCAACAGCTACCATGACGACAATAAACTTGATTACAGCCTGTGTGGGGTAATGACGCGTCTATGGGGCCTTGGCATGTCTCTGCAAGACGTGATCGCACGAACCACCTACCACCCAGCCCAATTGCTTCGCGAAGAAAATGAAATCGGTACACTGGCAGTCGGCTCCCGTGCAGACATTACGATACTCAATTTGGAACACGGACCATGGACATTATCAGATGGGCAAGCAGAAACCTTAAGCGTGAATCAACGTCTGATTCCGGCTTGGGTAATCCGAGCCGGTGAACTCATCGAACCGAACCGACGACTGCTGCGTGATGTCTGTCACTCACCACTGACTTCAGGCACTGGATAACAGCTTCAAGCGCCTTCCCCAATAACATCGTGGTTGAAAATCACCACACAGGGTAGGCACAGTCCAATCTATTCCATCAATCAGGATAAATCCTATGCAGTCTCTGGGACTTGTACCCGCACTCGACCTCGAGACGCTCGATGACCTGAAACGTGTCGTCGACGCGACTTGTGACATCGACGAGGTCGTCGAATACAAACTGGGAATGCACGCGGTGCTTCATATCGGCCTGTTCAATGCCGTTAAAGCCATTCGAGAGTTCACCGAAAAGCCCGTCATCTATGATCATCAGAAAGCCGGAGCAGACATGCCCGACAGCGCCGGCGGCTTTGTTCGAATCTGCGAACAGACCGGGATCAGCGGGCTGATACTCTTCCCCGTCGCAGGCCCTACGGCGGTGCGAGAATTCGTTACCCACAGCCTAAACGCTGGCCTCGATCCGGTCGTTGGCGGTCATATCCCCGTACCCGACTACGCCATCAGCGGCGGGGGCTATCTAGCGGACGATACCGTCGACCGCATCATGGCGCTTTCTGCAAGCCTCGGGGCAACGCATTTTGTCCTCCCAGCTAATGAACCTGAGAATATCCAACGACGCAGCGAGTGGTTGCTTGCACACGTAATTGAACCCGTGCTTTACGTCACCGGAATCGGCCCACTCGGCGGATCCATCACGGAATCCTTCCGGGCCGCCCAGGGTATTGCCACACGACGGGCGATCATCGGCCGTCGTATCTGCGCTGCGGGTGACCCTCATGCGGCAACCCAAACTCTAGCTGACGAGATGAATCGTTTTTCCTGAAATACACACTATTTTCACTAATTTCCTTTGACAACCTCAAATGACTAATCAGAAGCCGAAATACCCTGTGCCACCAGGCACCCATCACTTCACACCGAGTGAGTTAGATTTTGACAAGATGGGTGGTCTGGCTCCATTTGTTCTCCAGCACGCTTATACCCACGAAGTCCTGATGGTGGGATTCCTTAATCAGCAGGCATGGGAAACTTCCTGTAAAACCGGCATCCTAACCTTGTATCGGCGGACGCTGAACCGCGTCTGGGTCATGGGAGAAGACGATGGCCAGTTCGTGGCTATTTGTCGAGCTAAAGTTGATTGCGACAATGACACTATATTATTCGAAACCACGGCTGACTTTCCCATCTGTGGTCACGGCTTCAAGAGTTGTTTCTACACAGAACTTCCTGTCCCGGTCGATCACTAACCTAGAAAAGACTGCACGCTCATCACCGCAATAGCGCCTACCGCCAAAAACAGCAACGGACTCCAGCGACTGTAGGTGAATCGCCCGATCCAGAAACGCGCGGGACTGATGTACCCGAGACGACGAAGTTCGTCCATCAACAACGGAAACGCCAGCACCGGCGAACCCACGAAGGATAAGCTCGCCTTTGAAATTCGATCACTTCGATATTCACCCGGTAACTTCTCATTCGCTACACCAGCCAACATATCGGGCTCAAACTCAACATCTAAGACATCGCAAAGATTTCGCAATACAGTCTGTGGATTGTTAACCAATTCCTCATATCGAACCGTCACGGTATGCGGATGGTGACGTTCAAGGTAATCCATGACTTGTACCGAGTACCGCCACCGCGCGCAGGCATGCGCTAATTGTTGCGTGGTCCGTGCTAACTTTGACCGCACACAGGTTCTGCCATCACGCAGAATAAATATAACAATGACATCGGAAAGATTTTCCTCAAACAAAATCTGTAGCACATTAACCTGGCCTGGGTTAGCAAAATTCTGATCCTCGAGCCCATAGATCTGTTCCGTCGTGATCTTGTTACCCCACACCACCGTCGGATGCTGCGCCGCATCGTTATCACACGCCGCACGAAATTGCGCTGAACGAACTTGGGCTAAATCCTTGCGAATGTCAGCTGCGGGAACTCCTAATCCATGCCCCATGAGGCATTCGACCGTGTGTCGTTCGAGTCCAACCTCCAGTCGCGAATGCGCGTCCAGCAACCCCATCAACAAACTGGTGCCCCCGCGTCCTGCTCCGACAATAAGAAACCTAAGACGACTGTCAGCCATAGTGGTGTAATACCAATTCAGGGCAACCGCTTGAACAAGTACAGATGACCGATCTGCAAATACATTGCGGGCTCAATGGATCTCATGTGCCAATGCCAAATAAAGAGGAAAGACGGCCGCGGGATTGCAGTTGGTTTATATCAATAGACTCCAACTGATTCGAATATCGCGCCGCGGCATCCAGCACCTTCGGCAATAAACTCACATCACCGACCGTGTTCAAAAAAATCTCTTTTCTCTCAAGCGCCCAATGAACCGCTTGATCGATCTCCCATTGCCTGTCTAACGGCTGATACCAGGTATTGTATGTCTCTTCCCTTCCGGCCCAGGGGCCCCGAGCAACGGCCTTTATCGTCTGAACCGCCACCCCGCGCTCACAACAGGTTGACAATAACCATTCAAACTCACGTGCGTAGCGCTCGTTTTGTTGCATCGAAGGCGTATACGGTAACAAGACACTGTCAAAATCAAATCGTTCGAGACTACGACGGTGCATCGCGGCAATCGTCCAGCCGTGTCCAGTGACCCCAATAAAGCGAACAAGACCCTCTTCACGCGCCTCAATCAGCGCCTGCAATGCACCACCGTCGGCCATCGCTGTATCCCATTCGTCAGGATGGTACAACGCGTGCATCTGTATCAGATCTACCTGATCTACCCGCAGTCGCTCAAGGGAACGATGTAATTCAAACTTAGCCTGTGCGTAAGTCCGCTGCCGTGTCTTAGTGGCTAAAAAAAACTGATCGCGGTGCGCCGACATCCAAGGGCCTACCCGCTTTTCAGCATCCCCATAGGCAGGTGCGGTATCAATATGATTCACCCCATACTCAAGCAACACATCAAGCGTATTATCGGCGACCGACTGGTTTACGTTCTTAAGAGCTGCTGCACCGAATATGGTCGCAGTGCTCCAGTGACCTGTCCGCCCGAATAGACGCTTTTCAATCATTCGATCATTCTCTGGCCATGCAACAGCCATCATTATAACGAGCCGTTCTGTGCTCGGATGATCGCTCCTACACAGACCTCTTGCAGGTATGTGCCTTCGTCAATTTCGCGCCTTTCTGAGAACATTCCATACCAGGAGTCGGAACCAACCCTCAATTACCCAACTCACCAAGCACTGTGTATAATTTTCTCCCCTGGCCGAAACCGATCGACATGAAGGCTTGGGTAGAACAAATTCTATTTTGGGGAGAACTCTGATGAGGAAAGTATTTCTGGCTTTGGCAGCGGCGACGTTGCTTAGCGGCCACGCTGTAGCCGATGACGTTAAGATCGGAATTATTCTAGGTTTTACTGGGCCCATTGAATCGCTGACACCGGCCATGGCGGCAGGGGCTGAACTGGCGATATCGGAAGTGAACGACAGTGGTTCCTTTATGGGCGGATCAAAAATCGGGGTGGTCCGTGGTGATTCCACCTGCATCGATTCTGCGGCTGCAACGGCCGCGGCCGAACGCCTAATTACGTCTGACAAAGTCAACGCCATCATGGGCGCCGACTGTTCAGGCGTCACGACGGCTATCCTACAAAATGTTGCTATGGCTAATGGCGTTGTCATGATCTCGCCCTCTGCCACATCGCCAGCACTGTCAACAGTTGCAGATAACGGGCTCTTTTTCCGGACAGCTCCGTCAGACGCTCGTCAGGGACAGGTGGTCGCAGCCATATTAAAAGATCACGGTTACAAATCAGCAGCAATCACCTACACCAATAATGACTATGGCAAAGGTCTTGCCGACAGCATTGAAACGAACTTCAAAAAGGTCGGTGGAAAAGTCACCATTAATGCCGCACATGAAGATGGCAAAGGTGACTACGGTGCCGAAGTCGCGGCATTAGCTCAGGCAGGTGGAGACATTCTGATCGTAGCGGGTTATCTTGATCAAGGTGGTAAAGGCATTATTCAGGCATCTCTCGACACAGGCGCATTTGACGTCTTCTACTTGCCCGACGGCATGATTGGCGACAGTCTGCCAGCGGCCATTGGTGATGGTCTGAATGGATCAATTGGCGATGTGCCGGGAACGGATAGTCCGGGTGCAGCGACGTTTGAAAAAATGGCGACCGCAGCGGGTTTTAAATCCGGGCCCTTCTCACCAGAATCCTACGACGCTGCGGCATTAATAATCATGGCGATGCAGGCGGCCAATTCAACTGACAGCCAGACGTTTAAAGCTAAGGTTATGTCTGTTGCTAACGCACCTGGTCAGAAAATCTTCCCCGGTGAGCTTGGCAAAGCACTCAAGATCATTGCTGGCGGCGGCGACGTTGACTACGTTGGCGCATCTGCTGTGGAATTAATCGGTGCTGGCGAATCGGCTGGCAATTATCGAGAAATACTTGTTAAAGGCGGCAAGAACACAACCGTTCGTTTCCGCTAACCCACCCAAAGAAGCGGCCCGGGTATTCCCGGGCCGCTTCGCTTTCGACTCTGCCACCGTGATTGTTGTCGAACACCTCCATAAACAGTTTGGGGGCATTCACGCAGTCAACGATGTATCCCTAACGGTTGAGCAAGGCACCATTACCGGCCTCATCGGCCCCAATGGTGCGGGCAAAACCACCCTGTTTAATGTGATAGCGGGCGTTTATCCTCCGACCGCCGGCCACATCTATTTAGAAGACGAGGAAATTTCTGGCCTTAAACCCCACCAACTCTTCGCTAAAGGGGTGTTACGCACCTTTCAGATTGCCCACGAATTTGCAACGCTAACGGTGCAGGAAAACCTCATGATGGTACCTGCGAACCAGCCGGGAGAACGACTCATTGATACGTGGCTTCGTCCCAGGACTGTGCAAGATCAAGAACTGGCTATACGAACAAAAGCAGATGAAGTCATCGACTTCCTTGAACTAACATCAGTCGCTAACGAATTTGCGGGCAACCTCTCCGGGGGCCAGAAAAAGCTACTCGAGCTAGGTCGAGCCATGATGGGGCAAGCCAAAATCGTCTTTCTCGACGAAGTTGGTGCCGGCGTAAACCGAACACTCCTCAACAGGATTGCTGATGCAATCTTGCGACTCAATCAGGAACAAGGATATACCTTCTTCATGATCGAGCATGATATGGAGTTCATCAGCAAATTGTGTGATCCGGTCATCGTCATGGCCGAAGGTGGAGTACTGACAACGGGTTCCGCGCAGGAGGTTATGGCCAATGAGTCCGTTATAGAGTCTTATCTTGGCGCTGGCCATAAAACACGTAACACACATCAATGAGTTTTCTAATTGGCAAGGAAATGTCTGCAGGCTATGGAGGCACAGACATCCTTCACGCCTGCACCATTGGGGTGGAGCAAGGCGAAATCGCGGTTGTGGTGGGCCCAAACGGCGCCGGTAAATCCACCGCGATGAAGGCGGTGTTCGGCATGCTCCCTTTGCGCAGGGGAAGCGTTTGGATGGGCGACAGAGACATCACCCACTTGAAACCACAAGAGCGAGTACGAAACGGAATGGGCTTCGTTCCTCAGAACAACAATGTCTTTACCTCGCTCACGGTAAAAGAAAACCTAGAGATGGGCGCCTTTATTCGGCAGGATGACTTCTCCGACACCCTAACCCAGGTCTTTGATCTCTTTCCGATCCTAAAAGAGAAACGCAGCCAAGCAGCCGGAGAGCTCTCAGGAGGACAACGCCAACAGGTAGCGGTAGGCCGCGCGCTGATGACCCAACCTCAGGTTTTGATGTTGGATGAACCGACCGCCGGCGTGTCGCCCATCGTGATGGACGAACTGTTTGATCGGATTATTGAAATAGCCCGATCGGGCATTGCCATCCTGATGGTAGAACAAAACGCCAAACAAGCCCTTAGCATCGCGGACAAGGGGTACGTTCTGGTACAGGGCAGCAATCGATATACCGATACGGGTAACGCATTACTGGCAAACCCAAACGTGCGTAAAGCATTTCTTGGCGGCTAGTGAAGTGACAGATTTTCTTAACGCACTCGTACTGATGGGTAACTTTGCCATCGTTCCAGGACTGGCCTACGGAAGCCAGCTGGCGCTGGGCGCGCTTGGCGTCACCCTGGTTTACGGGGTACTACGGTTCTCAAATTTTGCCCATGGTGAGATTATGTCGTTCGGTGCGATGGTGACGATACTGGTAACCTGGGCACTGCAAGCACGGGGCATTAGCTTAGGTGGACTGCCAACGGCACTCTTGGCCCTGCCGGTAGGCATTGCAATCACGATTGGGCTGTGCCTGGTGACTGATCGATTGGTATATCGTTATTACCGGCAAGAAAGGACACAGCCGGTCACTTATCTCATCGTTTCCGTCGGTGTAATGTTCTTTCTCGGCGGCCTGATTCGCTTCATCATCGGCCCAAGCGATCAGGTATTTAACGACGGCACCCGTTTCATCATGAAAGCTGGCGCCTTCAAGGCGATGACAGGTCTCGATCAAGGTCTTGCCATCAAAACCTCACAAAGCATTACCGTGATCAGTGCGGTGATCATTGTATGCGTTTTGTTCTGGTTTCTTAATAAGACTCGGGCCGGAAAATCAATGCGTGCCTATTCCGATAATGAAGACCTGGCACTGCTTTCAGGAATCAACCCGGAGCGCGTGGTCATGATTACCTGGATCATCACTGGTGCCCTGGCATGTATTGCGGGAACGCTCTATGGCTTGGACAAAAGTTATAAGCCATTTACGTTTCTTCAATTACTGTTGCCGATTTTTGCCTCTGCTATCGTCGGCGGAATTGGCAATCCTTTTGGAGCAATTGCAGGTGGGTTCGTTATTGCTTTTTCCGAATTATTCGTGACGTTCGCATACAAGAAAGTGTTGGCCTATCTACTACCCATTGGATTTGCACCCGAAGGACTTGTTCAACTTCTATCCACCGACTACAAATTTTCGGTCTCTTTCATGATCCTGGTCATAGTGCTCCTGATAAAACCGACCGGGTTATTCAGTGGGCGAACGTTATGACCCCTCGAGTAAAACATTTTTCGCTGTTTGGCGCGATGGGTCTGCTACTGATCATGGTGGGTACGTTACAAAGTTGGAACGTCGCATTGACGATTCTCAATCTCTGCCTCATTTCCGCCATCATGACCCTCGGAGTCAATATTCAATGGGGATATGCCGGTCTCTTCAACGCCGGCGTGATGGGTTTTACAGCGCTTGGAGGACTTGCCGCAATCGTCGTCTCCGTGCCACCGGTGCCGGAAGCTTGGCAAGCAGGCGGAAGCCGCACGATGCTTGGCCTGTGCTTCGGCGGCATCTCGATTGGGATAGCAGTAGTTACTTGGCTTAAAACGGCGAATTGGGGAAAAAGCCGCTACTGGTTGACCGGCGCAGTGGTCGCCGCCGGCTATGCAATCATGCGAGTGACTGTCGATCCGGGAATCGCGGCTATCGAAGCGGTCGAACCGGCTAAAACGGGCTTTCTTGGCGGATTTGGACTTCCAATTTTGTTTGCATGGCTAGTTGGTGGCGCTTTCGCCGCAGGTGCCGCCTGGGTAGTAGGAAAAATCGCGCTCGGATTGCGATCAGATTACCTCGCCATCGCAACCCTCGGCATCTCCGAGATCATCATCTATTTCCTAAAAAACGAAGATTGGTTAACGCGGGGTGTCAAAAATGTGAACGGATTACCACGACCTGTACCCTATGAAATAGATCTTCAGGGTGCGATCTGGATTCAGACATGGGCAGAACGACTCGGTATACCCGTGATAGAGGCATCATCTATCGTCGTAAAATTGAGTTATGCGGCACTCTTCCTCAGCGTACTGCTGGTTGTCTTTTGGTTATCCGAGACCGCGCTAAAATCTCCTTGGGGCCGGATGATGCGTGCCATTCGCGATAACGAAGTTGCTGCCAGCGCCATGGGGAAAGACATCACTTGGCGGCATCTCCAGGTGTTTGTCCTAGGATCCGCCGTTGTCGGCATAGCCGGCGCCATGTTGACAACGCTTGACGGGCAATTCACGCCCGCATCTTACCAACCACTGCGATTTACTTTTCTCATCTGGGTTATGGTGATCGTGGGGGGATCAGGTAATAATCTTGGCGCAGTCATCGGTGGTTTCATTATCTGGTTTTTCTGGATCGAAGCGGAGCCAATCGGTCTTGCGTTGATGGATCTGATCACAGCCGGCATGGGCAACGACAGTGCGCTCCGTCACCACTTGATGGAAAATGCCGCGCATATGCGGCTGATGACGATGGGCCTCGTCCTGTTGCTAGCACTTCGATTCGCACCCCAAGGACTCATCCCGGAAGGAAAACGGTAACAAGGCCGACATTGATCTGCCCGCGACCGACCCACAGCCACCTCTTGCCTGATAATTGTTGGTTAAATACACCGTAGACCACTGAACTCATACCAAACCGATGAAATTCCACCTCGCCATTAATATGGAACGCCTCTCTCCAGAGGTCGACATGGCTGCCGTCGAGCGTCACACCCTAGATATGGTGAAAATGGCCGACGACGGCGGCTTTTATATTGTCTGGGCCGCCGAACATCACGCACTTGAAATGACTATTGCGCCCAACCCTTTTCAAATACTGACCTGGTGGGCCGCACACACTTCACAAATCCGCCTAGGCACCGGCGTTGTCGTCGCGCCGTACTGGCACCCGATTGACGTTGCTGGCGAAGCCGCCCTACTCGATATCTATAGCGATGGCCGACTTGAGTTTGGAATTGGCTCCGGCGCCTATCAAAGAGAATTCGATCGCATGCATCCCGGCCTTAAACAGTCAGAAGGTTACCGCTACATGCAGGAAATGCTGCCCGCAGTAAAAGCACTGTGGGCCGGGGACTATGCTCACGAGGGCGAATTCTGGTCATTTCCAACTGCCACCTCGGTCCCTAAACCTTTACAACAACCCCACCCACCGGTGTGGATTGCCGCACGAGCCCCCGTCACCTATGACTACGCAGTAAAACACAACTGTAATATCATGTCCTGGCCGATTACACGGCCGATGAATGAAGTCGAGACTTATCTGCAGCGTCTTGAAACCGCACTCGAGGAGAACCCTGGCAAAGCGCGACCCACGTTTTCGACCATGCGCCATACCTGTGTCTACGATTCAGTAGATCAATGGACAGTTCCAGTAGAGGCCGCGATAAGACAGCTAGGGCAGTTTGAAAATCTGTTCAAGAATATGGGTGGGGTCGAGAACGGCTTCCCAGCAGCGATTGATCTTGCGTCCGTAGCAAACCGGGATGAATATGACCGACAGATGCTGCACGATAATCTACTCTTCGGTACACCAGATGAGGTCATCCAAAAACTAAACCAATACAAGGACCTGGGCGTCGATCACTTCATCTATTACGCAAGTCTGGGTCTGGGCTTCAAACAACAAAAACGCTCACTAGAACTCTTTATAGAAAAGGTCATCCCCGAGTTTGACAACGCCGAATGACACTATGCAGATGTCGCTACACGCTACGGGGCAAACACCGCTTCAGCGTCCACCACTCACCTCCAAAATAGCACCGGCGCAGTACGCGGCTTCGTCACCTAACAGCCACACAATAGCGGATGCGACCTCCTCTGGTTCCGCCGCCCGCCCTATAGGAATCGATGGCGCATTGCGGTGCGCTCGCTCCGGATCCCCTGCTGCTGCATGCAATTCAGTATTAATCATGCCGGGGGCAACTGCATTCACCCGCACGCCATCGGCGGCTACTTCACGCGCAAGCCCAACGGTCCAAACATCGACAGCACCCTTGGACGCGGCATAGTGAACAAATTCATTAGCGCCTCCGATGCGCGGTGAAATTGACGACACATTAACGATCACTCCACCAGCGCCGCCGCGCTTGGTGGACATCCGTCGAACGGCTTCTCTCGAGCAAATCATCGTCGCCAACACATTCAGTTCTAGCACCGATTTCATCGCTTCGCTGGACATATCCTCGACACGAGTGATCTTACCTGTCGTGCCAGCGTTATTCACAAGTGCCGTGATGGCGCCGAGCTCATCTTCTGCCTGCTTAAACAAGCGCATAATATTCACTTCCTGAGCAACGTCTGCCTGGATGGCAATGGCTTTTCTTCCGCACTCGCGAATCTCGTTAACCACTTGGGTAGCCGCGTCTCGATCGGTAACATAGTTGACCGCAATATCCCACCCAGCCTTCGCGGCCGCAATTGCCGTGGCAGCGCCAATACCCCGGCTTGCCCCGGTAACAATGCAAAGGCCACGGGTCATGATTCCACAACTCCTGAGCGTTCCACCATCGCGTTGAGCAGTACATTACAACCCGCTTCAAGATGTTCAGGTTTAGCGCTCTCCGCCTCATTGTGACTAAGACCGCCCGCACAGGGGACAAATATCATCGCGGTCGGTGCGACGGAACAGACCTGACAGGCATCGTGACCCGCACCCGAGACGATGTCCTGGTGAGAATACCCAAGCGTCGCAGCCGCCTCCCGAACTGACGCAATGCAATCGGTGTCGAAAACCACCGGGGGCTTGTACCAAATATCATCGACATTGATCACCACATTGCGCGCCTCGGCAATCGTCGCCGCACTATCTCTGAGCACAGCATCCATTTCGGTCATCATCTGAGCGTCCGGATGCCGCATATCCACTCGAAGTTCAACGTGGCCGGCAATCGTGTTTTGCGAATTGGGACTAACCGTCAAAGCCCCCACCGTGCCAACTGCTTGCGGCGACCTTTCCCGCGCAATGTGATCCACTGATTCAATTAATGCCGCCGCCGCAACGACCGCGTCCCGTCGACCGGCCATGGGTGTCGACCCGGCATGAGCATCCTGGCCCGTAATCGACACCGTATACCAGCGCGTTCCCTGCGCGCCGGTAACCACGCCAATCGTATCGTCGGCTTGTTCCAGTATCGGTCCCTGTTCAATATGAGCCTCAAACAAAGCACCGAGTGCATGCTCTCCACAGGGTCGATCACCCGCATAACCGATGCGTTCAAGTTCGGCACCCATGGTGACACCCGTCTCATCGGTGCACCCGAGCGCATAATCCAATTCAAAAAGACCAGCGTAAACACCGGAAGCGACCATGGCAGGCGCAAAACGGCAACCCTCTTCATTGGTCCAGACAATTACCTCGATCGCCGCCTCGGTCTCGACGTGGTGATCGTTCAACGACCGAATGACTTCCAGACCGGCTAGCACACCATAAACTCCATCAAATCGCCCGCCGTGAGGCTGCGTATCCAAGTGGCTGCCAGTCGCAACGGGGAGTTGATTGGAACGACCCGCCCGAGTGGCAAAGATATTTCCCATACGATCAATCTCTATTGAACAACCCGCTTCCTTGCACCAATCAATAAAAAGATCCCGACCGAGCTTGTCTTCATCTGACAAGGCGAGTCGACACGATCCGCCATTTTCGGTCGCACCGATTTCAGCCATTTGCATCAGGCTATCCCACAAACGTTCTCGATTTACCCGTAACGCGTTCATTGTCTTATCTACCTTATATCTCGTTGTACGCCCTACCCAACCGTGCTTCGGCGCAGGAAAAAATTAGCAGACACCAATCCCATCACTTCCACCCCTTTTTGATTAAAAGTACGGACCTTGGAACGCACAATACCGCGATCCGGTTTTGATTGGGAAATCCGTGTCTCAAGCACTTCAACTGTTACATTTAGAGTGTCCCCTGGGCGCACTGGCGAAGGCCAACGTAGTGTTTCGATACCGGGAGACCCCAAACTTGCCACTGTTGAGACATAATTCTCTACCAGCAACCGCATTGTCAACGCACCAGTATGCCAACCGCTTGCGATCAGACCAGCATAAATAGAATGCCTAGCCTCAACGGGATCAATATGAAACGGTTGCGGGTCATAACGCTGCGCAAATTCAATGATTTCGCTCTCCAATACTAATCGCTGCCCACAATCATAAGTAGAATCGGCCTCGTAATCTTCGAAATAACGCTCTCCGATGGGAATCACAAACTCTTTGAACTTCACACAACCCCCTTCTGCTCATCAATACTTGATCAAATCCAAGTATATCCGCGTCTAATTATCTAGATAGCGGTCAAACCCAGTCATAAAGGATTACCTATGTTGGAAGAACAACTTCAGTCACTTGCAGATAAAATGGCTCGAAACGACCCCCTCACCGTCGATGAAACTGCGAGCATTGCCGCCATCCTGCAGATTCTTGCCCACGGCTTCGATCCCCGCTCTTACTTCACACCTGACCAGGATCAGACATTTCCTCGCGTAGCCGCTGACATCGCACTCTACGCCCGAATTGAACAGGCACGAGCACATTCTACGCAAGCGAAGGCGCTAGAAACCACCGCCAATCAAGCCGGAATCAGCATTACCACGGCTAAACGTGTTTATGAGCGGGTCCGTAACACTTATTTTGAAGCAAAGTAATGCGTGCATGATGCAGACCCACGGACACGCCAGCAAAGAGAGTCGCTATGCATTACAACGATCGGGTCAAACGTCGAATTTCAGCAACGACGGACCCTGGCTGCGATAGACCATAGCGGGCAGCAACGTAACGTTGCGTGACTGCCCGAATAGATCGTTCGCAATCAGGACGCTCCTGAATGGCACGTTCGGCAAAATCTAACGGCCCCTCAAACGAATACTTCGTCAGACCCAATCGCCCCATGCGCCTGAGAAAATAATGATAGGCCCGTTGCAGAGGATCACTGGTCGATCGCCCCATGGAAAGCAGACCCTGCCCTACCAACAACAACAACGCAACCACAATGACTAACAGCAAGAGCACAAGAGGGCGACCAAACTGATCCAGACCCATCGTTCGAAGAAACACAAACTGTTGTCGTGGGCCGAAACCCATCACCCATTTATTCCAGCTGTAATTTGCGGCATCAAAACGATGTTTGACCCATCGCAGTCCGTGATCCCAAAGACCTCGTTGCAACAACCCCAACATCGCATCTCGAGGCACATCACGGATAGACCAACCCAACGCCTCGACCGATCGAAGCAAATCGATTCCGTAACGAATTCGCTCGGGCGCAATCGCAGCCGTGGGATCAACCCGAGTCCAACCCGATGCGGGAAGCCACACCTCTGACCATGCATGCGCATCGGATTGCCGAACCACGACATAACCAAACACGTCATTCACTTCTCCACCCATATAGCCGACCACCATTCGAGCGGGAATACCCGCAACCCGCATTAACGTCGTGAAAGCACTCGCATAATGTTCGCAGTACCCTTCCCTCGTATCGAACATAAATTCATCTACCGGTCGATCCCCAAGTAAGGGAGGTGAAAGACTGTAATAAAAGGGCTCCGACTGAAAGTATCCCAAAGCACGACGTACCACTTCGACACGATCAGACGCCAACGATTGCCATTGTGTAACCAAGGCCTTAACCCGAGGGGTCGGCGGCATAGCGAGTTGCAAATTAGCCCGACTCTCAAGTTCCCCCAACGAAGCATTTGAAAAAACCCGATCAGATGTCAATTCCAATCGCAATGGGCTCAACAGATCGGTTGTGGATGCCAACACATGACCGTAACCACTGCGGGTGCCGGGCGGTACAGTGACTGGCCAGTCCAATGCCGGCAACCATCTCTTGTCACTCGGCTCAAAGGTGGCCGTGTATCGAATCGGTTTTGACTTCTGTATCACGGCAAGAGAAGTTGATTGGTCTTTTAAAACACCACGACGCCACGCGCGACCATCCGTCGACTCCAATACCAAGGCGCGCCAGTATCGCTCTTCCACAGGAGGTGCGAGCCCATCAAATTGGGCCCGAAAAACAACTTCATCGCTTTCTAGCAGTTGCTGAATTGATCCCGGACTGACCTCCTCAGTTAACCCCAGGCGACCGATCAATGGATCAAGGGGGACTCCCCACAGGCCTCCTTGTATACGAGGAAACAAAAGGTAGAGTCCTAACATAATGGGCAGCGCCAAGGACAGCATACCGACGGTGTCATGTATAACCCGCCGCCGCGGGGCAGCACTAGACTCGTTCATGCGAATCAAGGCAATCAAGGCCAATCCGCTACTCAACAAACCGCAAGCGGCTGTCATTGGAGTTTGGGAGAAAAGAAAGCCTGTCAAAGTAACCCACCACACCAGAAAAACCACCACCATGACATCTCGGTAATGGCGCATTTCAAGCCCCTTTAATCCGATCAATAACATGAGAAAAACGGTCCCTGCATCCCGGCCAGTCAACCCGTGAAATTGAATTAAAACACCCACCAACACAGCACCAGTCAGCGCCCATCTTAAGAAACGAGATGGCATCGGCCAACCAACACGTTCGATACCCACTCTCCACAAACACAAACTGATCGCTATCAATCGAACCCACCACGGGGGAACCAACGGGTGCAACTGAACAACCAACGCGGTAGCCAATAGAAGTATCAGCACAGCGCCCTGGCTTGGATACGGAACAATAGGCGCAAACGGACGCAACACCCGATAGCTTTGAACCAGAGAACGAATCGTGTCACGCATAATCAATCCGTCAGCGGATACAATGCCAGAAGCTTCAAACAATGCAACTTGTGGCTTTGACCAGTGTTTGGAGCGAGAACTACTGACCCCAACCGCAGACCGTAATGTAACTGCTGCACCTCAGCATCGATGATCCATCGACATAACTGACTCAACTGACGTTCGAGTCCCGGGCCAGGCGTGTGCATGAGGTCAAACCAGCATTCCCTGTCATGCGAAGCCGCAAATGTTTTCAGCTGAAGACTGTTACCCCGCGGCAACGATTTCCAATGAATATGCCGATAAGAGTCGCCTACCCGGTATTCGCGAAAACCTTGAAAATCGTCCCCATCAGACCGCACCACAGCGTTGCCAACAGGTCGGTCAGCCTGAAAGTTGGGAAACGGCAACGGCGCACTGGGTTCAGGAAAAACAATACAATCCCCAGCTAACTCGATACGCCGTGACCACGCCAAGAAAAGACCCAACGGATAAGTACTGGCCACTCGAACCACTGGTATCGATACACGACCCCGCCTTGTTGTCATTACGCTCACGTTTCTGCGCACGGGTTCCCCAGGCTGAACAGAAAACGCTACCGGATGTGCATCTTTTTCCAACCATAAAGACAATCTAGGAATCTGATCAAAGGTGGAGATAATCACCGGGAACCGCGCGTGCTGTCCGGCAAATACAGCCGCCGCCGGTACGGCAGACACTGTCAGCCCCTGCAAATTACGCTGCGTATACAACATGGACACGATAACAACACCGGCCAGTAGAAAACAAAACCCATGAGCTAGACCATTGCTGTAATTAGTCGCAACCAACAACATGGCCAATGTGCTGAATCCAAACAAAAATCCTGATCCGGTCGGCAACATATAAACATAGCGCCGGTGGAACATGATCGAAACCGGGTCGGCCATCACTTTTGCTCAGGGGATATCAGTTTCCCGAATAAGGCGTTCTGCAAGGCCATCGGCTGGCACCTCTCGCTCAGCAGGCTGTAATCGATGATCAAGAACAGCCGCCGCCACTTGCTGGAGGTCCTCCGGAACAACATGGTCCTGCCCATTGACGAAAGCCCACGCCCTGGCAGCACCAACCAACGCGATTCCCGCGCGCGGTGACAGACCTTGCAAAAGCCAGGGCGAACGACGAGACGCCGCCAGCAGGGCCTGCGCATAATCAACTAAAGCAACGCTGGTATGAACAGAAGCAGCGGCGACCTGTAACTCGATGACCTTATCTGCACTCATCAATGGCGTTAATCCGCGGAGGATAATCCGGGTGTCTGTCCGAGTCAGTAATTGTTTTTCAACCAGCGGGTCGGGATATCCGATCCCAATGCGCATCATGAATCGATCCAGTTGGGACTCAGGTAATGGGAAGGTCCCAACTTGATTCATTGGGTTTTGCGTAGCGATAACGAAAAACGGCTTCGGCAGTACATGGGACTCACCATCAACAGTGACCTGATGCTCTTCCATCGCTTCTAAAAGAGCGCTCTGTGCCTTTGGAGTAGCCCGATTCAACTCGTCGGCCAACACCACTTCTGAAAAGATTGGCCCACTCTGAAAATGAAACGATTCGGTCGCGCTACGATAAACACCGACACCCACGATGTCAGCGGGCAATAAATCACTTGTAAATTGAATACGGGACAATTCAAGCCCCAATACACGAGCCAGTACTTGAGCCAGCGTCGTCTTACCGACTCCGGGAACATCTTCAATCAAAAGATGCCCACCAGCCACCAGGCAACTGAGGGCTAGCTTTGCCTGCAGCGGCTTTCCTAAAATCACCTCATTGATCGAACTCAGAACCCGCGCTACCGTTTCTCCAATAGGAACATCTACGGTGTCAACACGCGCCGGTTGTCCAGAACATTCTATTGGTATCGAGTCAGTCATTTGATTCCACCAGCACTTTTCTCAACATCGTAACGCAAGCCAACTGTTCTGCGGCAACGAGTCACGTTGCGCAACAGGTGCAATGGCCTAGACCCGGCATCCCGTAGTCCCGGTGCACGCATCAACACCAGATCACCTGGCCCAGCGGGTATCTCTACAGCAGCCTGGCCAGAACGATCTTGACAAATACAGAACTCGCCATCACCACTCAGCACGAGAATCGCGACAACCACCCTGTAACGGACATGATCACGATGAGGCGAGATTCCCCGACATCCCGCGGTATAACGCTGGACAATGAGGTCATTAAATCTGAATGCTGTCTGCGGCTCAATCAACGAATCACTCGACAGCGCCGCCTGGAATAATCGGCCTAATGATTCGGCAAAATCCCACAATGCGTGAGTCACCGGCACATCGTAGCAAAGTTGAAAGTCTTGAAAAACTGGATTCATCGACGACCCGGCCACTAGGCGCGCGGGATGAAATGGCAAAGCATCGACAAGTTGTACCAGTGCCTGGCATACATCCTTCTCGAGGCAAGGCACCGCAACCATGCCTTGCCTCGAGAGGCCCGAAAGAGCGTATCGCAACTGATCCTGGCCCAGCGGTAACACCTTTAGGTGGGCCAACCCATCGAATGCATTCACCATATCCCGCATCTAAAGTGGTGACTGGATTAACTTCATTTCAAACCATTATCTCATAAGGGTAAAGTGTTATTGAGCGTTTCACTGGCCTATTGCCGTAGTCGCATTCGATGCCCAAACCAGTCGTTGAATGCCTTACCTTACCTCGGAAAATCGAATACAGTTCACGGTTTCAGAATCCGAGGATAGGAGCGTCGGTTAAGCGACTCGCACGTTCGACCGCACAAGAACAATAGGAGATTCACAATGGCGTTAACCGACATTGAAATTGCCCGTGCTAATAATGGCCAACCGATTCGCGAAATCAGCGATAAACTTGGGCTTGACTGGCAACAACTGGTGCCTTTCGGCCATGACAAGGCGAAGCTTTCACTGGAATGCGTCGAGCAGGCAAAATCCTCGACACCGGGGCGCCTGATACTGGTCACGGCAATGACGCCGACACCAGCCGGCGAAGGCAAAACAACCACCTCCGTTGGGTTAAGCGACGGCCTCACCCGCATTGGTAAAAAAGCAGTGGTTTGCCTTCGCGAACCCAGTCTCGGACCGTGTTTCGGAATGAAAGGCGGAGCGGCGGGGGGAGGCTATGCCCAAGTCGTGCCAATGGAAGACATCAATCTTCACTTTACCGGCGATTTTCACGCGATTGGTACCGCGCACAATCTGCTCTCCGCCCTGATCGATAATCATATTTACTGGCAAAACGATCTCGATTTTGACTCGCGCCGTGTCACATGGCGTCGGGTTGTGGACATGAATGATCGTGCCCTTCGCCAGATCACCGCCTCGCTGGGCGGCATTGCAAACGGATTTCCCCGCGAATCAGGCTTTGACATCACAGTCGCGTCTGAAGTGATGGCGATTTTCTGCCTGGCTGAGAACGTAGATGATCTGCAACAACGATTAGGTAATATCATTGTTGGGTATACGCGAGCACGCGAACCGATCTATGCCCGGGATTTAAATGCAGAAGGTCCGATGACGGTCCTACTACGAGATGCCCTAAGACCGAATCTAGTCCAGACCCTTGAACACACCCCGGCGTTGATACATGGCGGGCCGTTCGCTAACATTGCCCACGGATGCAATACGGTCATCGCGACGCGAGCAGCGCTGGGTCTCGGTGACTACGTTGTTACCGAAGCGGGTTTTGGCGCCGATCTGGGTGCCGAAAAGTTTTTCAACATCAAATGTCGAAAGTCGGGGCTGCGCCCTGATGCGGCGGTTGTGGTTGCAACCATACGAGCGCTCAAGTTCCACGGTGGCATTGCCCGAAACCAGTTAAATGAACCTGATGCCGATGCAGTGCGCCGGGGATTCGTAAATTTGGCTCGCCATATCGATAATATTGGACAATTTGGCGTGCCCGTGATCGTAGCTATCAACGGTTTCTCGGCCGACACAGACGAAGAACGGGCAGCATTACAGGAACTTTGTGCCGCCGAAAATATTGATGCTATTGATTGCCATCACTGGGCCGATGGCGGCGCCGGGGCTGAAGCGTTGGCCCATAAAGTGGTTGCTCTGGCCGACAGCGGGAAGGCAGATTTCGTTCCACTCTACGAGGATGCGTTACCGCTCGCGGACAAGATTCGGTCGGTGGCTCAAAAACTTTATGGCGCCGACGAGATCATTCTCGACAAACGTGTCCAACAACAGCTAAGCCAACTCGAGGCGGATGGTTTTGGTAATCTTCCCGTCTGCATGGCCAAAACACAGTACAGTTTCTCTACCGATCCGACCCTCCTTGGCGCACCAAGCGGACACCAGATACCCGTGCGGGAAGTTCGCCTGGCAGCGGGTGCAGGCTTTGTGGTCGTAATCTGTGGAGAGATTATGACCATGCCCGGCCTACCGCGTGTTCCTGCGGCCAACAGCATACGCATAGATGACGCGGGCCAAGTAGAAGGTTTATTCTGAAATAGGGAGTCGAGCCACAATGACTGACAGCCGCTTTGATACTTTTCCTGCGCATGGCGTGTGGAGCCCTGCATTAACACCGCTCGATGATGAGCTATCGATCGATACCACCAGACTTAGCCAGCATGTAAAAAACTTGCTGGAGTCTGGCTGCCATGGTGTGGCGTTATTTGGCACAACCGGCGAAGCCAATTCGTTTTCAGTGAAAGAACGCATGGTCGCGCTGGAAGCCGTTCTCCAGAGCGGGGTCACTCCGGCGCAATTAATGATCGGCACAGGCTGCTGCGCTCTACCTGACACTATCGAGCTGACGCGTCATGCGCTTGCCAACAATTGCCATCACACACTGGTATTACCACCGTTTTATTATAAGAACGCGTCAGACGATGGGCTGTTAATGAGTTATTCGGAAATGATAGAAAGGGTTTCCGATACGACGCTGAACGTCTTTCTCTATCATATTCCGCCGGTGTCCCAAACCCCAATTTCTGAAGATTTGATCAATAATCTGGTCACTCGCTTTCCCGAAGTCATTGCAGGAGTCAAAGACAGTTCCGGCGACCTTGATAACACCTTATCTTTGTCGAGCCGATTCCCCCAGTTGGCGATCTTTCCTGGTGCAGAAACTTTCCTATTGACTGGCCTTCAGAATGGCTGCGTTGGGTGCATCTCAGCCACCGCAAATGCCAATCCAACAGGCATTCGGCGCATCTATGACAGTTTCATTGCGAGTGATGGCAATGCAAACCTCCTGCAGGAACAAGCCAATCGCATCAGAGAAGCCTTCGTAGCCTACCCGGCCATTGCGGCACTGAAACACTATGCGGCCGAATCTTACGGTGACACTCGGTGGCAGACGCTGCGCCCCCCGTTAGTCGGATTACCGGAAGATCATGGTCAGCAACTGCTAAACGATTTACAACATCTCGATCTGCCGATGGAGTGAGACGCTACCCGCGCATCTTGCATCAATGTCATTACCTCGATCTGGCCAATCCGCTTTTTCCCTGACCCGCGCTTTCCATCGGCTAGGGTCCCCGCCCCATGTTTATCGGCTCGCAACACAGCTAACACCCTGGTTTGCCTGGGCCGCTGTCGCGTGTTTCGGAATCGGACTTTACGGTGCGCTAATCGCCGCACCTCCTGACTACCAACAGGGTCACGCTTATCGGATTATCTTTGTACACGTTCCTGCCGCGTGGTTGTCAATGGCCGTCTATGTCGTATTTGCCATCTCCGGTGCTGTCGGTCTCGTCTGGCATATCAAGGTCAGCTTCATCGTAGCCCGGACCAGCGCACTCGTCGGAGCCGCCTACACTTTCCTCGCTCTGGCAACCGGTTCAATCTGGGGGAAACCCATGTGGGGCACCTGGTGGGTATGGGACGCACGTCTGACATCAGAATTAGTGCTGTTACTGCTATACCTCGGTTATCTTGCGCTGGATTCTGCAATCGATGACCGCCGGACAGCGGGCCGTGCTGGCGCCGTTCTCGCCCTGGTCGGCCTCGTTAATCTGCCGATTATTCATTACTCAGTTGAGTGGTGGAACACTTTGCACCAAGGTGCCACAGTGACCAAGCTTGGCGCACCATCTATTCATATCGACATGCTGGTACCGTTGCTGATTATGGCCATTGCATTCAAAATGCATTACCTAACCGTGCTGGTGCTAGGCGTGCGCGCAGGTCTATTGAAACAAGAAAAGCACTCGTCCTGGATTAGGACGCTGTCTCCGGCAAGATAATGCGGGAATTTTTTTCTATGGGTGGATACGGCGCTTACGTATGGTCGGCATACTTTCTGTGTGCTGTCGTGCTTGGCGGTGCTGTGGTGCTCTCTATCACCAACCTTAGAACGTTACTTCGCACCCTCAGCGACTCTCAACAAGGCGCTTCTGATTGACGCCGAAACGCCGCCAACGACTGGCCATGGTCGGGTTAATTGTGGTCGGCTGCACCATCGCAACAGGCCTGGCCCTTTTAGCCCTGCGCGAGAACATCAATCTTTTCTTCTCCCCCTCGCAGATTGTGGACGGCACCGCGCCATCTAACACAACCATTCGACTCGGAGGAATGGTCGTGTCCGGGAGCATTCAGCGTGGGGATAACCTCGGAGTCACTTTTGTCCTAACCGACTTGGCTGAACAGGTCACCGTCGCATATGAGGGCATACTTCCAGATCTTTTCCGGGAAGGACAAGGTATCGTTACGCAAGGAAAACTAGATTCGACGGGCAGATTTTTAGCAGAGCAAGTCCTTGCCAAGCATGATGAAACCTATATGCCACCGGAGGTTAATGATGCGTTACGAAAAGTGATGGCGGTCGATCAATGATCCCCGAACTCGGTACCTTTAGCCTGATTCTTGCCCTTCTTTGCGCCATCGTGCAGGGTGTATTCCCACTACTGGGTGCACCCCGTACCCACTACCATTGGATGAACCTGGCTCGCTCAGCGGCTTGGTCTCAACTGGTTTTTGTTGGGTTAGCCTATGCCTGCCTAACTGCGTCATTCCTAAGTCATGATTTCTCTGTTCGCTATGTCGCGCTTAACTCGAACACTCAGCTCCCACTGCTCTATCTAATCTCCGGCGTCTGGGCAGGGCACGAGGGATCCTTATTACTGTGGGTACTGATCCTTGCTGGATGGACTGGCGCTGTTGAGAGATGTAGTTCGGCTATACCCGAGGAAATGCGGGCCCGCGTCATCGCGATAATGGGACTAATTAGCACTGGCTTTCTTCTCTTCATCATAATGACCTCCAGTCCTTTCGCGCGTCAATTTCCTATTCCACTGGATGGCAATGATCTCAATCCATTGTTGCAGGATCCGGGCCTCGCGATACATCCACCAATTCTCTATTTGGGTTACGTCGGCTTTTCTGTGCCATTCGCTTTCGGTATCGCCGCCCTTCTGGCTGGCCGTCTTGACGGCGCCTGGGCACGCTGGTCTCGGCCATGGACTCTATTTGCCTGGACTTTTCTAACTATTGGAATTGCCTTGGGCAGTTGGTGGGCATACAACGAACTGGGCTGGGGTGGTTGGTGGTTCTGGGACCCGGTTGAAAATGCATCCTTTATGCCGTGGCTGGTTGGAACTGCTCTAGTGCATTCACTTGCAGCGACAGAGAAACGCGGCGTATTTAAAGCTTGGACTGTCCTCTTAGCACTGTTCGCGTTTTCATTGTCCCTGCTGGGAACCTTTCTGGTCCGCTCTGGCGTTCTGACGTCAGTACACGCTTTTGCTAACGATCCCGCCCGCGGCGTTTACATTCTGATTTTTTTATCACTAGTGGTGGGCTTATCCCTTGGGCTGTACGCCTGGCGCGCCCCTTCGGTGCGTTCCACCGTGGTGACATCACCCATTTCTCGGGAATCATTCCTCCTTATTAATAACATTCTGCTGATGGTGACCACAGCCACAATTCTGCTGGGCACCTTGTACCCACTCGTCATGGATGCCCTAGGACTTGGAAAAATCTCTGTCGGCGCACCCTATTTCAATAGTGTGTTTATTCCATTGACTGCCCCGCTTGTTCTGCTTCTCGGCACAGCCTCAGTCATTCGCTGGAAACAAGATAAGATCAAACGACTTTTATGGATTCTAACGCCCATACTCCTGATCAGTTTTTTTATCGGCGTGCTATGGCCAGTTTTTAACATGCCTCATTATTCAAGCGTTGCGATCTTCGGCGTCACCCTTGGCGTCTGGACTTTTGCGACCGCGGTGGTTGGTGTGTGGAGTCGCACGTCCGGGGGTAATCGCTGGCGGCGTCTTCGAAATACACCTTCAAGTTTTTATGGGATGACCTTAGCGCATATTGGAGTCGGTGTTTTCGCCATCGGCATTGCTCTGACCTCGGCGTTTAGCGTTGAAAAGCAGGTCCGAATGGCGCCGGGGGATCATCAATCAATAGGAGGCTATGACTTCCGCTTCGACGGCGTCAGCGACGTTCAGGGCATTAATTATCTGGCACAGCGAGGCGTTATCACCGTCTTGAAGGACGGTCTTCCGATTAGCCGATTGGAGCCTGAAAAGCGGACTTATCAGGTTCAGAAAAGTCCAATGACCGAAGCAGGTGTAGAAGCTGGACTAATGCGTGATCTGTATGTTTCACTCGGTGAACCGATGGACGACGGCCGCAGTTGGGGCGTACGACTCTACCTCAAACCCTTTATTCGTTGGATCTGGCTTGGCGCCCTGCTCATTGCCATCGGTGGACTTATCGCCGGAATTGATCGCCGATACCGGTCTCAATCAGGAATTCGTAACCACACGCCAGGGACCGCAACCACGCCGTCCGTTGGCATTTAGATTGCATTGCCAGTCATTAGGATGATTAACCGATACCTGACTTCTGTCACAACCATCTTAATCGTCTTTGTATTGGCGACAGGCACTGCGGTGCTCGCTGATGACGACCTTAGCTTCAGTCAGACGCCATATGAATCTCGCTATTACCGCCTGATCAACGAACTGCGCTGCCTAGTTTGCCAAAATCAAGCGCTCGCAGACTCCAATGCCGAACTCGCCCGCGATCTCCGTTTGAAAACCCACCAACTGATTGAATCGGGTGAAAGTGATGAGTCAATTGTCCGTTTCATGGTCGATCGCTATGGAGACTTCATTCTCTATCGGCCACCATTGCGTATGAGAACAATACTCCTATGGATCGGACCCGCCCTCATGCTGGCCCTTGGCTTGATTATTTTTGTTCGCACTACTCGTCGAACACATCAGGATTTGACTTTATCGACCGGCGAACAACACCGATTGAAGGCGTTGCTGAACACACCACAGAAAGACAAATGATCATTTTTCTTGCGTTGTCTGGAACGCTGCTGCTCATTGCCTTAATCCTGATACTGTTACCGCTGCTACGCCCGGTTTCCTCGAGTGGCCCCACTGGGCACGAGGTCAACCTACAGCTTGCACGTCATCGACTGATAGAACTTGAATCCGATGTGGCCTCTGGACGCCTTGATCCGGTCGACTACCCTAGCGCCCGCTCTGAACTCGAACGATCCTTGTTGTCTGATTTAGCCGATGGCGTTGCCCCTCGGACACCGGCCCGGCGCGCCATTCCAACCGCCGCGTTCCTTGGTTTGATTTTCCCGCTTGCAGCAGCTGGCCTTTATCTGACATTCGGAACACCAGAAGTCCTAAAAAATAATTACACCCAAGTTGATTCACCGAAGACGGTCAATGGAAAAAAACTACCACCAGTAGCCGTCCTAATCGAACAGTTGGAAAAAAAGGTCGCCCAGAATCCGGACGATCTGCGCGGGCTCTCGCTACTCACAAATGCCTATATGAGCCTGCGTCGCTACACTGACGCTGTACCCTTGTTCGAACGATGGCAAACGCTTGATGAAAACAATGCAGATCTGCTGGCACGTTATGCGGACGCACTGGCGATGGCGAACAATGGCGATCTAAGGGGGAAACCCACCGCGCTCCTTGAAAGGGCGCTCCAAATCAACCCAAACCAGATACAGGCACTGTGGCTAGCGGCAATGGCCGCAGATGAACAAGATAATCTCTCTGCAACACTCATGCACCTGACCCACCTACAGGGACTGGTTGTCGACAATAAGGAGGCGCATCAAGAAGTGACTAGCATGATCGCTTCAGCCCGGTCTCGCGCCACGGCGTCTGGCCTCGCGCTGCCACCCATATCGGGCACTGACACAGCCCTAAACCCGTCAGTCCCCCCGGCACGACTCTCAGTTCTGGTCGAGCTGAATCCAGCCGTAGGGCAGCAGGTCAACACCACCGACACCGTGTTTGTCTATGCTCGCCCCATCGATGGGAGCAAAATGCCCATTGCGATCACACGTCGTCGCGCGGTTGAATTTCCGCTGCGCGTTATTCTCGATGACAGTTTGGCTGTGATGCCAAGTCAGAAACTTTCCGACGTCGAACAAGTAGAGGTCGTTGCACGCATATCACGAACCGGCAATGCCATGCCAACTCGTGGCGACATCATCGGCGTAACCCGGCCTGTAACCGTCAACACGGTTGACACTGTAACCGTCACCCTTTCTGACGTAATTCCCTGATTACATCCACCGAGTTGATCCGCTGACCCCACTCAATAAAGGACAACGCTTCGAATCGACTTTCCCTCGTGCATCAAGTCAAAAGCGCTGTTGATATCCTCGAGAGGCATGGTGTGGGTGATCAAATCGTCAATGTTGATCTTGCCTTCCATATACCAGTCGACAATTTGAGGCACCTCGGTTCGGCCTCGCGCGCCACCAAACGCAGTGCCCCGCCATACCCGGCCCGTCACCAACTGAAACGGTCGGGTTGAAATTTCGGCACCGGATGGAGCAACACCGATGATGATGCTCTCGCCCCAGCCCTTGTGGCAGCATTCAAGTGCCTGACGCATTACCTCTACATTACCGATGCATTCAAAACTGTAATCTGCACCTCCACCAGTCAACTCAACGAGATACGCCACTAAATCTCCTTCAAGTTCACTCGGATTAACAAAATCTGTCATACCGAATTGGCGGGCCAACACTTCGCGCTCGGGATTTAAGTCAACTCCGACGATCCTGTTTGCGCCAACCATCCTTGCACCCTGAACCACATTCAACCCGATGCCACCCAAACCGAATACCACAACATTTGAGCCGGGTCTGACTTTGGCCGTGTTGATCACAGCGCCGATACCGGTCGTTACACCACAACCGATGTAGCAAACCTTGTCAAAAGGCGCATCTTCTCTGATCTTTGCCACTGCAATTTCCGGCAAGACCGTATAGTTCGAGAACGTCGATGTCCCCATGTAATGGAATAACCGATCACCATTCAGTGCCAGACGACTGGTCTCGTCTGGCATTAATCCTTGGCCCTGCGTTTCGCGAATGGCCTGGCACAGGTTCGTTCGACCAGATGTACAGTAATCGCACTGGCGGCACTCCGGGGTATAAAGTGGAATAACGTGATCGCCCTTCTTGACGCTGGTGACGCCAGCACCTGTATCTACAACAACTCCAGCTCCTTCATGGCCCAATACTGATGGGAAGAGCCCCTCTGGATCAGCTCCAGAAAGCGTAAAGGCGTCGGTATGACAAATACCCGTTGCCTTGATTTCAACAAGCACTTCCCCTTCACGCGGACCCTCTACTTCGATTGTTTCGATAGTCAGCGGCTTACCCGCCTGGTGGGCGACCGCAGCGCGACTTGCGACCATGTCGTTCTCCTCATCTCTAATTTGTGCTGTTACCTGCACTTGATTGTACCCCCCGCACTAATCCACCGCACAATTCCGTCAAAGTCACCGGTTGACCTGTCAGGCTTCGAAGCGTAGAGTCCGCTCGCTTCTCCATGCTGATACCTTAAAAACTAAAGGCAACCCGGGTAATGGCGACTGAAGCTCCTGATAAACACAACCGACGTCGGCATATCGTCCTTAATTCGCACCCCAGCGGCGGACAAACCCCCATTGCAATTGATTGGGGCGCTGACAATCCGGAAAGCCGTGGGCCTGTCGTCACCAACCTGTCTGGAGACGGCCGCCACAACACTATTGGCACCCATTCTGGTTCGTATTCAATATACAGAGCACTGGCCGTGGCCGCCGGTGCGCTTGATCCATCACACCGTCCTGACCTGACGAATACCGCACCCGTCGCACCCATTGGCCCGCATCGACAGTGGTCTGAACCCCATCGCATCGTCTCGCTTGACCCTTACGGCCACCTCGTCACGGAATGTTTCGAGCAAGAACTTCGCGATGGCGTGGATATCCGCCCCAGCATTGCCGTCACCCGGGCCCGACTCTCCTTGCCTGAACTCATGCATACCAACACATCAGGCTTAGCACCTGACGGACATATTCTGCTCGAAAGCGGTGAGATCAACGTCACGAAAGTCGCACTAGAGCCAGTCTGGCATCTGCCAGGCGTAGCAGCGCGGTTTGGTCTGGAAGAACATGAATTGCGCCGCATTCTCTATGAGCAAACTGGCGGTATGTTCTCAGATCTTGTCACACGCAATGACCTGAAGGTATTTCTACCTCCCATCGGCGGGGCTACGGTATATATCTTCGGCAACCCAGAATATCTCGTCGATGACAAACATCGCCTGACCTGTCGAGTCCATGATGAGTGCAATGGATCGGATGTGTTCGGATCGGATATCTGTACCTGTCGCCCCTATCTTGTTCACGGTATAGAGGAATGCGTCCGCGAAGCGCAACAGGACGGCGTGGGCCTGGTAGTCTATAACCGTAAGGAAGGACGCGCATTGGGTGAAGTAACGAAGTTCCTCGTCTACAACGCCCGCAAACGCCAACTTGGCGGTGATCGTGCCGACGCTTATTTCGAGCGTACCGAGTGCGTGGCCGGCGTTCAGGATGTTCGCTTCCAGGAACTCATGCCCGATGTTCTAAACTGGTTGGGTATCACCCAGATCGACCGCTTCGTCTCAATGAGCAATATGAAATACGACGCTCTAGTGGCTCAAGGTATCCAAGTAGGCGAGCGTGTATCGATTCCGGACGCCTTAATTCCAGATGACGCCCAAGTTGAAATGGAAGCCAAAAAAGCGGCCGGTTATTTCACATCCGGTGACGTCCTGTCGGACGATGATCTTGCCAAGACCCGTGGTCGACAGCTCGAAAACTACTGATTCAGAGCCAATCGCCGCGGCCCGGTCACTGCTGTCGGCCAGCGCAGTACGTGAGCGCAGCCATTGGATTCTTGAAGCAGCGAAATCTGATGGATTGACACATTTTCGAGTCAATCTTGATGCGCTACTGCCGTGCGCCACGCTGGTAGCCAACGAAACACGTTCCAATTATCCGAATCTTGACGTGCCTTACCATAGTCGATGGCGGCATTTCGAAACGAGCGCAGGTGACTTAAGCAAGACAACACTAGGCATGCCTACTCCGGGCGACCTTGAATACTGCCGCGCCGCTATTGATTTGAGTGTCGTCAGCGTACTGCTTGACGCGGGTGCCGGTGACACATGGTGCTATCGAGATGAGATCACTCAAACACAATATGAGCGCTCTGAGGGATTGGCTGTTGCCAGCCTGCGCCTATTTGACAGCGGCCTTTTTTCGTCTGATCCTGGCCAATGCCATCGCGTCGATAGCGCCGCACTGTCTCGACTGGACTCGAGTCGACTCCAAAGCGGTTTACAGGTCGCCGAAGGGAATCCGCTACCTGGCATTGACCAGCGAGTGACATTGTTAAATGCGCTCGGTCATGCGCTATCCGATCACCCACGTACCGATATTCTAGAACGACCCGCCAACTTAGTCTTAAATGGTATCGATGGGGATACTATTCGGGCAGATGAACTCTTATCCCACTTATTGAGAAAACTAAACTCGATCTGGCCTCAAGGGTTTTATTACCACAACCAGCCGCTGGGCGATGTTGGTTGCCACCCCGCCGCAGATCAGGCGCAACTCGGCAGCGGCTTGGTGCCTTTTCACAAGCTCAGTCAGTGGCTTGTGTACTCACTGCTCGAGCCTTTGGAATGGGGGGGAATTATAGTGACTGAGTTGGATGGCCTCACTGGACTTCCTGAGTATCGTAATGGCGGCCTTCTAATAGACAGTGGCGTTATTCTTCCAGTCAATCCGGATCTTTACGATCAACCGCTAACCCCTGACTCGGAACCTATCGTCGAATGGAGAGCGCTAACCGTTGCGCTCCTGGATGAGTTGGCACCGCTGGTGAGAAATTGTCTGGGCCTAGAGGCCCACGCTTTCCCTCTCGCCCGCATGCTGCAGGGCGGAACCTGGTCAGCCGGGCGCCGCATAGCAAAAGAAAAAAGACCCAATGCCGCACCCCCGCTCACACTCCAACTGACGGGCACCGTATTTTAGGACCGAGATGGCCAAATCTATGGCTACATCCGCGTCATGTCGTCTGTGTATAAATCATAACGCCGACTTGAAAACCATTTCATGCTAACGTCTTATTGATACCCGGAGTCTAAATTTATGGACAGCACGATTCATATCGTTGATCACCCATTAGTGCAGCACAAGCTCAGCCTAATGCGTGAAAAAACGCAACCGACGGCAACCTTTCGCCAGCTCATGAGAGAAGTTTCCCTGCTGCTCGCCTACGAAGTCACTCGTGACTTACCTCTCGAGACCACAGAAATTGATACGCCTCTTGAACTCATGCAGGCACCCGTATTGTCGGGGAAAAAACTGTGTTTCGTTTCTATACTGCGAGCGGGCAATGGGCTACTGGAAGGCATGCTTGACCTTTTACCCTCTGCCCGAGTCGGCCACGTCGGCATTTACCGGGACCCCGACACCCTGAATGCCATTGAGTATTACTACAAGGTGCCGCAGGACATCGATGACCGACTCGTCATCGTAGTCGATCCCATGTTAGCGACAGCGCACTCCGGCATTGCCGCAGTTGACCGCCTGAAGCAAGGCGGGGCCAAAAAAATGAAATTTGTTTGTTTACTAGCTGCGCCTGAAGGGATATCCGCATTTACCACGGCACACCCTGACGTACCGCTTTATACAGCGGCCATCGACCGCCAACTCAATGAGCATGGGTATATCCTACCTGGACTCGGCGATGCGGGTGACCGCCTGTACGGTACCCGTTAATTAGACGCGACAACGGACTCGACGGCACGTGCGAAACGTGCCAAGCCCTCGTCAATATCCTCACTCGGTATCACGAGCGATGGTGCCATACGAATCACATCGGCACCCGCCACTAACAACAACAAGCCTTCTGCTTGGGCTGCGTTCAAAAACTCCCGTGCTCGGCCCGCCCATTGCTCACGTAGGACACATCCCATCAGTAGCCCACGGCCTCGAATTTCACTAAACAGTCCCATACCTTGCCGCGCATCGATCTCTTTGAGTCCAGCAACAATCCGCTGCCGCCTCTCCTCGACACCATTGAGCACCTCAGGCGTATTAATCAAGTCCAGTGCCGCGCCCGCCACCGCACAGGCTAGCGCGTTTCCGCCATAAGTACTGCCATGGGTTCCAATACCCAGGGATTTTCCCACCTCCGCACGACACAGCATGGCGGCGACGGGAAAGCCCCCACCTAGCGCCTTCGCCGTGGTCAAAACGTCCGGGATAACCTGGTAAGCCTGATATGCATATAAGTGCCCGGTCCGCCCAACACCCGTTTGCACTTCGTCCATGATCATCAATGCATCATGCGTATCGCAAAGGCGACGGATAGCCTCAAGAAACTCTGGGTCTGCATCGCGAACACCGCCCTCTCCCTGAATCGCCTCGACCATCACCGCACACGTACGCGAAGAGAACGCTTCTTCTAATGCACCGACATCGTTAAATGGCAGATGGGTAATCGCCCCAGGCAATGGACCAAACCCCTCACGATAGCTTGCCTGCCCCCCGACACTGACGGTAAATAACGTGCGGCCATGAAATCCTTGCTCGAACGCAATGATTTCGTCCTTCTCGACACCATGGTGGTCATAAGCATAACGCCGCACCAGCTTTAGTGCGGCTTCGTTGGCCTCACCACCTGAATTACACAAGAACACGCGCTCCGCAAAAGTCGCCTCACACAATTTGTGTGCGAGTGAGATCGCCGGCTCATTTGCAAGCAGGTTCGACACATGCCATAGCTTTCCTGCCTGGTCGGTCAGCGCGGCCACTAGTGCCGGATGCACATGTCCGAGACCGCTAACCGCAATACCCCCCGCAAAATCGACGTATTCCCGCCCCTCTTGATCCCACAGTCGAGAACCCTCACCGCGCACAGGAATCTGCAGTCCGGGTGAATAATTCGGCACCATGAACTCGTCAAACATCTCGCGGTTAATCTTAGGCATCACAACTCTCCATTTCCTCTAAATCACAACATTCACAAACTAGTGTAACTTGATGCCTCTAAAGAATCCTAGAGCACCTATATACCGCCACTTCTGCAGATGTTAAAAATTGAGAGAGACATCTTTATGGTGTGAGTGGCAAACAGCAACATATTGCGCCTGCTCTGTCGTCATGTAACGCTGCATACGCAGTCCGATTGAGGCTTTAAGCAGTTCATCATACACGGAGAGTTCTTCGAGAAGTTCCGCTTTAGCTCGTACCCGCCACGTGACTTCTGCCTGAAAAATCTTTTCTGCTTGCGACAAGTTATTCAGAGCTTTATCAACCTTAGGTTTCTTCTTCTTGAGTGCACGTCTGGCCTTTGAGAGTTTACTCTTGATTTTGCTACTGCCAGCAACAACCCCAAGTTTCTTCTCAACCACTTTGATCGCACTAATTGCACTTTCGAGTGATGAATTCTCGACAACGCTTTTAAGAGCCGTAACCTCCTTACCTAACGCAGCCAGCTGATCTGCATCGGTTATCAGACCTTGCAGTCGTACTAAATGTTCATAAGCACCATCAACGCTCCGCCGATAACGGAGTTGAGCTTTCTTCAAGGTCTTTGAACGTTCATTAAATCCGTCTCGTGCGCCTTTCCACGTGCCTGGAATCTGCGACAGCGAAGCTTCGCGCTCCTCAGTCAAAACAGCGAACTCGGACTCCAACTTAGTCTTCTCTGATTCGGGCCCATCATATTCAACCGACCAGTGACGAATTTTTCGCTCAAGTTCCTCAAGGCGCTTGACTGTCCGACGCCCCTGCCGTTCGATACGTCGCACCTGACGGTGGAGCGGACGATAGTCTGGGATGTACGCGTCTAACTCATCTCGCGCCACAACCACCTCAGCGACCAATTCTGAAATACCCACCACCGTGTCAAATCCAGCGCGCAGGGATTTCTGTTCCGATTCAGGTAGATAACTCACATCCAGACCCTTCACACGCGCGACCCCTGCGGAGAGCACCTCACCTTCACTGTCGTAATAGGCAAATACAAACTCTTCTAAGCATTCCTGTAACTGCGGATTCATCGGCGGCGGAGCCGTTTCTGATGTGAGATGAATACGGTTAGGCAAATAGTTCACGAGACTTGGGTAATAGCCGGCAATCGCAAGACCAACAAGTTGCAAAATAATAAAAGGGACGGCCCCTTTATAAATTTCTATAGTACTGACTACCTTTGAGGCGACCCCTCGAAGGTAAAACAATGCAAAACCAAAAGGCGGCGTTAAGAACGACGTTTGGATATTGATCCCAATCATCACACCCAACCAGACTGCCGTGATATTGGCTGATGGGTCAGCCAACAAAATTGGCGCAATAATTGGTACTACCACTACCGCGATCTCGATGAAGTCAAGGAAAAACCCGAGTAGAAAAATTACGGCCATAACGACAATGAACTGTGTCCAAAAACCACCCGGTAGAGAACCCAGAAAGTCACGAACCAATTCTTCGCCGCCGAACGCGCGGAATGCAGACGTCAGCATCGCCGCACCAATCAGAATGATAAACACCATCGACGTTGTCTTCGCGGTCTCAATCATCACACCATGCATCGTGTCGTTGATCTTGAATGTGCGCCATCCACTCCAGATGACGCCGATGAGAAGGACTGCAGTTGCAATTCCCGCTAATACGAGACCTATGACCTCATTAACGCCTTGGACATTTTTTATATTCAAGTCATAAAAGCTTAAGATAACGACAATGGCGGTAAAGGCCACTACTGCAAGGACAGCCGGTATGTAACAGTTCTTTTGCCCTTCCGTGAGTCGATAGCCCGCCATGATCGTTGCACCAATGGCCCCGATCGCGCCAGCCTGATTAACCGTTGCGACGCCGGCAATAATCGACCCTAAAACGGCAAAAATAAGGACCAGCGGCGGAACCAAGGCAAGGGATACCCGTTTGGCAAACTCTCGATCAAACGCACCGTCGTAAGGCACTGGGGGTGCGATTTTGGGGCGTATTAAGGACGAAATCAGGATGTACGCCATGTAAAGTGCGACGAGTATCAACCCTGGAAGCAGCGCACCCATGAACATGTCACCAGCGCTCGCAGGTGTCACGTCATATTCGCTCGGCATTGAAAGCTGACCAGTACTGGCCTTGTAATCTGCAAAGCGAACCCCATTCGCGATATCACTTGCCCCAGACAACTGGTCAGCCAAAATAATCAGCACGATAGACGGCGGAATGATTTGACCCAAAGTTCCAGAAGCGCAGACTGTTCCGGCGGCAAGTGTGTGTGAATACTTGTGTCGTAGCATTGCAGGCAATGAGATCAGTCCCATTGCAATCACTGTGGCGCCGACGATACCCGTCGTCGCTGCCAACAGTGCCCCGACAAATACGACCGAGATACCTAGCCCACCAGGAATTGGGCCGAATAATTGAGCCATTGTTACTAACAGGTCTTCAGCAATACGAGAACGCTGCAACATAATGCCCATGAAGACAAAGAGCGGTATGGCTATCAGCGTGTCACGCTCTACGTCCCAGTACAAACTGCGAAAATTAGTGACCCCCGCACTCAACCACTGAACAGGACCGCCCTGCGTGAAATACGCATCGGTATCACCCGCAAAGAACCAACCACACAGCGCTGCCAGTCCAATGGTCAAAATAGCCGAACCCGGCAGCGAAAACGCCACCGGAAACCCAGAACCTAACGCTCCGACCATGAGAATGAAGAGCACTGCTAAGAAAAAAAGCTCCATCGTTATACTCCAGACGCCGCGGTCTCGTCTCGGTCAGAATCCGACCTCGGCTCGCCCCTAAGCTCCGCAATGCTCTCAAGAAAGTAGCTCACAAACTGGATCAACATGGTCACCGCGAAGGTGACCAAAAATCCAACCATCAAGTACTTCACATACATACCGTAACCTTGCTGACTGATCTCAAAGCTCAGTAATGGATTATTCAAACTACTCCCTTTTCCCCACATACCGGTTGTCAATATCACCCAACATAGAGGAAGGCCCATCAAGATAGACCCAACACCGTTGGCCCATGCTTTACCACGTGCACTGAAATGAGCATAAAGCACATCGACACGTACATGACCCTCGGTGATTAACGCATACGCACTGCCAAAAAGGAAAAGTGCCGCGTACCAAAACCGCACCAGATCCCCCATGAAAGCCTGCTCATAGGAGAAAATAAACCGCGTGATCACAATCGCGAACTGCGACAAAACAACCAATAACGCTAACCAAGTGAATCCCACGCCTCGAACAAACAATGCGATTACAAAACCCAATAACATCACTGGATAATGCACGTAGGTGCCACGATAACTATTCTTACCTAGGCTCAGTGTTATCTGCTCTCCCACAAGAGGGACCAGAAGACCCTCCACCCGAAGAAACGAGATTAACGCATCAACTAAGCCGACCAACAGCACCGCCCAAAAAAGGCTACGAACAAGATACGTCACGAACCCGCTAAGCCGATCAGCCTCCGCCCGTAACCCAACTCTTGGAGTCACCAATGAGTAGACCACAGAAGCGCCCAAACCTACGCAGATGATTGCGATTTGAATCCATCCGAGCGCGATTGCGCCATCCGCTAAGGGTTGAGGCAATGGTTCTAATCCGAACCAGCCCTGATGCGCAGCCAGTGCTAAAGGCCCTGGCCAATCCATCCAGAAGATCAGAAAATTGTTCAATAGGAACAACAGTGCGAGCGCTACCATTCCCCAAGCGCTCGAGCGCAGTAACAACGTTACAGCCTGATTCTCCGCTGACATCTGTTCTTATATTCTCTCTGACTCAAAAACTAGTGGTAGTACGTCCGTAATCAACCGGTAGCCAATCAGCGAGAGACGCGTCGACATACGCCTCTCCATATCTATCGATATTACAAATACTAGAAAAAAGGGCGGAGTCCTCAGACTCCGCCCATTAGTCGACTGCTTACCGTATCTAAACTCTTAGATTCGGTTGACGTATCAGAGACCAAGCACCCTGTTACGTTGAGCGATGAACGGTACTTCAGAAGTATTCATCCAGCTTCCAACCGACTTACGCGAGGCGAGCATACTGTCCAATACTCTCGCAGTGAGGCCACCATCCGCACGATACTCCTCAAACACTTCTGCGGTTGCTTCACCAGCTGCATCGAAAATGTCATCACTGAACTCACGCAACTGAACGCCGTGCTCATCGAGAAGCTTCTTCATGGAGGAACCGTTGTTCCAACAATACTCGGAATACAACAACTGGTTTTCCAGTGCAGCGGCTGCTTCAATCATCTTCTGATCAGATTTCGACAACTTGTCCCACCAAGCTTTGTTCAAGCCGAACGATTCCATCGTGCCGGGCTCATGGAAACCGGGCCAGTAGTAGTATTTCGCTGCTTCGTAGAACTTCATAAAACTGTCGTTCCAAGGACCGACCCATTCAGTTGCATCAATCGCGCCCGAGACCAAGTTTTCATAAATCTGGCTACCTGGCAGTGACACCGGAGAAGCACCCATCTTAGCCAACACGTCGCCACCCATACCAGGGATACGCATTTTGAGGCCCTTAAAATCATCTGCAGAATTGATCTCTTTACGGAACCAACCACCCATCTGGACGCCGTTGTTACCGGCCTTAAAACATTTCACACCAAACTCGGCACCGAGTTCGTCCCATAGCTCCTGACCGCCACCCCAATCAATCCAGGTATTCGCTTCGTTAACAGTCAATCCAAATGGCACAGACCCAAAAAATGCAAAAGCCTTGTGCTTGCCTTTCCAGTAATAGTCCGCAGCGTGATATGCCTGTGCGTTCCCGGAAGCTACTTCATCAAACGAATCAAATGCCTTTACACGTTCGCCGGCGGCAAAATATTCAACATGAATCCGACCGCCACTCATCAGTTCAAGGTTCTTGGCCAGTCGCTGTGCGCCAGTACCAAGGCCCGGAAAATCGCGTGGCCAGGTTGTTACCATCACCATTTCGATACGTTCTTTAGCGATCGCGGGGGCTGCCAACGTTGTCGCCGCAACCGCACCGCCCGCGCCAGCGCTCTTAATAAAATCTCGTCTTTTCATCCCGTCTATCCTCCCGGTAAATAATGTCTTAAAGTTGTCGTAGACACCGCTACGCTATCAGACGCGTGGGTGTTCCACAATACCCTGATTCGTTGGATACTCCCTCACCTAACTAACGGTTATCTGGATTTATCTCTCACTCAAGGCTAAATCCCAACTTCGGCGCCATTTCCGGTGCTTAATGACCTAAGCCTTGCACCAAACGCTCAATTCCTCCGGCACCTCGAAGCAAAACTTATGATTTCCGCCACTAGACAAATGTGCGAAAACTACACTCCATAAACAGTGTCACATCCGCGCATCTGGCCACCTGCCAAGCAGTTCCTAGAAAGGCTTTAATCGCAGGCGCCTTCGTGGGCAAAGGCTCAGCGGCCCAAAACACACGATCGCTGTCCAGTCATGCGGTGGATCAGCATACCAGAACACACTCGACTGCCTGCATTCTCCTAACCCCGTGTCTCACTACTGTCACTATGTCTCGGTGACTGACATTCGAACCAGGCCAACAGAGACTTAACCCAACATCGCGTTCGACACACAGATAATAATAATGGCAAGACATCGCAACAGACGGCGGTGATTACCAAAAATGATACCATCATCTCTCTAAACAATAGCCTAGGATCTCCGACTCTGAGCAAGCACCAATCATCAAACTACGACATCGACACACTCGCCATTATCTCTGGTCGTGCCAGCGGCGAGCATCATGGCGTCGTCAACACGCCTGTCTATCGAGCGTCGACCATCTTGCACTCGGATGCTCGGGCATTCGAGACACGACACGACATATTTGATCGTTACAAAGTGGTCTACGGGCTGCTCGGCACACCGACAACCTTCGCCCTTGAAGAGGCCATGATCGCATTGACCGGCGGCCACGATGCAGTACTGACATCTTCAGGACTATCGGCCGTTACCATCAGCTTGCTTTCGTTTGTCAGTGCCGGGGATCATCTTCTAATGACTGATTCGGCGTACTGGCCAACGCGCGCTTTCTGTGACCAGACGTTGAGCCGATTTGGTGTGGATGTCACCTATTATGATCCCACTATTGGTGCGGATATTGAGTCTCTCATCAGGCCTAATACTCGTGTGATTTTCCTTGAATCCCCGGGTTCAATGACCTTTGAGGTTCAGGATATTCCTGCCATTACAAAAATTGCGAGGAACCGCGAGATAACAACGCTTCTTGATGCAACCTGGGCAACGCCCCTTTACTTCGATGCCTTTGGTCACGATGTTGACGTGGCGATTCATGCGGCGACTAAGTATCTCGTCGGACACTCTGATGTGTTACTGGGCGTCATCGTGAGCAACGAACGGGCCTGGGAGGCCGTGCGGCAAACCAAAACGCGGCTTGGAGAAGGTGCCGGCCCCGATGAGGTTTATCTAACGACGCGTGGTCTTCGCACCCTCCCAATGCGCTTAAAACACCACCATGAGAACGGCCTGACTCTGGCCCGTTGGCTGGAACAACGGCCTGAGGTGGCCTGCGTTCTGCATCCGGCCTTACCCGGCGCGCCGGGTCACGAACTTTTTGAACGCGACTTCAGTGGGGCGTGTGGCCTTTTTGGCGTCATCCTGAAGAAGTATTCAACCGAAGCGGTACGCAACATGTTAAACAGCCTTGAGCTATTCGGTATTGGGGCCAGTTGGGGAGGTTACGAAAGCCTGATCATCCCCGCATTTCCAGATCGTTACCGGACAGCCACCCAATGGAATGCTCCGGGTCCACTATTAAGACTCCATGCAGGACTCGAATCCCCGGCAGATCTGATCGCGGACCTGGAACACGGCTTTAATCAGTTGGGCGACCAAGGACCGGATTCAACCACCTGAGTTGATTCGTTGACCGCTACTACACCGACCATCGACCCCGACATCTGCAGGGAATTTCTGCATGGTTTTTCTTCGCTGCTGCTTGCTTCAAGCGATGATGCCGGGGTACCTGAAAGTAGCTACAGCCCCTTCATTCTGGCGCACGATGCCTTTTTTATTTTGGTCAGCGAACTTTCTGGCCACACAGCCAATCTGCGGCGACAACAGGTCAGTGTAATGTTCATCGAAAATGAATCTGAAGCATCCAACATTTACACTCGTCGGCGTCTGATCATTCAGTGCAAGGCCAAAGAACATAGCCGAACAAGCACCTGCTGGACATCGACGCTGCCCTTTTTTCGGGAGCGCTTTGGTGAAACCATCTCTGTAATCGAGACCTTGGCGGATTTTGTTCTTATGGAACTCCAACCGCTCAATGGACGGTGGATTACTGGATTTGGGCAAGCATTCAGCTTTGATCAGTTAGACTTTTTAAATGCCCACCATATTGGGCCAAATCAGATTAAGCGCCAACGCACATCCTAAGACGGCGACACATTAGCCAGTCGGTAAAGTTTTTCCTGCAGTTCATAGTCAATGAAACGCGTACGCCCCCGATCCAGGTCACGCGGCAACCGAACAGGACCAAAACGAACGCGAATGAGTCGGCTAACAGTCCCACCTACAGCCTGCCACAGTCGCCTGACTTCACGGTAACGACCCTGACGCAATACCACTGTGAACCAGCGATTGTAGCCACCGCCCGGTCGTGCCTTAACCGAATCGAACCGACACATGTGACCGTCGACCTGGATTCCGTTGCGTAAACTTGCGAGATCACTCTCAGACACGATCCCGTTAACACGACAAAGGTATTCGCGCTCTATTTCGTTTCGTGGATGCATCAGCCCGTTTGCAAGATTGCCATCCGAGCAAAACAACATCACCCCAGCGGTATTAATGTCAAGACGACCCACAGCTACCCAACGCCCATGCTTGTTAATGGGCAAATCATCGAATACCGTCGGCCGATTATTCGGATCGCTACGGGTTACAATTTTTCCAACGGGTTTGTTGTAGATCAAAACTTCTGAGTTACCAGCGCCATCAACGACGGGAATGCCGTCAACCGCTACCAAACTGGTGGAATCTACCTTATCACCCAGTACAGCCTTCCTACCATCGATCGTTACGCGCCCATCGCCGATCCAACGCTCCGCTTCGCGGCGGGAGCCTCGCCCCGCCCGCGACAGATATTTCTGGACGCGCTCGGACATCAACAGTCCGGTTAATCAGCCAATGGCAGACACATCGGCCTCCAGCAACTTATCCGGCCCATCATCAACATCAACCTCGGGCTCAGCCTCAATCGCCGGTGATGTCTCGCCTATCGATGATACATGACTGTGGTCACTCCGATTTACTCCCTCGCCCGGTTCGATATCTTTGGCAACAATTTCATCCGCGACAACTTCCCCCTCAGCACGAGGAAGAATGATGCCTAGTTCTCGCGCGATTTCATTAAGTTGACGTTGCTCTCCGAGCACTGGCAAATCTGCCAACCTCATCAGCCCGAAATACTCAAGAAACCTGGAGGTGGTCACATAAAGCGCTGGCCGCCCCGGCACCTCCCTTACACCTTTTTGGGCAACCCATTCCCGTTCCAACAACGTCCGCATAATGTCTGTTGTTACACCGACACCACGAACCTCCTCGATATCGCCCCGAGTGACCGGTTGCCGATAAGCAATAATCGCCAGTGTTTCAAGCAGCGCCTTGGAATAGCGCGGAGAGCGTGTCCCGTGCATGCGACGCAACCATGGTGCGTATTGCTCACGCGTCTGAAAGCGATAGCCTTCAGCTACCTGCACCAATTCAATACCCCGACCTTGATATTCGTCGGTTAGTAATGCGAGAACCGTATCCAGATCACTCCGAAGCTGATCATCAGCACCACCGAACAAGTCGCGAAGTCGCCGAATACTGAGCGGCATTTCAGCGGCGAACAAAGCCGCCTCCACCACATTGCGAATCTCTTCTTGATCCATGCTCAACCTGTCAATTTAACGTGAATAGGGCTAAACGGCTCTGTCTGAACGACAACCAGAATTCGATCCCGAACGAGCTCCAATATCGCAAGAAAACTAACGACCAGTCCCGCCCGTCCCTCATCGACAGAGAAAAACTCTTCAATACGGACGTATTCTCCGCTACGAACCCTAGTCAATACTTGATTCATGCGATCGCGCACTGACAGCGTCTCAGGCACCAGTTGTAAGTTCCGACGTTGATCGACTCTCAACATCGCGTCCCGCATCGCACTTAATAACTGAGACAAATCAACAACCGTCTCGTCTTGCAACGACTCGTCATCTTCGATACGCGCCTGTACGAGATACAACTCGCGTTCTAACCTCGGGCGCTCATCAAGCTGCGTTGCGGCATCACGGAAGCGCTCATACTCCTGCAACCGCCGAACCAATACGGCTCTTGGATCCTCTTCTTCATCTTGGCCTACCTCTTGTCGTGGGATCAACATACGAGACTTAATCTCCGCCAACATCGCCGCCATCACCAGATACTCGGCAGCCAGATCAAGATGCAGGCGCTGCATCAACTCAACATATTCCACATACTGATGAGTAATCTGCGCGATAGGGATGTCCAGAATATCGATTTTTTGTTTGCGGATCAGATAAAGCAATAAATCTAGGGGACCCTCGAACGCTTCGATAGCCACTTCGAGCGCGTCAGCAGGGAGATACAGGTCCTGCGGCCAACTATGCAACGCTTCACCTGAGATCGTCGCATACGGTCGCGATGATTCGTTGTCCACAATTGATTGTGTCACGGGGTCATCCACTAACGATAGACCGTTCCCACGACATCACGAACCTCTTGCATGGTCTCTTCGGCAACGGCCATCGCTCGCTCACATCCTGCGTCAATGGTACGTCGCACTTCACCTGGGTCATCCTCGTAAGGTTTCGCACGTGCCCTAAGTAGCGCTTGCTCTTCCAGCATTATTTCGACCAATGGTTTCTTGCAATCAAGGCACCCAATAGCTGCACTGCGACAACCTTCAGCCAATTTCTGTTGCAATGCACTGTCGGTATAAACCTTGTGTAGACCCCAGACTGGGCACTTGTCCGGGTCTCCCGGGTCGTTACGCCGCTGGCGCGCCGGATCTGTCGGCATCGTACGCAATGCATTGGCCACTCGATCCGGATCATCGCGCATATTGATCTGATTATCGTATGACTTAGACATCTTTTGTCCATCAACACCTGGGTATTTAGACGCAGGGGTTAAAAGAGCCTTCGGCTCCGGCAGAATGGAACGCCCGCCCCCTTCTGAATAACCACGAAGCCGCTCGCGCTCTTCATCTCCCAAACCAGCCGCCTTATCAATGAGCGCTATCATCTGCGACAACGCATCGGCATTGCCCTCCTGTAACCAGGCACGTCGATGCCGGCGAAACTGCCCTGCCGCCTTTTTTCCAAGTTTAACCAGCGCCTGTTCCGCCTTCTCTTCAAAGATCGCATCTTTTCCAAAAACACGATTAAAACGGCGAGCAATTTCCCGCGTTAACTCTATGTGCGGGATCTGATCTTCACCGACCGGCACCTGACTAGCTCTGTAGATCAGAATATCCGCACTTTGCAGAACTGGATATCCGAGAAAACCATAGGTTGCAAGATCACGGCCTTTGATTTTTTGTTGCTGATCCTTAAAGCTGGGTACTCGCTCCAACCAGCCTAGCGGCGTCACCATAGATAACAACAAGTGAAGTTCGGCATGCTGGGGAATACGCGATTGTATGAAAAGAGTTGCCTTTGCCGGGTCCACACCAGACGCAAGCCAATCAATAACCATTTCCCAAACATTGCGCTCCATCACGCCAGGTTCTTCGTAATGCGTCGTTAGCGCATGCCAGTCTGCGACAAAATAAAAACTCTCACACTTTTCCTGCAGCATTACCCAGTTCTTTAAGACACCATGGTAGTGCCCAAGATGGAGGCGCCCGGTTACGCGCATTCCCGATAGCACCCGCTCACGGCTGACTGAATCGTTCATATCATTTAAATCCTGACTATCCCCGACCCGTCATGCTGAAGTGGTTTTCCATAACCTATGTGTCAGTGAACCCATCGATTGGCTTATTTTACCCGATCCCTTGTGCACTTCTTCGAGTTAAAGGCTCAGTCGAGCAAAGGGCCCGGCAGCCGCTCCACCGCCTGCCCAGCACAGTCCACTAACCATTTACTAGCAAGACCTCGACCTGGCAATTCAATATCACCCTCAATCTCCAATAACGGTTCGAGTACAAAACGACGTTCATGCATACGCGGATGCGGCACGGTCAATTCTGTTGATTGTTGTTGGAGTCCGTCGAACAACAACAAATCTAAGTCAATCCGCCGCGGCCCGTTTCTCCGAGTCGAGCGCTGACGCCGTCCCTTAGACTCGATGGACTGTAAACAGTGAAGCAACCTTACAGGAGACAATAACGTTGCGACACGAACTACGGCATTGAGAAAATCAGGCTGTTCAAGAAAACCAATCGGGGCGCTTCGATAACACGATGACACCGCTTCCATCGAGATCCGGGTGTCGCTCTGCAATGCATTCAGTGCACAACGAATCTGATCCCGCGGAATATCCAGGTTAGCGCCCAACCCTATCCATGCGTGACTGTAACCTGCGTCGCTCACTTCACCGATCGACGGCGACGCTTCCTACGACGCCTGCTCCCGCGACCTCCAGCTAGGTCGTTTATCATCTGTAACCGACTGGAAACCGATACCTTTTGAATATCTGTCCACCAATCAGCAATCGCTTGATCAGCACTACCCGATGCCACACGTAGTAGGTAAAAATCATACGCTGCTCGGAATCGACGATGCTCCAATAGCCGAGTTACCATATTTTTTCGGCGTTTTTCCAAATGACGTTGCATATCCCATATGTCAAACATCACCGCTGTCAGACGACGCGGAATGGTGAGCCGCGACTGTGCATCTGTCAGCACCACAGAAATCGCACGGTGTAGAGACTGCACCGGTGCCCCCCCTTCCTCAGTGAGTCGAGACGCTTGATCGCACACCGCGCGCCAGAAAAAAACCGCATAGAGAAATGCGGCGTTCAGTGGTTTTCCCATGCGAACCCGATCATCAGTGCTCCGCAAAGCCAACATCACTAATCCAGTTTCGCTTACAACATCAGCGGCAAGATAATGTTGCGTTATTTCGGGGAGTAATTCAGTGATAAATCCGTAACGATGCATCAAACGGAAATTCGGTTCAGCGTATCCGTTCTGCAATAGCTTAAGACTCTCATCGAACAGACGAGGTGGTGGAACCTTCTGCAGAAACAGCCGGGCATCAGGCATTGGCGCTTCAGTCCCTGTATCTATAATAAGACCCAGTCGCGACGAAAACCGCACTGCACGCAATAATCGAACGGGATCTTCGCGGAAACGGCGTGCCGGTTCGCCGATCATTCGCAAGATGCCTGCGTTCAAGTCCTCAAACCCACCAACGTAATCTAACAATACGCCTCCGACTGGATCGTAATAAAGCGCATTAACAGAAAAATCTCGGCGCCGCGCATCACTATCACGATCCCCAAACACATTGTCCCGCAAGATTCGACCGTCACCTTCACTGACCTCATAACCATCATCACCGACATTTGGCAACGCACGATAAGTAGACACCTCCACAACCTCGCGACCCATTCGAACATGGGCTAAACGAAAGCGACGACCAATCAAACGTGCTCGGCGAAACAAGTTTTGAATAGTGTCTGGCTCTGCCTCAGTGACGACATCAAAATCCTTAGGACGTTGCCCTAACAAAAGGTCTCGTACGCAACCACCTACCAACTCTGCTGAAAAGCCCGCCGCCTGAATAGTGTGGACAATTTTGAGTGCCCCCGGATTAACATCGGAAGGCGATATTCCATGCTGACGCGCTTCAATCACGCGTGGCTCAGCTATCACTCGGTGACGGCTCTTTGTCAACGCAATACCTCACCCAACCGATAGACCGGGCAACCCGAAGGATGGCTCATTAGTTTGAAAAGACCATATTGGAACCAAACGGTTATGCTAGCATCACGAAAAGCTATCACTTAATTTCTTGCTCCCTTCGTCTAGCGGTTAGGACGCTGGCCTCTCACGCCGGAAACAGGGGTTCGATTCCCCTAGGGAGCGCCACGTCACCCCATTCCGCGCCGGCGAAATATAGCTCGCTATGGCGAATCAAGCGGAATTTGATACCCATGGACGAGCTTATTTGTTTCATTCGCCATTCCCACCACCGCCATTAATTCCCCGAACATCGCATCTGTCATACCTTTTGAGCTCGCCGATGCCGAGTGTGAGCGAATACAGTAAGCACAGTTGTTGGTCGCACTCACGGCAATGTAAATCAACTCTTTGGTTAAAGAGTCCAACGCACCTGGGCCCATGATCTCTTTCAAACTGGTCCAAGTTCTGCGCAGCGTGACTGGATCATTGGCCAAATATTTCCAGAAATTGCTCACATCTTGTATTCCTCGAGCCAGTTTAATCTCGTCATAGATTTCACGTATTTCGATTGACGCATCACTGTATTCAATAGGATTAGGACTTGCCATTACTACCCTCCAAGTGGCTTATCAGATAAATCTTTTTCTCGGTCTCCGAGTAGGGAAACCAAGGCGAAAAGTGCACAACCTATTCCAACAAACAAACCAAGGCCGGCGCCGAAACCTCCCGTCAGATCGTACAACACACCAAGCGCCACGGGTCCTGCGACACCACCGAACTCCGCCGCTGAGAAGAATAGTCCAGTCGCTGTACCCGCACGGCCTATACCAACATCTGGCAATTCAACCATCGTGAGAATCAGAACCGTCATCATTGACGCGGCGGCAATGCCGTGAAACGCTAAAGCAGCCACTAATCCAGGGCCCGTTGACGTTGTTGCATAAAGGGCACAGCCAACTGCGGCTGAGAGAAACAGTCCTCGCAAGACCTGATGCCGATATTGCGGTGTTGCCAGGCGAGGTATCACTAAGGCGCCCATTATGCCGACTACTACCGGCATTGCGGCCCAATAACCCGCCTCATCACTCGACATGCCGCCTACACGCAATAACTCTGGCAACCAGTTACCCAACCCATGGGTGATTATCAAGACACCGACCCCCATCATCATCAACAGGCGAACATCGCGCAACGCCAGTAATTCCATTAAATCGGATAATCGAACACGTTGGGTGATCGACTGAACCCAAGGCTTCCCTGCAACTGCTGCTAATACGATCCAAATGCCAGTGGCTAACACAGTGATCAATCCCCACACCCGCAATACCAAGCGCCAATCGTGATCAAGCCAAGGCATAAATACGGAGTTCGTTAAAGTGAAACACACAATGACTCCTAGACCGGGGCCGGTAATATAAATACCCATTGCAAGACCTCGTTGCCGACCCTCAAACCATTGGCCGACGACCTTTGGCGCTCCGGCTGACACAATTGGCCCTCCCAATCCGAACAGCCCCACGGCAATGAACAATTCCGGGTAAGTTACGGCGTAACTTCGCAATAAAGCCGAAGCTGCCATCAAGACCCCCCCTAAAACCAGCGCACGACGTGCACCAATCTGGTCAAGCAGCATCCCGCACGGGATAGCAGCTACGATAAACACTAACTGCCAAGCGCCAAGTACAGTGCCCATCTGAGTGTGACGTATCCCAAGATCCGATTCGATCACTGCGACCAATGGGGCGAGGCTGGCCATGTTCAGACCAAATGCGAAGTACAAACACCACACACCTGTAAGCGGTAACCATCTTCGGTACAAACTTTCGCCGTGTCTTGCCTGATCAGGCATTCTCGAATCAGTCATGGGTCAGTGAATGCAGGATACTGATTCGATAACGAACAAGAACCAGCCCCTCAATAATCTAGCCCGACAACACGCACTTCACGGCCCTCGCATTCGTGTTCGTTATCTAGGATTTCAGAGGGAAAGCCCGGAGCGAATAGGGTTTCCCCGCACACTTTTTCCAAGGGAACAACAATATTCGGTGACCAAGCCCTTTCTCCCAGAAGCGACTTTGCTTGCCTAAACAGCTGTAGAACTCGGGGTGAAAGCTCTAGTGGTATTGCCGACCGATCCGCTAAATCCTGAAAAAGCTCCATGTCTTTGACAACCAGATCCATCGTAAAATTAATATTGCGGCTACCGTTCAGAATGACCTGACTTTCCGTCTCATGAACAAACGAATTACCCGAAGAAATACGAATCCCCTCATAGGTAGTCGCAAGATCTAGCCCTGATTTCTTTGCGGTCATCATAGCTTCCCCCAATGCAACCAGATGGACAGACGCCAAATAATTAGTCACGACTTTGAGAATCGATGCAGAGCCCAAGGGTCCCGTATGCAGTATCTGCCTTCCCAATGCAGTCAAAACGGGTAATACCCGCTCAAATGTTTCGCGTTCACCTCCGGCGAAGATAGAAATATTGCCCGTTGCCGCGCGGTGACACCCTCCGGATACGGGGCAATCCATCGAGGCCCCATTCAACGCCTTCACCTTATCCCCCAAACGACGCACCTCGCTCTCATCGGTAGTGCTCATTTCGACCCAGATCTTCCCTGCGGACAGTCCCGCCAGGACACCATCCCCAGCCTCCATCACCCCCGCGCTGATGGCTGGACTGGGCAAACAGGTAATGACCATATCGCTTTCGCTGGCAACAGCCGCCGGCGAGTCCGCCCACTTGGCTCCTAGCGAAAGAAGTGGTTGCGCTACACCAATATCAAGATCACGAACCGTGAGTTCAAAGCCATTTCGCAAAAGACTTCCTGCCAACTTCCCTACGACATTACCCAAGCCAATAAACCCAACCCGCCTCGCCTTACTCCTACGGTCATTACCTACATTAACTAATACAGCGGGTGACGACCCCTATGGACTCCCCGTTATGGCGCGCACCCGCTCAACAAGCGCACTGTCAATTTGAACGCCTGACTTTTCAGCTTGTTGCCGATGTTTGCGGCGCCGCGCCCCTGGCAGACGTGCAACCTCCTGTTCGGTGATGGCAAGGACCAAATCATGGATACGCTGATCAAACATCCCGTCAGACAATGGCTCCGGTGAAAGCGCAACAAAACACTGTCCCGTCCGAGGTGGTCCCCCCACGGTGCCAGAGAATGCGCTGGCATGGCGACCCAGCATTGCCCCACTCAGTGCCGCGGCCATCACCTCGACCAGCAATCCGGCAGAAAATCCCTTATAACCCCCGCTAGGCACCATCGTTCCCCGCATCGCCTGCTCTGCATCGGTGGTCGGTTCTCCGCTTTCATCCAAGGCCCATCCTGGCGGTAGCGCACGACCTTCTCGTGCCCGGGTCATGACCTCGCTGCGGGCTACAACACTGGCACTCTGGTCAATCACGAATGCCGGGCCATCTGGGCCAGGCACTGCAAAGGCCAATGGATTCGTGCCGATCACGGCTTGATGGCCGCCGTGCGGTGCGATGGATGCCGGTGCATTAGTAAACCCGAGCGCTACCAAGCCAGCCTCAGCAAGGCGTTCGACATGGTAACCGAGCACACCACAGTTATAGGAATTCCTGATGACGAGACAAGCGCAACCCTGTTGATACGCCGCCGGAATCAGTGCCTCAAAACCAAGGTCAATCGCCGGATGTGCAAATCCGGTACCGGCATCAACCACAATAGCGCCGCCCATCTGGTGCCGTTGAACCGGCATCACCTGCCCGTCCACCTTTCCACACATCACGTGTTCGCAATAAATGGGAATATAAATCAATCCGTGACTGCGAATACCATCACGCTCTGCCGCCATAACCGCCGTAGCCAACGACCGTGCCGCTATTGGTGCCGTTCCAACTTCAAGTAAGGCGGCTTCAGCCAATTCCTGCACTTCATCCAACAAAAGTTTCTGTTCGGTCATCTTGTTTATCGCTCCAGAAACCGTCAATCCGTATCAATACGACCGGCACCGGCTCCCTTTTCTCGTGAAACATCAGAATCTGGAATCAGCGTTCTTGCGCCCCATTGATCGAGGAAAAGCAATTCCGCTTGCTCTATGTCTACACAGTTTTTGTAAACGCTCGCTTGGCGATGAACTAATGCGGCGTGATTCCATAGGACCGACCCAGTCACCGGGGGCGGATTCCAATCACAGGTGACACATAGGTCAAGAGTCCCCAATCGATGCAACCAGCAATAATCTGCCCCTAAGAATGTACAACCCTCATTGTCCACCTGCAGGCCCTGTCGATTACCCGACGGATCGGGCCATGTGATCTTCACCCGACTATCCCCTATCGCATGCGCCACCATTGCGAGCAACAACAAGGGTTCATCCGGAGAGGTAACGGTCATCGGCGCTCGAACCAATGACCGGTGATCTATTACCACCGCACCAGCGTACAAGACCGAGACCATTTTATTTTCCGTGACCGCACACAGCTTCCTGTCGCCCGTCCAATTGACCCCAACAGATCGCCGCTCCAGCCAATTGCTCAAGGCTCGCACCACAAGCCTGGTTCCTGGCAAACCATACTGACATAGCCAACGAGTTGCCCGTGCACTGAGGCTAGCCAAACCCGGCTCAAGACCAGCCCCAACTGAGGCTTTCAACACTAAACTCTCAGCTTCCGCTAGAGACGCCTGCATCATGCCACCCCAGGGCGAACGGGAAAGCACCAGTCATCTGAATCGTACTCGGGCAAGTCAGCGGGTAATGGTGCGCCCTGATAGAGGGTGATACGCGTCCACAGATTCGATTTAGGATCAAACTTTGATGCACCAAAAAACGCAAGCTTCCAACGTAACAGATCAATAGGTCGGCTTCCGGCAGCAATCAGATTGGCCTGCACCTCTCCGTAGGGATATTGCGCGATAGTCTGCACACGGCCGACCGTGTGTCGATGCCCCGGGTATTGCATCAGCAACGTCGCTACCGGCGTAACTGCATTAAACGACGACAGGCATTGGTACAAGCGTTGAACATCGCGGGCCACCGCGATCGGCATTTCGCACTCAGCACCCGCTTCATTATCACGAAAGCCAAGACGTGGCTCCATTTTATCCTCTGAGTAGTACCAAAAATAAGTATGGGAAGCTTTATCGCTGAAATCACTCTCAAACGTCCATGTATAGGTTTCTTCGATGATCTTTCTTAATGTTGCAACTTGCATGGAACCATCCAACGGTAATCTCGCATCTGTAGACAGATACTCTTCAAGTGGATCAATCTCCTCTGGATACAACTCAATTAGCAGGCTGACGACAAGCTCCTGACATTCGATTGAAGTTTCTGTCACGGCCCAGCAATACACTGCATCCCACGGCGCCTCGCGCTCAAGGAGTGCGGTTTCGCCATCCACCCATACACACAGGCGAACTAGGTCTGAGGACAATTCGTCAATTCGTCTCTGCTGCGTCTCATCTGCAACGCACCAATCAGCCACATGACCCTTCACGCGCTGCATGAGATCGCGAAACCGTTGTCGAACCCTCCCCTGCGCCCACTGCATGGAACGTACTTTCTGTAACGCGATTTCTCGTGTGTTGGCCCAGTAATGAATCAGTTCTGGATGCGTAATCAGAAAAGGCGCCATGCCTAAGCCTGTCGCGTTGCCGATGCCAAGGAAGCGCTTGTTTTCTCTGGTCATCGGCACAAAAGTGTCGGGCGATTTGCAGCGCGCGACATGTTCAACATGATCGAGCGTAAAACAGCGAATCAGATAGACAATCAACATCTCGGCTTGGAATGGGCCAGCAAACTCCGGACGATCGGTCAGGCGCTCCCGATCACAAGTGCCAAATTTTCCGTTGCCATAAACTGCGGTGGTCCGCATTAGATAGCCGACTTCGGCCAGGCGTTCGATGTCGGGCTGCCTACCCGCGGCCAACGCATCCCGCACATGTTCATAGAGTCTCACACTGCGATTCGCCCGCGACAAAATCAGGTCAGACGGACCAAAGCGTCCCCCCTCCTGCCGCGCTGCCTGGACTGCCAATCGCTCAACCTCCGCACTGGTTGGCAGACCGTCGAATAATACAAAACACGCGTCCCATGATTCAGCGATAACCCGATCCGTTCGCTGATCGTCACGAAGTGGGTTTGAAAAGGCCATCAAACTATAGGTTCTGTGCGGTCCACGTGCCGTATAAATTGCATGACCATAACCCTGGTCATCCAGATCAAAGACTGTCGACTCTATTTGCCATTGCTCCCGGTGCAAACGACGTACCAATAACCGCATGAAACTCAGGCGGGTAGGGAAAGTGGCCCCCATACGTTCAGGGCGCATCACTTCTGCCGGCAATCGCATTGGACTTAGGCTCAAAAGGCTTAACTCACACTTGTCCCGTAAACGAGGCTTCAAAGAAACGCAGCCAGTTCTCACCCATCAACTGACCGACTTCCTGTGCATCAAATCCCTCACTAAGTAGCGCCTGACGTAGGGCGGGAAAACTGCGGTTATCCTGAAACCAGGTGGGTTGTTTAGGAAATCCGGCTTGTTTCGATGAGCCTTCTCCGTAATCTGTCTCCCGCGTCCAGCGACCGTTACGCATCCAGTGCACTACGCTGTCTGGCTGGTCCTGACACAGATCACTGCCAATACCAAGATGCTCTATTCCCAATCGATCTGCCATTGTCCGCACCATGTTCGCGAAACTGGTCAACGTACAATCACTACCACCCTTTAAATGATGCGGATAAAACGAAAACCCAATCATCCCACCGGAGTTAGCCAATTCACGCAGGATGTCGTCCGATTTGTTGCGTAACGCTGGATGCCAGTCAGCTGGATTCGCATGGGTGATTGCGATCGGGCGCTCGGAAATTTCGATCGCCTCTAAGGTAGAGCGCTCAGATGAATGACTCATGTCGATCACCATGCCAACCCGATTCATTTCTTTGATCACCTGACGTCCCATTCGAGTGATGCCAGGATCGTCACGCTCGTAACATCCTGTCGCTAAGAGGCTCTGATTGTTATAGGACAACTGCATGAACCGAACGCCCATTCGATGCCACACCTGGACCAGACCAAGGTCATCTTCAATTGGCGAACAGTTCTGAAAGCCGAAAATAATGGCCGTGCGCCCCTGCTCCCGAGCTGTCCGAATATCGGCCGCGGAACAGGCATGAACAATCAACTCTGGGTATGCAGCAAACCACCGATTCCACTCTTCAACATTGGCGACCGTTTCCCGAAAGGTCTCATGGTAGGCAATGGTGACGTGCACCGCATCAACGTTGCCTTGCCGCATCTGTCGGAATATTTTTTCAGACCACGCGGCGTACTGTAGGCAATCGATAGTAATGGATTCTGTCACCTGTCACTCTCCAACGCTGCTCGCCTTTTGATCGTTTGCACGACGAAGCTTTAAGTATGGTGCTTTATTCCTCGCCGTGCTTATACGACGGCGGGCCAGATCGACGGATATGCGCCATCCTTCGAAGGTCAATACGGTATGAGACCCACCCCAGCGGCAACATTAACGCCCACAGCAGGCGCGCCAAGGGGTTGGTCAAACGACCCCCCTGGGCGGCCACGCCTTGGTGGCCGAGAAATGAAAAGCGTGTGTAATGAATAGCAGAGCGAAAAAACGCGCCAGGTATTGCACCGAACCAGTTAATCTCTTGATTGAGCGCACTTTCGTGCTGCAGTGCGTGACCCGCTGCCCGCTCACCTGAGGGAATGCGACGAATCAACTGGTCATCGCGCCCCGTAGCACCGACAAAATAGATCCTCAGCATTTCGTTGACATAACGGGTTTGGTACTCACGGGCAATCGCGTTCCACACCACCCCTTCAGGGATGTATAAACGCGGGCGCAGTGGAAACGGGAATCGCCGCAGAACATCGGTTCGATGAAACCCCCATTTTTCACCCCGCACACGATAACGATAGATTAATTCCAACGCATCTGAGTCGAGCACATCCTTGGGAAAGCGATCGCCCACTAACTGCCCATCAGGGTTCATGCACAGCGCCGTCACGGCAGAAAACCGTTCTCGCTGGTCTGCCGGAATTGACTCCCAGTGGAACACAAAACGCTCCAATGCATCGGGAACACAAGCATCATCAGAGTCCAACACCAGAAATAACTCGCCTAACGCCTCTTCCACCGCCCAGTTATGGGCTAAATGTTTTCCCGCATTCGGCTGATGCAAGTAACGAATAGGAAACGTCGAGTCGTCTTGCCAAGACGTTACCAGTTTTCTCGTCCCGTCCGTGGAACCATCATCGATGATAAGCCACTCGAAATCATCAAAGGTCTGCGCCGAGAGCGAGTCATAGACTCGAGATAAGGTATCGGCCCGGTTGAATGTGGGAGTAAACACAGTAAAGCGATAGCGATACGCCCCGCTCGTCCTGGCCCCGCCACCCTTTTCATGATTACTGTTCATCGACCTGGTCTTAGTTGTTACTCAAGCCAACCCATCACATCATCAGTTGATAATGCATAACTCGCCTCTATAGCCAATCCATTTCATAAGGGTAAGTTGAAAGACGCTCAACTCGATCTTCTGTAACCAACACTTGCTCTTCCAATTTGATGCCTTCACGCCCCGCTTCACTGCCGATAAACGACTCTACACAAAGCGTCATTCCCGCCTCAATCACACCATCATAGCCCCCGTCCTCGAAATCACACCAGTGCTTAATGCTGGGATATTCATCGGCCAGGCCAACACCGTGGATAGCAGAACTGTATCGATGCGCGAGAAATTCCTCCGGTATAGGCCAGCAAGCCTGTGCCAGGCTACGAAAGCTGATTCCCGCTCGCAGGACGGAAATATTGTGTTCAATCTGTTCATAAGCGATTGCATATAGTCGCCGTTGTTCATCGTTCGGTCGATCACCGCATACCCATGCCCGTGAGATGTCTGAGCAATAACCGTAAGGGCCAATCAGATCCGTATCGAAACTGACCACGTCATTCTGTTCTATCTGCCGCATCGAACATTCTCGGAACCACGGATTAGTCCTGGGACCGGATGAAAGCAAGCGCGTCTCGATCCATTCTCCACCAAGTCGAATATTGGTTTCATGCAATCTCGCCCACAGCGCATTCTCTGTAATACCCGGCTCCAGCACTTCGCGCATACTATCCATCCCCGCCTGGCACACCGCAACAGACGCCCGTATCAGCGCTATTTCTTCACTCGACTTAATCGCCCGGGCGCGCTCGGTCACTTGCTGCCCCTCCACAAGCTCAAGCCCCTTGGCTCGTAATGCGTCGGTTGCGGGAAATGATAATTCGTCGATGGCCAATCGCCGATTACCACCACCATAACGACGCATCAAATCATCAATCTCGACAGCAAAACGCAGAACGAACTCCGGCCCACGATCGCCACGCGTAAAATAGTAAGATGCCGGCAATTTTCGATACTCATCAACGGTCGGCAAATCTTGTGCCAAATACGGATGGTTAGCGTAATCAAACAAAACAACCGGTCCGTCAAGTGCAACAAACACGCAGCGTGTTTCATAATGCGAGCACCATACTTGCATGTTGGTTGCATCAGTAGCGTAGCGCGTATTTATCTGGTCGAACAGAAGCAATCCGGCTACGTCGTGACGTAACATTTCCTGACGTAATCGATCACATCGATAACGACGAACAACATCCAGGTTAACGGGTGGCTTTGAAAATTCCATTGCCCCGTGCTGACGCGACTGTTTGTCAGTTGACTTCATACACTCACACTCCAGACATTGCTTCTATCGAAGTGATTCATAGTGGTGAATCGACCCACTCGTTTACGGCTCTATGGGCGCATTCAACACAGCGCCCGAAACACGAATCCCACCTCGAATCATGCCCGGTGTAATAGTTCCGTAGCGCTCTTCAAATGCCATAGGCAAAGGTCGACCATCTGCAGTAGACAGCCATAACCGGAGCAGATGACGCCGATGTTCTATCTCAGGCCAATCTTCGTAAGTCGTTCGCGAGTGCAGGATTTGATGATTATGTAGCAACTGAATATCCCCCGGTTCAAACACCATGTCGAAACGCAAGCGGTCACTCGCAACCAACTTGTCGAGCAAATCCATGGCCTCAATCTGTTCGGGTAACAACCGTGGCACATCGTCAAAACGTTGCGCTGCTTCGATAAAATCTCGGGCATAAATACACGTGACATAGCCCGCGTGTCGATGAAAAACGGCCAATTGATACGTCGGCTCTTTACCCGGGGGGATCTCGTCTTTTCGATCCACATAGAAAGGCTGGCACAAAACCTCCAGGAGGTCGGGCCGTTGCTCGGCCAACACGTTAAACGCACTTGTAGACGAAGCGATAGCACTTGCCCCGCCCCGGCGAGCCGTTTTTATGCACAGTAAGCCGACAATATCAGTGGAGTCCGTGTGAAAGGGCTGCCGGTAGTTGGTTTGATAAACCCGCGTCACGGGATCGGAAGGATCTTTGCCAAGATCCTTAACATGACCGAGAAGATGGCCCGACGCATTTTGCGAAACGGCCTGACCCATATGACAGCCCATCCCGTAGTAGATCCTAGCCGTTAAAGCCGGCGACCACTTACTGACAGGCAGTCCACGCAGCAACACAAATCCTCGCCCCTGGAGAATCTCTCGCCGGAGCCCGGCAAGCGTTACAGCCAACCCGTCGAGTGGAAAGTCATCCGCCTGCAATTCGGGCAGCGGCACTCTTGCGCTGTGGGCAGCCGCGCGGGTTAGTTCGTTCAAATCCGCGTGAGTAAAACGGTAAAGCCACTCATCATTACCATCGAAATCCTGGGCAAACCAGGCCGCAGGGTCATCCGCGTGCGCCATGCATTCAGTGACCGCTTCAGGCATCGGGTCGCCTTCACTCATCACTTCAAGCCCCTCTCAGGCCACGTTACCTGCCCCACATCGCGTCGTGTAGCATTTCTTTAGCACCTCGACTAACCACGCATTCGCTCCGCCTTTGGATCAAACAAGGGCGCGATCTGTAATTTTGCACTTCGACGTTCGCCAAGAATCTCAATTTCCCAACCACCATCTTCGTTCGCGCATGTCCACGGCACATAGCCCATAGCCACCGATACCGAGGAGCCGTGCGCATAACCGCCAGAGGTTACCCAACCTCTCACCTCACCATTCAACCAGATGGCTTCGTCACCTATCACATCCGCATCTTTCGCATCCACGACAAAACTTCGTAATCGCATGGTGCCGCCGTGTTCTTTTTCTTTCGTTGCCGCTGCCTTGCCAATAAATTCAGCTTCTTTTTTCAAAGCAATAAAGCGTCCCATACCAGCTTCATAAGGACCATAGATCGGTCGGTATTCTCGGGCCCATGAGCCAAAATTCTTTTCGAGTCGCAAGGCATTGAGCGCCCGTGACCCAAAAAGTCTAAGACCATGTTCTGCCCCTGCCGCCAACAGGACCCCTAACACATGCCGTTGGTACTCCGGCTCCATCCAGATCTCATACCCCAGATCTCCGGTATAACTGACACGACCCACCAGACATGGTGCCATGCCAACATCCATTTCCCGTATATCCATAAAGGTGAACGCGTTAGCCGAAACATCTTCGGACGTTACCGAAGCCAAAACCTGACGGGACTTGGGACCAGCAATCGAAAGGCCGACGATGCTCGCACCATGCGGCATTATCTCTACCGAGCTATCATCCGGAAGGGTCTGCAAAAACCAACGCATGTGATAAGCCTCGGCAACACCGGCGCCAGCAAGAAAGTATTCGTCGTCCCCCAAATTAGCCAGACTGAAGTCACCAATCAGTTTTCCCTTTCGATTCAGCATGGGAGCCAGGCTCATTCGATCTTCTTCAGGCAAGCGACAAGCTAGTAATTGATCCAACCATGCTGAGGCACCTGCGCCCGAAATGGAATATTTCGCAAACCCCGATATCTCCATTAAACCGACGCCATTTCGCACTGCGCTTACTTCGGCCGCAACATGCTCAAAATCAGTTGAACGGCGCCAGGAAAACTCATCCTTCACCCCCTCAGGCGCAAACCATAACGCCTGCTCAAGTCCGTAGGCCTCACCCATCTGAGCGCCAGCTGCCAGCAGTTGATCGTAGACCGGTGTGGTGCGCAAAGGCCGACCCGCAGGCAGTTCTTCATTGGGAAAGCGGATAGAGAAACGACGAGAGTAATTTTCCTTAACCTTTGCATTCGTATACGGCAAAGTAGTCCAGTCCCCAAATCGTGACACGTCCATTGCCCAAACATCGAATCCAGGATCACCCTCGACCATCCAATTAGCCAATGCCAAACCCACGCCACCACCCTGACTGAAACCCGCCATCACAGCACAGGCACACCAGAACCCAGGCAGTCCCTTGATCGGTCCCACCAGGGGATTGCCATCGGGCGCAAATGTGAATGGGCCATTGATAATCTGCTTGATACCCGCCTGCTGAAAGGCCGGGAAATGCTGGAAACCTATCTCGAGCGACGGTGCGATACGATCAATATCCGCTGGTAATAGGTCCTGACCAAAATCCCATGGTGTCTGAGTCGGTGACCAGGGGACGCAGGCTTTCTCATAAGTACCCATGAGCATGCCTTTTCGTTCCTGACGCACATATATTTCGCCGTCAAAATCAACCGCGTGCAACATTTCCTTACCGGATACCTCATTAAACGCCGTGACTTCCGGCATGTCCTCAGTGATGAGATACATGTGCTCCATGGCCAGCACGGGTAACTCCAAACCGACCATACGACCTACCTCACGTGCCCAAAGACCACCGGCATTGACCACGTGTTCAGCCACAATCTCACCGCTTTCGGTCATCACACGCCAACTGCCGTCGGCCTGCTGATGAAGGTCGGTCACTCGAGTTTGCGTATAGATAGTGGCACCATTCTTTCGCGCCGCCTTGGCATATGCGTGAGTAGTACCGCTCGGATCAAGATGCCCCTCAATCGGATCGTACATAGCACCTGCAAATTGACTAGCGTCAATTAACGGCATGAGTTCAGCTGCTTCGCGAGCGCTGATGAGTTCTGTTTCCATGCCCAGATACCGACCTTTTGCATGAATACTCTTTAGCCAATCGAAGCGAGCTGGCGTCGCCGCCAGCATAATACCGCCAGTCATATGTAGCCCAATTGACTGTTCTGAAATCGCTTCTATATCGCGATAGAGTTCTATGGTGTATTGCTGTAATTTAGCGACGCTCGGGTCACCGTTAATCGTGTGCATTCCACCCGCCGCATGCCAGGTTGATCCCGAGGTAAGTTCTTTTCTCTCAAGCAATACAGCGTCTGACCATCCTAGCTTGGTCAAGTGATACAACACTGAGCAGCCCACCACGCCACCGCCGACGACCACGACTTGTGCCTGAGTCTTCATATCACGTTCACTATCTTGGTTGATTAATATTTTTTCTACTCGTCAAGAGCATCATTGCCGATCTCACTTTTTCGTTTCGCCACATAGTCATCGAGTGCCTCACCACAGGCAGGATCTAACATCGGCAATTGGTAATTTGCAAGCACTGATTGCCATAGTTGTGTCGCGCGCTGAGTCGCATCTAGCCCGCCTGCGAGCTCCCAATTTTCGTGATTCTGCCAATCACTAACCAGCGGTTGATAAAATGCATTTTCGTATCGTGTCATCGTGTGTTCAGCCCCAAAGAAATGCCCTCCCGGTTCGACGCCGGCAATTGCCGACAACCCGAGTGCCTCTTCGTTTATCTCTATTGGTGAAAAAACGGCAGTTATTGCGCCCAGCACTTCGGCATCGATCATCACCTTTTCGAATGATGCAACCAATCCCCCCTCAAGCCAACCTGCCGCATGGTAAACAAGGTTGCCATGGCCGAGAACAGCACTCCACAGCGACATTTTCGTCTCATAAACTGCCTGCGCATCTACCACATTAGACGCGTTGCAACCGCTGGTTCGATAGGGCAAGCCGTAACGCCGGGCCAATTGCCCCCCCGCCAAATTCGCTTTCGCATTCTCCGGCGTACCAAAGGCCGGAGCACCTGAACGCATATCAACATTCGAAGTAAAACCACCATACACCACTGGTGCACCGTTTCCTGCTAATTGAACCAGACAAACACCAAACAATGCTTCTGCATTCTGTTGCACCAGAGCGGCCGCCAACGTCACGGGTGCCATGGCCCCCATCAACGTGAACGGTGTCACAATCACTGGCTGCCCCAACATCGCCAACTCGATCGCGGCATCCGCCATCGCCCCATCAAGTCGACGCGGTGAATTGATATTTATATTACCCATCAACACCGGTCGATCGCTGACTTCCTCCATAGTCAGCCCATGAGCTAATGCACACATCTGGACTGCATCTCTGACTCGAGTCGTACCAATTGGAATGGCAGAGAACACTTTATCTGTTAGTGTCAGATTGGATCGGTAACAATCGAGGTGGCGGGTATTGACCGGAAGATCGGTTGGGGCGACCGTTTGGTTACCAAACAAACTAATGGCATTCAAACTGTGTCCCAACTTGATTAGTTTCTGATAATCGTCAAAATTACCCGCGCGACGCCCATTAATACAATCGTGCACGTTGGGTGGCCCAGAAACCATACCGAAGTAAATTCGATTACCACCAAGGTGAATTGCTTTTTCCGGATTGCGTGGTGTAATCGTAAAAGACGACGGTGCCTTCGCAATCAATTCCAGAACCAACGCTCGATCGAGACAGACGACATCCTTATCGACCTGCGCGCCAGCCGCTTTGAAAAGATCACGCGCGCGGGCACCCATCACTTGGAGCCCCTGCTCTTCCAGTAACGAGAGTGAGGCTTCGTGAATAGCCTCCAATTGATCAACCGACAGCAGTTCAAGTGGTGGCGAATTATTCTCAAGCACCGACCACGGCGCCTGCTGCAATCCACTGCCGCCCTGACGCACCGCCACTCGGGCGGCTCGCGCCCGCGTTCTTTGTCCGCGCCGACTCACGCTGATTTGGCGCACTCACGCATCTGGCTACTTCCTCGCTCGTTCGTCAAGGTCTTCCCGGTATTTGATTGATGCCTGTCTAACCGATGCTCGGACGAATCCCAGTCCAGGGCTGCGCTGCTTCGAAACACGCCGCAGCGCGCAGAACCGTTGCCTCATCGCGCCAACGGCCGACGATCTGTAACCCCACCGGCAAACCATCAGAAGTGAATCCACAGGGCACGCTGGCCGCAGGCTGCCCGGTCAAATTGAACGGATAGGTGAACGGCAACCGATCAAACATTGTCGGCGTCGAACGGCCATCAATTTCCTGAGGCCCTTCGCGGGGACCGGGCACTTTGGACCACGCCGCAACCGGCATCTGCGGGGTGAGCAAAAGATCAAACTCAGAGAAAAATTTCTGAGCCTCTCCTAGCAGTTGTGATCTCGCCAACAACGCGCTGGCATGTTCTATGGCGGTCACCTCGGTCGCATTCTCTACCATCTGCATGAGTGTGTCCTCGATCCACTCCGGGTGTTCTTCCACACGGTCTCGCTGACGCGCCGCGACCGCAACCTCGTAAATGACCTTGTGAAAATCACGCGGATCCGACCAAGGAGGATCGCGTTCCTCCATTTTACAACCAAAGTCGGAAAAGGCTTTTGCGGCCCGAGTCGTGATGTCTCGTATCTCAGGCTCGACGGCTGCGTAGCCCAGATCACTGCTCCAGGCAATACGAAGTCCAGTTAAATCACCCTCACACGCTGCTAGCCAACCGGTCACCGGCTCGCCAAGCGAAAAAATATCTCGTGAGTCGTGGCCTGCCATTGCTTCCAGAAACAGGGCTGCATCCCGGACGGTTCGCGTCATCGGCCCACTATGTGAGCGTGTAGCAAATACATCATCTGTCGGTCCAGAGGGCACGCGACCGAAATTCGGCTTCAATCCGAAAATTCCACACAACGCGGCTGGAATGCGTATAGACCCAGCGCCGTCTGACCCATGGGCCAGCGGCCCAAGGCCTGCAGCCACTGCCGCACCGGCACCACCTGAAGACGCGCCGGAGGTTCGATCAAGTGCCCACGGGTTACTGCAGGGCGATCCAAGGAAGTTGTCACACATGTCCTTGTAACCAAAATTAGATGTATTGGTCTTACCGAGCAACACTGCCCCCGTTGTCTTCAGGCGACTCGGCAAATAACCGTCGACTAGGGGAACGTGATCGGCAAACCACTTCGAACCAAACGTTGTTCGGATACCCGCGGTGTGCTCGAGATCTTTAAGAGAATAGGGAATGCCGTCGAGTGGCCCGATTGATGTTTTCTGACGGAATCTCAATTCCGCTGCTCTTGCCTCCTCCCGTGCCCGGTCAGGAGTGATTGTCAGAAATGCGTTCAGCACCGAATTTAATCCGTCAATACGATCCAGAATCGCATCAACCACTTCGACGGGCGACAAGGTGCCGGCCCGATACTCCCGCGCAAGATCCATCGCAGAGGTAAAACAAAGATCACTGCTATTCATCGCTCATCTCCAGACTGTTGTGTTTATGTCGAACCCAGGCGAACTTGAGACCCTACCCCAACAATACAAACTGACACTACCATCAATCTAACGCACCCATCGAGAGGCCATAGGCAACATCGAACGACCAGGTACTGTGCCAAGAACCGTCGATCCGCTACTATTGCGACATGCAGTTTGCCCGCTCAAAAATTACACCCGACATTGACCTGACCGCACAAGGCAAGGAAATCGGTTGTCTGCGTATACCCCATTCGGTTCATCGCTCGGCCTACGGCTGGCTGCCGATGCCGGCCGTATCTATACGCCATGGCGAAGGGCCGCGCGTATTGATTATGGCAGGCAACCACGGGGACGAGTACGAAGGTCAAATTGCGGTTTCTCGACTGGCCCGTGAACTGCAGCACAAGGACATTCATGGGCATCTTCTCTTGCTGCCGATGTCCAACTTCCCCGCCGCTAAAGCCGGTCGACGAACGTCACCCATTGACGAAGGAAACCTGAATCGAAGTTTCCCCGGTGATCCAGAAGGTACACCGACCGCCATGATTGCCCATATGATCGAGGAAGAACTACTGCCGCATTTTGACCTGCTCATTGACCTCCATTCAGGAGGCTCCTCTCTGTATTATCTTCCCGCCACTCAGGTACTTCTGCAGTCGGATGGCACCATCCATCCAGTAGAACAAACACTGGCTGACGCTTTCGGTGCGCCGTTCAATCATGTGATGCATGAAGAAGGATCAGATCACTCAGCCGAAGCGGCACGCCGTCAAGGCGTGCTCTTGTTGTGCTCTGAATTTGGCGGCGCCGGAACAGTGACACCCGAAACGTTGCGCATCTGCGAGCACGGGCTACGACGCGCATTACATGCATTCGACCTCATAGAGCATCTACCAGACTATATTGATGCACCAACATCACCCCGCTACCTTGAGATTAAAGGTCAAGAGCATTATGTGTATGCGCCAGAAGATGGTCTTTACGAACCCTTGGTGACTCTCGGGGATGAAGTCAGCGCCGGTGATATAGCAGCTGCCATTCACTTTCCCGTGAGCCCCGCTCGAGAGCCGGTGCTCGCCCACTTTACCGGCGAAGGTGTTGTCGTTTGCAAACGAATTCCGACTCAATGTCAACGCGGCGATTGCTTGTTTCACCTCGCCAGCGAGTGGCCTACTTAAGTACTAACGCCGAGGTCATCTGATGCAAAAAGAAACCGCCTGGTGCAACCTCAAAGCATCGGAACTTCGCCAGTTGGCGACCGAGAATGCTATCGTCATAGTGCCGATCGGTTCGATCGAACAACATGGCCCTCACTTACCAGTCCAGGTTGACGCATTACTCGCCGGTGAGGTGTGTAGACGTGCCGCTGTATACATGGCCAATTCAGTAGCAGTGACGGTTACCCCAACCATATGGAGTGGACTCGCAGAACATCACATGTCCTTCGGCGGTACGTTAACGCTTGATTTTGACACTTTCCGATCGGTCATACGCTGTATATGCCGGTCGATTCAACAACATGGCTTCGTGCGGATCGCGCTGATCAACGGCCACGGAGGAAATATCGCAGCCCTCACCGTCATTAGCGCCGAACTCACGCTTGAACTCAATGCTACCGTTGCATGCGCCACCTATTGGCACGTTGCCGAAAAGGAATTCAACAACATTCTAGAAGCTCAACAGACGATTCGCCATGCTGGTGAAGCGGAAACCTCCATGCTGCTTGCACTGCGTCCCGATCTGGTTGATCAACAAATCATCGCTACATTCGAACCACCAACCGATGGTCTTGGCGCGGAAAATGGCATCTATCGCTGGCGTCCTATCAAAGACTGGAGCGACAGCGGTGTGATCGGTGTGCCCGCGGCGGCCACTGCGGAGAAAGGTGTGCAATTACTGGAGGCCGCTGGCAAAGCCCTGGCAACACAACTCGCGAACCCCACCATCTGGCAAGACTGAAAAGATCAAACCTTCCATCATTTCGCATCGTTCCCCTCGGGCAGTTAACTCGAGATGATGCCATTCCACGTTTCACGCATCCAACTCGCACAAGCAATCCCCTGCTCGAACAGCGAATAACGACAACCCTCACCGTAATCCAGAGCTGGAATAAATTCAGTACTAATTTGCCCCAACGCGCTGTCATCATGATGAGCGTGATACGTCATCAACTGGCGTACTACTTCTTTCCACGGTTCTAATTGAACGGGGTCCCAGGGCGAGTGATAAATACCTGGTGCGGGCGGCGCGAACGGATACTGTATCCCACGGCCATGTCGACCTTGATCATCGACGGCATCGAGATTTCTCGGATTGTTCGGTACCGTCGAGCGTGCATGACAATGCCCCACCCATCCTGCGTCAATCCAAGCCTTGCAGACGCTGCCATCCGTGAATGGATCAAGGATCAACTTACCTGACTCCACATCTCCACGTATATCAAATATCTCCTGTTCTTCCGGATTGTCGATTTTGAAAATTACATGGCTATGGTCTAGCGTTAAACAATACGTTAATCCTCTCGCTTCGGCCAGCTTACCCACAGCCTCAACCCGCCGAAAATCTTCCGACCACATATTGCAATGAACTTCGAGGCACGGTCGCACTCCCAGTTGTTCACCGTACTCAAGGGCCGCTTCGTAAAATTCGATGACCTCCTCATCACTGACCAGCTGTCCATCCTCTTTGTATGCCATGATCTGCGTATTGTGGTCGAGCGATCCGAGTTGCTTTGCAGTTTCCAAATTCTTCTTAAGCAGTGTTTCATCGCGACCGAATACGTAAAACCAACCCCCGCAGCGCACGGGGAGGCCATATTTCTCACTGGCCTTTTCAAACTCGGCAATCTCATGAGTATCTGGCGTTTTGTCCACGTAATCAAACACGCCGGCTTCGCGAACCATCGCGAAACGCGTGTCGATAGACGGCATCGAATCGGCATGAGCATGCTTTATGCCGTTGGACTGAATTCCAATAGGTAACTGCTTGGTCATCTGGGCTACCTCCCTGCTCCTAATTGTCTATTATTGCTGCCATAACAAATCCGTGAGTTATCGATTGCGTGTTATTCATACAATCCCTGCCGCACGTAACGCCATAATCTTATCTGGACTGTATCCCAACTCAGCCAGTACGGCATCGGTATGCTCACCGAGGACTGGGGCTGGCACTGCGGGTGTCTCCGCACCCGCAGTGCGAATGGGATTGGCGATTAACCGATAGGCCCCATGCTGCTGATGCTCTAGGGTCTGAAGACGTCCAGTCTCCGTAACAAATGGATTCTCTAATGCCTGATCAATGCTATTCACTGGTGCCGCCGGCACGATACCGGCAAATCGATCCAGCCATTCCATTGTCGTTTCGGCCGACAACGCTTCGTCTAGCAAGTCAGTAATAACATCGCGGTGAAGCAACCGCTCTTTGAAGGTGGAAAACCTGGAATCGAATTTCCATTCTTCCTTACCCAAGACATCGCACAAGAGAGGCCAGAACTTCTCTTTGTTACACATCAGAAAAACCCAGTCATCTTTTGTTTTGTACAACTGGCAAGGCACGAGAGATGGGTGAGCTGAACGCGGCAATCGCCCCTGTTTTCGACCGGTATTGAGATACCACGCCGCCAAATAATTGGTATTACTCAAAGCGACATCGAACAAACTGACGTCCAACTCCTGCCCAATTCCACTCGCTCTTGCTGCTGTTACGCCGGCAAGCACCGCATAAGCCAACGCCAGACCGGTCATGAAATCAACGACGGAAAGGCCAAAGCGTCCAGGTGGTCCGCCAGGCTCTCCGGTTAATGACAAATACCCAGCCTCGGCCTGCATCAAATAATCGTAACCAGGCCAGTCAGCCCGCGCCCCGGTACGGCCATACGCGCTCAAATGCGCACAAACAATCGCCGGGTTGTATTCTTTTAAATGCTCGAAAGTCAGTCCTAGCTTTCCAGGCACATCACCGCGCAGGTTAGAGCACAGCACATCAGAACGAGCAACGAGGTCATGCAGTACTTCTTGCGCTGTGTCCTTAGACAGATCAAGCGTCACGCTCTTCTTGTTGCGATTGAAGGCATGAAAAAAAAGACTCTCTCCATTGTCAAGATAATCGGGCCCCACCGACCGGGCCATATCGCCCCCGTCATGGGGGTTTTCAATCTTGATAACCTCGGCGCCTAGATCAGCCATAAACAACGTGCCAAAAGGACCCGCGCCATATTGCTCGACAGCGATGACACGAAGCGAGTCAAGTGGCAACATATTCTTGTAGCCTTAAAGCAACAGGGGCGCTATACCCGATGTCGCTCGATCAATTGCTTTGCGATGATGATGCGCTGTAATTCATTAGTTCCCTCGCCAATAGCGAGCAACGGGGCATCACGATAATAACGTTCGATATTAAATTCCTTGGAATAACCGTAAGCACCATGAATGCGCATCGCATCCATCGAGTTACTGATAGCCGCTTCCGAAGCAAATAACTTAGCCATTCCTGCCTCCATATCGCAGCGCTCACCAGTGTCGTACGCTTCTGCCGCAGATTCGGTGAGCAACCGCGCTGCCTCAACCCGCGTTGCCATATCGGCCAGTTTGATCTGAATCGCCTGATGTTCGCCAATGGCTTTGCCAAACGTTTTGCGAACCTGGGCATAGGCGATTGATTCCTCTAGACAAGCCCGCGCAATACCTACGCCCCGGGCGGCCACATTAATACGACCCAGCTCGAGACCCCCAAGAATTTGCTGCAGTCCACGCCCCTCGGCACCTCCAATTAAACGATCCGCTGGCACACGACAATCCTCAAAAATTAATTCTCCCGTATCGATTCCCTTGTAACCCAACTTTTTGAGACGTCGAGCTACCTGAAACCCGGGATCACGCTCGACCAACAATAAGCTCATTCCCCGGTGGCGCGGTTCCGCAGTTAAATCTGTCTTGACTAACACCGCCAGGATACCGCCTTCAACGCTGTTACTGATCCAGCTCTTCGTGCCATTGATAACGTAATCATTGCCATCACGCTGGGCGCGCGTTCGAATAGCTTGGAGATCCGTGCCACAATCCGGCTCTGTTAGGGCGACACCCCCCCGAATTTCCCCTGCCGCGAACCGAGGCAAGTACATCCGTTTCTGCTCCTCAGTACCAAAACGCTCGACTGCTGCTGCCATAATTAAATGCGAATTGAAGATGCCGCTAACGGACATCCAAACAGCAGACACCCGCTCTACAATTTGGGCATAAGTGCTAGCCGACAGCCCTAGACCACCATACTCCTGAGAAATCGTCGCGCCGAAAAGGCCAAGTTCACACATTTTCGATACGATGTCTTCGGGGTAGCAGTCCTCCGACTCTAGTTCATGCGCATGCGGTCGAACGTCCCGCTCAAGGAAACGATCAATAGTATCGAGGATCAGCGCCTCTTCCTCATTTGATCGATTGGTCATATTAGTCATGGGGCGCACCTATAACGCTATCTACTCTCACGCATCCCTCTCCCTCTCCTGCACTTTTTTCGGAACGAGAAACGAGCGCTCGCAGGACATCACGACTGTGCCATCAGCTTTTTTCCCAATAGTTTTGGCGGTCACAATACCCTGACCAGGTCGGCTGTTTGACTCCCGCTTGGCCAATACTTCAGATTCAGCATACAAGGTGTCACCGGGAAAAACAGGTGCTGTCAGCTTGATATGGTCCCAGCCAAGGTTGGCTATCGCTTTCTGACTAAGATCACTGACACTCATTCCGACGACAACTGACAATGTCAAGCAAGAATTCACTATTGTTCGTCCAAACTCGCTGTCCGCTGCGTAATTTTGGTCAAAATGCACTGGGTGCGTATTCATGGTCAGCAACGTAAACCAAGTGTTGTCAACCTCGCTAATGGTGCGACCAGGCCGATGCTCGTAAACATCGCCAACCGTAAAATCATCGAAATAACGACCAAACGATTCGCGATAACGATTAGGCCCAATTTCTCTTGAAACAACAGTCATTAGCTTTTCATCCTGCGACTTGAGCAACCTTCAAACCATCTTCACCCAGTGGCCGCGTCAAGATTAATAATCCCTTGGTGTCGGTTTCTTCATTGAGCGTCAATAACGTGTCAGAGAGTAACGTTCGTTGCGATTCAGCAAGATAAGGCGCAACCAGCGTATTGAACTTACCCAGCATTTCGTCCGTGCTAAGAAAATTATCTGGCTCACCCTTTGGCGTGACCACCATTTCCTCAAAACTACTACCACCGGCAAGGGCCACCCGCGCAACACCACTCATGTTATCTGGAAACACTGCTTCGCAGCGATCATCTACGTTGGCCCGAACGCGACGACACAATGCCAGTGTCTCATCATCGTCGAGATGGTTCGCATAATCATCCCAACCCATCCGCCCTTCTCGCAATGCAACAGCTGCGACAAACGGCATTGAAAATTGTCCATCGACATAGTTTTTCGGATGCTGTTTGGTGGTTTCAGGGTCACCAATCAAATTCCAGCCAGTGCGAGGCAATCCTACCTCAACAGAATCAACATCCCGGAAATCAATATCATTAGCCGCCCGCAACGCAATCAGCGCATCGATAGCAGCATGACCATAACGGCAGGAGGGATACGGTTTAACGGCAATCTCCATGGTCTCATAATGTTTACCCAATCCAGCCACGACAGCGGATGGGTCCGGATTCGGTGCATAAGCGTTCAAAAAACCACCTTTCTGTCCTTCAAGCGCTTTTGCTGTACCAAAAAACCCTTCCCGTGCCATGGTCGCGGCAATCAGTCCATTCATCGCGGCATAACCGGTATGAAATGGCTTATTCCAAGCACCGTCCTCGAGAAACTGCATCGAACCAGCCGCCTGACTGCCCACCAACCCAAACGCTCTCGACTGTTCTTCAGCATCCAATCCAAATAACCTTCCTGCCGCAGCCGCAGCACCAAACGCACCACACGTTGCTGTTGGATGAAACCCTTGAAGGTAATGCTCCGTTGGCCCCAGCGCGATACTGATGCGAATCTGAGTTTCGTACCCCGCAACAATCGCAGTGATCAGATCACAACCGGATGCACCTGTCATTTCACCAGCCGCTAATGCGGCCGGTACAATGGGCGCGCTCGGATGAATCGAGCCCCGCGCATGCGTGTCATCAAAATCAAGAGAGTGCGCGAGGTTCCCATTGTAAAATGCAGCAGCAGGCGGGGCATACCCTGCTAAATCTCCCACAACACTCGATTGGCCTCCGATAAAACCCAGCGCCGTCAATGCCCCAGACACGGATGGATTAAGATCTGCCGCATGGCGGGCACGTAACGCGATGCCAACGTGGTCCATTACCAGTAGTCGCGTGCGCTCCACAACTTCGCTCGGCAATTCCTTGTAATCCAATGCCGACACGAAACGGGCCAATGTCATTGTTTCTCCGCTCATAGCGCAGTTCTCCTGAAGTTCGATTCGAAAATCATGCTTTACCCACTAACAACTGGCAATCATAGAGGTTCAAGGTGAACTCATTCAACTGTGATCACAAAAACCACGAACCAGTAAGCCAAATCAATTGCCGGCAAAAAAAGGCACCATCAACAACTCTTTGTCTGTTATGTTATTCCACCGCAATCAGTCCAGCACTTGAAAAATGGCCTGCTAACAACAACTATTGTGGTCAAAATTTGACCCTGGAAATATGGAGAATAGACATTGATCCTGATAGGAGTTGATGTCGGTGGAACCTTCACCGACCTAGTAGTAACGAACACAGAATCTAGCGATAGTAAGATTCACAAAATTCCGACTACTCCAGAGGACCCCTCGCTAGGAGTCATCGATGGCCTACTAGAGGTATGCGGTCAGTTTGATATTAACCCTGCTGACGTTCGCCACATTCTCCACGGCACAACCATTGCGACCAACGCAGTGCTTGAATACGAGGGTGCTAAAACCGGTCTAATCACCACCGCGGGCTACCGAGACATCCTCCATATTGGTCGGCACCAACGACCACAGCATTACTCGATCATGCAGGATATACCTTGGCAAGATCGACCCTTGGTTCGTCGTGCTCAGCGACTCACGGTAACTGAACGACTGGTTCCTCCCAATGGGGATGTACTTATCCCGCTTGATGAACCCGCTGTTCGCGCAGCAGCGCAACAATTAAGAAACAATGGCGTCGACGCGATTGCTGTGTGTTTCTTATTTTCCTATCTAAATCCAGCACACGAAGATCGTGCTCGAGAGATTATCCAAAGTGAACATCCGGATTGTTTTGTAACCACCTCTCACAGCGTATCGCCCCAGTTTCGAGAATTTGAAAGGTTCACAACAGCCGCCATGAATGCATTCATTGGACCGAAGGTTCGAACGTACGTTCATGAACTCGCATCAATTCTGACAAGGCAAGGTTTTACGCAAGCAGAACTTCACGTCATGGGATCGAACGGTGGTGTGGCAACAGCCCAAATGGTCACAGAAAAACCAGTTCTGACCTTGTTATCCGGGCCTGCCGCTGGTGTGATGGGTGGCGGCCTAAGCGGACAGTCCGTTGAGCGCTCCAATTTGATTACCTTTGATGTTGGCGGTACTTCTGCCGACATTGGCCTTATCGTCAAAAACACTTATTCAGAGGCAACCGCCCGAGACACTTGGATTGGTGGTTATCCAGTTATGGCCCCGATGATCGATATTCATACGATAGGCGCTGGCGGGGGATCAATTGCTTACATTGATGATGGCGGGGCCTTCCGCGTTGGTCCTGAAAGTGCGGGGGCAACCCCTGGCCCGGCCGCTTATGGTCATGGCGGCGACCGTCCGACGGTCACCGATGCTCACCTCGTTCTAGGGCGATTGATCGAAGGGCGATTTCTCGGCGGTGAGATGAATCTTGATTTGCCAGCTGCGAACCGTGTGATTGATCGCCTTGCCGGGGAACTCGATCTCGACAGAGCAGAAGCTGCAGATGGCATCATGGCCATTATCAATGCCAACATGGCAAATGCCATTCGTTCGCGAACAGTCCAGAAAGGGCACGACCCTCGCGGATTTTCACTAGTCGCTTTTGGAGGCGCTGGCCCGCTTCATGGTGTTGATGTGGCACGCATTCTTGGCATTCCTGAGGTCATCATCCCACCCTACCCAGGCATAACATCTGCTGTTGGCCTGCTGACCACCGATCTGAAGTACGATGCTATTCGGACTGAATTCCAGATCAGTAATCAAGTAGACGCTGACCGACTAACGCGTGACTTTGATCGTATGCAAACCGAACTAGCCATCCAGTTCAAGCAAGATGGATTGCAACCATCAGACATTACTTATCACCGTAGCGGCGATCTTCGTTATGTCGGTCAGGGCTATGAACTGCGTGTCCCATTTACGACGGGCAACGTAGATGCGGCCAGCCTTTCCCATGTTTTCGAAGTATTCCAGAGCATCCATTTGTCGGAGTACGGACATATTTTTGAAGATAGCCCGATTGAGATCGTCAATATTCGGCTGACCGGTTCCGGAAATATGCCAAAGATTAAGTTGCAATCCGCTGCCGCATCACGGGATAGCCAGCCGCTTGACACTCGGCCCTGTTTTTTCAGATCCGATGGTATATTGCAACAGCAAGATACCGTGCTATACCAACGAGAAACTTTAGCTAGTAAGCAACGAATCCATGGTCCTGCCATCATCTTGCAAAAAGACACGACTATCGTGATCCCACCAGGTGCATCTGCCATCAACGATCCCAGTAACAACCTGTTGATCGATACCGGAGTGCAAAAATGAAGAAAGACAACTTGAAGGTCGACCACGTCACCGCGAGTGTGATCCAGGGGGCTCTCGAAAACATTGCTGTCGAGATGGGTTACAAATTAATGCGCATGTCCTATTCATCCATCATTCGAGAGTCGGAGGATTTTGGTGCCGCCCTAGTCGATAGTGAAGGTCGCGGCCTGGCAGAATCTGCGCAATCTACGCCCCTGCAATCGGGCCCTATTCCCGGCTACGTGCGGGGCGTTTTACGCATCCTCGCCGAACGGGGGGAATCCATAGAGCCCGGTGACGTCATCATGCACAATGATGCGTATGCTGGAGCTAGCCACGGACCGGATGTCGGTTTCATCGTGCCGGTCTTTCACAATGACTCTTTAATTGCTTTTGCAACAACGACCGCCCATCATTTGGATATCGGAGCCCTGACGCCTGGCAGCTGTGGCATTGTTGATGCGATAGATGCGTATGCTGAAGGACTGCAATTCAAAGCAATCAAAGTTTATGAAAAAGGGCAGAAAGTCACGCCCGTGTGGCACATCTTACACGACAATATTCGAGTTTCTGATCTCGTCGTAGGTGATATGGAAGCGCAGATCGCGGCTGCACGATTCGGTGCAGAACAACTTGGTGAGTTGATTGATCGCTACGGACGCACAACCTTCGATGCGGCCTGCGATGCCGTCATGAATTATGCCGAACGACTAATGCGGCAAGCCATCGCAGCGCTGCCGAATGGTAGGTACAGTGCCACGACCTATATTGATGGTTATCTTGACGATCCCAACCCAGCTCGTCGAGAGTTGCCGCTGGTGGTGACTATAAACATTAAAGACGATGAAATGCTCGTCGACCTCACGGGGACAACCCCTCAAGTCTCGGATCGTCCGATCAATATGCCACTCGAAGGGACCGTGGATATTGCCATCTGGTTAACCGTCCGCTCCGTGCTCCTCGACACGGAAACCCATGGGCATATCCCTGTTAATGACGGCTTGGTAAGGCCAATCAAGATTGTTGCACCCGAAGGCTGCCTGGCTAATCCAGTGTTTCCGGCTCCAACGATCGCTCGGTTTTGCCCCGGAAACCAGCTAGCTGATACGGTGATGAAAGCACTGGCTGAGGTCGCACCGCAGCAGGTGTCTGCAGGTATTGGAAATCTAAGAGTGATCGCATTCTCGGGCCTCAAAGATTCTACACACTGGGTCCATATGGAAATCTTTGAAGGTAGTTATGGAGGCAGACATGGCAAAGATGGTATGGACGCGGTCGACACCCTTTATGCGAATACACGGAATAACCCCATCGAAGACATCGAATCCCACCTCCCTCTAAGAGTCTCTCGCTACGAGCTACGTGAGGATGTCTGTGGCGCTGGTGAATGGCGTGGCGGCTTTGGTTCTATTCGGGAATTCGAATATTTATCAGACGGTGCCGCGGCAGTGGAAGGTGAAGGGCACCATTTTTCACCGTGGGGCTTTCGTGGCGGCGACGATGGCGGCGTCGCTAGCCTCAACCTCGCGCGAGTCGACGGTGAAATCCAGGAAATGCCTTCAAAAGTACCTCACACCACTTTAAATGCGGGCGACCGCTTTGTCTGCGTAGGGCCCGCCGGCGGCGGTTATGGTGATCCATTCCAACGTGACCCGACCCGCGTACTCATGGATGTAAAAGACGGATTGGTTTCACGACAATCTGCCGAACGGGATTACGGCGTTGCAATTACAAAAGAACTTATCCTTGATGACTCAGCTACTGCTACGCTGCGCCAAACTCACTCTGGCAAGTAATCCGTTCGGGAAACGAATCACATATATTAGCCACGAGGTCACCGACACGTAGAGATCATCGACAACAGCGTCAGGATATTCAGCTGGACGCACAATTCTCAAGATACGTCAGTACGACATCCAAAGGCTCAACGTCGCCAAATTTAGCGTCGATGTCAAACAAGTTCCACTCCGTTACTCCCGGGACTCTGTCACCAACTGCTTCACGCACAACAATTGGCCGAAATCCCTCAGCAATCGCATCCTCCGTCGTATGCCGCACACAACCCGCCATAGTAACCCCCGTAATAATGACCGTATCAACGTCATGCGCTCTTAGGAATCCTGCAAGGTACGTCCCATGGAATCCGCTCGCTCGCTTTTTCTCGATCACCAACTCATCAGGCAAAGGGGCTAGCCGATCATCAATCGCACACAGTTCACTACCTGCCTGAAGAATCTCGGTTGGAATTTTTTTGTGCCACAACCCCATATCTGAGTGCGCACCTGCCGGCGCGTCATACGCTGTAGAGGTAAACACGATGGGAATACTGGCCGCCCGGGCCGCTACAAGCAATTGCTGTGTAGCTGGAATAATGACATCCATATTAAGACAAGAGAACGGATTGCCCGGTCGGGTCCATGCATTCGCCAGATCAATATTGATCAAGGCTGGCCGCGTTCCAAAACCGATGCGACGTTGGAATCCCCGCTCCTGATAAAGTTCACTATCAGTAGCAAAAATTTTCTCTAACGCTTCTAGCAATTCATCTGACATTATTTAATCTCACAAAGAATAGAACGATTATTGAATTAGTTTAACATCGCTAACCAACCCATTTAGTTATGATACCTGTCTCAAGCAATCCAAAGAGCAACGCCAATAGGTTTTCTCGATGACTCAAACACATTTTCCCACCCGTCAAAACACGACGATTCATTTCTCCCATTCCGCATACCAAATGGCTAATCGTTTCGCAGCCCGGGAACTTGATATCCAACATTTTCAAACAAATACTGTTGAGGCAACACGTAAGAGAATTAACGAAACTGATGTGCTTGTAGTCTCTGGCTTCTGGCGAAATGCGTTGCTGTCGGAAGCACCACGACTTCGCTATGTTCAGTCGATCAGCGCCGGCTATGATCAATACGATCTCGACGCGTTACGTAATCACGATGTCCTTCTGTGTAACGCAAGTGGAGTTAATGCAGACGCAGTCAGCCAGCACGCGATCAGCCTCACCCTAGCCTTGGTCCGTCATTTGCCCAGCGCCCGTGATCACCAACATCAACAGCACTGGCGCGCAATGATTTCCGATATCAACCAACGCGAAGACGACCTAGTCGGTCACACCATGCTAGTGGTCGGTCTTGGCGCCATCGGAACGCGTGTTGCCCGCCTAGCACGGGCATTCGGCATGCACACTATTGGAACCAAAAGAAATACCACAACCCACGATGGCTCCTGTGATGAAGTCCATACACCAGAGGCATTACCAAATTTACTGCCCCGTGCTGATTTTGTTGTCCTATGTTGTCCACTGACCGAAGCAACTACAGACTTGATCGATAGCAAAACCATTGTCCTCATGAAACCATCGGCCTATCTCATCAATGTTGCGCGAGGTGGCTGTGTTGAGGAATCAGCTTTATACAACGCATTATCTAATAGCGTGATCGCCGGGGCGGGTATTGACCATTTTAAGGAAGAACCACTGCCTGCTAATTCTCCATTCTGGGCTTTGGATAATCTCGTGATCACACCCCACTCGGCTGGTGAGACCCGCAAATACGAAGATAATGTAATCGACATTCTCCTCTCCAACCTCCAAAAGTTGTGGGCAGGCAGCACTGACCTCAATAACCTTATCGTCTAACAATCATGAATCCAACATGACAGACCCATATAGCATCGCGTACTCAAGTTACCGGTTTGACCTACCTTCAGATTTCAATTTTGGACGCGATGTAATCGACGCCCGTGCTCAGGAAACGCCCGGACGAATTGCCTACATCGCTGTCGATCGAGGTGCGGAAAACATACGACACGTCACGTATGCCGACCTTTCAGGTGCATCCAATCGCTTCGCCAATGTCCTTCTACATCTCGGTGCGACCAAGGGAGATTTCGCGCTCGTCATTATGGAGCGTATCCCCGCCTGGTTCGAAACACTAATCGGCTGTATGAAAGTCGGTGTGGTTGCGATGCCCGGCACTACATTGTTAACTGCCAATGATATTCGGTATCGCATCAATAAAGCTCGCGCAAGTATTGTCGTCGTGTCATCGGAGCACGCCGACAAAGTAGAAGAGATACGTGCCGATTGCCCATCTCTAGAGCATCTCATCATCGTTACGAATGCGCGTAACGGTTGGATCCATTATGAAAGCGCGTGTGCAGATCAACCCACACAGATAGCACCTCACCAACTCAAAGCAACTCGGGCCGATGAAATGATGCTCGCCTACTTCACGTCAGGCACCACGGCCGATCCCAAACTGGTCCCGCGAGATCATGGTTATGCCAAAGCACACGAAATTACTGGGCGATTCTGGCTTGACCTTAATGAAAACGACGTGCACTGGACACTGTCCGATACCGGTTGGGCCAAGGCCGCCTGGGGAATGTTGTTTGGACCCTGGATGGCGGGGGCTGCCATCGTACTCTACGACGGTGATACCCGCTTTGACGTCGCGTGCCACCTGAAATTAATCGGCAAGCTGCGTGTATCGACATTTTGCGCTCCTCCGACCGTCTACCGCCTGTTTACACAACACGACCTGACGACCTACGACCTGTCCAGCATTCGCCACTCGGTTAGCGCTGGGGAGCCACTCAACCCAGAGGTTATTCGCGTATGGAAAGAGACAACCGGAACCGTTGTTCATGACGGTTATGGCCAAACCGAAACCGTTAACGTCGTCGCCAACTTTCCGTTTATGCCGGTAAGACCCGGCTCAATGGGTAAAGCCGCACCAGGGTTCACGGTGACCATAGTAAATAACGAGGGTTTGCCGCTTTCAAATAATGAAATCGGGCACATTGCTATCAAATTGACAAAACCCCATCCACCGGGTCTTTTTCACGGCTACTACAATGGTTCCGACGACCTCGATCGTTCAAGTTTTCGTCATGGCTGGTATTACACCGGTGATACTGCCTACTGCGATGACGATGGTTACATCTGGTTTGTCGGACGCTCAGATGACATCATTTCATCAGCCAGTTATCGAATCAGCCCCTTCGAAGTCGAAAGCGCCCTGCAAGCACATGAGGCCGTAGCCGAGTCCGCTGTTGTTGGCAAACCGGACTCGCTTCGGGGCGAAATAGTGACTGCTTATGTTGTCCTAGCAACTGGTTTCAGCGCATCCGAATCACTGGTGAGCACCCTACAAGATTACGTCAAGTCACAAACAGCCCCCTACAAATACCCACGAGAAATCGAGTTCCGTGAGTCGTTACCAAAAACCATATCAGGAAAAATTAGGAGAGTGGACCTGCGAGCGGAGGCTATCGCTGCCGCCACCAATCATCGTTGCTAACCGTTATGCCGAACGGGTTCGAGTGACCGTAACAATACTATGCAGAATCACAGCGAGGAAGATAATCCCTCCTCCCAATAGCGTAGTACCTGCCGGGGTCTCACTAAACGCCAACCAAACCAAAACAGAGGCGAACACTGGTTCTACAAGGGCGAGAATGCCGGCCTGAGCCGCTACCACATAGCGCGCTCCAAGGATAAGCAAAATAAAACCCGCCCCAAGTTGAAACACACCGAGGTAAATCGCAATGCCGAGGTCACGGATAGTCAACACTAGGTCTTCAGCAAAAACAGCAGACAATCCTGTCGCCACCACGCCCGCCAGACACAAGGCAGGTAACATGTCGACAGCTGACGAACGTCGCACCAAAATGACGGAGATAGCATAGGAAATAGGAATCCACAGTGCAATGAGGTTTCCAACGTAATGCCCGCGTGACACTCCACCCTTTACCATAATAGCGAGACCCAGCACAGAGACCGCGATCGTCATCCACGTTGTCCAGCTAACTCGCTCCCGGAGCACGACCCAACCCAGCAACGCTGCAAAAAAAGGTGCAGAACTAAACACAAATAACGCGTTGGCCACTGTCGTGTGCAGCAATGCAAAGACATAAGCCACAAAACCTAGCCCGAGGCAAAGCGCTAGCAGCAGATCATCCCAACCCAGGCGTTGAAAATCCTCCGTCACTCGACCCTTGCGGCGAATCAACAATACAAGTAATACCAAAAGAACAAACGAGGCCGAACGAAAAAAAAGAATTTGCCAACCGCTGGCCAACTCAACGCTGCGAAGCGCAAGACCCGAAGTACCGAGGAAAAATCCCGATGCCAATAACATGGCAACACCCAGCGGATAGTTCCGATCAGTCGAAATAGTCATGCGCTAATAGCCAAACTTAGGCATTAATCCTGATCAGGATGGTGCCACACGGGTCGATACCGGACCGCCCTCCACCAAGGTTGATTCATATACACACACCCGATTGCGGCCCCCCTCCTTAGCCTGGTAGCACGCAGTGTCAGCAAGCTTGTACAGGGTTTCAACTGAATCGCCACCAACGTCCTCACCACCGGCCAGACCAAAAGATGCTGTGACGGGAATTGGGCCGCTCCGAGTCTTTATCGGAGACTCAGATAAGCTGTCGCACACACGCTCAATGGTTAATCGGGCAGTGTTCAGATCATCGCACGTGATCGCGATCCCAAATTCCTCGCCACCGAGTCGCCCCACAAGGTCATCTGCCGTCGTGCGAATAGAAGCACCAAAAAGGCGGGCTACCAATTGAAGCGCTTGGTCGCCTATCGTATGGCCATATGTGTCATTTAGCTGTTTAAAGAAATCTAGATCAGCCACCACCATGAAAAACTGGGACCCGTGCTTGGCATAGGCCTTCTCGGCTTCCTCAAAAAACTTGCGCCGGTTATAAATCCCAGTAAGAGAATCGGTCTCAGCTAGCTTCAATAGATCTGCCTGATATCCACGCACCCGCCCAAACAATCTATTAAGTGCATCCGTCAACTCACCAATTTCGTCACTCGATAATTTTCGTATTTCCTCGAAGTTGGTCAGATCCTGTGCGACATCACGCACACTGGCAACCAGGAATCGCACGGATCTGCCCACCACTCGATAAAACACCAACGCACTACCCAGTATAAAAATCAACAGAAAAATTCCCATAACTACAAGGGCGATCTTTATTTCTCCAAAGACCTGATCTTTCACCCACTTGTGCGACACCCAAACACGAAGATCACCACCGTTAGAAAATACCCCAGGATAATTCAGTGGATATTTTTCTTCTCGAATAATAGTGCAGTTAATCGGCGGCCAACGATGAACTGTGCCTGAAGGCACCGTCATCTCCACACATAGGGCGAAGGGGAACATTGAGAACAACGACAACGCATTGCGCGCTTCTAGCGGTCCTATCGCAGCGGCCGCCTCGATCATACTGCCACTGCCCACAACCGCCGTTGCTAGTTGCGCGGAAGCGTGACCTTCGTAGTACATCACGCGGAAATAGTTGAATGCGTAAAGCGCCGCGCCACTAAGCACAACGACAAACAATGTAGTCAGAACAATGAACTTCGGAAAGATCGTGAATTTCACTACTTATCTTTCATCATGCCTTTAACTCGGTCACGATTGTTCATAATGACTTCAACCACCTTATAGGCGCCATCAATCTTGACAGTCAAAAAGTCCGCCGTTATACGCTCACCGTTCTCAAGAACAACCTCGGAGCACACAAAAATGTGTTGCCCATAGGGCACCACCATGGGATGAACATTCGCGGAAAATCCGAATGCTGACTTATTAGTCTTATCGTCTACAAAATGAAACCGACCGTCAGCGTCTGATCGGGATTTCATGAATTCAGCCATGCTGAGCTGGGTCTTCGCCTTAATCTCGGCCGAGATCTCAGCGGCCCAAATCGGCGATCCAACACTGATCAGCAGCAGGCATGCCAAAGTCGTCATTAATTTCATCATCGTTGTTCCCATCAATCTAAGTGAACGGGCATTCTACTTTTTTACACACACAATTACAGCGGAACATCGAGTCGTCATTACCAGCGTCTGAGTCGATCGTTACGCCCCATCACATCAACTGGGTCATCAAACTCACGGCAAGCGACGAACCAAAGGACTGGTTAGTCTGAGTGCATCGAATATTCTTTCGCCGGCGCCGAGATGTCGTATTCTAAATTTTAGATCTAGCCCCTAACAGCATCTGTCCTCATATAGTACTTGTTCGTATTACCCACTGTGCTAGCCCGCGAAGAAATGACGCAATGCCAACCCCAGCCAGAATGATATGGCATTCCCCTTTACGATCACCTGACAGTCGCTGGCTTTGCTTTTTGGGACAGCATGCAAAATGGGTATGTTGTTCTTAAAAGTATCCACTCACGCATTTACGCCGAAGCTAAGAAACCCTAGCCAAACAGCACTACCCTTATTATTGTCGAGCACAATGCACTCCCATACGACACGACTATGTCGAGGCATACCCACGACATAAAGGCAACTCCTACAAGTGCTTTAAGTTTGGAGCTGACGCGTAATTAGGCGAGCAAGTTACGTAACGCATCATCCCAACTTCGAGATGCCAACAAAAGCGCCTATACCATCCCGCAGGCCTGCGTTTGCCACAAGTTCAGTGCGAGACATTGCGAAGTACGCGATATAACTCAGTGATCAGCTAGCGGCGCTGTCGTACGCGGTTGGCGGCGGCGTTCCAATCCGCGTGCAGCTGGCGGTAAAACTTTCGATTCATCAGGCAAATGATCCATAATTGATGCCATGATGATCCAACTCCGGATCGGTTCGCGGTAGTGTCTCGGAAGACTCCACCACGCGTTGGCCAGCGCAAGTGCCTCAGCCGGGAGATCGTAGGACGAAACCTCACGCTCCGCTTCGTGGCGCGGACCAGATCCACTGGACAGCCACTCCACCGTAACACCGAGCCACTCGGCAATGCGCTCCAACCGATGACGTCTAGGGAATGCAAGCCCTTCGAGGTATTTGCGTGCGGTCGTCAGGCTTTTCGCCCCGGCTTCTCGGCGCAACGGTTCTATTTCCACGGGAATTCGAGACCAACTCGCGGCGTTTGCGCCATGACCGGCGACTGTCATTGCATCAATAAGTCGCGTGGCAAAATCAAGATGAGGAAAATTGGGTGGCATGGTGGAGTTTTATTTAACTTTTCTAGTGTTTTATATTACACCAATAGAGTTCCTCAACACATCAATAATGCTAATCGCCGTTACAATAAACTTCAGTTAATCTAGTTAATCGACACCTCGTGACTGAATCTGCCATGGCCTCCGCTCCTCAAACTACTGCAAATCAGGTCATTTCGGCTCAGAACCGTCGGCGCATGCGCCTAGGCGAAGTTCTGGTCAGCGAGGGTCTGGCCACCGATGCTGATATCAACTCCGCTCTGGCGAAGCAGAAACTTCAACCGGGTAAACGCCTAGGCGAAGTTCTTGTCGAATTAGGTATTGTTAGCGAAATTGCCATAGGGCAAACGCTAGCGCGGAAAATTGGACTTGAGTTTATGGATCTCCGGACGCTCACGATGCAGTCCTCTGCCGTTTCGGAAATCCCTAACAAGGTGATTCGGGAATATGCCGTCTTTCCCATCAGATCCGATGATTTTTCAATCACCGTAGCCATGGGCGATCCGCTATCTGCAGATGCTCTGGATGCACTGCGATTCTCGACCAGAAAACGCATCGTGGAAGTGGTTGCCGCTCCCAGTCAAATCAGCCAGTACATTGACCAATCCGGTGTTAGCGGGGCAGGCCAGGGTGAAGGCGCAACCTCCATGGCGGCCGAAGAAGGTCTCGGCGACCTTAGCGAACTAGGGCAGAGTTCCGATGTCGTGAAGTTGGTTAATCGGATCATCCTTGACGGCTACCGGCAACAAGCTTCGGACATTCATATAGAACCGAATGGCGACAAAGATGATGTACTCATTCGTTTTCGTGTCGACGGGCAGTGCCATATCTACCGTCGTATGCCACCTGCATTACGCGAGTCACTGGTGGCGCGGCTCAAGATCATGGGCCGACTGAACATTGCCGAGCGCCGCAAACCTCAGGATGGGAAAATTCCATTTCGCATTGGCAGTCGCAACATTGAACTGCGGATGGCCACTCTGCCGACCTCCGGCGAAAATGAAGACGTCGTTCTCCGGATATTGGCCAACTCTGAACCTCCCCCACTCGATCAAATGGGATTCAGCCAGCGTAATCTCACCGAACTAACCCGAATAATCCGCCAGCCCTATGGACTCATTCTATGCGTAGGTCCAACCGGTTCTGGCAAAACGACCACGCTGCACGGAATGCTCGCTGCTATCAACCAAGTCAATCGAAAGATCTGGACTGCCGAGGATCCTGTGGAAATTACACAATCCGGTCTACGGCAAGTGCAAGTACACCCTCAAATAGGCTTCACTTTTGCAGCGGCAATGCGTGCATTTCTTCGCGCCGATCCAGATGTGATCATGGTCGGCGAAATGCGCGATGAAGAAACAGCAAGCACGGGTGTAGAAGCGTCACTAACGGGTCACCTCGTATTCTCTACCTTACACACAAATAGTGCACCCGAAACTGTTACGCGCTTGGTCGACATGGGTCTCGAACCTTTTTCATTTTCGGACGCTTTACTAGGGGTGCTAGCCCAACGACTCGCACGGAGACTTTGCACCGCTTGCCGAGAGCGATACTCGGCAAGCGCCACAGAGCTCGAGGAGTTTTGTCGATATCTTGGCCGCCAAGAGATCGATCGCTTGACTGATAGTGGTGTATTGAAGCTATGGCGAGCACCGGGATGCGCCGAGTGCGACAACACTGGTTATCGGGGACGTGTGGCGCTGCATGAACTCCTGATTAACAATGAAACGATCCGCGAGGCCATCCAACAACAATCTGGTACTGTCCAGCTTCGCGAGCACAGCGTTTTAGGTGGCATGACCACGTTGCTACAAGATGGTGTGGTTAAATGCATTGACGGCCTAACTGACCTGAAGCAAGTACTTGCTGTCTGCAGTCGCTGAACACTAGAACGTTTTTTCAGCGACGAACCCGGCTTGAACAATAGTGGCGCGAAGGACTACGCCCCTTTCATGAAGCGCGCCGCGAACTCCGTGGCCGGCATCGGCTTGGCATAGTAGTAGCCTTGGCCCGTTGCACAATGCAACGCTTTCAACACGGCCTCATCCTCACTTGATTCGATGCCCTCAGCCACCACTTCTAACCCCAACCCCTGCCCCAACTGAATCACGCTTTTCACAACTGACTGTGTCTCCGGATGATTCGCGAGATCGCGGATGAAAGACTGATCAATTTTCATGATGTCGACCGGCAGGTCGTGCAACCATCGAAGCGCAGTGCGTCCAGTTCCAAAATCGTCTATCGACACCTTCACACCATATTCTCTGACCGCTTCAAGCTCTTCAATGGCACTGACCACATCTTCCATCAATACTTCTTCATTAATCTCAATCTCCAGGCAACTGGATTCAAGCCCGTGCACACCCAGCGCACGTTCGATCTCCGACAACAAGCGGCCCGACTTCAGTAATTGCTCAGATACGTTGAGCGAGAACACAATGTCGAGCGATCCAGTATGGCGCCAGTGTGCTACCTGGCGGCAGGTTAGGTCTAACATTTGCAAATCGATACGACTGATTAATCCGGCTGTTTTGGCAACGGGCAAAAAATCTCCAGGTGACAACAGACCTCTGTTGGGGTGTTGCCAACGAACTAGGGCTTCTGCGCCAACCAAACGACCGTCGTCGAGATTCACCCGGGGCTGAAAATGTGGCACAAACTGTTGTTTCAGTAACGCCGAGTAAAGATCGACTTCCGTCTTTAGATAGAACGACGGTGTCAACTGCATGTCGTCACGATAGATGTCAATCTCACCACCAGTTGATTTAGCGTGATGCAAGGCAGCATCAGCCTTCTTGAGCAATGTTGAATAATCGCGGCCATTGCGAGGATGCAAAGCAATGCCGGCGCTACCGGTAATCCACATTGGCGTGTCACCAGCGTAAAAAGCCGTTCGCGCCAATTCCGCCAGTAAATGATCGACCGCCGTACTGACATCAATCTGTAACAATGCATCGTCCTGCCCGACCCGCAGTACTACCGCTGCAAATTCGTCACCACCTAACCGGGCGATCTTGATTGTGAGTTTTCGATCCGAATTCTTCATCGCCTGGGCCGCACCACGTTTTAATCGCTGTGCAACTGTCCTCAGAACGTCATCTCCAGCACTATGACCAATACTTTCATTGATCCGCTTAAAACGATTAAGGTCAATCATGACAACGGCGAGTTGCTGCTGCGCCTCATCAATACTCTGCAAATACGATTCAATTGTCTCTTGAAAAAAGCTCCGATTGGAAAGTCGTGTCAAATAATCCAAACGCTCCATTTGGTGAAGTTGCGTTCTGGACTCTTCCTCTGCGCTCACGTCATGAATAGATCCCACCAGGCGGGACTCACTATCTGACTCAAATTTTCTATAACGCACGTCAACGGGAAAACGTTTCCCATCGGCACGGACCGCCGTTACACGTATTGCGTCGTTTAACATTCCAGCATTGACTCGATTGAAAGAGTCTGTTGTCTCGAACAACGCGGAGAAATCCAGGCCCAGGAGCTCGACAGAGGAGTATTGAAAAAGGCGTTGCGCACTCAGGTTACTACCCACAACAAAGCCCAACGCATCAAACGTGATGATGCCATCCGCACTGGCATCCAGAATAGCGAATATTTCACGCTCAAGCGCCACTATCGCGTCATTCATCTCAATGGGTGTAGTCATGACACTTCATTCCTAACAAGCCGTTGAGATTACACAGAATTTCTTGATTGTTCGACAAGCCACTCGGCAAACTCAGCAGCCGGTAACGGCTTGCTGTACAGGTACCCCTGCCCTATGTCACAACCAAGCCCGGCCAACCGGGTTACGTGTTCACGACTCTCCACCCCCTCAGCAATGGTCTGCATTCCCAATTCACGTGCAAGTTGAATCACAGCCCCGACAATCGGCCAGTTACTTCCATTCGGATCTCGAATGAATGACTGATCGATTTTCAATTTCTGGAATGGTAATCGAGTCAAATAACTCAAGGCCGAATAACCGGTACCAAAATCATCCATCGCGAGGGAAACACCCATAGACCTAATCGCGTTAACGGTATCAGCGACATTATCCACATCATCAATCACAACCGATTCTGTGATCTCCAACTCCAGATCACCACCTTGAAGTCCATGTTGCTCAAGAGCATGACGTACCCGGGCGACTAGGTCGGGTTGGCGAAATTGGACTGGCGATAGATTCACTGACAAAGTGATATCGATCAACCCACCCGAGCGCCATTCGCCCGCCTGGCGGCAGGCTTCATCTAAAATCCAATCGCCCATAGGAATAATTAACTGCGTCTCTTCCGCTATCGGAATAAACTCGTCTGGTGGAATCATCCCGCGTTCGGGATGATTCCAACGAACCAGTGCCTCGGCGCCAATGACAGTCTCGTCAATTAGAGAGACCTGTGGCTGATAGTAAAGCGTTAACTGTTGAGTTTCGATCGCCTCGCGTAACTGTGCCTCCAACAACAAATCCCGATTATGATGCCGGCGCCGCGTTACCTCCCAACCAAAATCCAGAGAAGCATCACCGCCTTTATCGATAACGGCCTGCAGCGCGAGTCCTGACTTATGTATCAGTTGATCAAAATCATCACCATCCTTGGGACACAAGGCAAACCCAAGACTGCAGGTCAAGCGTAATTTATCCATCACCGATACGGTATCAGCGTCCGACGCATTGCCGAGATTAAAGGGTTCAACCATGACCATGCGGATAGCGTTGGCGATTTGTGCTGCGATGACCTTGGCATCCGGAGCCATCGCAACCACTACAAAATGGTAGCTCCCGCCACGTGCTACATAATCAACACCGCGGACAGCGCCTTGTATGCGATCAGCCACCTGCCCAAGGAGCTGATCACCAACTGCCACCGTATAGGCTTCGTTGATTCGTGAAAATCGATCAATCTGAACCTGCAGTACAGCCGCTCCCGCCCCTGCTTCCCGCGCCTTCAGCACCCGCTCCTTGCCCCGCTTCCTCATTTCATCTGCATTGGGTAGACCCGTGACCCGATCGGTCCACCGAAGCCGGTCAATTTCCTGACGCTCCTCGGTTACATCCGTATGTATAAACAAATAACCACCCGACACAAGCCGCTGCGTCAGAACATTCATTACCCGCCCGCAAGGCAGCTTGATATCAGCCCGACCAGTCTTTTGCGAGCGAACAAACGCCATCCTTGCCGCAGCCAGCTCTTCTACTTCACCTTCACCATAAAATCCCTTTTCAGCAAATAACCGCAGCGCAGATTCAAACGATGCTCCAGGAGAAGTCAATCGTGCGTCTAAACCATATATGGTCTGAAAATGCTCGTTGCTATAGAGATAGTTAAAGTCGCTATCAACAATATTTACGCCGACCCCCACATAATCCAACGCTTCCAGTCCGATCCGGCTCTCCAACTCTTCAATGCGGTGTTCCCTCTCTTTTTCTCTCCGGTGAGTCTCCGGCACATCAGTGTGCAATAACAGATAGCCGCCACCGCGTAACGGACGCCCCCGACCCAA
>JAKUQS010000090.1 GCA_022451485.1 Gammaproteobacteria bacterium
CGGGCGCAGTCTTGCTCGGGCTAGCCGGTGTAGGTGTCGGTGTAGGTCTCGGTGTTATAAAGGAAAGATTCCTGGAAGGCATCGCCCGCCAGCCAGAACTTCTACCGATGCTTAGGACACAGTTTTTTATTGTCATGGGTTTGGTGGACGCCATCCCCATTATCGGCGTTGCTATTGCGCTCTACATCATGTTCGCTGTCGTGGGCGGTTAATACCTCGACGCTTTCTGACGGGAACAGGCTATGAATATCAACTTGACATTGATTGGGCAGACTATTGCCTTTGCGGTTTTCGTCTGGTTCTGCATGAAGTTTGTTTGGCCGCCTATCATTTCAGCGCTCAACGAACGCAAGACCAGAATCGCTGACGGCCTTGCCGCGGCTGACGAAGGCCAGCGCGAGAAAGCGCGGGCGGAAGAGCATGCTGCTGAAGTCCTGGAGGAAGCTAAGGGCCAAGCGCAGGAAATAATACGACGAGCAGAACGACGTGAGGCTGAAATGGTCGAGGAAGCCAAAACTACTGCACGTGATGAAGGAGACCGCATTCTCACCGCCGCCCGGGGTGAGATAGATAAGGAGGTCAATCAGGCGCGCGAAGCCTTGCGAGCACAGCTCGCGACATTGGTGGTTGCTGGCGCCGGGCAGATACTGAGCCGAGAGGTTGATGAAAAAGCCCATTCTCAGCTCATCGACGAACTCACCCAAGAACTCTAGAACCCAACACCACTTGCCGCGATAGGAACTATATTTTGGCCGAGCTTTCAAATATTGCACGACCGTATGCACGGGCTGTTTTCGAGCTCGCGAAAGCCGGCGCGGACTATTCGGTATGGTCCGAGCAACTTGACATGCTGGCAGCGGTGGCAGCCGACCCGAATGTTGGCGATCTGTTCAATAACCCAAGGGTGTCGAGACGCGAGCTTGCCTTGGTATTTACGGATGTATGCGGTGACCGACTCGACGAGAATGTTAAGAACTTGGTGCGGTTACTGGCTCAGAATCGGCGCTTGCACGCGTTACCCGCGATAGCAGAACAGTACGAACACTTACGCGCCGAAGCCGAGCAAACCGTTCAGGCTGAACTGGAATCTGCCCTACCGGTCAGTGATACCCAACAGCAACGAATCGTCGAGGCCCTAAGTCAGCGTATGGGGCGTCGCGTCGAACTAACAGTAAAAACAAATGAGGAACTTCTGGGCGGTGCAGTAGTGCGTGCCGGGGACCTGGTGATAGATGGCTCGATACGGGCAAGACTAGAGAAACTGGCCACCGCTATTAGCGGTTGATTGGCCACAAACAGAGTTAAATGAGAGGAATTTAGGTATGTCCATGCAGCTAAACCCCTCCGAAATCAGTGAACTGATTAAAGAGCGGATTAAGGATTTCGATGCCAGTGCAGAGGCTCGCACAGAAGGGACCGTGGTGAGCTTGACAGACGGCATCACGCGGATTCATGGCCTGGCAGACGCCATGCAGGGTGAAATGTTGGAATTTCCAAACGATACGTTTGGTCTTGCACTTAATCTTGAACAAGACTCTGTCGGCGCGGTAGTGCTCGGAGACTACGAGCACATCGTCGAAGGCGATACCGTCAAATGCACCGGCCGAATCCTAGAAGTGCCCGTCGGAGATGGCTTGCTAGGCCGCGTTGTGGATTCACTTGGCGCACCAATTGATGGCAAAGGCGCGATTGATACATCACAGACGTCGCCGATCGAAAAGGTGGCGCCCGGAGTGATCAGCCGTCAGTCTGTTTCTGAGCCGGTACAGACCGGCCTTAAATCAATTGACGCCATGGTTCCAGTTGGGCGTGGTCAGCGCGAACTGATCATCGGCGACCGACAAACCGGGAAAACAGCAGTTGCGATTGATACGATCATCAATCAGAAAGGCACCGGCATAAAATGCATTTACGTCGCCATCGGACAAAAAGCGTCGTCGGTGGCCAATGTGGTAAGCAAGTTGGAAGAGCATGATGCCATGGCACACACCATCGTGGTTTCTGCTTCGGCAGCCGAATCGGCAGCAATGCAGTACATCGCGCCTTACTCCGGTTGTGCCATGGGTGAATATTTCAGAGACAAGGGCGAAGACGCGCTCATCATATATGACGATCTGACCAAACAAGCCTGGGCCTATAGACAAGTGAGCCTATTGTTGCGTCGACCACCGGGACGGGAGGCTTATCCCGGGGATGTATTTTATCTTCACTCAAGACTGCTGGAGCGAGCCGCCCGGATCAACGCCGATGAAGTGGAAAAGCTGACCAACGGGCAAGTCAAGGGACAAACTGGATCTCTGACCGCATTACCGATAATTGAAACTCAGGCTGGCGATGTCTCGGCTTTTGTGCCTACCAATGTTATTTCCATCACCGATGGTCAGATTTTTCTGGAAACTGATCTTTTCAACGCAGGGATACGACCAGCCATAAACGCTGGGTTGTCAGTCTCTCGGGTTGGTGGTGCAGCACAATGCGCGTTGATCAAGAAGTTGGGCGGCGGGATTCGGCTCGCGCTCGCGCAATATCGGGAACTGGCTGCATTTTCCCAGTTTGCCTCCGACCTGGATGAGGCGACTCGTCGTCAGCTGGAAAGAGGTGAACGAGCGACTGAGATGATGAAGCAGAAACAGTATTCGACGATGTCAGTGGCGGAGATGGGCCTTAGTTTATTCGCAGTGAATGAAGGCTATCTTGATGATATTGAAGTCAACAAAGTTGTGGACTTCGAACAAGCACTGCAAAGCCATATGAAGAGCCAGCAGTCAGACTTGATCGAGGCGCTGAATCGCGACCAGGCTTATGATGATGATGTCGCTGACAAACTTCACGCGGCGCTGAAGGACTTTAAGACCAACGGTAGCTGGTAACGGATCTAATCGATAAAGATTTCGGCAAGATAACAGGAAATGGCTGGCGGAAAAGAAATTCGGACCAAGATCAAGAGTATTCAGAATACTCAGAAGATCACCAAAGCGATGGAAATGGTCGCGGCCAGTAAAATGCGCCGTGCCCAGGAGCGTATGCACCAGGCTCGGCCTTATGCGCAGAAAATGCGTAACGTGATTGCTCATGTATCGCAGGCTAACCTGGAATACAAACACAGTTTTACGCAGGAACGTCCCACTAAGCGTGTCGGTTTTGTTATCGTGTCTAGCGACCGGGGTCTTTGCGGTGGTCTTAACATCAATCTGTTCCGGGATGTTGTGAATTCGCTAACTGAGTGGCAATCACAAAATGCTGAGATTGATCTGACAACAATTGGTTCGAAAGGGTTTCAGTTTTTCAACCGTGTTGGCGCCAACATTGTTTCAGAAGCAACACGACTGGGTGACACTCCGCGTCTTGAAGATCTAATTGGTGCGGTCAAGGTCATGCTCGATGCCTATGCGGAAAATCGGATAGATCGGTTGTACCTGGTACATAATCACTTTCAATCAACTATGTCGCAGACGCCGCAGGTAGAACAGTTGTTACCAATTCATGCCGAACAGCCGGACG
>JAKUQS010000091.1 GCA_022451485.1 Gammaproteobacteria bacterium
CACTTTGAGTAACCATAGTGCTCCTCCAGGTATTTGTCTAAAGAACAAACTTCGCCCATCCACCTCAGTCGTAGTGGACTTGCTGAATAATAGTCTGATTGTGACGCCTACGGCATCGCTGCATCAAGCGCTAATAATTTAGACCTATTGTGGTTAGATTTCTCGCTCGATATACAACATGACGCTGATACGCAGGGACTGCTATCCTTGACAAATCAAATTCATCAATTTCATGCGGTGCTAGCAGCAGCGTTTAGATCGATAACCCGAACACAAGCCACTCGGAGAACACAATGCCCCGACCAAACCTAAAAAGCCTACTCGCTAGCGATAAACTTAAAGCCGGCCACTCCCTATTTGAGTTCTCCACACCGGGCATCGGCCAGATTCTTGGAGCCACTGGTATCGATTTTGTGTTTGTTGATATGGAACACTCCGGATTTGGTATCTCCGAACTTAAACAGCTGATTACGAGCCTAAGGGCGGCTAACTTACCAGCACTGGTTCGACCACCATCAAAAAGTTACCACCATATTGCTCGCGTGCTCGATGTGGGAGCTGATGGGTTATTGTTACCGATGGTTGCAACGGCCGATGAAGCGCGCCAAATTGTCCAGCATGCAACCTACACACCACGAGGTCAAAGAGGAATCGCGTTAGGTATAGCACATGACGGTTATCATCCTCAAACGCCACACAAAGCCCTGCAATCCGCTAACCGTCGAATCGGCATTGCCGCATTAATTGAGACTGTTGAAGGCGTACAGAATGTCGATGAAATCGCTGCAGTAGATGGGGTTGACTGCATTTGGCTTGGCCACTTCGATCTCAGTGCCTCACTGGGCATTCCTGGTGAATTCGACCATCCGGATTTCCAGCAGTCTGAACGCAAAATACGGAAAGCCGCGCGAAAGCACGGTAAAGCGCTGGGTTTTCTTGTTGTATCGCCAGAACAAGGTATCGATCGATTTCAAAAAGGTTATGACGTTATCTGCCACCAAACAGATGTCGGTCTATACCGACAGACATTAACTACCGACATCGAAAACCTCCGAGTCGGTTGCAGTCGAAGCAAAGGCAGGAAAAAGTAATGAATGAAACACAACCTTTTAGGGTCGCATTATCTGGCGCGTTTCAAAACGATGATGGTACCGCAGTATTCCCGATGTTTGATCTATCCCCATTGGAAAACGATAGTAAAGTTGAATTTGAATACGTTGCTGGAGTTGATGGCCGAATGACGGCCGAGTCGTTAGAAGATTTTGACGCGCTGGTCCTTTTGTTAGAAAGATTTGATGAAAACAGCATTCCACAAAGCAATCGCCTAGCACTCATAGCCCGCTTTGGGGTGGGCTTTGATACTGTCGACGTTGAAGCCTGCAAACAGGCTGGAATTGCGGTTGGCATTACACCCAACGGGGTGAGGCGGCCCGTCGCGGTATCAGTTCTTTCCTATATTCTCGCCTTATCCGGGAAACTGATGATTAAAGATGCGCTCGTACGTGGTGGACCATCAACCTTTGCTCAAAGATCAGAACACATGGGCATCGGCCTTGTTGGCAAAACATTGGGTTCAATCGGACTTGGCAATATTGGTGCCGAAATTTTTCGACTATGTGCGCCGCTTGGAATGAACTTAATCGCTCACGACCCCTATATCGATCCAGCAATTGCGCAATCGGTAAACGTTGAGCTTCAAGACCTTGAAACAGTATTTCGTGAAAGTGACTTTTTGACGCTCAACGTTCCGTTAAATGAAGAAACCCATCATCTCGTGAACGCTGCCAGGCTCGCATTAATGAAGCCAACAGCATATCTTATTAATACGTCACGAGGCCCGGTTGTTGACCAACTTGCATTGGTGTCGGCGCTAACCCAAGGTGTTATTGCTGGGGCTGGACTTGATGTATTTGATCCCGAGCCACCGGAATCAAATGACCCTCTACTAAAGCTCGATAATGTGATTCTTACTCCCCACGCCCTGTGTTGGACCGATCAGTGTTTTGCAGGTATGGGCGCCCAAGATTTAGAGCACGTATTTGCAATAAAAAATGGGAAAGCGCCCGAGGCACTCGCCGACCCATCTGTAGTCAATGAGCCGATTTTCAAGAAAAAACTAAAGCACTATCAAGAACGTTTTAAGGCTCAATCAATGTAACGAGTCTGTTCAGAGTCAAGCAACACTTGAACCCAATCCGAGGCTGTTGCACCGGCTAACACTTTCTTCTCATACTCGTCTTCAAGCTGAGTAACGACCGCAAGTGATTCAATCACACTATCAATCGTTGCTTGCGGCACCACGACTACCCCATCTCGATCACCAACCAGAAGATCACCTGATTCAACTGGAACACCGTCAATCGCAACGGGCAGTCCGACTGAACCAGGACCGAGAGAATAGGGAGAATTCGGAGATACACCTGCACAGAAAACCGGAATACCCGCGGCCAAAATTCCTTCTACATCTCGAACCATCCCATCGGTGACTATTGCTTTGAGTCCTTTGTTCTTGGCCATAATCGCAACGTTGTCACCAATGACTGCCGCGTTGTCGTAGCCTGCCGTCTCGATCAACAAGACATCACCGGGCTGCGCCAACGCAATACCAGGCTGTACAGCGAGCATGTCCCTGGGCTCGACGTGAACGGTAATGACCGTACCCACAAAGGCCATTTGGATATCGAGCGGCTTGATAGGATACTTCAATGCCCCTGTCCCATTCTGCGCATCAACGAGAAAGCTAGTCGAAACACCGTCACACGCTGCAATCTGTTCCTTGGTCGGTCGGCTAAAGTGCTGCCGCACCGTAAGTTTCACTGGTTCGCCAATCATTGATCTTTATCTCCACTATTGCGTTAGGTGTTGGAATCCGACGTCTAGGAGGTGATTTCCCATAACCCATAGCTTTTCCTAAACACACGGTGTTCTGATATATATTATCGTGTGAATAGGTTAGAACCAAGGATGGAATTCCAATGAGCCAAACTATAACCCAGACTATTCGACTTAGCCCTGCAGATAATGTCGTTGTCGCCCGCGCCGCACTGCGATCGGACACGCTAGTAGAAGAGGAAGGCCTTACTACCATAGAGCCCATTGACCCTGGTCACAAGATAGCAACACAACCTATCAAAAAAGGTGACACTGTACGCAAATATGATCAAATCATCGGTATTGCAGAATCCGATATTCGGCCGGGTCAACACGTTCATACGCACAATCTTCGAATGGATGACTTTGATCGGGACTATAGATTTAGCGAGTCCGTCAGAGAGCTTGAATTTGTAAAGCCTGAAGGCGCAGCAACATTCCAAGGAATCGTCCGCTCCGATGGCCGAGTGGGCACACGTAACTACATCGGCGTTCTTACGAGTGTAAATTGTTCTGCCACTGTTGCACGACATGTTGCTCGGCGATTTGAGAAAGAGATCATGGCAGAATTCCCCAAT
>JAKUQS010000092.1 GCA_022451485.1 Gammaproteobacteria bacterium
GTCTGGCAACGGTCCGGGATCAATCTGGGAAACAGCTACCGGCTTTTGATGGCCCGGCATTACGGTCGTGGGGAGCCGTGGGTCAAATGTGGTTGCCGGCGGCAGGGTGTTGGGGAAAATTACACCCCGTTGTGCCTGAGCCGCTGCAATCAGATCTTCCAGATTGTCCACCATCAGATCGCGTTCATCCTGCGAATACTCGATACCCAGCAGTTTTTCTGCTATTGCGATATCGGACACCGATATGTTTTTGTCATCCATTACAAATCCCCCTTTGACCTACTGGTCTTGATCAGTTCTATGGAAGTTCCGGAAATCACCGGTCAACCCTTAGTCTCGGGTCGAGTGCATCTCTCAGGACATCGCCCAGCATGTTCATGCCAAGCACCGATAGTGCAATCGCCATTCCGGGGACCAGAGCAGTCCACGGCGCCACGTCCAGATAGCTTCGCGATGATTGAATCATCAACCCCCAGGACGGAGTGGGCGGCTGGGTTCCGAGCCCAAGAAATGACAATCCTGCTTCTGTCAGTATTGCAAACGCAACGCTGATTGTTGCTTGCACAATCACAGGCCCCATAATGTTGGGGATGATGTTTGTCACAATAATCCTCAGGTGTGACGAACCCACCGCCCTTGCGGCCTCTACAAAGGGCAGCGCGCTGACCCTCAGTGTTTCCGCCCTGACGACACGGGCAAGATAAGGTGAAAACGCGATGCCAATGGCGATCACCGTGTTGCGAAGATTCGGTTCAAGAATGGCAGCGATCGCAAGAGCAAAAACCAGCACAGGAAAGCTCAGCATGCTGTCTACGATTCTCATCAAAAGAAGATCTGTCCATCCCCTGAAATAGCCGGCTACCAAACCGACGGGTAAGCCGAGACAGATCATGAGAACAACCGCACTGACGGAGATCAGCAACGACGACTTTGCGCCCAACAAGACCCGAAAAAACAGATCACGTCCTAGCTTATCGGTGCCCAGAATGTGATCGAATGAAGGCGGAGACAAGCGCGCTGTGATATCGATCGCCGTACTTAGGCTTTCAGGAATGATCAATGGCGCAAGTGTAGCCAGAAAGGCAAAGCCACCCACCAAAGACAGACCAATGATGCCCTTGGGGTATTTCAGTGCGACCAGTAATCGGCGACGCGTGCTGTTGTCATCACGCATATCGACCGGTTTGCCGGTATCGCTTGTACTTGCTGCGGTCGTCGTCATGCAGTTTGCTACTCAAGCTGTACCCGGGGATCAAGAAGACGGTAAGACAGATCGACCACAAGATTTGTGACCATAAATACTGCCGCGATCACGAATATGGATGCCTGAATCAATGGGATATCCCTGTTTAACATCGCTTGATAGGTGAGAAACCCCATACCGGAGTAGTTGAACACCATTTCGATGACAATAATCCCGCCAAAAATGTAGCCCAGCTGTAACCCCAGCACCGTGATGACCGGTGACAGCGCATTTCTCAACGCGTGCCGCAATATGACTGAGGTTGAACGAACACCTTTTGCCCGGGCTGTGCGTATGTAATCCGCGCGCAGGACTTCCAGCATAGACGAACGCATCATTCGGGTGAGATGGGCCATCAATCCCAGACCCAGTGTCAGAGCCGGCAGGGTCGCGTGCTGAATCGCCAACCAGAAGTCCTCAGCGGGTGAAACATAACCGCTGGATGGCAGCCAGCCCAATGTGCGCGCGAAGAGCAGCATAAAAATGATGCCCCAGAAAAAATCTGGCAAGCTGATGCCCGCCAACGCAACACTACTTCCGAGCGTATCAGGCCAGCGGTTCTGATGAATCGCACTGATAATGCCGAGGGGAATCGCCAGAACAAAAGCAATCAACAGTGACATCACCATCAGAATGCTGCTGACGAGCAACTTCTGGCCCAGCAGGTGTTCAATGGGTTCCTTGAAGCGGATCGAATCTCCCATGTCGCCCCGAAGCATGCCGGAGAACCATCTCCAGTATTGCTGCGGAAGGGGATCGTTTAGGCCAAGTGCGTTCTCGAGGTTTGCCAGCATCTCCGGCGTGCCCTTCAGCCCGAGCATCATCTTTGCGACATTGCCCGGCAGAAGATTTGTAATCGAAAACGCAATAATCGACACCAGGAATAGTGTCAATATCAGCAGTGCAACTCGATTAGCCAGATAGGCCATAGCTGACCTTACTACGGTACGGGTAGATTATTGATAGCGAGGCGGAAGCTGGACGACCCTCGCCGCCCAGCTTCTACCCGATTGCTACAGCTCAATTGCTCGCGAACAATTTATCGCGATTAACTCTCCAGCCATACGTTCTTGAAAGAAAAACACATGTTGTCGGGCTCAACCAGCTTATCCAAACCACCTAACTTTTTAGACGCGGCGTTTATGCCGTTACGGCGCCACAACACGACATCGATGGCCTCATCGTGGATGTGCTGCTGCAAATCCATAATAATGGCATTTCGCTTGTCTTCGTCGAGGGTTATACCTGCCAGATCCACTAATTCGTCCATTTTCGAATCCTGAATATTCCGATAATTGAACCCACCCTGTGAGTGATAAAGCAAGTTAAAGACGGAGGGGTTGGTAAGCCCAAAAAAGTTCATCATCGTGACTTCGTAGTTCGGCATATCGCCCACAACCCAGCAGTTAGCCAGCCAGTCGGACCAGTTGTATTTCTTGATGTTGCACTTTATCCCCGCTTCCTTGAACCATTCAGCCATAATCTGTGTGGCATCCACATGCCACGGGTAATTTGTCGTCACTGCAAACTCGAACTCCAACCCGCTGACGCCCGCTTCTTTGAGCAGGCTTCGCGCTTTATCAAAATCCTGTGGTCGCTGCTTCAGATTGGGGTTATACGCTGGTCCGCCATAGAGCATATTCGTTTCCGGCCCACCTTGGCCCCATAGCGCCCCTTGGACCAAGGTCGGTTTATCGATGCAGTAGTCCATGGCCAACCGTACTCGGGGGTCACCGAAGGGGTCCTTGCCATGATTGAAATTGAGGAAACAGTTAGAGACCGGGGAAAAGTTATGGGTTTGCACATTACTGTTTGCCTGCACTTCTCCAACGCGATCAAGCGGAACATCGTTGATCACATCAAATTCACCCGTCATAAGACCCGTGAGCCGAGTTGTTGCCTCGGTGACTTCAGAGATATCGACCCCATCAAGGTATGCAGGTTGACTCCAATACCC
>JAKUQS010000093.1 GCA_022451485.1 Gammaproteobacteria bacterium
CGATATCGATCACTTCATTTTTGTCATCAGATGCGCTTTGCCTAAGTAAAAGCTTCCGAGCCTGGATCATCCCACCGTCTTTGCCCGACAATCCAACTGCTCTTCCACCCTGGGCATTGATCAGTGCTACGATATTCTTGTTGACGAGCCCGCCCAATACCATTTCCACCACATCGATGGTATCACGATCAGTAACACGGAGTCCGTCCACGAACTCACTCTTTTTACCGATTCGTTCGAGCAAACTTCCGATCTGCGGACCCCCTCCGTGAACCACCACTGGATTGATCCCAACCAGTTTCATCAGAACCACATCACGGGCAAAGCCGCGTTTCAATTCCTCGTCGACCATGGCGCTGCCACCATACTTAATCACGATAGTTCTGCCATGAAAATGCTGAATATATGGCAGCGCCTCGGCCAATACATTGGCGATGTCGGTTGGGTTGTTTGTCTTCTTACTCATATCAAATCGATTCTGGAGACAGTCTCCGTTACGCGCCAATTATACAGGGTCGTTTTCAAGATTCTCCGTACAGAGAAGACCAATACGAAGAAGGGCCGGATGACCGGCCCTTCATTCCTCTTCTTTAGCTGTTCAGATCAGTTGATCTTAACTTCGACTTGGCGTGGCGCCACAGCAGCCTTCTTAGGGATCGCCAGTCTCAACACACCGTCTCGGTACTCTGCTGACACCTTGTCCTCGTCAATGTCTTCTCCAAGCCGAAAGGAACGGGCGCACTTTCCTGAATATCGTTCATGACGGAGCACTTTTCTCTCGTTGTGGCTGACCTCTTCTTTGGGCTCTGCACTGATCGTCAGCACATTCTTGTCGATCGTAACCGACACCTCATCGCGACTCATGCCAGGCATGTCGGCAGTGACAACGTAGGCTGTATCATCTTCGACGACGTCCATTGCCAATCGACGACGATCAGCACTTGTGTTCCAGGTTGATACTGGTGAATCGTAGAATCCACGCAGGATTCCGTCGACATCAGAAAAAAGACCCCTGGGCCAACGGCCGTCTGCGATTCTGACTAAGTTGTTCATAATAATCTCCATGGTTTTGGCGTCAGTGCTTAATTGCCACTACGCGCTTCGGTCTTATATCTGGTGACAAGCTAAGGAAATTCAAGCCCCGCTACAGCCCGCGCTAGTAAATCTTTGCTCCGTCTAATCGCACCCGGTAACTAGCCGTGGCGAAAAGCAGAGCCTAAAATCAACAGGGCTATGACTCTTGGTTCGTAAAGAAGGAAGTTGAAGGATGACTAAGACCTATGAAGCAGTCATTATCGGTGCCGGCATCATCGGCTCGGCCATAGGCTGTGGACTGGCAAGACGAGGTTGGCGGACATTGAACATTGACCGCCATTCCACATCTGGCCAGGGTTCCACCAGCAGTTCTGTTGCCATTGTTCGTACCCACTATTCCACTCTGGAGGGATCCGCTCTGGCTTGGGAAGGTACTCACTGTTGGGAAAACTGGCTGGATCACATCGGCGCTGAAGACCCGGTCGGCATGGCAGAGTTTAGACAAACCGGCGTACTCTCACTTAAAACCGAAGAAAACGGGCATTTGGAAAAACAGATTTCTGTTTCCGACGAATTGGGTATCCCCTACGAAGAGTGGTCAGTTCAAAAGATCACCGACAAGCTACCCGGATGGGAAACGAAGAAATTCGGCCCACCGGTATTGTCGGTACACGATCGGTTCGGGCAACATACCGGCCCCAGAATCGAAGGCGCCGTGCTGTTTCCACGTGGGGGCTACTGTAACGACCCAAGGCTCGCTACCCACAATTTACAGGTCGCAACAGAAGCTGCGGGCGGTACATTTCTATTTAATGCTGACGTCACTGCCGTCCAGACTAATCAAGATCGTGTAAGCGGCCTTGTGATAAATGGCACTGAGTCGATTGATAGTCCGGTGATAATTAATGCAGCCGGACCGCACTCAGCCAGAATCAGCGAACTAGCTGGGGTTGCCGGGAAGAGTCGAATCACAACTCGTGTTATACGTCATGAATACGTCCGCCTACCGCGACCCAACCGGTCCCGTCCAGACGAACCAGACTACATCACCTTTGACAACGACATTGGCAGTTATACCCGACCGGACCTCGGTGATACGATTCTGGCCGGTAGCGAAGGTACTGAAGCGGAAGGAGAGATCGCAGCAGATCCGGATGATTTCGATCGCAATCTCAGCAGCAAGGTGCTTGAACCAATTTACCGGCTAGCCCAAAGAATGCCCACCCTCGGAATTCCCAACAGCCCCAGCGGAATAGTCGACCTATGGGATGTCAGTGACGATTGGATCCCGATTTACGATCGCTCAGACCTGCCAGGCTTCTACCTGGCGGTCGGCACAAGCGGCAACCAGTTCAAAACAGCACCGGCAGCCGGTGAACTGATGGCCGAGCTCATCATCGCCTGTGAAGCAGGCCAGGATCATGAACATGACCCTGTACAGTTTCACTTGTCACGTATTGGTCGCACGATAAACTCAGGGTTTTTCTCACGTAATCGTGCAGTCAATACAACCAGCAGCTTTTCGGTTCTGGCCTGAATCAGGCAGGACCATTTTTACCCAGTCCGATAACTGTTGAATAGTGATCGACCCAAAGCTCGATTGATTGAACTATATGCTTAATGACGATAAACGGTTGCTTAAGAGCATGGCTGCGTGGTCCAGCGACTCTCGTACGCTTGCACTAGCGTTTACCCTCAAGACCTGGGGATCAGCGCCCCGCCCCGTCGGGAGTATGCTCGCAATTTCGGACAATGGAGAATTTGAAGGATCAGTCTCGGGAGGCTGTGTCGAGAACTCGGTGATCGAAGAATCCAAAGAAGTAATTATCACGGGTGATCCTAAACGTCTCACTTACGGAGTAACCGATGACACCGCCTGGAGTCTCGGTCTGCCTTGCGGCGGTACTATTGAACTTCTGTTGATTAGGCTGAATGATCAGGCCTTTGCCCAAACTCTGATTCAGAAGTCACCCACAACACTGTGCGTCCAGCTTTCGACTGGGAAGATGGCAATAGGGCAGAGTGGCGACTGGTCGGGCGAGCTAGCCCACGAAAGTGAAATTTCACAGATCCGTG
>JAKUQS010000094.1 GCA_022451485.1 Gammaproteobacteria bacterium
CCGCGGTTTGTCTCGCTACGCGAAAGAGGACCAACTGAGAACCGTATGGTTAGATGGCCGAGAGCCAACACCGCAGGACTATAGCCTGCAAGGTGTTTCTGTCGGACATTATGAGGGTAATGAGCTTCATGTCACTACGACACATTTCACATTCGACGTCACCGGGTTCGACGATTACAACGGGATTCCGTCATCGCAACTTAAGAAAGTGACTGAACGTTATTGGCGAGAAGGGGACCAACTGAAGTTAACACTAACCGTTGAGGATGACATGTTTTTGCGTGAGCCAGCGTCGTTCACTACACAATGGGACCCTGGTGCTGACGGTTATAAGCTGCAGTCGTATGCTTGTGATCCTGAGGAGGCGCGGCGCCCCGTCAAGTTTCTCATACCGAAATATCAGTAATTTAGCGTTATGCGGAAGGAGGATAGTTTTGTGAAGGCTTGGTTAGTAGCAGCAGGAATGCTCGGGGTTGTGGTCGCGATGGTCGTGGGTATTCCGGTCGGGGCCCATCATGCAAGTGCACCGTTTTATGACAGTGAGAAGAGTGTTGAAGCGAACGGTGTTGTCACCAGATTCGTGTTTCGCAATCCACATTCGTTTCTCTACGTTGACGCAGAAGATGACAATGGGGAGATGATTGCTTGGGAAATCGAAATGGGAGCAGCAGTCATGATGAGTCGACGCGGGTGGACGCCTGACACAATTAAAGTCGGCGACAGAATAAAGGTTGTTGGACAGCCGTCGAGAGCTCCTGGCACTTTTGGGATGTGCTGTGCTGAGTTGACGCAGCCAGATGGCGATCCGATCCGTCCAGCGAATTAATTAAGGTTTCTGACTCGGCGCAGGACGCGGGTCACCTTGGCCAGGGTACCAGAATTGTGAATGGCAATTTTCGCATGCCAGATCGAGTTCTGTACCTGCAAGTAAAAGCGCGTCAATGTCCTTGTTGTCGATCGCTTCGATTAGCGTAACGCTTGTTATCTGTAGCCTCTGGGAGGCAGCTACCCACGACGTCCAGTCTTCCGTCAGCAGTTGTTGAATGGCATCCGGATGTAAATCGATTCCAGGTAATTCTGATCGAGAGTCCGGTCCAGCGACCTGTCGGTCTGGCATTGCAAGCAGGTTGGCAGCTTCGACGAGTGTGAGTGCATTGTGTCGAAGTCTGTTCCAATCCGCTTGTGTTTCTGGTCGAATTTCTATGATGCCGTCGGCCGTGGCTTCTGTAACGACCGCATCCCAAACAGCGTCAGCCGAGGGGTCAATCATGATCTGCATCAGTTCTTCCACGGTCGCCGTCGACTGATACGTTGCGGAGGGGGCGCCCCCGCAGGCGGCGACGGCCAGCGCCGTGAGTAAGCCGAGTGCCCAAGTAGTGAACCTTGGATAGATCATTCGCCACTGCTTGATAACAGCACAGCACCCATTTGAATTACGGTGTGGGTGTCTAATTTCTTTGTTCCTGAACTCTTGCTCCCGCAAGGATTCCTGTCATGCCGATGTTACCTTCGTGACAGGCGTATTCAAAGAGGTCGTCGTTACTTCTTGAGAGTGGTGCCATGGCGGTCCATGGAGTGGTCCAGGTTGTCGAATCTGTGAGCGTGATTTCGTAATGCAGTGTGTCTGCGGCAGCGAGCGTGAAGCGTTCTATGAGATGGAGGTTGTCGGCCGAACCGCGATAGTTAGCTTTGGCTGAATAGTTCGTCGTTTCGACAACGAGGGTGTCGCCGTCCCAATAACCACGCGAATCACCGTGCCACTGGCGAATACGGTCATGCGCATGTGGGACCGCACCTTGCTCCCCAATGGGAATAACGCGGGCGTCATGAATCATTTCACCAAGCATCACTAGGTGCGTAGGTGTCTGAAATATTTGGTAGTAACTGTTGTAGCCGGCTCCCAGCCCTCCGACTCGAGGAATGCCATACGTGATGCATCGCACCTGTCGGCTTAAATCCTCAGGGCCATCGGCAGGGTGGTCCCGTCGGTACGCTGCAGCTTCTGCCACGCGAGCCTCGGCATTTTCGGTGAGCGGGGGAAGCTTTCCATTAGGAGGGTCACTAATGAGCGATGTGCGGTTTTCGAATTCTCGATCAACCATCCAAACAGAACTGTAATTCCCTGTACCGCCATCACGAGAAACATTTCTTTCAACATCCGCCAGTACTGCAGTAAAGACTCCATCGCCAAAAGCGGCGTCGTCTGCGCCGCCAAACAGTCGCTGAGCCGTATCGCGAAGTTCGGCGACTTCTTCATCCGTGAACGTCGATTTGTCACCCAGTGAGTCAGGTCGTTCCAATGGAGTTGCCGCATTGTTTGCCCAGACCCCTTGCAGGTTCACGTGACCGTCCGCTGTGCGGGGCGGTGTCCAGTTTTGCGTTTGTGCCACGGAAGGCAGTGCAGTGAGTACAATCATTAGGGCTAACAGTAAAAATTTTCGCATTGGGCCTCCTGTGATTTCCCATTATGGATCGACGACCGGATCCTTGGTGAATCTGTGCACTAGAATTAATGCTTACATTTTCCCAGCGGAGTTTTTTTAGATGGAAAAACAGCGATTTTTAATTACAGGCGGAAGTCAAGGCATTGGGGCCGCACTTGTTGAATTGGCTCGCGGCGAGGGGCACGACGTTGTATTTACCGGTCGCAATCAGGAGCTGATTGACAAAGTGCAGTCAAACACGGGCGCTTACGGAATACGGGCGGACGTGTCGGATGGAGAAGACAATCAACGGACGGTCGATAGCTGCCTTGAGGTGATGGGCGGTATCGATGTGTTGATCAATAATGCCGGCTTTGGCTATCTCGGAGACCTCGGCCAGATCGAGATGTCGAAGATGAAGGAGCTATTTGACACAAATGTGTTTGGTCTGGTCGATATGGGTAACCGAGTAGTTCCGTTACTGAAAACCCAGCAAAGTGGGGCGATCATTAATATTGCCTCGACATCGGGAACGAAAGGTGCGAAAGGGCAAACGGTCTACGCAGGCAGTAAATGGGCAGTTCGTGGTATTACGCAGGGTTGGCAAGACGAGCTGCGACCGCCCGGTATTCGTGTGCG
>JAKUQS010000095.1 GCA_022451485.1 Gammaproteobacteria bacterium
GACTATAGCCCGGGTCTGCGGATAATCATGGCAGTAACCATCGTTAGTTAGTACGAACGCAGGCTTGTTTGCGGTAAAACTTAATGCTGACAAAGGGTGTCGAAACAACGCACAATTCAAGTTTTTGGATGACTAGATCCGCATAATGGGAGATCGGCCAGGAGGTTGAAGATGTCAAACGCAGACCAGAAAAGTTTTTACCAGCGCAAAGATATAATTGGTGAGCCCTATGAGCCGATGCAAGCGCCTCGCTTCACTGAAGTGGCGACCTTTATGCGCACGCCACTCGTCGAATCACTTGAAGGGGTGGATATCGGAATTATAGGAATACCCTACGACGGCGGTTTAACCTGCCGAACCGGAGCCCGTTATGGCCCCCGGGAAGTGCGAAATGAGTCAACCCTGATGCGCGCAATTAATGTCGCGACGGGGGAGCAGCCCTATGATCGGGCCCGGGTAGCAGACCTAGGTGACGTTCGTTTTAATGACTTATTCAACTTGAACGAGGCCATCAACGATATAGAAAGATATTTTGTAGCCATTGCTAAAACGGGGGTCCGCCCTCTGGCCGTCGGTGGTGATCATTCAGTTACTTACCCGATTCTAAAAGCACTGGCGCCCGTTTATGATCAACCGCTCGGGCTGGTCCACATTGATGCCCATACCGATACCTGGCCGGCGGTTTTTGGGTCAAAATTTCATCATGGGGCACCGTTTCGCCTCGCGACAGAAGAGGGGTTGATCGATCCCCGGAGAACCGTACAGATCGGTATTCGCGGTGGCCAGAACTTCGCTGATGGCCTCGACTACTCACGGGAAAGTGGCATGCGGGTGATTACCATCGAAGAATTCGATGACTTGGGTTGGCAGGCGGTCGCCGAGGAAGCAAAACGGGTAGTGGGTAACGGTCCGGCGTATTTAACCTTTGATGTCGATGGTTTGGATCCAGTCTTTACGCCGGGCACTGGTACACCTGAGGCCGGTGGTATTACTATGCGTGAAGCCCAGCGCCTGATTCGCGAACTGACAGGCCTGGATTTTATTGGTGGAGACGTCGTCGAAGTGTCTCCCCCCCTTGATCCATCAGGCAACACGGCTTTAAACGCTGCCACCATCCTATTCGAAATGTTGTGTCTTCTTGCGATTCGGGTTTCAGAAAGCAGGTCGGATTGAGGTGTTAAAATTTAGAAATGTACCACTAAGTAGTACAAATCGTGCTGTCACTCGGTAGTCGGTCCTTTACGGAATCGTAGCCGACGAACAGCCCAGGTCTTCGATAGTCGTCGATACATGGGGGTGGGTAAGTTTTCCGCCGTTTCAGTGGCCGCTTGATAGATACGGTCAGCCGGTAATCCAGCTTTTTCCAGCGTAAAAAGCAGCGCTTGGGGCTGATATTGAGCAAGGTAGCCCAGTAACCACCAGGATGGTGGGGGTTTACGAGGTGCTGGCAAGAAGGACTCCTAATTTGTTAGTACGACTACGTAGTACAATATATGACATACAATCAGGTTGCAAGCAACACCCTGAACATTTGAGTAGGCAGGGCCTGAACAGGTTACAAAAGGTGATTGAAAACCTGGATATAAACACAATATTTCCGGAAAAAGCCAAGAAAATCATGGGATAATCAAGAGTAATGCATCGTCTTCGTACTAAGGGACGATTTCACAACGATTAATGGCCCCAAATACCGTGTCTACGCGCCAAACCAGCTACATCACACCAATCCTAATCCAGCTAGCAGCGCTTGCTGTTGTCTGTTTGTTGGTAGCCCTGTGGCAGCGGGAATTTCTGGCGGAGGTCTATCTGAGGAATCAACTGACTCAGGTGGGGTGGTTTATCAACGGTGGAATCGTTTTGCTGTTTTTGTGCGGCATGTATCAACTGGTACGGCTTTTTATCAGCTACAGTGGGGAAGAGGAGGCAATGGCCCAGTTTACGGACAATGTAGCCAATGGGTCGGACCCCGAAATGGGTTTGGCGGAAGGGTCCATCATTCTAAGGCGTTATCACACCCTGCGAGACCTTCACCATCGACGATCGCCGGTTAACCATAATGCATTGGCGGCTACCCTTCTGGCGGATCAATCCAGCCGTAACAGTTTCCCCAAGTTTGTTCAGAACGTTCTGATATTGACGGGTGTATTCGGCACTATAGTTTCCCTGTCCATAGCGCTGTTCGGCGCGTCCAACATGGTGTCTACAGCGACCGAGATCGGTGGTTTAGGGATGGTTATCCACGGTATGTCGGCCGCCCTATCCACGACCATGACAGCCATCCTGGCTTATTTGATTTTCGGTTATTTTTATCTACGTCTGACTGACGTACAGACGCACGTGATCAGTCGGGTCGAAGAGGCCACTGCGACGATCTTGTTGCCTCGATTTCAGGTTACACCAGAAACGGTTATCGAAGATTTCGCCGATATTATCCGGGCTGCTGCCGCACTGGTGAAAAGGCTCGATGCGTCTCAGGCACAGTACGCTGAGGTAGCCGATGAGCTAAAGGAACTCCTCGCCAGTTACCGTGACGAGATGCAGCGTAACAGCTCTGCACTGGAGCAGATGATCGAACTCCTCAGAGAAGGGTTCCGCCTCCAAGACCCACCGCGATGATGCACAACGCAGGGTTTGTTGACCTGCGGGTCTCGCCATCAGGTCAGATAGCTACCAACGAGGACAGCGTCTGGCCGTCGTTTACCGATGTCATGACAGTTATCGTCATGATATTTCTGCTTGCATTGGTGATCATCCTGATCAGAAACATGGAGCTGGTCCGACAGTTGCGCACGACCATGGCTTATGAACAACAGGTGGCGACTGAGCGGACAGCGCTGGAGGTCAAATCCAATTCCCTGGGTGAAGAGGTGGCGGCACTCCAACTTACATTGGGCGAAACCGTTGCTCTTAAAGAACGTGCTGAAGCCACATCACAAAAACAACAGCTACATATTGGTGAACTGCTCACCGAAGTCACAGCGCTTGAACAACTTCGTGATCACCTGACTACGGAGCGTGGTGTGTTGACAGAAG
>JAKUQS010000096.1 GCA_022451485.1 Gammaproteobacteria bacterium
ACTGACAAACGCCGAGATCTCGGGGCTAAAGAGAATGTCTAATCGCGACTGGACGTCCCAGGAAATCGATATCACATGCCCCGTATCGATCGGAGAAGAAGGTCTTTTGACAGAACTCAAGAGGATCTGTGGTGAGGCTGAAGATGCAGTCGATCAAGGTTTTCAGTTCTTGATACTCTCGGATCGGCTTGTCGGACCGAATCGTGTTGCGCCAAGTATGTTGCTAGCAAGCAGTGCAGTACATCAGCATCTAGTACGCACCGCAAAGCGTACCCGCGTCGGCTTGATCATTGAATCCGGAGAGCCCCGGGAAGTGCATCATCATTGCCTTCTCATTGGTTATGGTGCGGATGCGATTAATCCATACCTAGCTTACGAGGCACTGTGGCAGGTCAGTCGTGATGGCGGTCTTGGAACTGCCCAGTTCACCGATGATGATGTGGTCGAGAGTTACCGTAAGGGTGTTGCCAAAGGATTGTTCAAAGTAATGGGTAAGATGGGCATTTCTACACTTCAGTCTTACAAAGGTGCACAAATATTTGAAGCAGTCGGTCTCGCGACAGACGTTGTCGATTATGCGTTCACAGATACTGCGAGTCGGGTGGAGGGAATTGGCTTTGACGTTCTGGCAGAGGAACTATTTCGTCGCCACGAGCTTGCCTATGCTAAAAATATCGACTTCCAGTCCTCAGAATTACCTAATCCGGGTGAATTTCACTGGCGGGCCGGAGGCGACAAACATGGTTGGGAACCACGGACAATTGCCGATGTTCAGCAGGCTGCGCGCGACAATGACAGGACGGCTTATGATCGCTTTTCCAAGCAGGTTAATAACGAAGCGCGGGGCCGTTACACGCTTCGGGGCCTGATGGAATTCAAGTCCTCGACCAGCCCCGTAGACATTTCTGAAGTCGAGCCAGCTGCCGAAATTTTGCGTCGGTTCTGTACTGGTGCGATGAGTCTTGGTTCCATCTCCAGCGAAGCGCACGAGACACTGGCTGTTGCGATGAATCGTGTGGGTGGAAAGAGTAATACCGGTGAAGGAGGGGAATCTCCTGAGCGATTCAAAACTCTGCCCAACGGTGATTCAAAACGGTCGGCGATTAAACAAGTGGCATCAGGTCGGTTTGGAGTAACGGCTTGGTATCTGACCAATGCAGATGAATTACAAATTAAGATTTCGCAAGGAGCTAAGCCAGGAGAAGGCGGAGAACTGCCTGGTAACAAGGTCGATGAACACATCGCCCGGATTAGGTATGCAACGCCTGGCGTCGGTCTGATAAGCCCGCCACCACACCACGACATATATTCTATCGAGGACCTGGCACAGCTGATCTACGACTTGAAAAATGCCAACCCGTTAGCAAGAGTGAGTGTCAAGCTCGTGTCTGAAGTCGGTGTGGGAACCGTCGCAGCGGGCGTTGCTAAGGCACACGCTGATCATATTCTGATCGCTGGTGACGCCGGGGGTACAGGTGCCTCACCACTGACCAGTATTAAGCACGCTGGATTGCCGTGGGAACTGGGAATTGCGGAGACTCACCAGACCCTGGTGATGAATGATCTTCGCAGCCGTGTCGTGCTGCAGACAGACGGGGGTATGAAGACTGGTAGAGACGTTGTGATTGGTGCACTGCTTGGGGCTGAGGAAATTGGATTTTCAACGGCACCGCTGATCGCGCTGGGATGTATCATGATGCGAAAGTGTCATCTGAATACCTGTCCGGTCGGGATCGCAACGCAGGATCCGGTATTACGTCAAAATTTTGAAGGCCTGCCCGAACATGTCGTGAACTATCTTTTTATGGTGGCAGAAGAAGCACGGGGGTACATGGCACAACTGGGGATACGAACCTTTAACGAACTGGTAGGGCGGGTCGACCTGCTTGATACCAAGGCAGCCGTTGACCATTGGAAAGCCGACGGTATTGATCTAGCACCGGTGTTGATGCCGGCTCTTAAGCCAAGTGCTGACACGGGTGTGTTCTGCCAAATCGAACAGGATCATGGTCTGGATGTTAGCCTTGATGCCACCCAACTGCTTCCTTTGTGCAACAACACTCTGCAGACCGGTGAAGCCGTACAGATTGAACTTCCAGTGGCCAATACCAATCGTACTGTTGGTACAACTCTCAGTCATGAGGTGGTCAAGGCGTGGGGTGAGCAGGGACTACCCGATGACACCATTGTGATTCGACTGGATGGTTCGGCTGGGCAAAGTCTCGGTGCTTGGCTCGCGAACGGTGTCACAATTGATCTCAAGGGTGATGCGAATGACTATGTCGGCAAGGGTCTTTCGGGCGGTCGGATTGTCGTGTCTCCGCCAGAAGGGACTGGGTTTTCTGCCGAGGACAATATTATTGTTGGGAATGTCTGTCTGTATGGTGCGACGAGTGGAAAGGCATTTTTCAGGGGCAAAGCCGCTGAGCGTTTCTGTATCCGCAACAGTGGCGCAATCGCTGTTGTGGAAGGGGTCGGTGATCATGGATGTGAATACATGACTGGTGGCCGCGTCGTTGTTCTGGGTGCTGTCGGCAGAAATTTTGCGGCAGGTATGTCCGGTGGTATAGCTTATGTATGGGCGCCCGACCGCGATCAATTAGAAGGTAACTGTAATCTCGACATGGTTGGTTTGGAGAGCCTTTCAGATTTAGATCTCGACGAACTAGAGGAAATGATTCAATTACATCACCATTACACCGAGTCGGATGTTGCCGCCAGACTGCGTGCCCAAGGTCGGGAGCAAATGAAGCAGCAGTTCGTCAAAGTGATGCCAATCGACTACAAGAGAATTCTTGAACAGATACAGAATGCATCGCCGGTTGTTTCTGCTGGTAGCGCCCAGTCGGCCCCAAGACCGGGACTGAGTTAGGCCAATCTTTGGCTCACGTCATGCGCTAGGTTCAAATATCCGGGTGTCTTGAAATGGGAAACCCAACAGCATTCAAGGATATTGACCGGGCAGTAGTACCGTACCGCCCGCCTATAGAACGA
>JAKUQS010000097.1 GCA_022451485.1 Gammaproteobacteria bacterium
ATGAGGAGGTGTTTCATCCACCCGCTTCAAACACACTACTCGGACAGATCCAGTCCGATATTTTCTATCTTCGGGAGGGCGGGGATCAGGGCGTACAACGTGAGGTAGAACCCTCGGATAGCTCTATACAGATCCACGTGTGTCACAGTCCGATGCGGGAAGTGGAGGTGCTACATGATCGCCTGTTGGATCAGTTTGATCGCCAACCCGACCTGGACCCGGCCGAAGTACTGGTGTTGGTTCCAGACATTGAAACCTACGCAGCCTATATCGAGGCTGTATTTGGCACGCTCACCGACGACCGGAGAATACCTTTTCGAATCGCGGATTGCGGTCAAAGCCAGCGGACGTCCCTGATTGAGACTTTCTTCGCACTGCTGGACATGCCGTTTGGGCGCTATGACGCCACTGCCGTGTCTACGCCCCTGGCTGAGCCCGCTATTCAGAAGCAGTTCGACTTATCCGGCACTGATGTGGATCAGATCCTGTATTGGGTCCGAGAGAGCGGCATTCGATGGGGGATCGATGCGGCGGATATGACCAGGCTTGAGCTGCCAGTGGGTGAGGAGAACACCTGGCGACGTGGCAGCGACCGCCTGGTACTGAGTCACGCCCTACCGGCGGGTGACGTGTTCGATCAACTCGCGCCGTGTGGTCCTTCGGATACAACAGATGCTCAGGTAGTCGGCCGCTTCCGCAGTTATCTAGAGCTGGTTTTTAGGCTGCGAAATGAACTTTCCGGTGAACGCACCGTTATGGACTGGAACATTAAAGCCAACAGTTTACTAGACCGTTTCTTTGCCTTGGACGCGAGTAACGAAAGTGAACTGCGCACTCTGCGGGATAGTCTAACTGCCGTTGCCTACAGTGCCGAAGCAGCCGGTTACAACGGCACGGTAACACTAGAGGTTTATCGGTATGACCTTGCCCAACGACTGGCTGTACCGAGTCGCGGGTTTTTTGGGACTGGTGCGGTGACCTTTGCTGCGCTAGCGGCGGGTCGGTGTCTACCAGCCAAACTGGTTTGTTTACTGGGTATGAATGACAGTGCGTATCCGCGGGCAGATAGTCGCCACGGTTTTGATCTGATTGCCCAGTACCCCCGTGTCACTGACCGGCGACAAAGAGAAGAAGATCGCCAGGTTTTTCTCGATGCAGTGCTGTGTGCTCGCCAGCAGCTTTATATCAGTTACACCGGCCGCGACATCCGTGATGACCGTTCCAAACCGCCGTCAACACTGATCAGTGAACTGTTTGACTACATAGATCGAACTTCACGGCCACAGGCAAACATGAGCAAGACCAGTTCAGTAATCACCATTCAACACCCGATGCAAGCTTTCAGCGAGCAGTATTTTCAAGACAACGCCACGCAATTGTTCAGTTATGCGCGTGAGCTCGTGCGTTCCGGGGATGTTGTTGTCCCCGGCCCCGGTGCGCTGGTCGACGTACCATTGACGCGGACAGAAACCGAATCCGAGATCACACTGGAGAATCTGGTGCAGTTCTTTACGCATCCGGTCAGAGTGTTGTTGCGTGATGTGCTGGACATTCGTCTTGAATCTGCCGACGTCTTGCTGCAGACACGAGAGCCTGTTGAGCTGGACTATTACACCAGGATGACGGTACGCGAAGTCATGCTGGCAGAAAAACAGCGAGGTGCAGCCTTTGAAGCAGTGGTTGATCAGCTGCGCGCCGGCGGCAAGGTGCCCATGGGGGCAGTCGGCCTTCGGGTACTGGAGTTTGAGTGGTATAAGATCGCACCGCTTTATGACCGTTTACTGTCGGCCGGCTTTAGCGCTGAGGGAGAGGTGATTGAACTGGTGCTAGATGTTGCCGGGACCCGCCTTACAGGGTCAGTGTCTCCGCTTACAACGAACGGATTGGTGCATTGTAGTGTGATGGATCTGACGGCTCGTGACCGGATTCGGTTGTGGGTCTCGCACCTTGCCCTGTGCGCTTCCGACACCTCGTACACTCGATCCAGCCAAGTGTTCGGTCCTGATCAGGCTGAATCCTTCGACGTCATCGGTGAACCCCACACATTGCTGGCCGACCTGATCGCGGTATACCAGGAGGGCTTGACCCGTCCACTGCCGTTTTTCCCCCGAAGCGCGTGGGAGTATGTGAGCACCACCGGCGACCCGGCCAAGGCAGCAGCTAGGATTTGGGCGGGTAACGATTATGCCTGGGGCGAAAGCGATGACGCCTACAACCAGCTCGCTTTTCGCGATAGCGGCATTGAGATTCTAGAGGGGGAATTCGAACAGCTGGCCTCTCGGATCCTCGGGCCACTGCAGGCGAATCGAGTGGTGATACGCTGATGGCGACGCCACCTCTGGATATCTGCGCGTTGCCGCTCGCCGGAATGAATCTGGTGGAAGCGGCTGCGGGCACTGGTAAAACGCGGACGATTGCGGCGCTTTACTTGAGAACTGTACTCCAGACCGAAATTCAGGTCAGGAATATTCTTGTCGTGACCTACACCCATGCCGCCACCCGGGAGTTGCGAGAACGGGTCCGTGATCTGTTGCTGCAGGCGGTTGGGGTGTTTCAACACGGGGATGCTGGAGAAGATGCACTCCTGAACCATCTTGCTGCAATTCATCCGGATTCGGAACTGGCCGTCAAACGTTTGCGACGGGCCATCGCAGATTTTGATGAGGCTGCGATTTTTACCATCCATGGGTTTTGTCAACGCGTCCTTACCGAAAATGCGTTCGAAGGTTCTCAGCCATTTGAATCGGAACTGCTGACAGATGAACGGCAGTTCGTCTGTGAAGTAGTGGATGATTTCTGGCGCCGAAACATCTACCCAGCCAATGTTTTATGGGTCGACTGGCTTCAGGCAAATGTAGTAGATCGCCCCGAAACCGTTCTGAACGGCTTGACTAACGTCACGGGTAAACCCTACCTGCAC
>JAKUQS010000098.1 GCA_022451485.1 Gammaproteobacteria bacterium
CTGATTCTTCCAGTGCCCTGACCCGCCGCCAGCACGGCGAGGGGGAAAGACCAACGCGCTCAGCCAACTCGGGGTTGGAGATACGTGCCGCCCCCTGAATGATGTTAAGAATTTTTAAATCGATTGAATCTAAGCGCATTTGAGACATTACTTGTCTTTTTATACCGAATAAATGAATGAATATTGCTATTTTATCTCGATTATTAGCAATAAAGAAATCCTTTACCTAAGACTTCGAAATATACTGCTAAAAACGCCATTGCAAAGTTTCTGCCATGAATCACGCAATGCTTGATCCCGACGCTGAACCCATTTTTCCGGCCACAGACATAGACCGTCTAGCGGCCCTCAAAGCGCTGGAGCAGAAGGTGCTGTGGTTGTCAGTGTGGATGATTCACCACGCCAATCACCTGCGTTCGAGTGACGGTGAGCTCAAGGTTGGCGGTCACCAGGCGTCATCCGCCTCGATGGTGACGTTGATGAGCGCTCTTTATTTCTCCACGCTACGTCCGCACGATCGAGTGGCGGTCAAACCACACGGTAGCCCCGTCTTTCATGCAATTCAGTATCTATTAGGCAACCAGTCGCGCGAGCAATTGGCCCGTTTTCGCGCCTTAGGAGGCGCTCAGTCGTATCCATCGCGCACCAAGGATGTTGACGATGTCGATTTCTCTACCGGGTCAGTCGGCCTCGGCGTTGCCATGACCAGTTTCGCCGCATTGGTGCAGGACTACCTTGATGCCCACGGCTGGGCTACGGAGCGCGGCCGAATGGTGGCGGTGGTGGGGGATGCCGAACTCGATGAGGGCAATATTTATGAGGCGTTGTTAGAGGGTTGGAAACACGATGTCCGTGACCTGTGGTGGGTCATTGATTACAACCGGCAGAGCCTCGACGCCGTCATTTCAGACCGCCTGCTCAATCGTTTCAGCCGATTATTTAACAGCATGGGCTGGCGAGTCGTAACGGTCAAATACGGTCGCCTGCTGCAAGCAGCTTATGCCCGCCCTGGGGGAGAAGCGCTTCGCCAATGGATCGACGCCTGCCCGAATACGCAATATTCCGCTCTCGTTTACAAGGGTGGGGCTGCCTGGCGTGAACGTTTGCTGGATGACATCGGCGCACGCTCAGGCGTACAGCAGCTGATTGGCGACTACGACGACAATGCCCTGCATACCCTGATGACCAATCTCGGCGGACACTGTATAGAGAGCATGCTCGAAGCGTTCGAGGCGATTACAGATGATCAACCAACCTGCTTTTTTGCTTACACCATCAAGGGACACGGCTTACCGCTTGCCGGACACAAAGACAATCACGCCGGCTTAATGACGCCTGAACAAGTCGATGCAATGCGGCAACGGCACGGCATCACCGAAGGCGCGGAATGGGAACCATTTGAGGGCCTGCCAATCGCCAACACGCTGCTGCAGCGCTTCGTCGAGCATATTCCCTTCAATGCAAAAAAGGCCCGGCGTCATCAGTCCAAACCCATTCCGGTGCCAGAGACCCTGAAAACACCGAGCAACCAACGGACCTCCACACAAGAGGCCTTCGGGCGCATCCTCGACGGTATCGCACGCACCAACGATCCACTGGCTGAAAGGATTGTGACGACGTCTCCGGATGTCACGGTTTCAACCAACCTTGGTGGTTGGGTTAACCGTCGTGGACTGTTTCATCGCAGTACCCAGCGCGATCTTTTCTCCGAGGGGGAAGTGAACTCCCTTCGTCAGTGGGAAAGTTCCCCCAAGGGCCAGCACATGGAACTTGGTATTGCGGAAAACAATCTTTTTATCCTGTTGGCCGCTGCCGGACTATCGCATTCCTTGTTTGGAGAACGGTTGCTACCGATCGGCACGCTTTACGATCCGTTCATTGATCGCGGTCTCGATGCGCTGAACTACGCGTGTTACCAGGACGCACGATTCATCCTGGTGGCGACGCCCTCGGGCATCTCACTCGCGCCAGAAGGAGGCGCCCACCAATCGAGCGCGACACCACTGCTGGGCATGGCCAAACCGGGCCTCTCTGCGTTTGAACCGGCTTACGCCGACGAGCTCGCGGTCATTCTACGTTGGTCATTCGAACACCTGCAGGCCGAGGCAAAAACACTCGAGCCCGATGATCTTTTGGGTGATCAACGCGGCGGTTCGGTGTATCTGCGCCTCAGTACTCGTCGCATCGACCAACGCGAACGCCCTCTGGATACGGGCCTTGCCGATCAAATCATTGAAGGGGGCTACTGGCTGCGCCCGCCAGCGGACGGTGCCAGTCTAGTGATCGCCTACATGGGTGTCATGGCTCCTCAAGCGCTCGAGGCCCACAAAGCAATTACCACGCACGAACCCGGTGCGGGTTTGCTGGCAGTAACCTCCGCAGACCGCCTGCATCGAGGCTGGCTTGCGGCCCAACGCGCGCGTCAAGCCGGTGAGCGGGAAACAACCGCCGCCATCGAACGATTGTTCGAGCCACTGGCTGGCAATGCCCGTCTCGTTACCGTTTCGGACAGCCATCCGGCGGTTTTGAGTTGGCTCGGCGCCGTGCGGGGGCAGCGCGTCAATGCGCTCGGTGTCGAACAATTTGGTCAGTCGGGAACACTCAGCGAGCTTTACGAAACCTATCAACTCGACGTGGCGTCGATCGTTCAAGCCTGCCAGCGAAGAAACTGATCAACCGCTCCTAGAGGCAAAAGTCGTCAGAAATTCTGCGACGTGGCGAGCAAACCTGCGATCACGCCAGTAAAGCAGGTGTGCCGCCGGAGTCCAACCACTCACGGCAGCACCGACCTGCAGCCGAATATCTGCGTCAACTGCCCGCGCGTAGGCAGGTCTGACGGGTTTTATCGGCCAACCCAAGACCTCGTCGGGGTCGTAGAAATTGCGCCAACGCGCTTTTT
>JAKUQS010000099.1 GCA_022451485.1 Gammaproteobacteria bacterium
TTGAAGGTATTAAAGCCCCGGATTTGGTAACGTCCAAGACGCGATAGTGCATGTACTTCCGAAATAGATTGAGGCGTCCAGCGTACAGAATCACCTTTTTCATAGGACGAAGGGATGCCGGCCGGCCGGTTAGAGTCGGCGCCGTCAGTCATTGCGACCGCGTCTTCTGCGGGAGCCTCAAAGGGATAGGTGTAGGGGGTTTTTAGATCATTAGCCATGCGCTCGCATCCCGACTTTCAAAGTGCCATAGTCGCTCCGCTGATACTATTTTCTGCCAAGAGCGACTGCTATCCTCCAGACCTCTACTGGTTAGCAGAGCCTCAATCTGTTCAACTTCATCATCTGACGGTTGCGCGATTTTTGAATCCACCCCTAAGGATTCGATAGGGCCAGCGACCCACACTTCACCACCCCAGAGAGAATCGGCACATGCCTCGCCCGCGCCACCCAGTGCGATGATACGGCCGGCGTGGGCCATAAATCCCGACAAATATCCTATCTTGCCTTCTACAATAATGTCGCCGCCTTTCATGGAGACACCACAGCGAGGTCCAGCATCTCCTTTGACATGAATTAAACCGCCGCGCATCGAGGCTCCGAGACTCATACCAGCGTATCCGTTTATTGTAATTTCGCCACTGGCCATAGCTTCTCCAGCCGCCCAGCCGGCATTGCGGGATATTGTGATGTGAGCACCGTTGTTGAGACCGCCACAGTAATAGCCCACACTACCTTCGAAATGAACCTCTGCACCAGCGGGTAGACCGATGCCTAAGTTATGGCGTGAACGAGTATCGGTAACGGTGACGGGTCGGCCTGATTCAATTCCAGCCCGAATAGCCTGGTTGCACTCGCGTAACGGTTGGTCGGCGATCTGAATTTCAAGTTCGTTCATGCTGCGCGGTCGAGCGATGAGTGAGTCTGCCAGGTCTTTATAAGGCTAGGACCGTCAAAGTTAACTACTTCGACTTCGTCAAGATGAATAGTTCGTACGGCCTGCTCTTCGGTTGCTATCGAGAGTGCACTATTGTTGTCTACTGCCACCAGTGGCTTTATTGCCCAACGATCTTTTGCGAATCCTAGCTGGTCGTGGTTGCTGTACAGAAAGGTGAAGACGCCATCGATCTCAACTAACGAACGCTTCAGCGCTTCCGCTTGGGTCTCTCCTTGGCTCATTCGGTCGGATATCCATACCGCCAGCAGTTCACTATCGTTTTCGGTCATGAAACGGTAGCCTTTTCTTTCCAGTCGTGCCCGCCACGTGAAGTAATCGGTAATCTGGCCGTTGTGAACAATGGCGACATCGGGGAAAGGCCGAGCCCAGAACGGATGACTGGCAGTCGGCGAGACATCTGACTCTGTCGCCATTCGAGCGTGCCCCAGTCCGTGTGACCCAATGAAATCGCGGACGTTGTGTTTTTCCGCGACTTCTGCGGCACCGCCAAGGTCCTTTACAATTTCTAGGGCCCGCCCGACCGACTGCACTTCAATACGATCAGAATAGTCATCGATTTGATGTACCCAGTCTGTGAGAGACGTGGGCTCACGAATCTCCATGCGCACAGACACATGATCTGAATCTGCCTCGTCGTGGGTTGGGTCGCTTAGAAAGTCGCTGCCATGCTCGCGTAGAAGGTCGAGAAATAATTCGAGATCTGCAGACAGATTCTGTCGTTGAGCAGTCATCGCTCGCACAACATAACCGTTCTCGAGAGGCTTTCCGTACAGCGCAAAGCCGGTTGAATCCGCTCCTCGGTGGCGCTGCGCATGCATAAGGTTGACGAGGTCCGCGCCAACCTGACCGGGTTCAGCCAGAATTCTGCCTGCTATGCCGCACATAATATTGCCCTTGATCGTTTGTATACTGAATACAATGATTATAAATCACTGCCTAATACGGTTCATAGAGACGTTGTTAATTAATAGGTACAACTTCCATGCCGTTAAACCTGACCGCATTCAATGCCTCTCATCATGAAGCCAACGAACATGGTTATGTAGCCCTTCTCGGATGTGGGCCACCATGGCGTTCTCTGCCTCGACCGTGGGTCCCAGTTTGATTTGATCAAGCAACTCCAGATGCTGTTCTCTGTTATCGGTATCGTCAGGTATCCGATAAGCTGAAAAGCTACGGATGGAAATACCCCTGTTCCATATGCTGTCAAACATGTCTAACAAAATACCGTTACCGGTTTGAGCAACGATAGTTCGATGGATATTGCGATTAGCATGAAAGTGTTCTTCTTTGTGGGTGGAATTCAAGCTTATCTCCGATCTGACCGCTGCTTCTATGTTCTGCACTTGTTCTTGGGAAAGCGCACCAGCAAGCAGCTTTGCTGCAAATCCCTCGACGGCTTCTCGGGCGAGGTATAACTCTTGTATTTCCTGTTCGGTAATGTTGCGTATCTGGAAGCCACCGCGGCCCGCAGTCTCCAGCACACCTTCGCGTTCAAGTCGCAAGAAAGCTTCTCGGACTGGGGTACGGCTGACGTCGATCTGACTGGCGATGTTTTCCTGAATGAGGCGCTCGCCAGGAACGATCTCACCCGATAGGATTGCTGACAGGATCTGTTCATAAACATCATCAGCCAAGCGGGTTCGATTTCGGGTTAGACGGGAAAACATCGTAGATGTTGTTGGTAGCGTGTTTCAGTATTTTGTATTGCTGTAGACTGACGAGATTATGGTGAAAATGTCAACCTCAGGCGGTGGCCGATTTGAGAAAATCGGATCATACGTTCGCGCAAAACGTGTTGGGCCATTTGTCTTCGTAGCCGGGACGACCGCAATACAGCCAAGCGGAAAACTGCATGCCCCTGGAGATACCTACGCACAGACAATTTATGCCTTTGAACGAATCGCCGATGCTC